>JBPCQC010000045.1:0-44588 GCA_050998515.1 Verrucomicrobiales bacterium
GTCAAGGGTTGCGGTTGATTTCTCCGGCCTCACAGAGGCCGGCTACAACGCTGTAGCCGGGGTCTGAGACCCCGGTCGGATGGGCAGGATTGGAAACCTGAAGTACCATGAAAAAATCAGCCCTGAGGGGGAGCGCTGTGGCGGATTTGCGGCTTGCCTGGCAGAATGCCAGCCTGCATACTCGCCACCTGACGTCGAAAAACCCCCTGCTCGGAACTCTCATGAAACGACTGTTGCCCGCCTGGCATCTCCCCGCTTTTCTCTTCACGTGCATGGCCTGCGCGCACTCACGCGCCGATATTCTTCAGCTGATCTGGTCGATTAAGGCTAACACAGCTACAGAGCCAGGCGACCGGGATTGGATGACCCGGCAGGAACTAAGCGGCACCACTTTTGTCAAAGGTGACAGTGTTCGCGGCATGGCATCGAATCCCCTGACCGGAAATCTCGTTGTTGTTTCAGGCATGGCCAACCGCGCCCTGGATCCGCCGCTCGCGGTGCGCGTTCTCGATCGCTCCACTGGCGCCGAGCTTAATACTTTGGATCTCACGGACGTTTTCGGCGGAACCTTCAGGCTCGATATGGTGGGCGTGTCCGAGGATGGAGTGGTTTATGCGGGAAATTTGGTGACCTCGAGCAATACGGCGGCGCGAAACTACAAGCTTTACCGTTGGGCCAACGACCAGCCGAGCACCGTGCCTACCGTGGCCTTTCAAGGTGATCCTGCCGGCATCAATGAACTCGACGGAAGCAGTCTGAACCCACAGCGTTGGGGAGACTCGATGGACGTGCGGGGCGGGGGAGTGGATACTCAGATCGTCATCGCGGCAACAACCATCGCGAACGCTACGTTCGTGCCAGACCCGGTCTGCATCTTTACGACCAGCGACGGGCAAAACTTTACGCCTCACCTCGTGAGTGGTGTTAGCGCAAGCACAGGATCCCTTACTGTCGCGTTCGGGGAAGATATTTTGGGTTACGACGACCCAAGCACGCCGTCGACCGAGAACGTTACCCTGACCACAATCTACACCAAACGCACCGGGCAGCCGATGCGGCGCATTGGCGTTCGCACCGACACCTGGCAGGCGGTGGCGTCGACCCTCGTCACTTACCCGGTTACAGCTTTTCCAAACTCACTGGGCATCATCGGAATCCACGTGCCCTCGAAACGACTCGGCGCGATCGACCTCGTCTCGGGCGCCGACAACGTGCGCCTCTACGACATGACGAATCCACAGACCCCGGTGCAACTCGATCAAGAAGTCCTGCCGGTCGACAATGCGAATGGAAATAGCGTCGGTTCGGCTGACCTTTTTTTACCCCCTGCGGGCCAGGGTTCGTTGCGCGTCTATTTTCTCGACACTAACAACGGACTCTATGCGTACGAACTCCAACCCAGCACGGCTCCGCCCGAAATTACGACGCAGCCCGCCAGCTACACCGTCATCGAGGGCGGCTCTACAGCTTTCAACGTGGCCGCGTCTGGCGCGCCCGCGCCCAGCTACCAATGGATCAAAGGCGACACGGACATTCCTGGAGCCACTTCATCCACGTATACAATTCCAATCACTGCGCTCGCTGACGCCGGCACTTACCAGGTCCGGGTCACCAACACCGAGGGAACGGCGACCAGCACTCCCGCGACCCTCACGGTTCTGCATCGAGTCAGCAGCGACGCGATGGAGCTTTGCTGGAAACTGGCGCCAGGAGACCGCCCCTACCTGTCTTCCACTGACGGCACCCAGCGCGGCCTCGCTTATAGTTCCGAACTCGACCACTTGATTCTTATCAGCAGGACGCCGGTGGCAGGGTTGCCAAATCCCGCCGTCATCGTTCTCGATGCGGCGACCGGCGCTGACGTGGGCCCGGGCGGCACGCCACGCACCTTGAAGCTGGCCAATTCCGTCGATCCAGCCCACAGCGTCAGCGGCGGAACGTTTTTGCTCAATCTGGCCGGCTGTTCGGACGATGGCGTCATCTATGCCGCAAATCTCGTCACCTCCGGAGGCGAAACGCCGAACTTCAAAATCTATAGCTGGAGCAACGACTCGGGCGAGGCCGAGCCCGTCAGGGTTTACGGGCCTGGCGATATTTTTAAACGGGACGCCGCTGACACCGGCGACCGCGCGGGTGACAGTTTCGACGTGCGCGGCAGTGGCGCGGGAACGCAGATGCTGGTCAGCGCCCGCAACCAGAACAAGTTCGCGGTGCTCACCACAGCCGACGGTTTGACGTTTACGCCGACGGTTTTCCAGGTCGCCGCGGTCCCTGGGACCGCCGAATTTGCCCAGGCAGCGTTCGGTGAAGACACCACCATCTGGACCAAGGGCGATTCCGGGCCGTTGCGACATATTTCCTTCGATTTCGGTTCCGGCACCGCCGCTGTTCTCCAGTCATTCACCTCCGCCGATTTTCCGGCTGCCGCCCGCCTGGTCGAAGTCGATCCCCAAACCAACCAACTCGGCGCCATTGCCATTGAAAATCCGGACAATCTCCGGCTGTATGACATCAGCGACCTGGCGCAGCGGCCGGTGCTGCTCGACCAGGAGTTCTTCGCCACCGACAATCCAAACACTAACATTGGCGGCTCGGTCCGGTTCGGCGGTGGACGCATCTACGCCGTCGATGCCAATAATGGTGTCATGGCCATGAAGATCGATCTCACTCCAACCATTCTCGATGTGGCCGGTGTCAGGCTCGATCAAAGTGGCGGCACCGAAACATTCAGCTTCGATCTCTCCGCCAAAGCCGGCGGAGTCTACCGAATTCAATCTGCTGGTGCGACATCCGGCTGGACCGACGTAACCACAGTCACGTTGACCGCCTCACCGCAAAGAATCCAGGTGACTATCCCCGCCGGACAACTGCGGCGGCTTTTCCGCGCCGTGCCTCAGTAAGTTTTTTTGGAGTGCGACGCGCGCGCCGCAGTCCAAAAATTGCGGTCGGCGAGGGCGCCGACCACAGCACGCGAGGCGCGTGCGCTGCCCCAAGGCACCAGGCCAGGACTTACAGTCATTGATGCGACAATGGTGTTGCGCGGAGCGACCGGGCCACTAGAATGTGAGTTTGGTTTTCACCCCCCACTTTCCCATAATTCCCCAATCGTTATGAAACGCAGCTTCTCTGCCCATGTCGTTTGCGGCATTGCTGGCACTCTCGCGGTCCTTTCCATCGTCCCGGTATCCGCGGACACTCTCGAGCTCCTCTGGTCGATCAAGGCCCCCAGTGGCACCGATCCCGAAATCCCGGCCGATCGGGATTGGATGACCAGGCAGGAACCACCTACCGGCACTGCGGTGAAGGGCGACAGTGTCCGGGGAATGACTTCGAATCCGGCGAGCGGGAATATTGTCGTCGTTTCCGGCATGGCGAACCGAGCCGACGACCCGCCGCTTGCCGTGCGTGTGCTCGACCGCTCGAGCGGTACGGAACTTCACACCCTCGATCTCACCGGGGTCACCGGCGGTACTTTCCGCCTGGATATGGTAGGCGCGGCCGATGATGGCGCAATCTATGCCGGTAACCTCGTGACGGGAACCGCTCTGACCAAACGCGCCTATAAGATTTACCGTTGGGCAGATGATCAGCCAACAACAGTGCCGACCGTGGCCTTTAACGGCGACCCGGCCGGTCTCGACCCTGCAAACCCTGCCAATAGCGCCAATCCTCAACGCTGGGGTGATTCGATAGATGTCCGCGGCGCCGGTTTGAACACTCAGATCGTCATCGCGGCCACCACCATAAACAATACAACCTACATCCCCGATCCTGTCGCCATTTTCACGACTAGTGACGGACTAACCTTCACGCCGCATCTCGTAAGAAACGTCGGTTCAACGGCCGGCAATCTTTCCGTCGCTTTTGGAGAGGACATCACCGGTTACGACGATCCAGCTACCCTGGAAAATGACAACCTCACTCTGACGACGGTCTATACCAAACGCAGCCAACAGCCGTTGCGGCGCATTGGAGTTCGCACGGATACCTGGCAGGCGGTGCAATCAACGCTAACGGTTTATACAGACCCGCCAATTCCCGTTAGTCTTGGTAGCATCGGGGTGCACGCCGCTTCTAAGCGTTTGGCCGCAATCGATATGCTCACCGGGGCTGATGTCCTGCGGGCATACGACTTCACCGATCCTGCGGCGCCGGTGGTCATTCATCAATCAACGGTGCCGGTGAACAACCCGAATGGCAACGGTGTAGGTTCCGTTGACTTTTTTCTCCCGGAAGCGGGCGAGGGAACGCTGCGGATCTATTACCTGGATACCAACAACGGTCTTTACGCCTTTGAACTCCAGCCCAGCACTTCCGCCCCTGTCATCGAGACCCCGCCGGCCAGCCTCACTGTGATCGAGGGTGGCCGCGCCACCTTAAGCGTTATTGCCACCGGCGGGCCGGCCCCGAGCTATCAGTGGATTAAAGACGACGTGGACATCCCCACCGCGACATCCTCCTCCTACACCCTCGCCGCGGCGACGATCGCCGATGCCGGCATTTACAAAGTGCGCGTCACCAACTCGGTGGACACAATCACCAGCGATCCCGCAACACTCACCGTGACCCCGCTGGTTAGCAGCGATGCCATGAACGTGCTTTGGAAACTGGCGCCAGGCGACCGGCCTTACTTGACGACCAACGGCAACCAGCGGGGACTCGGATACAACGCGGAACTTGATCACCTCGTCCTCGTCAGCCGCACTGCGAACGACGCTGCATCGGTGGTTGTCCTCGAAGCGGCTACGGGGGCCAATCTGGGACCCGCGGGCGCAACCCGCACCTTAAAACTTACCAACACTTCCGATCCCACGCAGAGTGTCGCCAGCGGGTTTTTTGTGCTCAACATGGTGGACTGCTCGGACGATGGAGTCGTCTACGCTACGAATCTCGTCACCTCGGGCACCCAAACGCCCAACTTCAAGATCTACAGTTGGAGCAACGATTCAGGCGAGGCGGAACCGATGAATGTCTATGGCCCCGCAGATCTTTTCGATCGTGACGGCGCTGGCTCTGACACCGGTGACCGTGCCGGAGATAGTTTCGACGTGCGCGGAAGCGGGACAGCCACCCAGTTGCTCGTCGGCGCCCGCAATCAGAGTAAATTCGCCATTCTCACCACGACCGATGGCCTGACATTCACACCCAAGGTTTTTGAGCTGACCGGACTAACAGGTTCCGAGCCTTTTGCCCAGGCCGCATTCGGCGAAGGAGACACAATCTGGGCGCGTGCCGAAGCCGGTCCTCTCCGGCGTGTCGCGTTCGACATGATTGCTGGCACTGCCGCCGAATTGCAGGCATTCAGCACCGCTGAATTCCCGGGATCGGCGCGAGTTATTGCCGCCGACCCAAGCACCAAGAGCTTCGCTGCCATTGCCGTCGAAACCCCCGATAATTTGCGCCTGTATGATATCACCGATCTAACGCAACCGCCGGTGTTGCTGGACCAGGAGCTCTTCGCGACTGACAACCCGAACACTAATTTCGCTGGTTCGGTGAAATTTGGAGGCGGCCGGGTCTACGCGCTCGATACCAACAACGGAATTATAGCCATGACGCTCAATCGCGCTCCGCCCACAGACGCAATGCCTGAGTTAATCGAGTTGGCTTACACCAGAGGCCCGGCTGGCGATAAGTTTACCTTTGTCCTAAAAGGTGAAACTGGCGAGACATACGTTCTTGAAGCCTCCCCCAGTCTGCTCGGGGGGTCGTGGACCGACTTACAAGCCGTAACCATGGTAGCACCAGAGCAGCCGATCGAATTTCCGGTAGCTCCCGGACAACCTTCATATTTTTTCCGCGCCAGGCCGCAGTAGACCTTGCAGTCTCGATCGCCGGGGCAAAGCCGGGGGAGGAGGGATCTGGCCTGGATTTTTTTGGCGCCAACGGTGCTTCCTCATACCAGCCTGGGGCAACGCCCCAGGAAAATGCATCCAACCATCAAGGATTAGCGCTGAAAGCGCGACTCAGCGGAAGCCAGGCTTCAGTCCCACACATAGCGCTCGTCAAAATCGACGCCATGCTTGCGCAGGAAGTCGCGGTATTCCTCCTGAAAGTTTCGGACGCGGTGGTGGTCCTCCTGAGTTTCGACATATTCGAGCACAGGCTAGAGCTGGCTGGGGCTCACCGAAAACGCGCCATAGCCTCGCTGCCAATAGAAGCCGCGGTGTTTGGGTGCGAGAGCCTTGATCCATTTCGAGGAGGACTTCTTCACTTTTTCAATCAAATCCGCTTGGGACAGAGTCCGCGGCAGAGTAGTCACGATGTGGACATGGTCGGCCACGCCCCCGACGCGGTAGGCTTCTCCTCCCAAATCGCGGCAAATGGTCGCCAGATAGGCATGCATCCGGGGTCGAACCTCACGATCCAGTCCTGGTTCTCGGTCTTTTGTGCTGAAGATGACGTGAATGATGACTTTGCTAAGGGATTGCGGCATGGCGCGATCATAAATCAAAGTGGAGATGAATGAATCGCGCTTTCAGCGCTGGCACACTTGACCCGCCGAGGTTCCTGGGGCGTTCCCCAGGCTATAATGATCACCGCGCCGTTGGCGCTAAAAGATAGCTGGCTTGTGGCGATTTCTCCGTGCGGCCTCCTGGATTGCAGGTGGCATGAATTGAATTCACACACGTCACTCAGACTGTTGCAGCCTCCGGCCGTCTATGGCACCAAGGTTGCACTTAATCACCATAGCGAATTTGCAAACCCATGCCTCGCCGCGCGCTCATTTTTGATTTTGACGGATTGATCGTGGATACAGAAGGGGGGATCTACCAGGCTTGGTGCGAGCTTTACGGCTCGCAGGGGCAGGAACTCGCACTTTCCGACTACGTGAATTGTGTCGGCAGCACATTTGGCATTTTCGATCCCATTGCCGAGCTTGAGCGCCGGGTCGGCAAGGTTTTGGAATGGCCGCCGCTCATCGCAGCAAAGGACCGGCGCATTCGCCAATTGCACGCAGGCCTTGAGCTGCTGTCCGGCGTGCGTGAATTGCTGACTGAGGCGCTAAACCGCAGCGTACCGTGCGCGGTCGCCTCGAGCTCGGATGCGCGATGGATTCGGGGCTGGCTCGAAAGATTCGGCTTGATCCCCTTTTTTGGTGCGCTTTGCAGCCGCGACGACGTCGCGTTGGTGAAGCCGGCGCCGGACCTCTTTCTCTGCGCCACCAAGGCGCTCGGATTGCCGCCCTCCGACTGTCTGGTGCTCGAAGATTCGCGCAATGGTCTGCTCGCAGCCCGCGCCGCTGGTTGCCCATGCATCGTGGTTCCCAGCTCTGTGACCCGCGGCTCGAATTTCGCCGAAGCCGAGCGCGTCCTCGACTCCCTGGCCGGTATGACGCTCGAAGAGTTGTTGCAACCGCCAGAGACTCAACTTTAGGGGCGCGCGCGGTGGAAGACGGCGAAACGCTAGGGGTCACGAAGCGGAATTCCGCCAGGGTCAAGGTCTTCGTGAGGGTAATAAGAAAAATCGTGGCAGCGGAACGGCGCATGCGGGATGACGCACTGCTCGCCAATAAGGCCCAGCCATGAGAACCCAGCCTCTTTCTCACGCCAATTCGAGACATGGCAGTGGGCTGTCTGGCTTACTCTTCTAACTCCCCCTCATGCGAACAACAGACCGATGTCCCCTGGTAGTGAGGGACTGGCTGTCACACCCGAGATGGGAATTTGCCATACCAGGTTCCTTCAAAAACGCCTCGCCACGACTACTGGGAGCATCGTCCCGCGACGGACCGGCCGTGATAGGCGGTGCTGCGGTTCGGAGGCGCGCCGTCTCCGGGCTCAAAACATCATTTGATTACGCGGCGGCTTTTCTGAAGTCACCGACTTCGCCTTCAATACCGCCGTCGGGGTTCCGTTCTCATCGCGGTACTCGATGGTGCCGGCGACCTTATACCAATTCATTTCCCGCCATTCGGGAGCGGCGTCGACAAATTCAACCGGGATGGAAATGGGCCGCGCGTCGGCTGCACAGCACGTCATCATTAATCGAAAGAGCCTCATGCGCGCCGGATTATTTGTGTCCTTGATCGCCTGGCCCACGGTTTCAATCGGCTGGCTGGCGACTACGTCGCGTACATCTGGCGTCTGGGCCGGCATGTAAAAAAGCTCGACCAGTTGCAGGCGAATGTTTCCCTCCGGACTCCTGCCACCGCTCAGCCGTTCGAGTTCCTCGACGCTGAATGCTCCGGGCGCGGCAGGCGCCGCCGCTTTCTTTTCTGCGCCAGAGGGAACAACCGCGTCGCTCGAGGCGCTGCGTTTTCTGAGATCGATCCCGCCGCTGCCGAGGGCCGCCGTGCTGGTTGTCGCCACCGCGTTCACTTTGAGCCGGGTGAAGGTATCGCTGTAGCGGTCCGGCGAATAGAGGGCGGCGGTTGCCAGCGGCACTGCCAGCACGAGAAAGCTAATCACCTTTCCGATCCAACTGCTTTCATCATGCACGTGATCGTGGTCCTCTGCGCACTCGGCAGCCTCCGCTTCGGCGTCGGCCGTCGGCGGTCTGGGCCCGTGCGGTGCTTCACGACGCCGCGCAGTCAGGAAATTGAAGGCCGCAAGAACGCAAAGCGCCAGCCCGGTCAGCAAACATTGGATCCGGAACGTCCCACTGCCCGTCAAATAATGCGTGACGCGCCCCGTCGCAAAGAAGTAAACCATCACCGCGCCCCAGAGCGCGACCAGCACGGTGCCGACGTGGAAAAAAAAGCGGCGGTCCAGCGTGGCGAGCGCAACCGCCGCGCCATGATCGTGCGAATGGTCGTGGTGATGTTCACCGTGCGCGTGGGCGTGACCGTGATGATCGTGGCCGCAGTCCGACTCGCACCGGTGGTCTTCGTTGTGGTGTTCGGAGGACATCGGTTAACGGACAAAGAATCTGGGCGCCCCGAACGCCCAGAGGCCACAGAAGCCACCAACTAACACAAAGAGTGAAACGCCCAGCGCCAGCACAAATCGCTTTTTAAAAACACTCGAATACATGAACATGAGCTTGAGATCAAACATCGGCCCGAAGACGAGAAAACCAAGCTTCGATGCCAGGGAGAATGCCTGCATGTTTGCGGCGATGAAAGCGTCCGTGGTGCTGCAGAGAGAAAGCAGCATGGCCAGCAACATAAGGCCGGGGATAGCCAGCCAGTCGTTCTGCGAGAGACTGCTCACCACTCCCTGAAAGTCCGGGCGGATCATCAGTCGCGTATTAAAAACCGACGTGATAAGTACACCGACCACGAAGTACATCGCTGTGTCCAAAAAGTCGTGCATTGACGTGCGAAGCGCGCGTGTCACGCGCTCGTCATGGCTGCCGCGTGCATGGGTGTGCATGTGGTCATTTCCTTCCGCGAGCACTCGGGCGCGCAAAACGCGGCCAATTGGCAGCCGGGTGACGATCAATCCAATGATAACCGTGATTGCGTACGCAATCAGCAGACGCGAAGAGGTCATGAGTGGGGCGATCTGGCCAGTGGGTTCTTTAAATGCGGACAGCGTGCTGACCACGACGATGGGATTGATGATCGGCGCCGAGAGCATGTAAGTGACCGCACACGACACTGGCAGGCCCTTTTTCACCAGCCTGCGGATGACCGGAACGATCGCGCACTCGCAAACCGGAAAAATGGCTCCCAGCAACCCGCTGACAAAAACGGCCGGGAACGCCCGGCGAGGAAGCAGCCGCTCCATCAAGTTCGATGGCAGATAGGCGTCGATGAATCCGGAGATCAACGTCCCCAAAACGATATACGGCGTGCCTTCGAGAACGATGCTGAGGAACGCGAAGAGGATATCACCATTGGGACTGGGCAGCGGAGGTGCCATCAGGAGAATTGGCGCCCAAACTCAGCCAGCTTGTTTAAAAGGCAAATGGCACGGAAAGGGACGGCTGCTCCCCGCGGTCGAGCAAACAATTCGAACTTGAATCGGCGTTCGCCGAGGCGGAGGATGTCGCCCGCATCGTCCACCCCTTCTTTACTCGAATGGCCAAATACTCTCCTTCTCACAGCAGCCGCCGTCATTTTCTTCGGACCGCATTCGCTGGCACAGCGGCACTTTCTTTTTCTCCAAATCTGCGAGCCGTTGGCGCGAATGAAGACGTGCGGGTGGCGGTCATCGGGACCGGCGGCCAGGGGAGTGGGCATTGCAGCCGCCTGCTTAAGGACACCAAAGGGTGCCGGTTGGTCGCCGTGTGTGATGCTGACTACGAGCACGGCGAGCAAAACAAGCGGGCCGCCGAGAAGCACAACGCGCAAATCAGCACCTACATCGACTATCGCAAGCTGATCGAGAACAAAGATATCGATGCTGTCATCATCGCGACGCCCAATCACCTGCATTCGTTGATTGGGGTGGCCGCATTGCAGGCCGGCAAACACGTGTATGTTGAGAAACCCGTTTCACACAACATTTGGGAAGGCCGCCAACTGGCCCAGGCAGCGGCGAAAAATCCGCAACTCGTGGCCATGCACGGCATGCAGCGGCGGTCATCGGCTGGCTGGCACGAAGTCGCCGAGTGGGCCAAAGACAAGAACTGTCCTCTGGGCAAGCTGCTGATCAGCCGCGGTCTCTGTTACAAAAAGCGCGACAACATCGGCAAATGCGGAGGGCCTCAGCCACCGCCTCCCAGCGTGGATTACAACCTCTGGAGCGGCCCGCGCGAAATGCTCCCCATCATGCGCAAGCGTTTCCATTATGACTGGCATTGGCAGTGGCCCTGGGGGAACGGTGACATCGGAAATCAAGGCCCGCACCAACTCGATGTCGCCCGCTGGATGGTCGGCGATCCACAGGAGTGCCCCACAGCGGTTTTATCCATTGGCGGACGTTTTGGCTACGAGGATGACGCCACAACCGCCAATACCCAGATCGCGTTTTTCGATTACAAACCGGTCCCGGTCATATTCGAGGTGCGCGGCCTGCCGCGTCAGAACATGGATTTCAAACAAGGCGCTCCCATCTTTGGTAAAACCGGGGTCGACGTCGGCAACATTCTCGATTTCGAAGGCGGCATGGTCGCGGAAAACGTCGCTTACGATAAGGAAGGCAAGAAGCTTCCGCAAAAATTTGGCGAAGCTGGCGGGGGCAATCACCAGCAGAATTTCGTAAACGCGATCAAAGCCGGCAAACTGCTCGAGCCGGGACACAGCGTTCTTTCGGGCCACCTTTCCGCCGCCCTGGCCCATCTGGCCAACGTCAGTTACCGGATCGGCCGGGCAACCGCCCCCGCCGAGATCAAAGAAAAGATCCACGCGGACAAGGATGCGGTTGAAACTTTCGACCGCATGCGATCCCACCTGAGTGAGAATGGTGTGGACATCGACAAGGCGCATCCGGTTCTCGGACCAGCGTTGACATTTGACCCGAAAACAGAAAAATTCACTGGGGACGCTGCCGAAAAGGCCAACGAAGTCGCGACCGAACAATACCGGAAGGAATTTTCCATCACCGTTTAGCCGGTTTGCTGGCACGCGGCGGCTTATCAAAAGATGCCCCGCCGCCCTCATCGCCGGAACATCCTGGGCTTTTGCCTGTTGGCGTTGGCCCTGCTGCTTTTAGTTGCGGCCATACGGCACAACCAGACTGCCGCCCAGGAAGCGAGACTCTACAATCTTGGGGCGCTGGTGTACTTATCGCGCCCCTGGCCACAGTTGACCGACCGGCTCGCGCGCAGCCCGAACGACTTCATCGCACACCACGGCCCGCATTTCATCCACCGCGTCTTTGGGGAAATTGTCGCGGTCGATTTCGGAAAAAGACACGACGTTTCGACTGTGCCGGCGGACAGAGTGGTCGAGCAACTCGTCGCCACTAAAAGCCTCCGGGTGGCCATGATCGATGGCTTGGCGCTCGATGACGCTCAACTGGCCCGGCTGGCCTCGATGAAAAATTTGCGAGAACTTGGGCTCCGCAACACGAAGGTCACTGCCGATGGCACTGCACAAATCAAACAAATGCGTCCCGACCTCCAAGTGCAGCTTTTGGGCGAAGGTAGGACGCGATGACCCATCGCGCCGCCGTTTGGCGAGTGATTTTTCCAGCTTCCCATAGCCGGCGGGAGCGGCGTGCTTCGCGGAGATTCCAGCCAGCCGAATCCCTGCGCGGGGAGTATGAGTTTCAGACTCTTAAGCCTCACCCGCGCGCCAGGGGCCGAAGTCGAAGTTTTCACTGGCCCGCCCGGTTTGCTCGAAGGTGACCCGACAACCGTGCATTTCGCAGATAAACCGGGCCTGTTTCAATGCGCTGTCCAGCGTTGCGAACGCAATCGCGCCTTTGAGAACCTTGGGGCCGCCAGTTTGTTCCAGCCAAAGAACAGGAATCAGCCGCAGCATACCGGGATAGACGCGAAACGTTGGTTTCATTGTTCGGCAAACCGCTGAGTGGAGACACGGCCCTGAAAGACGACTATCCTCCCAGGGGCCAGCCCCGCAATTAGGGATAGGCCTTAGGGGTGCGGCAGTGATGGCCCATCGAGTGGACACTCGGGCGGGCAAGCAGCTTTACGGCGAGCGTAAACAGACCGTCGAGCCGGTCTTCGGCATCATTAAGGAAGCGATGGGGTTCCGGTGCTTCATGCTCCGAGGGCTTGCCAAGACCAAGCTCGAGTGGACCCTGGTGACGCTTTGTTATAATATAAAGAGACTCTTCCATATCCAAACCGACCTGCCAATGGCATGAAAGAGTACAGCCAAGCCCCTGAGAGGCCTCTCAGGGGAAGAATCACTCATCTACCGATCCAGCCGAAGCTGGCACAGCAAGCGCAACTTCCAGGTCTTCACCACCAGCGAGTTCCTGGTCGCCGCCGTCGAGCACATCCCGCCCAACAACCACCAGACCGTGCGCTACTACGGGCTCTATTCAACAAGCGGCGTGGAATGGATGCGAAAGCGGCCCGGCCTAATCCAGAAATGTGGCCAGCCGCACCCGCCCCGCCGCCGGCCCGCCGCCATCATCAACAACGCTCCTCGTCCTCCCCGCACCCCCCACCAAAAGCGCTCGCGCCCTGCGGCCCCTCTGGCGCGATCTCAAGGCGGGTCTGGGGCGAGGACCCGCTCCTCTGCCCCTGCTGCAAGGGGACGATGCAGGTCGCCGGCACCATGACCTGCCGGCACGAAGTCGAGTTCTTCCTTCGCCTTCACGGGCTCTGGGAGGCCATCATCGCCCTTCCCCCACCGCCCGACCCGCCGTTCGACGTCGAAACCATGGAGCCGGTCGGCGTGCCGCCGCAATGGAACTGGACCGAAGAGCGCGTTCCACCTCCATCTGATGGGTGGACCGGCGGCGAGCCGGCCTGGGAGGCGCCCGAACTCGCGCTCGATGCTGACCGGGTCTTGGTCCTTGATGCCGACAGGCCGCCCGCTGAGTGAGTCGTTCATCGCGTCCCGTCGAGCGATGCGGCCACCGCATCAGAATCACCTGCCCGTTCTCGATCGAGAAAACCGGCGGGAACGGACTGGCGCGCCCGAGTCCGGGTGATTTCACCCTCCCCGAAGGCGAGTCCCGGGTGAAATTACCCTCTCCGAAGGCGATATCGGCGGTTCGACCCGAAAAACCCGAAAAAAGGGCTCGACCATTAGTGGTTCGCCGTTTATTCACCCCTTCCTCCCCCCGCACCCCCTCCAACCCCGGCCGCCCGGCCGCGAGGGAACGGTCCGTTTGAAAAAGCAAATTCCTAGCAGTAATTAAGTAGTCGTCTACAGAGTCTTTCGGGCATGTCGCCCCCAATCTCTTTAGCGGTCTCTAAACCTTAAGGAGGTTTTATGGGTAAAAAGCTATATGTCGGTAATCTTCCCTTTTCAGCAACGGATCAATTCTTGGTCGATAAGTTTTCGCAATGCGGAACTGTTGAATCTGCCAAAGTGATCATGGATCGTGATTCTGGTCGCAGCAAAGGTTTCGCTTTCGTCGAAATGTCGAGTGATTCCGAAGCTAATGCAGCTATCACCAAGTTCAACGGTACTGACTGTGAAGGTCGTCCGATGACTGTCAACGAAGCTAAACCGATGGCTCCCCGCGAAGGCGGCGGCGGTGGTGGTTTCGGTGGTGGCGGTGGAAACCGTCGGTACTAGACTGTCAATTTCGTAAGAAATCGCACCCCCTCCAACCCCGGTCGCCCGGCCGCGAGGGAACGGTCCGTTTGAAAAAGCAAATTCCTAGCAGTAATCCATCCTTTTCCACTCGGACCTTCAGGATGGTCGCGGCAGCACTTGCAGTGTTTTTGGTTGGTTATTGGAGTGGAAAGCAAGGCTCGCAGAAAACCGCCGCGGTTACCGTTTCTGCGTCCGCAGTTCCTCCTTTGATAAGGCAGTTGAATGATTCGAAGGCGCCTGGTGGAAAAGCGGTCGGCGAGCTCCCGCCTGAGCTGGCCACCGATCAATCTATCCAAACTGAGGAAGACGAAGCTGAAGACGGGCCCAGCCGCTACTCGGCGGCTGAGTATTTGGAACGGATCGCCCGACTGACAGCGATGACGCCAAGTCCAGAGCGCAATGAGCGGATTACGAAAGCGCTCGCGCAACTCACTCGCGTCGATCCGAAGGCAGCTTTGGAAACGGCAGCCGCGCTGGAAGGCGTGAAGCTGCGTAACGATGGTTTGGAAAGTGTCATTCACGCCTGGGGACGCTCCGATCCTGAGGCGGCTTTTGCCTGGGCGAAGGCAACCCCAAACGACGGCACCCTCCCGGAAAGCCGCATCGATCTCATTTTCCGCGGACTCGCGCGCAGTGGACCGGAAAAAGCGCTCAGCTTTCTCACGGCGCACGCGAGCGAGCTTAACCGATGGAGCGAACAAGCCGACGGCGTCATGGAGGAAATCTATCAGCGGGGAGGTCACTCGCAGATGCAAAGCTGGATCGCGCAGCTGAGCGACGGCCGTCTGCGCGATGCGGCGATGAGCCGTTTTGTAGACCAATGGGCGCTCTACGAGCCACACGCCGCCAAGGCGTGGATGGAAACTCAGCACATTAGCCCGGCGAACCTGGCCACGATGCGTGTTGAATTGGCCACCTCTTGGGTGCGCGTCAATCCTCAAGAGGCTATCGAGTGGGTGCGCTCGCTGCCGGCCAAGGACCAGGGACGCGACTTGTATGACGCCGTCTTTCGCCGCTGGATTGATTTAGACCGGAATGGGGCGGCGGGTTGGCTTGCAGCGCAGCCTCCCTCGCCCGCGTTGGACCGGCCGATCGAACGCTACGCTTCGCAAGTTATGGAAATGGACCCCAAAAACTCCATGCCATGGGCCGAATCCATCACCGATGGCGAACGGCGTTTCCGCGTCATGAGCGAAGTGGCAGATCGCTGGGGCCGGCGCGATCCCCAAGGTCTGGCCAACTACGTTTCCTCGCAGAATCTGTCTCCGCAGCAGCGCGATCGCTTGCTGCGTTCCGCGCAACCGAAGCGCCAGTAAAATGCTTGGTCCGAAAAGGTGAGTCGCGCCCACGATGGACGATTAACGTTTCAGGACGAAGGCGCGCAAATCGGCGCTCAATTTGGCGAGGGACTCAGTGTTCGTATACATCATGTGGCCGCCGTCATAATAGGTGAAAGCAATCTGCGACAAGCGCGCCGAGTCCGTGGGCAGATGGTCCACCGTGTCGCACCCCCTCCAACCCCGGTCGCCCGGCCGCGAGGGAACGGTCCGTTTGAAAAAGCAAATTCCTAGCAGTCAGTAATGGCCGGGGCTTGCCAGTTAACGGGCTTCCGGCAACATCCGCTATTCTACATGAGAGACTCTACCTTCCGTTTTGCTGTTGTCGGCCTGCTTGCCTCCATTTGTGTCGTTCTTGTTCTCATCCTTCAGGCCGTCACGCGACACCCGACCGCCGGGGAGATTTTCGCGGCCACAACTCCAGAAGCCAAAAAAGCGCTTATGCTTCGTCGGCTCTCCGTTTATGTAACAGGCCATGTCGATGCGACGGGTTCGGAGGTGCAGATTTCTCGATGACACCGAACGGCCTGAACTTTGGTTCCGGGGCAGCACCCCCATGTTCACCTTTGCCGAAGCTCTGTGTTTCGTGCCTAGAATAAATAATTTGACGGGCGGGCTGGCACGAAGCTTTACCTACGGTTGGTGTCGCGATAGTAAGGCGTTGCTCTAGTTCAATCACGATTTCCAACCACCAACCCAGAACAACACAATGGCATCCGTCCCCAAGAAAGTCGCCGAGCGACTCATCGCCGGACTCAAACGCTATCAGCCCATCCTCGCCGCCGCCAAGGCCCGCGACGTGGGCGAGACGGACACCGTAACCATCGTCAAGGACATGCTCGCGGACATCTTCGGCTACGACAAGTATTCCGAGCTTACGTCCGAGTATGCCATTCGCGGCACCTACTGCGACCTCGCCATCAAACTCGACGCCAAGCTCTCCACCCTTATCGAAGTCAAGGCAATCGGAATCGAACTCAAGGAGCAGCAAGTCAAACAAGCCGTGGACTACGCCGCCAACCAAGGCGTTGACTGGGTTCTGCTCACCAACGGCATCCGATGGTGCGTCTATCGCGTGTTCTTCACACGCCCAATCGGGCAAGAGCTTGTCGTGGACCTAGACATTTCCGTGCTCAACTCGCGTTCCGACACCGACCTTGAGACGCTATATCTGTGGTGCAAGGAGGGCTGGCAGCGCTCCGCGCTTGGCGACTTTCACACGCAGAAGCAGGCTCTCAGCCGTTTCTTCCTCGGCGCGACAGTTCTCTCTGACCCGGTGCTGGAGGTTGTCCGGCGCGAGTTACGCCGCGTGTCGCCCGACGTTCGCATCGACATCGAGCAGATTCGCACCGTCCTCGTCAACGAAGTCCTGAAGCGTGAGGTTATGGAAGACCCCAAAGCCGACGAAGCCCGCAAGAAGATTGCCCGTGTCGCCAACAAAGCCGTCCGTGCCAAGGAATCCAAGACCGACGGAGCGCAGCCCGAGACTCCATCCGCTGCCCCCGAAGGAACTCCAACCGATGAGTCTCCCGACGTTCAAGCAAACGCCTAACGAAGATGCGGCCTTTAGAGCGGCGTCAATCGTCCTCGGGGCAGTCTGAGACGGGGCGAAACCTTCTGCGATTTCATGGGCCGGTGTATCAGAAGGTGTATCAAAACGCCCTTTTGACCCTAGCCATAGAGTTGTAACTCTCTGATTGTAAACGACTGGAGGCGATGGAGGCAATCGAACTCGGGTATTCGGTCACCGATTGGCTGGCCCTGAGCGTGCGTTATGCCAGCATGTGGTTCGAGGAAGAGAATCGGCAAACTCTCGCGTTCGTCCCATCAATTCAACTCAGCCCTCGCGTCCAGCTCCGTGGTGGAGTTCAGTTCTTGCGCGGGGGCGAGCTCGAAAACAACCTTTTCTTCGGCGGATTTTCAATCTCCTTCTAAATTAGTCATCCCGGATCTTAACCTTGGGACCCTCAGTAAGGATTTCGTATCTCGCGCCGAGTCGTGCCGCTTGTTTGGAGACGGAATAGCCGCGGGACCTCAACCTGGACCGCTGCCATGTTAAAGCACAAGCGGCAAAAATCGATAGGTGGAGTTAAACTACCTGAAGTGGCAACCCGTGAACGACCCTTGAATGGGTCGCGCAAATTTCCCGAATCGACTCATCGGCATTCTGAGTGAAGCCACTCCTGGGGTAGGCGCAGAACAATGAGAACTCCTCGGTTCGGCACAACGAATGCCAGAGGTGTTCGAGTCGGACGGTGGCGCCATTGTGGCCTTGCGCCCACAGCACGGCAACCATCTCCCCGAATGCCCGCACCCTGCGCCCGCCTTTTCGGGCGCGTTTAAGAAGGCCGGTCACGACTTCTGAGAACAGGCGGTCGTCAGGCCATCCCTTAACCATGAATTTCGAGAGGACCTGTTCGGCATCCAAGGGCATGTATTGATCGCCAGAGCAGACGAAATCCGTATCCACGCCATTCGCGGTGAGTCGGTCGTGCAAGGCTTTCAAATGGCTCGCTGTTGCAATTGCGATTACGCCGTCTCCGCCCCGAAGGCCCCGGCCACAAATCGTTCGAGTGAATCGACAAATGCCTCATCATCCTCGTAAATTTGAACCAGATGTTCACAAGGTGCGATCTCGCCCCAGAAGACTGTGGGTTCACTTTGTGAGTCACTGACCGGCATTATCGTGCTCATAAGCCATAATTCTGTTAACGTGTCCCATCCAGACGCGCCTGACCCATTACGCCTGTCGGGGTCAGCATTCAAGTGGCGTCTGGTCCCTGGACCACGGGACCCCCCAGCCCACTTTTAATGGGGCAGCGCCGCTCCTCGAGTTGGATTTGTTAAACAGGTAGAGGAAAATCGCTGCCAGTTTTGACAATCGATCATGCTTTCAGCCAGTCCAAATGAGCGGGCGGAGCTTGCGCGGATGGCGGCTGCGGCTGCAGCGCGCGGAGTTTTCGTCGGCACATCGTCCTGGAAATACCAGGGGTGGTGCGGATTCCTGTATGACGAGCAGCGCTATCTTTACCGCGGCAAATTTGCCGAAAGCCGTTTTAATCGGGATTGCCTCGAGGAATATGCGAGCGTGTTGCCGACCGTCTGTGTGGACGGGGCCTATTATCAGTTTCCTCGTGAGAAAGCACTTCTAGAGATGGCCTCGATGACCCCGGCGGGCTTTCAATTCAGCTTGAAAGTCACCGATGAGATCACCATCAAGCGATTCCCAAAGCTTCCGCGGTTTGGGGCGCGGGCAGGGCAGGAAAACCCGAATTTTCTCGACGCCCAATTATTTGCGCACAGCTTTTTGCGCCCGTGTGAAGCTATCCGTTCGCGCGTTGGGGTGCTCCTGTTCGAGTTCTCGAAGTTTTATCCAACCGATTTTGAAGCCGGGCGCGGGTTTGTCGAGAAGCTCGATAATTTCCTGGACCGGCTGCCGGCCGACTGGCGGTACGGTGTGGAAATTCGCAACCGCGACTTTCTCGACGAAGAATACTTTTCCCTGCTGGCGCGCCATAACGTGGCTCACGTATTTAATTCATGGACTGAGATGCCATCGGTAGTTGAGCAATGGGAAATGCCGGGCAGCCGAACCGCAAATCACTGCGCGGCGCGGTTTTTGCTCAAGCCGGGGCGGTCATACGAGGAAGCCGTCAGGCAATTCACTCCGTATCGTGAAGCCCAGGAGGTCTATCCCCAGGGCCGCGATGCCGGCGCTGCGATAATCACTTCAAGCCTGCAGGAAAACAGACGCGGCACATTCCTCTACGTTAACAACCGGCTTGAAGGCAATGCCCTCGTCACCCTGCATGCCATGCTGTCGAAGGCAGGGCTCTGAGTCGGGGCTGGCGGCAATTCAATTCGGCTCGCCAGCAGGCTCGCCCTCCCGATAGTGGCAATACTTCTGCATTCTGCACTGTGCCGTCACTCGATGTCCGATTTCACTCCGGAGCAGTTGATTGATTTGACGAACCAGCGTTTTCCAGTGCTGGCCGGTCCGGACATGGAAGTGATGCCCATCCTCAAGGGAGGATCTGACCGCCGCTATTTTCGGCTGCTCAAACATGGCCGGCCGGTGCACATCATCCTGGTCCGATACACCGATGCGCGGCAGGACAATGCGTGCTTCTTTCCGGCCACCGAAATCCTCCTCGATCGCGGCGTGCGCGTGCCGAAAGTCTATCATCATGACCGCAAACGCAAACTGGCATGGATTGAGGACCTCGGGGCGCTTGATCTTTGGGCGTTTCAGCAGAGTCCCTGGCCGCAAAGGCGCGAACTTTACGAGCGGACGCTTGGCGAAGCAGTCAAAATCCACCGTCTGCGCGCGGAAGATCTGCCTGCGCATCGTCGCGAGGCCCTCATGCCGGCCTTCACAGAAGAACTCTACCTTTGGGAGCAGAACTATTTCTTCGACCACTTCGTTGCAAATTTTTCCGCCCTTTCATCGCCGGAAATTCGTGCGGTTCGAGAATCCGAGGGACTCGTCGAATTGCGGCGCGGACTGGGCGCACTTCCGCGATTCTTTGTGCATCGAGATTTTCAGTCGCAAAACGTCATCATCCGCAACGGCGAAGCCTTTCTTATCGATTACCAGGGGCTGCGCCCCGGACGCCCGGAATACGACGTCGCTTCGCTTTTATTCGATCCTTATGTGACGCTGGCGCCGCCCGAACGCGATCATCTTTGGGAGTTCTATCGCAGTCTCCGCCCGAGCGATGAACATTGGGAGACGAGCGATGAAATCTACGCCCGTTGTGCCTGCCAGCGATTGATGCAGGCGCTGGGCGCGTACGGAAATCTGTCACTCAATCTTGGCCGCTCGGAATTCGTTCAGCACATCCCCCTGGCGGTCCAGAATCTCCGTTACATCATCGAGCGTTTCGGTGTTCTTGCCGAGTTGGTGCCTACGCTTTCTCTGCGCAAAGATTCTGTTTGTTAAGGGTCAGACGGTCTCGCAGTGCTCGACCTCAAGGCAGCGGTCTGGCCGCCAGTCTTACCGCGCTTCGGCCGACGCCAGTTGCTCGATCCGTTGCCGGAGGGGACCCTCGATCGAACTCTGCGCGAACCATGCGCGGGCGGAGCCTGGATTTTTGCCCAGCCATTGGGAAAAGAGCGAAGTCACCAAATTTTCGCGACGGCCTTCATCGGAAATGTGTGACACTGTCGCCAGTGCAATGGCGGGATCTTCGCCAAATTGATATTCCCCCAGTTGCTGAAAGCCCTGATCGATGAGCTCGCCAGCCTGCTGACCTTCGAGCCATTCACGCAAGGCATGGGGATCGCTCTGGGCCCAGCTTTCGAAAACCGAATCTGTCGCCTGCTGCTGAAGAGCGATCTCCGGTTGTTGTCGGGCCCAGGCCAACGCGGCTGGCGCATCAATCGCGGCCCAGGTAGCCCCGAGTTCGGGGCCGATTTTGGCCTGAAGCTCGACATCGCCGAGCTGAGCCAGCCAGGTTGTGGCCGCCGTTGGATCGATGGCAGCCCACGAGGTGGCGGTGATGACCGCGGCGGCTTCGCGGGCATCACCCGGAGGCAGTTGCTCGACCCAGACCGACGCGGCCTGCTGGTCGTAAGGCATCCATTTCATGACCAGAGACTCGACGAGCGAATCGGCGTCGTTGGCGGCGAGACGCTGGGCCACCCACTCCGCACATTCGGACGGGTTTTGCTCCGCCCATTCCATGGTAAGCTCGAGGAGCGCGGTATCGCGCACCTCTTCACTCTGCAGCGACTCGGCCCACTTTGCGGCGAGGTGGGGGTTAATGTTGGCCCAGGCACTTGCAACGCGGCGGACAGCCGCTTCCGAAATCACCCCGGCGGGTAGCGCCGCGACCCATTGCGCTGCGGTTTCAGGCGCCTGTTCGGCCCACTGACCTGCGATAGCGGCGAGGGCCTGGGTCTTTGTGGGTCCGCTGGTTTCTCGCGAGGCCCAGACGCCGGCGGCTTGAGGATTGCGGGAAGCCCAGCCGGCACATGCGGCGGCGATGCTTTCATTGCGCAGCGAGCCATTGGGTTGCAACTGCGCAAACTCGACGGCGGCTCGAGGGTCGCGCGCCGCCCAGACTTTGAGCAAAGCGTTTAAAAAATGACGGCGGTCGTCGCGGTTGGAAATTTGCGCCACGAGGCTGGTTGCCGATCCCGGGTCGCCAGCGAGTTGACGACCGAGGTTTTTCAGGGCTTCTGCCCGGTCTTCGGAATTGACTATTTCCAGAGCGGCGCGCAACGCCTGCGATGGCGCAGGCGAGGGATCAGGTTCCGGGATGCGCTTGGATTTCGGGATAACATCGGACGTCTCCGGCGCTTCACCACCAGCGGTCGTGTTTTTGCGAAGGAAGGTTCCCAAAACCAAGGTTAGCAAGGCGCCACAGGCCAGCCACAGCGCCGCCATCACGATCTGGTTTGCCGATTTCACCGTCGCTGACCTAACCGATTCACCGAAAACATGTTCCGTTCGCCTTACCCCTCATCGCCAGGAGGCGGATCGGGCGGCGGATTGGTGGGCGGATTGATAACGGGTGGCGGGGTGGTGGTCGGCGTCCGAGCAGGGTAGCCGTTTGTGGCGTCGGGTCGCCAGGTCGGGTCTTTATAATCGCGCCGCTGGTCACCATCGTCGTCACGGTCGAGGGTGTCGAGGATGCCGTCGGCATCGTCATCATTGTCGGCGGAGTCCACTTTCCCATCTCCGTCGGTATCCAGTTCGTCGTCCGAGCCATTCCGAATTGAATCCCCATCCATATCCTTGTCGTCATTGTTATTCCTGCCGTCCCCATCGATATCGCGTTCGGCGGCATCGTCGTCGGCCATGGCGTCACCGTCGATGTCAGTCTCGTCAGTCGCAGTATCCAACTTTTGATCACCGTCGATGTCCTTTTCGTTTCGGGCGTCATCCTTGCGGCCATCTCCGTCGATGTCTTTTTCCCTGGGATCGTCATCTTCGCATCCATCGTCATCGATGTCCAACTCACCGGCGGCGTCATTGTTGAGAGTATCACCCAGGGCAGGGGTTGGGGTTGTCCGGCCATCAACATTGGGGTCATCCCCGTTCAGTATCCCGTCGCCATCGATGTCCCGATCGCGGTAATTGGGAATGCCGTCGCTGTCGAGATCACGAAAACCGCGCCGCTTGCCGAAGAGATCAGTGGGCGCGGCCAGCAGCATGACCACGAACGCGCAGGCCAGCAGACGAAGAGAATGCGAGAGGGGATGATCTTTCATAGCAGTATAGGACCAATGAGACTTTGCCGCCGTTCATTTCAGGGGGCAAACGGAATTCCCGCGCGTCGTCATGAGCTTGGGCACGACGCTCTGGGCGGCAGAATCCCGAGGGCTTGCAACCTGGCATCGACCGCTTCCGCCCAGCCGCGGTTCGCAGCGGGACTGGCAGGGCTGGGATGAAGGATCGATGAGATTTTGATGGCGCCACCGCCGGCTACTCGGGGGGCGACTTCACGCAAGCGTTTTTCGGCGAAGCCGCCCACTCCGATGACCCACTTTGGCTGCAGGATTTCCAGAACGCGCGCCAGGTGGCCATCACAGGCGGCGTAGACTGGTGCCATCTCGGCCACCGGCAGCTTGTCTGGTGTGCGATTGCGGCCGCTCTCCTCGATGAAAACGAGCGGGCAATAATTAAGGACGAAATGGTCGCGGAAGAATTGGTCGGCGCTGCCGAATCGCTCCGCGGCCCAACCCCAGAGCCGCCGGCCGCTCACTTCCGAACGAGGACAGTCGAAGCCCTCGATTGGCCTCGCTGGGTGCTCGATGGCAGGCCGGCCGACCGGGGCGAAAACGCCCATCCAATCGCGCACGGCGGCGATCTCCCCAAACGGGACGCCGGTTTGCGTCATGCCGAATGGACCGGGGTTCATCCCAAGAAAAACCGTGTGCTTGGTCGAATCGCCGAATTTTTTGGTGTAAGCGGCGAAAGGTTCCCAAGCGTGAACAAGCGGATTGTACACGTGGGTAACCGGCGGTGCGAAATGACGGCCCTTGAGGTTTTTCACCAAATCCTGCGCCGCCACGAGAAGAGCGTCCGAAATCGAACACACCGCGGGAGGCCATTCAATCGGCTGTTTCATTGCCGGCTGCAAAGGCCTCGGGACGGCCAAAGTGGTCGATGGCCGCCAAGGCAAAACCAGCAAGAACCTCGCGCCGGGAATCGCTCGTCTTCACAAAAAGAATCATTCCGTCGCTGACTTCGACATCGTCGGCCATCACCCAAAGCACTTTTCCGGATTTAATTTTGACCCCATAACGGTGCATGGCCGGGAGTATGGCCACGGGTGCCTTGTACGGCAACCTCGCGGCGAAGAAATACGTTGTTATTGCGGTGAGTGCGAATCTCCGGTCTTTTTCTCCTGATGGATTTGACGGAGGGCTTTTTTAAGGACTTGGCGCTGGCCTTGGCCCGCCTGCTTGGCGGCGGCGCGGTCATCCATTTTCATGCCTGGGGTGAAGTGATGGCGGGCTTCAACCACTTCTTCGGTCCGAAGCGTCCCTGGGTCCTGGCCTCGATTATTGAGTCGGCCGGCTTGCCTCACGGAGTGATCATCGCTTCGGTCTGTTCGCTGCTCGCTTTCGCTGCGGGGTGGGCGCTGCTCGTCGGCCTGCTCAGCCGGCTCGCGGCGTGTCTTCTCCTGGTGATCACCGGGCTGGTTTTTGCCTTTGCCCAAACCGACTTGTTGCGGGAGCTCGCGGTGGCGTATGCGGGTGGGTTTCTGGTGGTGCTCTTTGCCGGACCCGGCCGGCTGGCGGTGGATTCGCTTTTCAGCGGGCGCTCGGAAGTGCGGCCGCATGAGCAGAAAGGGGCACGGGCGTCCCGCCCGTGGCATTGAATAAACCGGGAATTCAATCCAACCGGCGGGGCGCCGGTTGGGGACACGCGAGGCGCGTGTGCTCCCCATTCTCAACCGATCTCTGATGGCGCATCGCGCCTACAGCCGAAAACCGCCCATCCGCAGCCACCGGCTGTGTTTCACCGCGTCGCGCAGGTTTTCGAGTTTCTCGAACGGAGTTTTGCCAGCGTCGGAATCAGTATCCCCGCCGAGTCCGCACAGACGACCCAGAGCGGCCCAGTGAGATGAAAGCAGGCGCTGGCGGAGCCGGGCCAATTCGCGCAGTGCGGACGCCCGTTCGCGTGCTTCGTCACGCTCGGCCCGCGCCGCCGCCAGTTTCTCGGCAAGAGCTCCAGCGCTGCTCGTAAAAGGATCGGCGCCGGCGAAGCTGTTGATCAATTGTTTGTTCGGGTAAGTGGCGAACTCCGGCCACGATGACTCAATTAAATTATCGGCCAGGCTGGCCAGCCTCTCGTCGGACTGCTCGTGCAGCAGCTCCGCCAGCACTACCTGGAGGAGACCCGCGTGGAGCGCGGAGACATTGTCCCAGGTCGCGCGCAGATACCTGAAAAATCGGGTGCGAAGCGCGGTGTCCCGGCCGAGCTCATCAGCGAGGTCACGGTAGAGATCGAGGTGCTGCCGCAGGAGTTCGCGCATCAAGGGCGCCGGACTTGTGTTGATTGTGTTTTGCGCATGCACTCGATAACTGATCAGCGGCTCCCCGACCACGCGCAACGCTCCTCGGATCGCCGCCTGCGCCAGAAAATAATAGTCGTGGTTGTAGCGATACGGCTTGAAGGGATGTGCCAGCAAAAATTCACGACGCGCAATGACGTTGCTCGAGCTGACCACAAAATTCGCCTGCCCCATCCATTCGGCCAGGTCGAGTTCAGGTTTCCCCCACCGGCTCCAAACCGCGCGCAACCACTTCCCGCGCGGATGATCCTCAGGCAGAGCTTCGCCGGACTCATCGATGTAACGCAGGGCCGACACCACGACAGCAGCGGCAGGATCATTTTCGAGAACAGGAAGGCATTTTTCGAACCGCTCGCGCACGTATTGATCGTCCGAATTTAAGATCGCAATGATGTCGCAATCCGCCGCGGCGACGCTTACTCCCCGATTGATGGTGGCGTGCGCGCCGACATTCTCCTGCGTGAGAACTTCCACGCCGCGCCCTTCGAACTGCCGGCACACAGCGAGTGACTCGTCCTGCGAGCCGTCATCAATCACGATGATCCGCTCCGGCCGACGCGATTGGCTCAACACCGATTCCAGCGCCGCAGCCACGTATCGGGCGTGATTGTAAACAGGAATGACGACAGCCAGTTTCACGGGGTTTTAAATTCGCCCTTTCGGTTCCGAGCGCTCACCAGGGCCTTGCGTCGGCTTTCCATGAGAGGACAAGTTGCGTCTAAGCCAGGCATCAAAGTCAATGTCGCGCCAGGCGTGCCGGCGAGTGCCGATGCGTAGCCGGCCAAGAGCAATCCGTGCCTGAGGCTTCCATTCGAGCCCCAGTTCGTCCTCAAATCGGCCATCCGCCATTCGCCGCAATTCGGCATGACCCGCATTGCCGAAATCAAAGTCTTGAGCGAGATGCGCCGACACCGCCACTGGAAGAAGCAGACGGTCCCCGGTGGTGAAACTGATCGCACAACCGGTCAGCTTCTTGACCAGCCAGGCCCACAACATTGTCGAATCATTCCATGCGTGAACATGACGAATGTGTCGCTTGCGAACGACACCTGCCGCATATATGGCGCGGCGGGCATCCCGAAAGAAATCCTCTGTCAGCAGAGTGTGAAACCGCGCCGAAAGCGCTTCCAAACCTTCACGCTCGGTGCGGTTTGCTTTCCACATCGATTCCAAGACAATCGCGTGCGGCAAAAACTCAATGCCTTCCGGGCATCCCCTTTCAAAGCGCCCGCCTATCACACCGCCTGAAGGCAAGTTCGCAGCGAGAATGGGATACTCGCGAGTCGTCTCGACGTTTGTCATCAACCATGGAATCAGTTCGTAGGGCTCCATCTCGCCCCCATACAAAATCAGGGTGTCACGCGCCTTGTTTGCCGAACTGGCACTGCTGACGCGTTGATCCAGGAAAGTTTTCAATCCTGGAACCGTGCGTCCGAGTGAGAATGTCATCTCACACTTGTCTCTGCCTGCCTGCCCGAGCTGCGCGCACCACTCAGGATCACCCGCAAGTTTCGCCAGCGCATTTGCCAGGAGCTCCGGCTGCGCCGGATCGACCAGCAGACCGGTCTTCTCATGCTCGACCATTTCCGGAACTCCCGCGAGCCGCGTCGAGACCACCGGCAGTCCAGCTGCCATGGCTTCAGCGATGACTGTCGGCAGCACGTCGGTTGCCCCTTTCTCATCCATACAACAGGCGAGCGCAAAAACGTCACTCGCCGCCAACTCCGCCCGCACCTGGTGATTGTCGAGAACGCCACGCAACCTGACATGAGAACTCACACCCAGTGTGGTGATCAGCTTCTCGAGCCGCTCGCGCCATGGGCCTTCCCCAATTATCTGCAGCTCAGCCTCGAGGCCGCTTTCGCCTAACAAAGCAACGCCTTCGATGAGGTGATGAAAACCCTTGAACTCGATCAGCCGTCCAATGCTAATGATCCTCAGCGGCGATCTGCGACCGGCCGGGGGATGGAGGCGTTCCCGCCGGGCGAGTGAATAGTCGTTCAGCTCGATCCCATTGTAGACGCGGTGGATTTTCCCGGTGCTTTCCGAACAAAGCTCGCGCAACAGACCCTGGCTGTAATCACTGACGGCGATGACGAACTCCGCCTCCGCCGCCATTTCGCGCAAAAGATCATCACTGCCCAGATCGACCATGAAATCCTGCGCGTGCGCCGTGAAGCTGAATCGAAAGCCAGCCTTCTTTAAGAAAAGCGCCGTCCAGGTAGCTTGATTGGCGAAATGGACGTGCACATGGCCGATGCCGATTTTCGCAAATAGCCTGGCGAAATAGGCCGCGTTACGGGCGCGCTGAATCTTAAAGCCGGGGTACCTTTTCGCGTGATCGTCAGCCAGCTCTTGCATCGCCGGCGGGATGTCGATTCCCTTCAGCACCGCCGAAGGCGGCGGATAGTGGATTTCCGCTTCGAGTTGTTGCAGCCGCTCGTGCCGAAATGAGGTTGGTGGTGGGTTCAGCGAAGCCACGCTGAGACGCACGCCAAGGCGTTCGAGCGCAAGCATTTCCGAGTCGCAAAACGTCTGCGAAACAACCGGATAACGCGAATAGAGATACGCGATGTGCGGACCATCAGCCACAAAGTCCTAACTGAATGCGTCGCGCCGCCGTATCAATGCAATAATTCGCTGACCTTGGTGATGGGGACGGCTGACGTGTGTTGGCATTGGATTCAGCACTCGCTGTATTCACCGCGGCTCGCGAGCCGCATTGAATGTCGTTGCGCCGGATTGAAGGGGGCTGAGCTGCAGACCTCAGGTCTGCGACACAGCAGACTAAAAGTCTGCGGTGCGAGGTGACAATTGATATATGGTGCGAGCCTCAGATCAGACCCAAACTTGACTCGAAATATGCCATCGAGCCGGCTTAGAACGTTCGTCTTCGCGATCAGCGTGGCTTTGCTCACGGCGTTCGTGGCTGCCATTCCCACGCGTGCAGAACCTGGCGAGCTAACAATCGAGCTTCTGCCTGACTCCGGCCCCCGTTGGGCAAGACTTCATGCTCCGCCACTGCCGGATTCCCTGCTTGCGCTCGAGGCGTCGCTCGATCTGCAGGGCTGGCTGCCAATCGCCACGCTTCACGACGGCGCTTTCGGCTATCCGGATGCCGCGTCAGCTGGTTTTGGCCACCGATTTTATCGGATGCGGTCACGCCCCAGAATCCCGGCTGATGATTGGAAGAATCAGATCGCCTTCGCCGACGAAGCGTTTCGCTCGGTCGAAGGTGCCATCTCGAACGAGGTGCGCTGGGTCAAATTCGCCATCCTCACATCGGACCCAACCCGTGTCTTTTATCAGGACAGCGCAAAATACCTCTTCCACTATGACTTTGCGCACAATCGCCTGGACCCGTTCCGCGCGATGGATCGCGTCACCTTTGACAGCGTCTCGCTGCATGCGGCCAATCAGCAGGTGGTTCTCGGAGCGGTGCTTTATCCGCCGCGGGATAACACGCCCGAATATGGCATTCAATTGGCCGGACTCGACCCGTATCCACCCGAGGTCGTCGCGGGATGGCTCGATCTGGTCAGCGCAACGATCCACGGTACTCCGGGAACAAGGCCGCTTTACCTTCCCGCGTGGGAGCAGCTCGATTTAGCGACGCTTCATCAGGATTTCTTTGCTCAGCGAGGGTATTCCGTCGCCTCGACCGATCGCTGGCTCGGCGGAAACTCGGTCTATGCCGCAGGCTGGACACTGGGCCGGCTGGTCTATCTGCCGGCGGCGGAAATAATGGCGGCCTACGGCGATGGACGTTTGCGACCGCAGGACGTGCTGCTCACCGACGGCGTGCCGGCCGAGACTCCGCTGGTGGCGGCGATCATTTCACTGCGACCGTCCACGCCGAACTCGCATATAGCCATCCTATCGCGATCGTTTGGAATTCCATTCATCTATTTGCCTGACGAGGGCGAGCGGCAGCGGGTGCTGCAATGGTCCGGCAGGGAAGTCGTCGTCCGAGCCGACGATACCTTCGACGGCGGAACAGCGAAGGTCGTGGACGTCGAGGGAGCACTGACTCCCGAACTCAGAAGCGAGATCCTTGCGTTGAAAACCGCTCCGCTTTTGAATTTTCCGGCAAAGACTCCTTTCGGAGCTTTCAGTGCTTCGACTCAGGATTTGGTTCCCGCAGACGCCAGGTTCTTCGGGGGAAAAGCCGCCAACTACGGACTGCTGCGGCGCAAAATCCCAAATAACTCGCCGCCTGCCATCGCGTTCTCGTTTGACCTGTGGGACCAGTTTCTCGATCAAACGCTCCCCAGCAGCAAAACCTTGCGTCAGGAAATTTATGAACGTCTGGCGAGTCACACTACCTATCCGCCGAACATTGCGGCCTTGCGCACTGACCTTGCTGCCATTCGAAACTTGTTCACGACAACCGCTCAGTTCACAGAGCCGCAACAAGAGGCGATCAAAAATGCCTTGAGCCTCTTCGATCCCTCAAAAAACATCCGTTTTCGCAGCTCGACCAACCTCGAAGATGGTGAACGGTTCACCGGCGCAGGTCTTTACGACAGCTATAGCGGCTGCATTCTCGACGACCTGGACGGTGACACTACCGGACCGTCAGCCTGTGATCCGACGGAAGCCGACGAACGCGGTGTCTTTCGCGCCATCAAAAAGGTTTACGCCAGTTTCTACAATGAAAACGCCTATCTCGAACGTCTGAGGCATAGCGTTAATGAATCGCAGGCCGGGATGGCGCTCCTGGTGCATCATTCGTTTCCGGACGAAGCAGCGAATGGCGTCGCCACCATGGAGGTAACGAGCTATTCGTTTTCCACAAGTTATCAGGCTGACCTCGTGACGCAATTGGGCGAGGTTTCGGTAACTAATCCGGATGGCACGGCGCTTCCAGAGTTGGTGGAAGGCTATCAGTCTGGCTCCGGCGCGAGTGTGACCCTGAAGGAGCGCTCGACCCTGGTCCCCCTCGGCGGGCACGTCATGACCTGGGAGGGTGACTACCTGACGTTGATGAATTTGCTCACTGCGGTCGCAGACGGTTACCGCGAGCTCTATCCTGAGCGGACCCGCCTGCTGCTGGATTTCGAATATAAAAAAGAGGGCGCCGCCATCGTGGTGAAGCAAGTGCGTCCGCTGCCGCTTCCACCTTCGGCCAATGCGGTGGTGCCGTTTCTCATCAACGAGCCAATCAACTATCGCATTTTTCAAGGCGAGTTCGGCGATGTGTTCGCGAACCATCGCTTGAAGTCGCGATGGGCGATGCAGACGCGGAGCATGCGCCTGACTGCGCAAAACCTGGCTCAAAGCTTCCATGCCCAATCCCATGTCGAGTTCCTCGACGGAACAACAGTGTCGTCTCTGGATGGTCCCCTCTCGCAATGGCCGTTAGCCTCGTATGCCTACGGTGACGGCACCGCGCGAGACCTGTGGACGCTTGGCACAGGGGCCGAGCAGCGCGTGTTCGAGCTCGAGACCTTGGTGACCACCGAGGTGCGTGAGCCCCAAAGCCCGGTTCTAACCCAAACGGATTTCGGAAAAGTTTTGAAAGTCACTTACGCCAGGCCAATGCCGACGTTTTCCGATCTTGGCGAACCTGCAACCACGAGCGAGGAATTTGCAAGATTGGTGCCCGAATCGGGAATCACTCCAACCAGCCTCCTGCAGAGAAGGGAGGTTACCACCCAAAGCGGCATGGCGATTGAGGCCTCTTTTTATTGGCCGGAATCTCCCAAGGGAGTGGTTGCGGGTTACACCGCGCCGCTGGTGCAGTGGGTTGAAACGAAAATAACCGGTTTGACGACTGTTCCCATTGTGCTGCGCGGCTACTTTTCGCAAACTTATCGACCCGGCCACCACAACTTCACAGAAAGCTTTATCTTCGAGCCGCAGCTTGAAGAAGGCATTTCGCCGCAGGTGATTTCGGCTCTTGCCGCAGCAAATATCAAATTGCTGCATTGGGAGTGGCGCGGATCGGAGGGATCGACCGTTACCAGGCTCGGCCTCGACGGAAAGTTCACCGTCGTGCCATAACGCAACCAATCCTAACGGTGTCCAATGAAGGGACTGCTCACTTGAATCAGGCCCCCGGTTCCGCCCACGCGAAGACCCCCCGACGAAATCGTGCGACACGGCGCGCGAAAGGCGGACGGCGAAGGACGGTTCCAATAGCGAGGCACGCACGGACGGCAGGAGCCATGAGAGATTTGCGTGGGATACCTGTAGCCACCGAATGTGGTCAGGTTTCTCACCGGAAAGACATTGCAGCCGGCCTGATATCGCCGCGGATAACAGGATGACCGGCACCGGCGGGAGCCGCGCGCGCTGTCAAAAGTTTGCCAGTCATCGAATCCTCCACCGACCCAGTCACCTCCATAAGGGAAAGAGTTCGCTGGTCGCTCATGGAGCCGCTGAGCCGCGAACACACGATCTTCCTTGAGTTGACTTTGCGCGGCGCGCCGCTCTCGCTGACGGCGCTGCGATTCTCTTTCCGCAGCCAGGTGTTCGGCGACATAGTTTTCCGCCGTCTCCGGGTTGTAGTTGAACTTTTTCCGCCACTCTTCGCCCAACAACGCAAACGGCACCTGTGCCGCACCGTTCGCGTGAGAAAAAGCCAACCCGTCGGGATAGGCCTTCAAAATCCGGCACTGCTCATAGGTTTTCCCCGACAGCGTCCTGATGGTGTGGGTTTGCTGATCGACGGTTGCCCGCACTCCGCTAGCCATGCCGAGTATCGCCGCAAGAAAGCAAATTATTTTCATAACAGCAGCAATTTTTGCGCTTTTGCGAGGCTCGTCAATAAAGATTCTCTGTTTTGAGAGAATTAATCCGTGCGGGTCCCGCGCCCCCGCGCGACGCCCGGCATCGAGCGTAAAGCCCCGCAGGAATGGGTTATGCCACCAAGGGCAAAAGATTCTGCTGGCACCATTCTCCGTTTTGGCGGGTTACCCCGTCCGGATCGCCAATCGCCTCGTGACATTCGTCTTCACAAATGACCCATCCCTGGAAGTCATGCATGACAAGCCACTCGGTGATTTTGTGGAAGTCGAGTTTGCCGGTACCCATCTTTGCCCACGGTTCCGGCCCGTTACCCGAGAAATCCTTGAAGTGGATGTGATCGACCAAATGAGCCCACTTATTCAGTGTGGCGATAACATCCATCCCGCCGCGGGCGATGTGGCCCACATCAGGCGTCCAGCCGGTAACGGTGGGGTCCAGACTGTTGATGATGACATCATAGTCCTCCTGAGTCCGCACCACCGATGAGGGGGGGCTGTTGGGATGAAAAGAACAGGCGACCCCTTGGTCAACCGCGCGCCTGCTGACCGCATTGACGCATTTGGCCAGATTCAGCCTCCTCTCGTGCAGGTTTTTTCGATTGGTCGGCAACGGCACCGTGCAAAGCTTCGCCCCGCGAAATTTCTTCAGGAGAGCGATCGTCTCGTCAGCCTGCTTTTTCTCGTCGTCGGTTTCGCTAACCTCGTTCCACCCGCAGACCAGCGCAATCCCGGCCAATGCCATCTTCTGTTTCTCCAGCGAGTCTTTCAACCGCTTCGAGTCTTTCAAATCGCCCATCCAGAAATGCATAGGCTCGATCCCGGTGAATCCAGACTCGGCGGCCACCTTGATCATGTGATCGAGCTTGTTGTCATAAGCCTTGCCGCTCTCCTGCATGAACCAGGTGTAAACTTCAGAACCAAATTTTATGTTCGGCATCGTCGTGAATGGTTGGTAGTGAGTGAAGATTCTGCCTCCGCGAGGCCAGCCCATTCTGAGCGCAACCAGCCCGCTGTCCAGCCCGAGAGTGCGGAGCGGGGTCATGAAGAATTTCTGCATTCCAAGCTCGATGAAATGCACTTCGCTCGGAATTGGCGGACAGCGAGGGATTCGAACCCTCGGCTCCATCTCGGTCAGTCTCACGTGGGCTCTGTCGGTCTCACCACCAGCACGTTGCGAGCGTCAGAAACCGCTTGCAACCGTAAGCGACTGTGTTACTGATCAGTGTTACCACTGGCCGCCGCCCATGGCATACCTTCGCCGCCATCCCCGATCGCCGTTCTGGTTTGCTGTCTTCTACGGTCCGGATCGTCGGAACACCAGCCGCATGCGTCGGTTCGACCGCAGCACTGGCACGAGCAATCGGTCCGTTGCGCAACGACTTGCCGTTGAATTTGAGACCGCGGCGCGCAAAGCCGGCGAAGGCATTCTGACCGTTGATCACTGCCGAAAGGTCCTGGACGAGCTGCTGGCGCTGACCGACCAGGGGTTGGACAAGCGGAGCACGCGGGAGTTTGTGGGCGACTGGCTCGGGGCAAAGCGCAAAACACGGGCGGCCAGCACCGCCGTTCGTTACCAGAGCATTCTGGACGAGTTTCTCGAACACCTCGGCAAGAAAGCCGACATGCGCCCGGAAGCGCTTTTGCCACAGGATGTCATCGCTTACCGGGACGGGATCCTCGAAGCCGGCAAATCGGCCGGCAGCGTGCGATTGGAGATCAAAATCGTTCGCAGCTTGTTGCGGGCAGCGCAAAATCAGGGGCTCGTTCACCGCAACGTTGCGGAGGCGTGCGAAGTCGACGAGTCCGCGGCGACATCAAAAGAACACTTCTCAACGGACGAGTTGCGTTCGCTGTTAAAGACGGCTGGCGACACCGACTGGCGGACAGCCATACTGCTCGGCGCCCTCGCCGGCTTACGGCTCGGAGATGCGGCCAATCTCACTTGGGCGGCCGTCGACCTTGTGAATCGCGAGTTGGTGGTGAAGCCACAGAAAACATCGCGAAAAGGCCGTGTGCTGCGCATTCCCATTCATCCGTCGCTCGCCGAGCATCTGCTTTCGAAAGCTGACTCGGACGATCCTGCTGGCGCGCTATGTCCGGTGCTGGCTGGTCACCCGGTCGGCGGAAAAACTGGTCTCTCGAGCCGCTTTTTGGATCTGATGGCGCGGGCGGGCGTCGGACTCGAGCGGTCTGTTGCTCGCGGGCGTGGACGCACCGTGGCGTCGCGGAGTTTCCACAGTCTGAGACACTCCTTCAACACAGCCCTTCTCCGCGCCGGGGTTGATGAGGCCATCCGGATGAAGCTCAGCGGCCATACGTCGACTGGCGTGAATCGAATTTACAGCAAGGCCGAGTCTGACTCGCTTCGTGGGGCGATTGAGACCCTGCCGAAACTTTAAGCCATGGGTGAGAAGTATTTTCGTTCGATCAGCGAGGCGCTCGCGTACCTCCAAGCGGTTCAATCGCGACTTCGTTTCGGGGCTCAACATCAACCGACCGATGAGTTCCCCGCGCTCACCACCGCTTACGTCTACGCGGCGTGGAACCGTAATCCGGCGCTCCGCGCCTTCCACGAAGTGGATGCCGATGCCATTCAAAAAGCGAATGGTGAAGCTGCAGAGTTTCTTGTGAGGGCATTACTACGAGGCGAATCCGAGACGTTTCGCCGAGCGTCTGATCACCTGGCCAGCCTCAAGTTGCTGTGGCTCCCTCCGCGCCAGAACAGTCGACCCCAGAGCATTCCAGCGCTTGATTGGCTCACGTACCTTTGCCTTCGCCATTTCGTGCTAAAGCTATTGGGAAAGCCCTCTCAGGCGCAGTTGAAGGAAACGGTGATGTACGTCGCACCCCGCCAGAAGGCCTTGCGGTCAATCCCAGGCACTCACACTACCGACAAGGGAGTAGTGATTTCAGATTCGAAGTTTGGCAAGGTGTGTCAGCGACTCGGCTTGGAGTTGCCACGCCGTCGAAGCGGGCGCCCCGCCAAGACTAAGTTATCATAACTTCGGAAACCCTCCCCCTTCTTGGTTCCCAGGGGGGGAGGAATCGCAATCACTTTGCTCGAAGGGACTGAGGGGAAGTATCATCCTCAGTATGACCGCGACCACCCCAGAGCCTCTATCTGGCTCTCCACAGTTTGTAGCCCTGCCGACTGACACAAAACGGTTCTCTTACAAAGGTATCGACATTTCAAAGGCGACTGTTTTCCGCCTTATCGATGCGGGTATCTTCAAAACGGTGCCGTTCGAGGTGACTCCCGGCTCCCGACGACGACGAGTGTTTATCCTCGCCTCGTCGATTGACGCATGGATTGAAAAGCAACTGGCGGCCTCAGCCCGTTAAGAAACCGCCGCCGAAGTGTGCCATGAAAGCTTCTTCTGCTCTCAGACTGCATCGGCCTTCGGCCCAATCCACCCCTCGGGGTTCTCTTCCACTGCCAACGCCGCTGACGCTGACAACCCACATGGGTGGTCCGCATGCTATCGGCGATCTCGTCCCGCTCGTACTTGCGATAATGCTGCGGCGGCGGTCGCTTGAACCCACCCACGGAAAGGGGGTCGCCTGATGGAAAACTGGTTTATTCCGGCCGAAGTCGACGACGCCGGTCTGCCGCCGCTCGAATTTCGATTGTTATGCACCTTGGCGAGGCGGCGGGGCTCTAACGGCGAAGCATGGCCGTCTGTAACGACGATGGCCAATACATGCGGCATGTCCCGAAGCTCCGTCATTCGGCATTTAGCGGCTCTTGCGAAGCGGGGCGCTGTCGTCCGTGAGCACCGCAGGGGGCGAAGTGATATTTTCAAGCTCTCACCCGTCGCAACCTGGGCTAACCGGTGTCACACAGGATCCAGTGTCACACCGGAACCTGTATCAGAAAGCAATCACACCGGTTGCTCTGTGACACCAGACCGCTTTCTTTGTGACACCCCACCGGTTTCTTTGGGACACCCAAAGGTACCAATAGAAGGAACACAGGGAAGGAACAAAAGAAAGAACCCCGCCAATGGCGCCTGCTTTGATCCTGCTCAACTCGCATTGCCCTTCCAATCCGACGAGTTCAAACAACAATGGGGACTCTGGTGCAGCCATCGCACGGAAATCAAGAAGCGCCTGACTCCGACGTGCGCTCGCGGGCAACTCTCTGATTTGGCAGCGATGGGAGAATCGCGGGCGATCCAAGCGTTGAAGCACACCATCGCGGGAGGCTGGACCGGTATTTTCGAGCCAAATGGGCGTGGCGGGGCCGAAAAGGTCGGCCGTACGACGAAATCGATGATATGAGCGCCGCTCGACCACTGCCCCACAACCCGGAAGCCGAAAAATCACTGATCGGGCTGCTCATGACGTCCAAAGCAGCCTGGCGCGCTCTGGCTGAACGAGGATTTTCCGCAGATTGGTTTCACCTCCCCGCATCGAGAACCGTGTTCTCTGCGCTGAAAAGGATTTCCTCGGAATCGAATCAACTGCCGTCGCCCGAGCTGGTCATTACGGATCTAACGCGGCTCGGATCATTGAAAGTGCTCGGCCGCTCTGATGGCGAAGGGACTGCTGCGGTTCTGGAATACCTCAATTGGGGTACGGCTGATGGAGCGGCGGATGTAGGCGACGAGCCCCTGGGCCATCGGCACGCCGACTTCCACATCAAGGCGATTCACGACGCCTATGTTCAGCGCCAGGCTCACCCTATTGCACAGGAACTCGCCATTGCGGCCCTCGGACCAGCGGATGAATTCCCAGAGGCCCTCAGTCGCACAATTCATGATCTCACGAAGCTGGGTACCTCCAAAATCGAATCCGTAGTGCCCGCTGCCGACATGGTACATCGATCGATCACCGCGATCGAGGCGCGAATAGAGAGCGGTGGAATCGCTGGGATACCGACCGGGCTAGAGGATTTCGACCGCGCAACCGGCGGGCTGATCCCGGATCTGATTGTCATCGGCGCTGAAACTTCACGAGGGAAAAGCGTCCTGAGTCTACAATTCGCAGCGGCGGCGGCGAAAGCCGGGAAACGGACTCTGATTTTCAGCCTGGAAATGAATGTGGAAGTGGTGGGCGAGCGACTGCTGTGCGTGACCTCTGGGATCGAGATGGGGAAAATACGCGATCCCCGAGGACTCGCGGACCACGATTTAAAACGCCTTACGTGGGCAGCTTCAGAACTCGCCGGTGCTCCGCTATTGGTCTGCGACGACGCGGATATAACGATTCAGGAAATCCGGGCCATAGCACGGGCTGAACACGCCAAGTCCCCGCTCGGTTGCGTCATTTGTGATTACATACAACTCATCAGTTCGCCAAAAACCGACACCGAGACCAGAGAACGCGAGGTGTCCCTCATTGCCGCTCAGATGAAAAAGATGAGCGAAGAATTTAAATGCCCGGTGCTCGCGGCCACGCAACTCAATGACGCCGGTCGAACTCGAGAATCGCGCGCTATCAGTCATCACGCCGGCATCTGTATTCTGATCGACGAGGACGGGCTTAACCTCCAGAAGAACCGCCACGGTCAACGTGGGATTACGCTGGCGTACGAGTTGAATGGAGCATTGCAAAAGTTTGTGCCGAAGCGCGCCGCCGCGTGACCTCAGAACCCTTCAACACAGCAAAGGACTATTTCGCCAGTGTTGTTTCCACGGCAACTCCCTCCAAGCGGCCGCACCGCATTTCCACCTATGAACATTCCAGCAACCCCTACGCAATCCACGCCGGCCTTTCCGCGTCGTTTCGGGCGCTATGACGCCGTCTACCTTGAGGCGAGAACTCTGGGCAAGCCGCTTGCTGTCGTCATGAGGCAGGCTGGTTATTCCGCTGGGGCTATCAAAAGCGCGCAGCGCCAGGGGACGCGGATCCGGGCGCGACTGGCTGATCTATTGAACGACGAAGCGCGTTGGGGGGCGGAAAAGAGGCAGTTGTACCTCGGGCTGCGACAGGAGGCGTACGCGCGGCTGCGAACTCGGCGCTCGAAGGACCTTAGCTGCGACGTGAAGCTGATCGAACAACTTGACGCCCTGCTGCGGGGGTTGGCGGCTCAGAGTGCGGCCGCCAATCGCGTCGCCGGGGATGCGGCGAAAGCGGCGTTACCGAGACCACCGGACGTGCCGGAGGGTGTCGATCTGTGAAAACACATGCTGGCGCCCGGCTGTTCCGCGCGGAGTTTCAGCGAATCAGCCGCGAGCCGGCGAGCAGTTCAAGCCGTTGGATCGGCCAGATCGGGGCACTTTATGAGCGCGATTACCGATGAAATTAAGCGCTGCCACGAGGAATGGGCACTTGCGAAGCAGGCGATTGCCGATGCGACAGATCGTCACGCTCGGCGACTGGAAGATGTTCAGGCAATGTTGCGGAGGCGGGACCTGTCACCTACGGACCGCCGCCGGTTACAGGCCGAGGGGCGCAGCTTGCGACGGAGTCTGCGCGCATTACGGGGTGAGCCTCCGCCGAAAACCCCGGAACGTGATCCAGACGTGCTGGCTCTCCGTGACGATGTTCGCTCGGGCATTGCGTTCTCCCGGCGGGCGCGGCGGGAAATTGACGCTGCACTGGTGCGCAGCGTTGAGGAGCCGTGGCGCTCCGAACTTGAAGACTTGCGACGAGAGTTTACGCGGTCGATTCGCGAGTGGCGCGCTCTTTTGCGGGGGTTTCAGTGGGACCGGGAGGATTTTTGGGATGAACTCGACTGAGGAATTGCCGGGATAGCTGGCCGCATGTCCGGGGATGAGTGACGAGTCCGGGCAACGAGTGCGGGTTGCCGAGGCTGCGGGGTCGTCGCCCAGCGCCGTTGCCGGTCGCCGGCGCCACTGACATGCTGAAGGGCGGACCGGCTCCATCCACATTGTGGTTGCGCGGAGGGCGCTCGGCCAAGGCGATTTCGCTGAAATTTCCCACGCGGACAACCTCGCCGACGCCTGAGGACATTGTCCGGCTGCCCGAATCGTCGCGGCGCGTTGCTGCGTAAGACGGCGAGATTGAGGCACTTCACAAGCTTTTCCCTCGGCGTCATCCACCGGCAGGCCTCGTTCTAAATCACCGCCAGTCCCGCAGCGCCCGCGAATCGTTCAACTAAGGTTACTATTACGGCTCCGCTGTCACTCCGCGCAATGCTACAATTTTCGTTCGATGACTCCGCTAATGAGGCTCTTATCGCTTTGGAAAGATCCTCAATACGTTCCCTGAAGTCCATCATAAGCCGCGATTTGGATCCAAACACATCCATGGATATTTGATTTTCCAGTATGTGGTAATCCGCGGATAGGGGATAAGCAGAGATTCGACTAATAATGTTGCAGAGTTTGGATGCTGTTGGGCTTGAAGAGCCGACTTTTCTTCGAATCGCATCGCCAATTCGATTATGAACATATTCATACAAGAAGGCTTCATACTGATCCCGTTGTTGGGGGAGATCAGGGTCATGATGTCGAAAACTATTGAATGCATCGATGACCAGCGTCAGCTGCAAATTGGCCGCTGACGCCATGCTACGCGAGAGTTTCTCAAACGCATCGGACATTGTAACGTGTTGATACTCATTCGCGATCAGGAGTGCCTCGTAGTTACTGTCATTTCTAAGCTTGGCGGCCGCGGCAAGTATGGATCCGAACCTTTCGACACGACTTCTTACCTCCGTCATTTCAAGATTCTCAAAGTACTCGACATCATCCCGAAGTGGTCATCATTTGTTTGATGGCGATGTGAAGGTGTTGGATTGGCGCAAGTAGTGGTTGTGAAACTTTGCAACCAATCGAAAGGATATACGCTCTTGGCACGAGGGCGGTTGGGAGATCGAACTCCACTTAGCAAAGTCCTGGATGACGACCCCGCGGCCGCGGCCGAACGCTTGTAAGCGGTGTGGCGGAACAGGTACTGGTGTTCGGTAGAACCCGGCACATTCGCCATCACCTCATCAAAACTCCAACCCTGCCTAACAAGTGTCCTATTACTGACGCCCGCCGACTCGCCTTTGGGCGGAATCGGGGCCGATTTCAACAGACTGCTAAGAGGCGTCATATTACAGAGAACTCCCTCAAGGTATCACCGGAGTGCTCGATTCCCCTGGCGTAGCCAGTCTGGCGCAACGCAACTTCAAAACCCGTCTGGTCGATTGCAAATCCAGACTTCAAGACGGCACAATGATCCGCGACTTTAAAGAGCGCCGGATTCCATAGTGCGACTTTCGAATCTAGATCGTGAATGGCATAGATGGAGTGCGGAACAATTCCATTAATAAACACAACCTCGTTTTCTTTGAAAAATGGACGGGAAAGCTTCGGAAATCCCATTTGCGAGAGTTTTTGGGCCTCTCCGGTTACGTCTGCGGAACGAAGCAATCGATCCCGGGTTCGCGAGAACACATAAATGACACACGGGTCCTCGCCAAGTTTCGCCCCCTTTTTCGCAAAATACCTGGCCCGGTTGAAGTCAGGAGTCGTTGAGACAAACGGCGTATAGGTTTTGTATTCCTTGCGCGAAAATGTGTGGACAATGTATATGTAGAAGTTCCGCACGACTCGCTTGTGAAGTTCGGGGAGTTTACCGAAGCGATTGATTATAGCGTTCAATTTGGACTGCTCGTTGAGAATATCGCACCAAACTGCATTATCCTGCCGAAAGGACTGAGCTGCCGGAAGTTTAACAATGGCGGCAAAATGGTCGATGAGCTTGGCAAACGACTGGTTTGATAGGTCATTTATATCACCAACGACCGAGTCCCATTTCTCCCGTTCTTCTTCGAGTTTGCAACGGATCTCTTGGTCCCAACAATGCTTGCCCTTCTCGCCAATAAAAAAGAGTCTTTTAGCGATACTCGGCATTGAAGCCCCGTGATCTCGCCAGAGGCGCTCGCCCAGGCGCGCGCGCGTTTCACCTCTGAACAATAATTCCACCTCGCTGGCATCCTCAAGGAATTTTCAAGCCTTAGTGTGTTCCCAATCGCTGAGCTTCTGCGTGCCGCACGCGTCGGTGGGGATCTCCCATGTACATTTTTTTAAGGCCGTGAACATGACGAGCGCACCTGATCCGCGTTAGGGTGCGAACGGACTCGGATCAAATTATTGCGCCTCTAGCCGAAAGAACGCCGCGTTGTCAGGCACGGTGAACTCGAACTCGAGCTTGCCCGCGCCGTTGATCGTCATGGTGGAGCCGGGCATGTTCATCGGGAATTCGAGGAAAGGCTGCGCGAGGTTGGTCGTCTTCTGCACGCCGATCGTTAGCTTGAATTTTCCCGTCCCCGCATTTTTCGTCAGCAGCGGCACCTCCAGGTTGAGCGCCTGCACCTGGGCGGTGGTGAAGTAGCCGGCGCTTTCGGCTCCGCTGGCGAGGGCGCCCACCAACGAGGGCTGCGCCACCTGCCAGTCAAAGCCGAGCGCGCTAAGGTTGAACTCGGCCACATCCTTCATCCCGTCTCCGTCGGAATCCTGGGTAACGAGGAGGCCGGTGCCGATGAGGGCGATGTGAAAGGGGTTTTCATCCGGGTCGTTGTTCGCAATGCTGAGCGTGGTGCTGCGCGCCCCGCTGGCACTGGAGGTGAAGGTGACGCTGAAGGTGGTCTGTTGCCCGGAGGGGATGGCGAGCAGGGTGCCTGTGTTGTTCACGCTGAAGTCGCCCGCATTTCCGCCGGTGACAGCGGGTGTGGTGATGGTGAGGTCGCTCGTGCCGAGGTTGCGGAGGGTAAAGACCTTCGCCGCGCCGGGGCTGCCAGGGGGCCTTGTGCCAAAGGCGACACTGCCCGTGCCCGCGGTGAGACTCGTCCCGGCGGGGTGCTCAACAGCGATTTCCGGGATGAGGGCGGTAAAGCTGGCGACGCTGCTGTAGGCCGTGCCGAAGGTGGATATGGCATACGCCTTGAAGGTGTAGGCCGTGCCGGGCGTGAGGCCCGTGACGGGAATGCTAAAGACGCCCGTGGTGCCGCTTGCAGGCACGACTGTCACCCCGACGTCGCCGATGATCGGGTCCGCATCCGTCGCCGTCGGGGCGAAAACCACGCCGCGCCCGCCGATGGTTGCGCCACCATCGCCCGTCACGTTCCCGCCCAGCATCGCGGTGGTGGTGGTGATACTTGCGCTGGTCGGCGTGGTCACGGTGGGGAACGGGGCAAAGACGTAGGCCGCGCCGGAGCCAGCGTAGTCCGCCGTGGGGTCGTAGGTGTTCTCATTAGGCGTGCTGTTCACGCCCGTCGTGCTGCTGTCCTCGCCAGAAGCCCCGACGACCACCGTGTCGCCCGAGACGGCCACGGAAACGCCGAAGCGATCACCCACCTGCGTGGTCCCAACAGAGGCCGGCTTCAGATACGCCTGCTGCGTCCACACTCCAGCGCTGCGCACGAAGACGTAGGCCGCGCCGGAGAATGCGGCGCTCTCGTTGGGCGTGCTGTTCACGCCCGTCGTGCTGCTGGACTCAAACAAAGCCCCGACGACCACCGTTTCGCCGGAGATGGCCACGGAGGAGCCGAACCAATCACCCGCCTGCGAGGTGCCGACTGCGGCGGGCTTCAGATACGCCTGCTGGGTCCACACCCCCGCGCTGCGCACGAAGACGTAGGCCGCGCCCGACTCGAATCGGAAGTCGCCGACCGGGCGGTCTCCACTGTCGTTAGGTGTGCTGTTCACGCCCGTCGTGCTGCTGTCCTCAAAAAGAGCCCCAACGACCACCGTGTCGCCCGAGACCGCCACGGAATAGCCGAACTGATCACCCACCTGCGTGGTCCCGACAGAGGCCGGCTTCAGATATGCCTGCTGCGTCCACACCCCTGCACTACGCACGAAGACGTAGGCCGCGCCGGAGGAGGGGGCGCTTTCGTTGGGCGTGCTGTTCACTCCCGTGGCGAAGCTGGCCTCGCGCACAGCTCCGACGACCATCGTGTCGCCCGAGACGGCCACGGAGAAGCCGAACTGATCACCCGCCTGCGTGGTGCCGACGGCGGCCGGCTTCAGATACGCCTGCTGCGTCCACACTCCCGCGCTGCGCACAAAGACGTAGGCCGCCCCGGCGCCTCTGGCGCTCTCGTCGGGCGTGCTGTTGACGCCCGTCGTGCTGCTGGCCTCGCCGTGAGCCCCGACGACCACGGTGTCGCCCGAGACGGCCACAGAGATACCGAACCCATCAGGCGCCTGCGAGGTGCCGACGGCGGCCGGCTTCAGATACGCCTGCTGCGTCCACACGCCAGCGCTGCGCACGAAGACGTAGGCCGCGCCGGAGTTGTAGGCGCTCTCGTTCGGCGTGCTGTTCACGCCCGTCGTGCTGCTGTCCTCGCCGTTCGCCCCGACGACCACCGTGTCGCCCCAGACGGCCACGGAGTAGCCGAACTGATCACTCGCCTGCGTGGTGCCGACGGCGGCCGGCTTCAGATACGCCTGCTGCGTCCACACTCCCGCGCTGCGCACGAAAACGTAGGCCGCGCCGGAGATGCCGGCGCTCTCGTTCGGTGTGCTGTTCACGCCCGTTGTGCTGCTGTCCTCCCAGAAAGCCCCGACGACAACCGTGTCGCCCGAGACGGCCACGGACCTGCCGAACTGATCAAAATGCTGCGAGGTACCAACGGCGGCCGGCTTCAGATACGCCTGCTGCGCAATGGGATCAATGGTGAGCGGGTAGCGCGCGCCGCGTTCGTCCACGACGAGGCGGACGGCCTTTTCTCCTGCGGCCTCGAAGCGCGAGGCGAGCACTTTGCCATCGGCATCCCAGACCTTGAGGCCGGTGTAGTTGAGCACGGTCGCCCCGGAGGCATCCGCAAAAAGCACGCCTTGCGCTCCGGGGGAGACGCACGGGTGCAGCGTGCCGCGGGTGCTCAGGGTGAAGGACAAAGGGGACTCCGGAGACGCAGGGGAGACCGCCGGACGCTCCCGCACGGTGAAGCCATGCTCCAGCCCGCGCGCATCGTTGACGAACCACTCTTGCACGGTGGCATCCCAGTCGTAGGTGAGCCGTTGCCCCTCGGCTTTCACCGCGGGCACTTCGCGAATCACGCGCTGCTTTTCCCCAAAACCGTAGCTCTGCAACTCCAGCCCCCACGTCCAGTCGCCGTCCTTTGGGTGGGCGACAAAGCCGCGCCCGTCGAACTTCGTAGTCCACTGCTGCCCCGGATTGCGCGCCTGCCAGCCGCCCTCGATCGGCTGGAAAGCATGCCGCCCGGCTTCGTAAGCAGCGCGGATGCTCTGCCAGTCGGACTTGGCGAGACCCTCGGGCACGTGGTCGACAGAGGTAAGCTGTGGTGTTGGCCCTGGCGGGACCGCACCCGCGCTGGAAGGGCGCACTGTCAAAGCGATAGCAAGCGCGAGGGAAAGGCTGGGAATGAGGTGTTTCATGGCGGGGAAGGGATGATCGGAGGGGAGTCTTTGAAAGTGTAATCAGAAGCAGTTGGGCGAAGCAAGAGCGCCCTGCGAATATTTCTTGGGGGTCCCTGGGCACTAGAGACAGCTCGTCACAGCGCCAATCCTTTGCGTGCTCTCCCACGGGCGCAAATACACCGGGGAAACATAGGCGTCAGTCCGTGAATGATGGAATTGGCGAGGGGCCCCATCGCGTTTTGAGCTGCCGTCGACGCACTCTGCTTAGGTAAGATTGACACCGCGTTCTGCCGTATCGAGACATGCAATGCGGGCTGTTGACGGGACAGCTCTCTTGCTGAGCTGAGTTCAGCAAGTAGCACTCGAACACGCCCGCCTGACTTCGCTCGCGCGCTGATTTGAAATCTCCCGCGCGATTCGATCGCGTATGAAGAGCGTTTAGCTAAATCTCCGCGATCCGCTCGATTCGGCGCACTGGCCACGTCACCAGGGCTTACGCATGAAAGCGCAAAGTAATCATGGAAAATAGAAAATAAAGGTTTCCGAGAGAACCGCTGTACAAATTGTCATAACGACTGGATACAGTATGGATGAAACCTTTGTTGATTCCCGCG
>JBPCQC010000055.1:0-50217 GCA_050998515.1 Verrucomicrobiales bacterium
TTCGTGATGCCATCAGACTTGGCGGGCTAAAACCCGCTGGTCTCCAACCGCCGGATGCGGAAAACCGCACGTCCGGTGGTGTGGGAGGGCTGCGGGGCGCAATCCCCGCAGCCCGACCCGATCCAGCCCGCATTCAACGCGCTGCCGAAACCGCCGTGCTTATTGCTTTGGCGGCGCGGATGGAGTTGACGGGCGGCGGTCAGGTGTCACGGGCGGCGAAGACGGGCTGGCGGCAGGGTTTGCGGGGGGGATAGCGTCAGGGGGAGGGAGATCTGGAGCGGGAGGCAATTTTGTCTCTGGCGGGATCGGCACCTGCTCGAGTGCGGGAAGGATGGGACCGAGTCCCTCGAGGAGAGACCCGCCCGGTTCAAGTGGCCCCGGCTTCCCGCCGTCCAATGAGAAAGATGGTGCGTTGATCTCAGTGGGCGCACCGGGCGAGCCTCCTGGTGGCGCGTCGCCAGCCTTGGGTTCCGGCTCAGGCACGAATTCGACCTCTACGGGCGGCTTCAACTTCACTTCGGCCAGACGATTCTCGGCCTCCTTGAAAAACGGATTACCGGCAAAGGATTTGTCGGCGATCAACTGTTCGTAAACTTTGCGCGCTTCCTCGGGTTGGCCGGACAAAGCGAAAGCATCTCCCTGGCGCAAGCGGGCGAGGGGTGCCAGTTCCGATTCCGGGTATCCGCGAATGAAAGCTTCCAGTTTCTCGAGGCCTGCCTTGGCATCGCCCTTTTCCATGGTGAGAACGGCCACTCTGAAGGCGGCATGGTCCCGAAGCGGGTGATCCGCATGCTCGAGAAGGAAACGATCCAGTTCTTCGACAGCTTCGTTCACGGAACCGGCTTCGGCCAATAAATTGGCCACCATGAATCGCGCACTGCCGGCCGCGACGGAACCAGGATAATTGGCGATGAACTTTTTATAATCTTCGATGGTCGTAGCGGAAGTGAAGGCCTGCGCTTCGCGCAATCGTTGTTCTCCCTGGTGCTGGCGATAGACCAGAAAAACTGCGGTGCCGGCCGCAATGAGCGCCAGGACGATGAGCAGCTTCTTGAAATGCCGCTCGAGGAATTGTTCGAAGCCGCTTTGCTGCCACTCGATGCGAGCCTCGGGCGGCACGTCCGGCGTAGCCGCAAGTTTTGATTCCGCCGGCGTTGGATCCGTCATGAAAGCAACAGGCCGCTCAGTCGACCAGGTTGTCGATCTTGCCCGCGAGCTGAAAATCGGCTTTCGTCACTCCGCCGGCTGCGTGGGTGGTAAGCGTGAGTGCGACCCGATCGTAGCGAATATTAATATCGGGATGATGGTTTAATTCCTCTGCAATTTCGGCGACGTCATTGACAAAGTCGATGGCGTCTTGAAACGAGTCGAACTCGAAGGTCCGGAGAATGGCCTTCTTGCCGAGTTCCCACTCGGGGACTTTTTTGAGCAAATGCTCTTGTTCCGGGACGGAGAGTGCGTCGTCTGGCATGGGGAGATCAGTGGTTTGGGCTTTGCCGGCGGGAGCGTTTTATTCGATAGAAAACGGGCAAATGCAAGGGCTTTCGATCCCGGTTTTTGGCTGTTGGGCCAGCGGTAAACCCGCTCGGTCTCGTTTTGGGTTCGGCAACACGCTACCTCGATTTGTGCTGGTGGAGGTTTATTTACCGCTGCAATTCCCTCAAAAGACGCACCGCCGTGTCGACCAGGCGTTCACCCGAGCCATCTGCGCAGCGTGCGCTAATTACTTCATAAGCGCCCTCCGCATAAGCTTTATGGTTGGGGATGTATCCGATCGAGCCATTGGCCAATTCGGCGATCATCGTGTGCTCAAAGCGGCTGCCCTCCTTGATGGCCAATCCCAACTCGACGAAGATTTCGCCGGGCAGGCCCACCCAGGCAAGGTCTGGGCCGAGTGCGATGATCTGCACTTCGACCTGATGCGGTTTGCCGTTGCGTGCGGCTACATCGAGCGCTCGATAGGCCCGCACCTGCTCGACGAACGCCGGCGGTTGCGAAGTCCCTTTTCGCGCCACCACCTCTCGCGCCGCAGCGACCTCACTTTCGTCAATGACGGGGAGGTCGAGCGCCACCATTTCTGATCTGACGCGCAAGGGACCGTCGGGTACGGGCCGCAACTTTTTGCAGGTCTGCATCACGGAGGCGGCGAGAATAGTGCCGATGCGATGGGCTTCCCTGGGTCCTTTCTGCGGATCGGCCCAGGTTACGTCGACATGATTCAGGTTTCCGCTGCACCCGTTGGCAAAAAGCGTGACCAGCTCGGGGCCACGATAACCGGCAAGCTGGCGGGCCAGTGCGCCTGGATAATCGGCCGAAAACTTGTTTCCTCCGGTGGTGTCGGGATGCATGGCAAAGTTGACATAGGCGGCCAGCGAGGTGGCGGCGGCATTATTGATGAGTAAAACGCCGACGTCAGCGTCGATCGGTCCGGCCGGACGCATGATGGCAGGATTATTCTTACCGGGATTCCAGGCCACCGTGCCATCCTTCATGTAGAAACGGCGATTGAAACTGAGCTGAGTTTCCCGTCCCATGCCTGCGAAGAGGCGGGCCTCGACGAGCTTGGCTGCGGCGTGGACAACGCTTTGCGCGATGCGGCCGGGCAGCTTGGCGCTGAATTCCTGCACCAGTTCCTTTCCCTGGACTATCGAGCCATCCCGCAGATTGCCGGCCGCGAGCACGGGGCCGGTGTGCGCATGGGTCGCGCTGATCATGACATGCGGGCCGGGAATTCCAGTGGCGGTTTGAATTTCGTTGCGCGCTTCCTCGACAATCGTGCGGGTCGTGGAAATCAAATCCAGAGTCACCAAGGCGACCCGTGTACCCTCGTTTTCCAGAACGAGGGCGTGGGCGAAAAGTGGATCGAGGGTCCCGTCGGCGCCCCGCTCGACGTAGTAGCCGGCCAAAGGGATTCCTTCCGGCGGTGTGATGTCGACCGCGGCCGCGCCTGCTTTCAGCGCGCCTGAAGCCAATGGCGCCGCCATGAGCAGGGGTAAAAGGATCTTTGCCAGCTTCTTCATTGAGATTGCCGGTCAGCCTCGTAGGCCTCGATGATGCGCTGAACGACCGCGTGGCGAACCACGTCGGTGCCGTCGAAACGAACGAAGCCTACCCCTTCCGTCTCCTGCAAAACACGCACTGCTTCGAGGAGTCCCGAGGCATGCGGCTCGCGAAGGTCAATCTGCGAGGGATCGCCGGTCACCACGCACTTGCTGCCCTCGCCCAGCCGCGTCAAAAACATCAGCATCTGGGCCCGGCTGGTGTTCTGCGCCTCATCAAGAATAATAAATGCCCGGCCCAATGTCCTGCCACGCATGTAGGCGAGGGGAGCGATCTCGATCTGACCGCGATCGATCATTTTTTCCACCTCCTCTGGTTCGACCATGTCGTACAGCGCATCGTAAAGCGGCCTCAAATAGGGAAAAATCTTCTCATTCATGTCGCCGGGGAGAAAACCGAGCGCCTCGCCGGCCTCGACAGCGGGTCGGGTAAGAACGAGGCGCGCCACTTCCTTGTTCTTGAGCGTGCTCAGCGCGGCCGCGACGGCGAGATAGGTTTTCCCGGTGCCGGCAGGCCCCAGACCGAAGGTGACGTCGTGCTTTTCGATGGCACGCAAATAACCAAGCTGCCGTGCCGTTTTCGGAGTGACCGGCGGTTTCCGCGCGGTTCCTAACAGTTTAACAGAAGTAAGTTCTTTCAGTTCGCCGGGGAAGGGGGTTTTTTTGAGGACGGAATCGAGGGCGAAGCGAAAAAAGTGGCCGTCGATTTCCGACCCGCTGCGCCGCGCGGCTTCGAGTTGGGCGAAAAGGCGCTGTGCGGTGTCGATCGCCTCCGGGGGGCCGTCCAGCCGCAACCAGCCATCCCGGGTGGCGATCTTGACCCCGGTCTGGCGTTCCACTTGTTTGAGGCGACCCAGGTCCCCGCCGATGAGCGAGTGAAGAAACTGGGGGGTTTCGAACTCGAGCGTGGCCGTAGGCATTGACTCCTAGCGGTAACCGTAGGCGAGGGCCCAACTGGCAGGCTCGCGCCCGGCCACTTTGACCGTGAAGACGAAAACGTAGGTGCCGGTTTTGGGGGGGAGCATGCGTACACCGACCGCATTTTTCGCTGTCTTGGTCTCGCTTTCCACCGGCCGCCCCTGCTGATCGAGCACCTTGAGGGTCAATTCGCATTCATCGGCGTCACAGCCCAGCCAAAACCAATACTCATTTCCTTTGAAGAGCTGGGCGTTGATGCGCCGGGCCTCCGCTGAGACGACCTCTCCCTTCCAATAGTCCTGGCGTACTTTGAACCCTTTCTCGACAAATGGGGCGGCCATGTCCATCGCCATTGAATGAGCATCGTCGATGATCGCCTGCGCCAGCGGCACGGCGAGAGCCAGGATGCAGAGGCACACGAGGGGCCGCGTTTTCACTTGCGCACGGGTTTAAATTGAGCAGTGGAAATGATCTTAACCACCCGGGCGCTTGCCGAGTGAATCGACTCGATGCCAGCAACGCTCGGTGGCTCGTCGCCTGTGCCAATAACTCGAGCAATTTCGTTCAATCCGCTGCGCACCCCTTCGAGCTTCGAGCTCCGGTTTGAAATCTTTTGCAGCTCCTTGCGAAAATGCCGCACGATATCCGGCTGATTGAGAAGCTCGGCGGCATCCGACGTGTAGTTGCGGCCGATCAGGCTCGTAACCGCTTCGGTGCCTCGCAACCAGCCGCCGAGGCTGACACATTGCGACAGTTCGTAGTCACGGCGCTGCTCCATGGTATCGCGCGCGGTCTTCTGGGTCTTATCGAATTCGACCCGAACGATTTCCCAATGATTGTGTTTCGCCGCTTCGAGAATGCTGTTGGTGTGGGGTAAAACCGTGTCCTTTAAGCCGAGGGATTCGGATAACTTTAAGACGTCCTTTCCAATGCGCTCGACCGCGTCCTGGTCCTGCGCCTGCACCGCGATAAAGCCTTCAGCGACCACGGCGCCCAGTAATAACGAAACATCGACCCTTCCCGAAAAAGTTGGCGGCTTGTTCTTGCGTAGCTCACTCTTCCAATCCGGCTTGCCCAGCTTGTCGAGCACCAGAAAAATTTCGCTCGGCACCGGCACGATGACTTCATCGATGACTTCTCCCGGAAAGCCGGGCGCGGATTCCCCGGCCACATTGGCGCCGGCGAGCGGCGCCGGCGCGGCCCGCGTGAAGTCCAATACCGGCAGAAAGGCAGTCGAAGGCACAGGCATTGGTTCGGTCAGCGAGATGCCGGCAAAGAGGTCGCCCGCCGACACTCGACGGGTGGGGCCGACTTTCATAAAATCCTGAGGAGTTTCCGGATAGATAAACTCTCGAACAATCTCGCCTTTTGCGCGCCGGCCGCTTTGTCTCGACTCATTCCTATTCTGAAAGGCCTCGTGACGCCAGGTTTCGCGCAGTTTCTCAAGAGTCAGGGAAACATTCCCGCCGGGCGGCGGGGAGAATTCGGTATCGCCGAATGCGATGGGCGACAATACGACACCAACGATTGTCACCACAGCAAAGCGAGTCTTTTGCAGCATGTCCACAGTTGCGGTTTACGATGCCATTGATACGTAGCTAGAGCCGACAGTTTGTCATCGAGACGTTTCTTAACAAGCGTTTTCCCGCTCAAATGCTCGCAAGCACATCGTAGGGCCCCGAGAGTGACGCAGGCGTCCCGCCTGTGCGTACCTCAGGCATCCTGCCTGAGCCAAGCCTGATCAAAAAAGGGCCGGCCAGGATGGCCGGCGAACGCACCGACAAGGATGCCTGCGTCACCAACGTGAAAATCCGCCCGGCGGCACAACGACTGCTCACACTTCCTCACCCACAGCGTAGCGGGTGAAGCGGCGGATTTTGATGTTTTCGCCGAGCTTCGCAATCATCTGTTTGACCAGTTGGTCGATGGTGGTCTCCGGGTCTTTGATGAAACCCTGCTCCATCAGGCAGATGGCGCTCAAGTATTTGTCGATTTTGCCCTGCAGAATTTTTTCGAGGACTTGAGGCGGCTTGTCCTTGATTTGGGCGGCGGCTATTTCCTTTTCCTTTTCGATGAGGTCGGCGGACACTTGATCGCGGCTGACATACTTGGGATGAGCGGCCGCGATGTGCAGAGTTACATCCTTGACGAACTCGCGAAATTGATCGTTTTTGGCGACGAAATCGGTTTCGCAATTAACCTCGATGAGAACGCCCACCTTGCCTTGCAGGTGAATGTAGGAGGCGATGACTCCTTCTCGAGCTTCCCGGCCGGCCTTCCCTTCCGCCTTGGCGATGCCGCGCTTGCGCAAATAGGTGACAGCCTGCTCGATGTTACCGTCGCATTCGGTGAGCGCCTTTTTGCACTCCATCATGCCGGCGCTGGTCTTCTCGCGGAGTTCCGCGACCTCTTTGGCAGTGATCTGAGCCATCGTTTAAACTTCCGCAATGCGGTCTGAGTCTGGATTGCCGCGGTCACCCTGCGCGGCAATGATCGGATCGACGAGTTTTTGCAGAATGATCCGGATGGACCGGATGGCGTCGTCGTTCGCGGCGATGGGATAATCAATCAAATCGGGGTCTGCATTCGAGTCGACCAGTCCCACTCGTGGGACGTTGAGGCGCCGCGCTTCGTTCACGGCGATGGTTTCGCGAGCGGTATCGACAATCACCGCGGCATCGGGAAGTTTTTCCATTCCACGGATCCCGGCGAGATTTCGCTGCAACTTTGCGCGCTCACGGCCCAGTGCGGCAAGCTCGCTCTTGGACATCTTTTTAAAGTCGGGGGACTTCTCAATGTTTTCGAGATAATCGAGCCGCTGCACTGATTTGCGCACCGTGCCAAGATTCGTGAGGGTGCCGCCCAGCCAGCGGTGGTTGACGTAAAACTGTTTGCAGGCCACGGCGGCTTCCATCACCGCGTCCTGCGCCTGCCGCTTGCAGCCCACAAACAGGATTTTCTTTCCCGCCGAGGCCAGCCTGGCCAAAAACTGCGCGGCTTCCTGCAATTGGCGCGCGGTTTCTTCCAAATTGATGATGTGGATGTTATTTCGCTTCTCGACGAGAAACGGCTTCATCTTCGGATTCCACTTCTTGCTTTGGTGGCCGAAGTGAACGCCGGCTTCGACGAGTTCCTTTAACAATTCGTTAGCCATATAATGAGTCCCTCACGCGCACGAAGACTGCTATCAGTCCCGCTCGGCTTTGAGCCGATCCGCATTCGGGGAAGGTTTGTGTTTTAGTGAGGGGGCCTGCCGTTCGCCCTCGCGGCGGCAGGAGCGGGGATAGTAGAAGTCTTTGTTGAAAAGGCAAGCAGTTCGTTGGGATCGCGCAAAGCAGGTTGGGATCCCGTTCGTACTCTCAGCTCAGCCCCCGGGCTGCCCGCACTCCTGCTGAGGGTCAAGCGCCCAGCGCTCCACGAATCCGCCTAACGAGGTCGTTGTCCGCATCTCCCGAGCCGCGAAGGTAAAACATGCTTGCCGCAAGCAGGTGGTCCCGGGCTGGCGATGGGAGATGCTCGTAATCCTCGAGAACAGCGGAGCTGAACTTGTAGTCGTGTGAATTTGTCCCTTTCAGAAAAATGAGCCTCCGGCCGGCATCCGCGATGGATTTGGCGCTGCCTTGATTCTTAAGGTACGCCAGAACTTTTCGAGAGGCCGACAGTCGGTCCTTGCTGATGTCGTCGAAGATCTCGGTCACCGCCTCCTCTCCTTTGCCATTTGTCTGAACGGGTTCGAGGGTGTCGAGGTGCAGCCCGCTGTCGACGCGCTCACCTCGATAGAGGGGCAAAAATGCGGCGTTTTGCAGGAGCAGGAGCCGTCGGGTCTCGTCATCCTGGACGCGACGCCAGGCGTAATGAACGGAATTGGTAAAGGTCATCGCGTGCAGCGACACGATCCCCGGCGCTTGCATAAGGAACTCGCCCGCCCCAGTGAAAAGGGCCTCGAAAATCGCCCGAGGCGCAGTGCCTCGGTTGAGAAGATCCAGGACGACCTCACTGGTATCGCTCGGGGATTGCGCGCGGATCGCCTGAAGAAGCTCGGTCGTTGTTTGTGGGCCTGGCATTCCCTCAGTCCACCCTTCGCGGATTCGCTTCACTCTCTGCAAATTCGAGCGGTAGGGCCGATCGGCCGGCAAGTCGGAGACCGCTGGATTTTGGGGAGCGCCAGAACGATCGAGGAGGGCGTAGGCGAGCGATCGCAGGACGGGTTCCGCGTGGTGCCAGCCGATCACTTCAAGCACGCGAAAGCTGTTGGCCACGTATATCGCCTTATGGCCGATGTCGCGAAAGTCGCGGGCTCCAAACCTCGCGAAGATGTCAAAGAGTTCGCTGGCGCCAGCAGTGCGTGCCAGTCCCGCCACCGCTGCATCAGCGGCAGCTTCGTCCCAATTATCCATGGCGGCGATGAAAGCCTGCTTCGCTTTATGGCTGGGCGGGACAGCGGCCTCGTCCACTGGTCCCATGGTCCAGTTGCCTTCACGCACATCTGCGGCTTGTGAGGACTTAAATTGGTCAAGGGCCCAAAAAATCGGCAGCCAGCGGTCGCTCTCAGGCGAGGCCAGGCTCGCCAGATGCGCCGAGTTGACAACGAGCACGGCATGGAATTTGAAGCCAACTGGACGAGGCTGGATGTTTCGCACCCCCGCTAGCAGGAGCGCCGCCACGATTTCGCGGTAACTCAAACCGCGCTTGATGCGCGCAGCGATTTCTTCAAGCAGGCGGTCGCGTGGCGTGTCTTCCAGCAGGCGCACCAGCGGTTCGGTGTCCGAATGGAAACGAACCATTCGCCGGTCGACCTCGACTTCCGCAGCCGAAACCGGAGGCAGGTGGACGAGGAAATGAAGGTTTCCCAAGGAGCAGGCGGCACTCGAGCCGGCGGTCGCCTTCAGAAAAGTGCGGCGGGCAATCATGAACAAAAACGGTGGGTTGCCGCAGGGTAACCGACCTAATCAGATCGCCCAAGGTCTTTTCACTAAAACTGGACGGGCGGCGCATAGCCGCCGAATGGCCGGCTTGGCCGCCGGCACTCCAGACACAGCCTGGGGTCGTACTTAAGATCCCCCTGCTGCCTGCCGGGTGCCCAACCGCTCATTCAATGCACCCGCGGCGCGCTGCTCGATGGGGCTGCCGGTCGAACCGGATTCACGGGTGGCGCTGAGGGGCAGGCCCAAAGCCGCATAAGCGTGTGCCGCAATCTTGGTTGTTCGTGGGGTGCTTTCTCCGGCCTTGATAAGAGCGGTTACAGCGGCCAAGGCGACCTGCGGCCGGCCCGCATCGTTCGCAACCTCACCCAGACGGTAGGCATCCAGCGGATCGAATGGCGTCGTCAATGTCAGGCGCCGAAGCGTGGCCAGGGCACTGTCGTAGTCACCTTCGGCAGCCTGTAAACAGGCGCGCCAGCGATGGATCCGCCGGTTCGGCCGCTTGATCAAAAGCCGCTCCGTCGTGTGCAACGCTCGAGCCGTCTCACCCAACTCGACCAGAATTCCAAGATAGCGCCGGACTTCATCATCGGAACCGTAATTGGCGAGCAGGGCTGGCTCGTAGATGTTGATGGCTTCGACCAGACGCCCACTGTTGGCCAGGAGGAATCCATAAAGCAAATCAAGATCGGGGGAGTCAAACCCGGCGCCGCGAAGTCGTTCCACCCGCACCAACGCCTGCGAGGGCAGTTGAGCGAGCATCAAGGCGCGGATGGCGGTCGCTTCGACCACCGGGTCATGTCCCGCCGCATCGGCGGCTTCCACCCAGGCTTTCGCGGCCGCTTCTCTATCTCCCCGCCTCTCAGCATCCCGTGCGCGCTCCCACGGTTCGGTGGTGAGACTTACCGGCCGCACAAGGCCGGTCGGACCGACCATCCCGTTCACGGGATCGCTTGGAAAATTGGCCAGAGAAGGTGCGGCCTGATAAGGGCCGAGGTCACCCATCATTTCATCGACCATTCGTTCGACGGAATTCCGTTGCGTCTGAAGATGCGGGAGGCTCACCAACCCTTTGAGCACTGGCTGGCTCGGCGCGTGGCGCACGACCTGCCACGCCGTCGCGGCCAGGATGAGGTTCAAGGCCACAAGGAGACGGTTATTCGATGAAACTCCGGAAAATTCCCCAGGGCCACGCCATTTGGCCAGGCCTATAAGACCGGCCACTACCGCGGCCACGAAGAGGAGCAGCGGAACCACTACCAGCATCAAATCCATGAAGCTGGGCAGGTGACGTGCCTGACTGGGAATGCCAATAAACGAGATAGCACCTGCGGCAACCACCGATAATAGAACCGCGGCCACGCCTCGAAGTGACGTGGTTTGCTGCCGGAACAGCCAAAGCAGCTTCAGCAGGCCCAAAACCGAGAGCGTGACCATTAAGGCCCGCGTTTCCCAAGCCTCGAAATCCGCGAACCGTTTCAGCGTCGCCAGCGACCCAGCCAGGACGGCCAGCCATAGCCAGCCCCCGACACGATTATTCGACTTCGAGCTCTGCTCAATCATGAAGTAACAGGAAAGATAAAGCCGCTCTTCCTATAATTACAATAATTTTTACAAAAAAACAGGCAGTTCCCCTTACCGGCCGCTTTTTTTGGCTGGTGCTGTGCGTTCCAAACCGGCGAAGTTCCTCGGTGAGGCGAGCGGACAAAGCCGCCCTCGACGCTATCGGACTGGGCGTGGCTACGGCTTTCGAGGGTGCGAAAAGAGTCGCGGCGCAATACGGCTGCGCTATTAATGGCCAGCTCCCGAGCAGGAGCCGACGTTCTGAGAGATGACGCCGCTTTTCCGCAAAATTTTAGGCCTTAATTGGATTCTTGTCGGCTGCATGTTCGGCCTGATCGGTGCCGGGATCTTTGCGATTTACAGTGCGACTCATTTTCGGACGGACGATCTGGAAATTCAGGGAATGTGGCGCCGCCAAATCCAATGGGGAGTTGCGGGGCTCTTGGTATTTTTTGTCGCCGCCCTCATTGACTACCGATGGATACGCTGGGGTGCGATACCTGCGTTTCTGGCGGGCGTGGCCGGCCTCGTCCTGGTGCAATCGATTGGGATTGAAGTTCATAGCAACAAGAGTTGGATTCGTATCCCTGGAGTGGGGACGGTGCAGCCGTCGCAATTCGCCATCGCGGCGGGGATTATTGTGCTCTCCTTCGTATTTGGGGAACTGCACAAACTGCATCACGTTTTCCGCTACCATTTCATCCGGCTTTTCATTGCGGGCATTGTGGTTGTCGTTCCGCTCGCTTTTGTCTTGAAAGAGGGGGATCTCGGGTCCGCGATGGTGTGGCTGCCAGTCTTTGGGGCCATGGTGCTGGCGGGCAGCATTCCGTTCCGCTATCTCATAGCGGGTTTGCTTTGCGGTTTGATCGTTGCGCCTCTGGCATTCTTTTTTGTGCTGAAGCCCTACCAACAGAAACGAGTGTCGGTATCGATCCGGCTTCTTCGGGGCGAGAAGGTCGAATATCAGAAGGAAGGTTATGCGCCAATAAATGTGGTGAACGCCATCGGTTCAGCGGGATGGGAAGGAAAGGGCTTCGGCGGCAAGAGGATGCCGTTGGACGCGGCCACCGGCAAACCAAAGAAAACCGTGCATCAACTGGGCCTGATTCCGAAAGACACCGCGCACAACGATTACATCTTTGCCGTTTTCGCCGAAGAGCAGGGTTTTCGTGGCGCACTACTGCTGATCTGCGGCTTTGGTCTGCTGGTCTTTCAGTGTGTTTTCATTGCCTTTTGCGCGCGCGACCAAATGGGACGGTTGATCGTGGTCGGGGTGGCCGCTCTTGTTTTTGCCCACGTTTTTCAAAATATCGGGATGCAGGTTCATCTCATGCCCATCACGGGAATTCCTCTCCCCTTTGTCAGCTATGGAGGCACGTTTCTTGTGACGTTGATGTTTTTGATGGGTCTGGTCCAGAGTGTTTGGACGCACCGCAATGTCGCGCTGCAGGACGAGGCGGTGACGAAGCAGAAGGACCCGCTGGCAGGCCGTCGCGTGCTTGCTTGAGCGACCGAGCCCTGCAAGAGCGGGCAAGCCCCGTGGAGGCCTGGACTAGGTGGCAAAAAGGGCGGTTATCTCGGGATGGCGGCGGCAAAACTCCTCGACTTCGGCTCGTTCCATCACCAAAAATGCTGTCGAAAGCGCGTCAGAAAGTGCTGCCGTAGGAGCGACGGCCCACGCGCGAAGCTTACTGGTGGAAATGGGATAGCCAGTGCGTGGATTGATGATGTGGGCGCCCTGAAAAACGAACCCCGAAGCGCTGACGGCGCTGTTGGTCAACGGTAGCGGCGGGCTGCCGTCACGGCCTGCATTGATTAACCAATCTTCGCCAGCGGGATCGTGTCCCATGGCGAGCACGGTGCTGCCACCGCCGGTGACGAGCAGCGCGTTCTCGATTTCCCACTGCTCTCGCAGGATTCCGGCGGCCATGTCGAGCGCATATCCTTTGCCGATGGCGCCAAGGTCAAGTTGCACGTGATCAGCGAGGAGCTTGCCACGAAATCCGTCCTCGATCAGTTCAAAAAGATGGCTGCCACTACGAGCCCGCGCCGCCTCGAGTTCATCCCTGCCTGGCGGGTCTGCGGCCGGGCGTTGCCGCCAGAGTTCATACAGGGCGCCGATAGCCACATCAAATGCGCCTTGTGTTTCCGCCCAGACATCCTTGGCCAGTGAAAGACAGTCCCAGGCCGCCAGTCCTATGGCCATCGTTTGCCCCGCGCGAAGATGGCCAAGCCGACTGATATCGCTGTAGGCTTTGAAGCGGCTCAATTCTTCTTCGATCAGATCAATGTCGCGGAACGCGGAGTTGGCGGCCCCCACGGCTTGGGCATTGTCCTCGGACACAATCAAGAAAAGCCAATCTGTTCGCATCGCCTGATGCGTGAAACGATATGGTGCGCGGACTTCACTCATTGACGGCGGGACCACATGGCTCACCATTTCTGCGGGAAGCAGGAATCGCCTGCGTGGGTGGCGGCTCCTCGGACCCTGGTGGGAAGGGCCCATTGAGGGTCGGTTGCGAGGGGAGGGGATTCGCTTGGCTGGGAGTTGGAGGGAGTGGTGTTTCTGGAGCCGGAAGTGACCGATCGCCCGGCGGCCCTGGGCGCGTCGAGAATTCTTTTTCGCCGCCGCCAGGGGCCAGTTTGACAGCCGGTAGGCCGCGGCGGAAAAGGACGCCCAGCCGTACGCCGGGACGCAATTCGTAAAGATCCTTCAGCGCGCGATGGGTTGCGTTCATCAGCGCTCCGACCAGCGCCACCGCATCATCGGACATGATGATGACGTCCGCGGCTTCGAGTTCGGTCGATTCCGTCGGCAATTGATTGCTCGCGCCAACACGCTGGTATTGGCGGAAATACCATGGCAAGGGGAATCCATATTCGGGATGGACGATGATGATGGAAAGTTTCGATGGTTCATCGAGCGAACTCGCTTGCTTGTTTATCGCGTCGACCAGGCGGAGCAAATCCGGTGAGGTGTGGGCGTAAACGTAGGGATTGCGTTCGGGGTCGGCGGGAGCAGCGAAGTTTTGCCTCCAGATCTGCATTCCCAGGTGAATGGTTCCCAGGCAGAGAAAGACCTTGATAGCCACTCGGACGGCTTTTTTGAACTGAACCGAGACGAGTGTGGCCGCTCCAAGTCCCGCGAGAATGACCAACGCATGCTCAGCACCGAGGATTGTCCATGGTGTCTTGTAGGTAATCATCGAATAACCGCAGAAGACGGCCCCCGCGTAGAGCGCGAGGAAACGTTGCAATCGATGGTTTTCGTACCGGCTCGGCGGCGCCAAAAGCGCCTTCGCCATACCGACGGCAGCGAGAACCAGCAGGAAAAGTTCACCCGACAGGAAGCCGTCAGCTTCCCAGCGAGCGGAGAGAAGTCTGAGATAATACCACCACGGTTTCCCGTGGTCGCCGCCTCGTGCTTTTTCCGAGTAACCCGCATACGCCTTGAGCGATTCCCAAGGCTGCATTGGGTCCCGGAAAAAGTCGGAATAGAGTGTGACTGAGACGAGCACAGCCAGCCCGAATGCGACCAGAAAGTGCCACACGCGATATGGACTATGGCTGCGTCTGCGCCGATCGATGACGCTGATTCCGGCCCCGGCCGTAAAATATTCGAGAATGTGGACCCCAGCCAAAGCGAGAGCCGCGCCGGTCAGTGGCACGATGCAAGTTTCCTTGGCCGCGTGCATGAACCCAACTGCGGCCCCGGCCAGCCAGAGCCAGCCGCGTTTGCGCGAAACGTAGTACCGCCAGCCAGCCGCGATCGCCAGGGTCGTGAAAAAGACCAACGGCACCTCCATAATGAAGTAACGACCGTAGTAAACCATCATGGGGGACAGCGCGGTAAAAAGCGCAGCCATCCCGGTGGCCAATCGACCCAGGCCATCAGTCATCAGCGGCAGGATGAGCAACAAGCCCAGAGAATAAAGGACTGTTGTCATTCGCAGAAGTCGTTCGCTCATATCGGCGAACGTCGTGGTGCCCGTCAGCGCGCAGAGCCATCGCGCGGAAAAAGTCAGGAGTGGACCGTGTCCGTCCTGGGGATTGTAAGTGTAAGCATGTCCGGCGAGCATTTCCTTGAGGAAAATCTCCGCCTGCACGGACTCATCGGTATGCATCGGCCGCATATCGAGCCGGGGAAGCCGGGTGAGCAGCGCAGCCACCAGGGCTATGAGAAATAGTGCGGCCGCAGTGGAGAAGTGGCTCGCCGCCGCGCGAGTTTGAGGTGTTTGAAGTTGGATCGCCAAAGTTTAGGAACGGCCCCCGCCGGCCGGGCGGAAGCGCGACAAAATCGCGGCGCGAACCACCTGCGCAACCTCAATCCGCCATAGCAGGTGGCAATGACACTCTGTCGCTGGGTTCCTTCGCCTCGCGACACGAGTGACGCCGCCACTGAAACGGAGCACGGGTGTGCGGCCAGTGGCAGCGAACCAAGCCTCATCCGGCGTCACGGGCGAGGTGTCCGTGCCCGGTTTGTTGCCGGTCGCGCTTTATTTCGCGGGGACCCCGAAAACTTCGACCTCGACGTAGTGGTTTAGATCGTCCACGTGATTTCCGTTCGACCAGAGGCGCACATAGCGGCCTTTGGCGCCTTTCGCGTCGACGATTCGTCCATGGTTGGTTTCCACGTAGGCGGGATCCCTGCCTGCGCCTTTCCCCACGGTGTTATCAGTATCGTTATTAAAGACGATGGTGCCGCCGTTCAATTCCTTGTCGCTGCCGACTTCCACCACCACGCCCTTGTAGATGCGGGCCTGTTTGTGGTAATGCCAAATCGCAACCGCCGAAATGTTGAATTCCGCGCCGAGGTCGATCTGCACCCACTGCGCCCCCGGGCCGAGCTCGACAAACGAACCATCGCCACCCTCCTTGTCGCCATCAGTTATCCATGGCAGATCGCCAATCGAGGGATTCGTTTCACTCGAAGTCACGGTTTTTTCCTTCGAAATGAGCACCGAACCTTTCGCGACGGGGATCGATTTAACGGCATTGCCAGGCTTTTCCAGATTCTTAATGCCGCCGACTGGAACGGGTGTCCCTTGAAACTGCGGCTTGGGAAACTCGATCTTGAGCGGTTCCGTGACGGTATCCGCACCAGCCAGCGAGGGGTAGAATAGCAATCCCGCCACCGCAAAGGCGGAAATCGGGTTCATGATTGAATGGATTGGATTCATGGAATTGTTACGGTCTAAGCGATGGACGCGCCGCCTACACAGTAAATTCAGCGGGCGCAAAAACAATTTTTTTGCCCTCATTCAAAGCGTCGTAAACCCGCAATACGGTGACGCAGGTTTTGTAGGCTTCTTGCACGGGACAGTTCAGATCTGCCTGGCTTTTCTGCTGGCGGACACAGTCAATAAAGTTCTCGAGGTGCGGGGTGTGGGGGAATTTTGTCAGTATTTCGGGCAGTTCGTAGGCGCCCGCAGCCTTCGATTCCCGTGCGTCGACCGCCCCGGCTTTCACACCCACTTTGGCCAGCCATTTATCTTCCTGCCACCAGGGCTTGGGTGATTCCCAGAACTTGTGATGAACGCTGCCAGGTGCAAGGCCGAGGAAGCCCTGGTCCAGGAGAGGCTGCGCATCCCACGTCGCGATATTCTCGCGATAAATCTGGTTGTTCTTGTTGTCTTCAGAAATGACGACCGAGGCCTCGGTGCCCATGACCTTTTCAAAAATGCCTTGCGAACTGGTCGTGGTCAGCACGGTGTAGCCGCAGCGGACGGTTTGGCCGTGGACGTTGTATTCGTAGCTGCAAGTGATGTTGTCGGGCAATTCAAAGTTCGGCCGCTGAGTGTCGCCATCCGAAGCGCCATTGTAGTAATCCCGCCCTCCGCTCGCGACCAGCGATACCGGCATCGAGTCGAGAAACCAATTGAACAGATCGATCTGATGGGCGCCGAGGTCGGATAGCGCGCCGCCGCCGTATTTTTTGAACCACCGCCAGTTCAGAAATTCGTGCATGTTGGCGTAACCGTGCCTGGTTAGGATCTCCTGCGGCACTTCAATTCGCTTGTTGACACTGATCGGCGGCACGACGGCGCGATTCCACTGCGCTGCGGCGTTGGTGATAACGCCCAGCAGGCTTTTTCCCAACGGATTGCCCGCCCCGATTATTTCCTTTTTCATCCGCAAATAGCGCGGATTACTGCGGCGCTGGTGGCCGATTTGGCACAGCTTATTGGTTTCCTTCTGTGCCTGCACCATGGTTCGGGCGGCCTCGATGGTGTTGGACATCATTTTTTCGCAATACACATGCTTGCCGGCGCGCAGGCATTGGTCGGTGTAAGGCGCGTGAAGGAAATCTGGCACCGCAATCAGGACCGCATCGAGCGACGTTTCCTTGGCGAGCAAATCGTCGATGTGGGTGTAGGGCGTGCTGGTCAGCGGGCGGATGGCGCTGGCCGCGAGTTTGAGTTTGTACTCGTGGATATCGCAGACGCCTGCGAGCCGAATGCTGCCACTCTGAAGCATCTCCCTGCCCGCGTTGAGCAGGGTCGCACCTTGAGCGCCGCAACCAACCAGCGCCACATTTAATTGATCTGAAGGCGCCTGGGCCCATGCGCTTTTCGGGCCAAAGGTCACCGCGGTCGCGCTGGCCGCAGTCGACCGAAGAAACGTCCGGCGGGATAGCCGGGACGCCGGGGGCGCCGAGGATGCGGGATCGGTAGACATCATGCCGAATTGGGGAATGTCAGAATTTCGTGACCCGCAGGCGATTGTGCTCGATAATCACCAGGGCAATGGCGGTAATAACGATGTAAAGGCCAAGCGTCTGAACGGTTCCTTCGTCGGGCAGGAGCATCTGGCCGAATGCCAGGGAAAACCACACCATTCCCGCCAACCACCAGGCCGCGCGATTGAACAAGCCGAGAAGAATGAACACGCCCGGGACGATCATCAAATACGGGAGCGGAATAAGGATCGCTTGTATCAGCACCTTGGGTAGAAAAGTGTAATCCAGCATCGCCTTGCCGACGGGCCACATTTTGCCATCGCCGAAACCGTCATTGGCGGCCAGGCCGCCATCGCCGATCCACTTTCTCAGTGTCAGCGCCTCTTCGAGACTGGCAGTCCCTTTTCCGACAAAATAGCCCATTTTTTCCAAGCCCGACAACACCAGGCGAAACCCCATGAACAGGCGCAGGACGATAAATGCGGCACTCAAATTGAGCACCGAGTAGATGGGTCTCTCGATGATGGGGATGGGAGGAGGTTGGTCGGCCATAATATCTGCGTCGGATGTAAGAGGCGGTGACCTTCCGCATGAAGGAGGTCAAAATCCACATGTTTTTCCCGCATTCGGGAAAAGCCTTAACAGCGAGTTGAGAGTTGATTGTTCAGAGTCGAGAGAGCAATGGAATCTTCAGATTGTGTCTCTCAGCCTCAATTGCCTTCGGCCATCTCGCAAAGCCTCGGTTCTCAACTCTCAACTTCCCATGGTGACCCACACAGTATTTTTTTGGCTAAACGGCGAGCTCGCGCCCGAGGATCGCGCCGCATTTGAAGTTTCCTTGCGCAGCCTGCTGACGATCCCCAACGCACAACGCGGCACCACTGGGAAGCCAGCGGCGACCCCAAAACGCGAGGTCATCGACGACTCCTACGACTATGCCCTCGAACTGGATTTCGCGTCGATCGAGGATCAAAATAAGTACCAGGCGCATCCCGTTCACCGCGAGTTTGTCGAATCACAGCAGGCCAAATGGCAGAAGGTGCGGGTTTACGACTTCGAGTGGCTCTAGCGGTAGCAGCGACACTCCTGTCGCTGTCCGTGAATCAGGCGTAGCAGCGACACTCTTTTATCGCTGCCACGAAACCGACTCAAATGAAGCTGCTGCTACTGGCGCACTGACACTTCGCTCCTCTCGGCGCTACGCACGCGGAACTTCCAGAACGAAACAGGCACCGTTTGTGATTCGGATGTCGACCCGCAAATCTCCGCCAAGTGCCCGGGCAAGACGGCGGGACAAGGCCAGGCCCAGGCCGACCCCGGGGGCGGAATGAGCGGCTTCGCGCGCACTTTTGTGGAACGGTCTAAAAAGCTTTCGCAGGTCTGAGGATTCTAGGCCGCCGCCATGATCGCGAATCCGCAAGAGGACACGGCGCCCTTTTGCCTCTGCTTCGAGATCAACTCGGCGCTCGCTCGCTCCCGGCACGCCGTATTTGCAGGCGTTATCCACGAGATTGAACAAGATTTGCTCGACGGCCGCGACGTCGACGTTGACTCGGACATTCGCCGCTGTGTTGGGCGGCACCGTTTCGACCAACTCGGCCTCGGCTTGCGCGACGCGTTGCTCGAGTCGGGGGCGAACCTTTGTGATCAACTCCCCCAGCGACATGGTTTCTACGCGCCCACGTCCGCTGCCGCGTTCAAGGCGCGCATAAGCGAGCACATTTTCCACAAGGTGCTGCAGGCGCCCAGCTTCGGTATCCAGGGTTTCGAGATACTGATGACGGGTTGCCGCGTCTGGGACCATGCCTTCTTTTAACATTTCCGCATACAGCCGGAACGTGCTCAGGGGGGTCCGAAGTTCATGGGTTACGGCCGAAACAAAGGCCGCCCGCCGTTCGCTCAGCGATAACGCCCCGTGTAAAAGCAGACCGACGGCAACCGCTGCCATCAGCGCGCCGGCCCAGGCCAGCCCCAATGTTCGTCGCAGGGGAGACCAAAATGGAAGTTCAGGGAGCGGAACCACCCCGCCTTGCAACCGTACGGGCAGCGAGACAAGACGAAGAGGATCGATAGGTGACCCCGAGGCGGAAACTGAAAATAATGCTGCCGCTGGCAGCAAATCGGCAATGTCTCGCAACCAGCCGTCGCGCAGACTGGACCAGTCGAGCCATACGCCTTGGGTTACCGGTCTGCCCTTAAGCATCGCCGGCCGCAACAAAACCAGAGATCCATTTTGCCAGACAGCTCGAAAGGCTTCGGCCTGGTCGGGAGGGCCGCGGTTCTGACGATTCGCTTCTGCCGCGTTCAATGCATCGATTGCGATTCCGGCGAAAGGATCCTTTCTTGGCTTGTCGTCGACGGTGGACGTTCCAGCCTTTTTCTCCGGGGCCAGCTTGCTTACATTGCCTTGGGAAATCTGCGCCTGAACATTCTGGGTCCGCCGGGTGAGTTCATTGAGGTTGTTGCTCGCCTGCTGTGTCTGGTCGTTGTTTCGCCAGGCAGCCTGGACCGGAGTCGGGTTTTGGAAGGCCGGCGATTTCGCACTGATCGCGGCTGTTTGTTGTGTTCTTACACTCAGCGGCGCCGTGTTTTTGAGCCATGGTTCGGCCTCTTGCAGTCGCAGGGCAGCTTGCTCGATATTTTCACGCGTGGTGTAAAGACGTTCGGCCAACTGCCGCTGGGTGCCGTCTGGAACCTGCGGGGAGGTCCATCGGCCGTCAGCTTCGCGTTGGAAAAAAAGCAGCACATCATCCGGCCGCTCCGTCAGCAACGGCGATGGCACAAGCACTTCACCGGCTGGCAGCGGTTCGTACGCTTTGTTGAAAGTCTCAGGCGCTTCGTGAAAGGCCCGGAAATGCTCGGGCGGCCTCGCGTTTTCCCGTATCAGAATCGACATCGCCGCGGATTCCAGACGCCACAAGGCGAGGCGCACGCGTTCCTGGATTTCGGCGTCGCGCGTTGCGGTTTGCTTTTCGGATTCGAGGCGGAGGGTGTGCACGGTGACCCAGCCCAAGGCCCCGAGCAGGAGCGCGGCACAGCAAAAAAAAATCACCCAGGTGATGATGGGTCGGCGCATACTTCATCCCGCGTTCGGCAGCGCCAGCATATAGCCTTTGCCTCGCACCGTCAGCAAGACGGCTGGTTTGGTCGCGTCGTCGCGCAGTTTTTGCCGGAGCCCGGTTACGTGCATATCAATCGTCCGGGTGGTGATCGACTTCGGATCGAGCCGCCATACCCGCTCGAGGATTTCCTCTCGCGAAATCGCCCGCCCGCGATGCGCCGCCAGGTAACGCAAAAGCTCAGCTTCGCGCTCCGACAACTCATCGCGCGCACCATCCCGATGGCGCACCTCGCGCCGGGCCAGGTCGGCGCGTCCGGTTGGAAAATCGACTTCCTCGACTGGTTGCGGACGCTCGGGGGAACGTCGCATCACCGCATGAACGCGTGCCAAAAGCTCCCTGACCGAAAATGGCTTCATGATATAGTCGTCAGCTCCGAGCTTCAGCCCTTTCACCTTGTCATTTTCCTCACCACGCGCGGACAAAATGATCACGGGCGTGCCAGGACGGTGCCGCCGCACCGCCTCGAGAACCTCGAATCCGCTGAAATGCGGCAGCACCAGGTCGAGCAAGAGCAGGTCATAGTTCGCCTGCAACGCGCGCTCGCGGCCGATTTGCCCGTCCGGCGCCTCGATCACTTCGAATCCCGCGAAGCGCAGCGCATCGCATAGGCCGCGGCGGATCGGCGCATCGTCTTCTATGACCAGAATGGTGGGCGACATTGCGGAAGGGATGAGAGACGAGGAATAATTACCGGAAACGATATCCCTTCGCTTCCGCTTGCGCACGCACCGTTCTTGCTACGGCATCATCCAGCGTCGGCGTGCCTGCCGCTGCCGCGCGGGCTTTCTCAGTTACATAGCGCTTCCGCTCTTCGCTGAGCTCGAGAATCTGCTTTTGAATCGCAGCTCTCTCAGCGCTCTTCTTTTCAATCCAGCTCCGCCGTTCGTCCTGCGACATTTTTTGCAGCTCTACCGGCAAGTCTTCCGCCTTGAGCGCCTCGATTTTGAAATCCTTCTGTTTGAGCGCATCGACCAAATCCCAGTGGGCGTTCCAGTAGTTGCTCGACGCTTTCGAGGCTATCCGTTGCACCGCAGCGCCTGCCGCCCTGTTATTATCGGCGTTCAAATCCTGATCAAACTGATTTTGCCGCGCCGCTCCCCCGGCCTTGCCATAGGGGATGTAAGTGAGATTGAGCTCGAGGTTCAATTTCTCGATCCGCGCGTCGACCGGCGACGGAATATGAACCACCGCACGGTCCTGATCGATTACCAAAAATCGTCCTTCGGCAACATCGGCTCCCGCTTTCCACTGACCGGCCAGGCCATCCTGCTCCGAGCCGCAGTGGATCGTATTCACGACGATGCCCTTCCCGATGGCCATCTGGCAGGCCCGCCGATGCGGCACCGGGCCCTGAGTGAACGGCTCGTTGCCTGCGATGAAGATTGTTTTATACACCTGCGAAGATTGGTCCCAGGCCAGGTCCTCGAGTGCGCGCTGGATGACCGCTCCGCAAAACTCGGATCCGCCGCACGTCCGCAGCGAAAACAATTCCCGCGAGATCATGTCTAGGTCGCGCGTCAGCGGCGTTACCTGCCGGATGTAGTTCTGCGTCGCACTCAAGCGGTCGTTTCCATATTCATAAAGCGCCACCTGGACCACCGGCGCGCGCCCCTCGCGTCGCGCGCCGATGAATTCATTAACGATCTTCCAGAGCTGCGTCTTCGCCTGTTCGATCAGACCATCCATGCTGTTGCTCGTGTCCAGCAGGAGCGCGATCTGAACCAGCGGATCCTGCGGATCGCCCGGCCGCGGATCGGGCGCGGCAGCAGTCGTCAAAGAAAAATGACACGCCAGAGCCAAAGCGGCTCCAGCACCAACAAGAGAAGGCAGTGTTTTCATGGTGGCAACGTGCCACGGGCGCGACGGGCATTCTGTAAAGGGGATGTAAAGCGGGCCAACTTGACCGGGTCCCACCGATTGAAAAAGGCAGGTTCGGGCCAAGGGTCGGGCCACGGTTTTTTCGTAGACGTCGCGAAGCCGGGTGGTTAGAACCAGTCCGTCCCGGGCGTATTAAAGTGGATTCAGCAAAAATGGTGACGACAACTCTCAGCCCCGAGATGGAAAATGCAGGGCGCGACTTGACTCTCGCACTGGATGAGGCGGGCGGTAAGGTTAACGCAGCGCTCTGGCTGTTCCTTTCCGACCAAAATTCCTGGCGGCTCATATTAGCAAGCCCGGAGGTAAAGACTCGAGGCCCGCGTGCCGTTTACAAGAAGGTTCAGAGGGTGTTGTCGCGCTGTCCGTGCGACGGTTTGGAGGTCCAGGATATCTCGGTCATCGACCCTGACGATCCCCTTGTGAACCGTCTTCGCGCCGGAGTCCGCACCGACAGCGGCCCCGGAGTGCGATTTTCACGCACTTCAATAAATGGGCACTTTATCGAAGATGCCTTTATTTACCGCGTTCGCTGACTCGCGAGATCGAACCCTTGCTGGTTTGGAATCTCGCGGAGACTTTGAAGTGCGGTGCAATTCCTTTTTCGGAAATGACTCGTCCGTCCAATGGAGTAGCGAAAAACTTTCTTCCTGGCGGGAAACTTTCCCGCCGCTCGAAAGCTATCTCATCGGCTGTTCCGGCGGCCGCGATTCAGTGGTGCTTCTCGATGCCATGGTAACAGGGGGTTACTCGAACTTGGTCGTCTGTTATATTAATCACCGCCTGCGGGGTAGCGCCGCGGACCAGGGTTGATTTAAGACTGCTGACTCGACACCGACCGCAATTATCCGTCATATCTCGGTGCGGTTTTTTCTGATCCTTTTCTCGCCGGAAATACGCATGTTGATTGATGAGCATTGTTTTCAACGGATGAGTGCTAACCCCGAACAACGCGCCGAGCTCATGTTTTACGAGGCAGTCGAACTGCCGCGCAGCGAACGCGACGGCTTCCTTAACGAAGCCTGCGGCGCAAACGCGAGCCTGCACGTTGAAGTGGATGAACTGCTGCGGGCGCACGACGGGAAGTCTGGTTTCCTGCAAGTCGATGCGCCGGCGTCACCGGCACTGGAAGTGGAATTCTCGCGCTCGAAGCAGCGAAATGATCATCTGGGGCGGATCGAACGGAAGCTCCCTTCTCAGCGTAAAGGCCATCCCCAAGCGCAGGTACGAAGAGTGGCTGGCACAGCAAGGCAAAGAAAGGGATTCATAACGGCACGCGAAGGCCCTCCGACGCAGCCAGGTTTTTCTGATTTTCGTCAAAAGTCAGAAACTCGTTCGCTCCCGCCTTCAGGGCGGCAGCAATGTGCAAAATGTCAAAGGCACGATGTCCGCCAGTCAGCGTGTACGTCGCTGAGAGCCGTTTTGCTTCATCTACGATGTCGGCCAGATTCGAGGTTTCCAGCATCAATCGCCCTTGAGTCACTGCGGCTTCGAAAAGCGCCCAGTATCGAGCCGCTTCACCTGTCTTCAAAGCTTGGCGGAATTCCGCGAATCGAAGTGCGTTTCCAAATTCGTAATGCGTCAGGGCATTCAAATGAATGGGGGCAGTGCAGTGTGCCGTCCACGCCACAGCCTGCGGACTGTGGGAATCGCTTCCGTAAAGGGAAAACAGGAAACTGGTGTCGCAGCAAATTACCATTTCCCGCCTGCCTCCGCGATGATGGCGGTCGATTGCGCGGCCCTGAGAACCGTGTCACCGCTGCGGTCTCGCCGCACTTCAGGACTGTCAGCCCAATTGACAATCTGGGCCGATTGCGCCGTTTCCGGACTCAGCCTTGCGATCACAACTCCCTTCCGAGTAATCAGCACCTCCTCGCCGGCACTGATCCACCGCAAAAGGCTGGTGTAACGGTTTCTCAGGTCGCGGACAGTCGCCGTCTTCATTGTAGCACAAAATTGGAGCCGCCATCATAAAACGTCAAGAGGAACCAACCAGGTTTCAACCGGCAACGTTTGTGTTTTGCCGTGCAGTTATAGATAGAGTGGCGAAGTGCCAGCTCGATCAATTGTCGAAAAGCTCGCTTCTTTGCGAACCACGCTGCCGCAGGAGGCAACCTATCTCATCGGTTGTTCGGGCGGCCGCGATTCGGTGGTGCTGCTCGACGCCTTGCTCGAGGCAGATTACGGAAAACTGGTCGTCTGCCATCTCAACCACCGGTTGCGGGGCACTGCTGCCGAGGAGGACGCGAACTTTATTGTGGAACTGGCGCAGACTTATGGGCTGGAATCAGAGATCGGCGCCGTTGATGTGAGGCGGCTGGCGCAGAAGCGGAAGCTTTCCATCGAGACGGCGGGACGCGAGGCGAGACGGGAGTTTTTTGCAAAGGTGGCTCGAAAGCGGAAGTGTCAGCGAGTTTTCCTGGCGCATCACGCCGACGATCAAGTCGAGACCGTGCTGATGAACTTATTTCGAGGTGCGGCGGCGCGTGGGGCGAGTGGCATGCGCATGATTTCGCAAAGTGAGGGCGGTCTCACGTTGATTCGTCCGTTGCTGGATTGTTGGCGCGAGGAAATTGCCGCCTACGCGCGAAAGCATGCACTCAAATGGCGGGAGGATGCGAGCAATGCGTCACTCGACCCGCTGCGCAATCGCATCCGTCACGAGTTAATTCCGGCGCTCTCGCAAATGTGCCAGCGTGATGTGCGCAGAACCATCTGGAAAAGCGCAGCCATCGCCGAGGTCGAGGATGCGCTGCTGAGCGGACTCACCGATCAGGCCTGGCTCGACGTGGCCGCACTCGACGGCTTGTCGGTCGTCGCCCTGCGCGCGCAGCCGCTGGCCATTCGCCGGCGGCTGGTCGAACGGTGGCTCCGGGAGTCGGCAGTGCCGACCGTGGGATTCTCCGAAATCACTGGTATTTCCGACCTGATTGAACCAGCAGCCGCAGTGTCGAAGGTGAATCTTCCTGGTGGCTGGCGCGCCCGCCGGCGGTCAGGGCTGTTGTTTCTGGATCGACAGAAGCCACAGCCAAGTTCTTGACCCAGCCTTGTTGGCACGCGGCCCGGGGGCGGACCGTCTCCATATGCCTGGCGCGTGAAGCGTGCGTTCTGGAGACGGCGCGCCCTCGCGCCGCCGCATCATTCTGCCAGCGTTTCTTCCTTTGGCTCCGGCAAAAAGAACGAGAGGGCCAGACTGATCGCGACGACCGTGAGGCCGACCCAGCCGGCGGCTTTGGCGACGTGCATCGGCATCACTTTGTCAGGGCTGCCGGCCAGCATCGGGGCCACGAAGCTGCTGGTGATGAATGCCGCACTGGTGCCGATCATGCGTCCGCCCACGTTGGTGGCGAAACTTCCGCCGGTCCCGCGCAGATGGAGCGGGAAGACTTTGGGCAAATATTCACCGAAATAGCTGAACTGCGCGACGGTGACGAAGCCGACCAGGGCAATGCCCCATGCGAATGGCGTGGCTCCCTGTTGATACAAAAAGAAATACGTCGCGGGCAGCAGGATGAGCCCGGGCACTTGAAAAAGCCGCAGCAAAAGTCTTCGCGGCAGCGCCAGGATGATGAGGACGGCCAATGCGATCCGCCCCAAAAGCCCGCCGAGTTCCTGCGCCAACTGCACGTTGTTGCCGGCCTCCTTCACCTCTTTGGTGAGCGGAGCCTGCTTGCCGAAGTTCGCTTTGATTTTATCCATGAGCGCCTTGCGCTCGGGGGATCCCGCCGCGGTCTTATTGAGCTCGATATTGAGCTGTCTGGCCTCGGCGTTGAGTGGTGCCAGTGCCTTGCGCTGTTCGGCCAGTTCGGGAAGACCTGGAGCAATACGCAGCGGCGTCAATTGCAACGCGCCAAAAGCCACTGCGTAGGCGCATGCGGACAAACCCGCTGTCACCAGCGTCACTCGCCGCAACTGCGGAGAGAACAGCTCGGCAAAACTCGGCCGTTTCAATGTTCCCGCTCTCATTTTTTCCCGCCAAATCTGAGATTCCGGTACAAACGGGAGCATCAGCGCGATCGGAATAGCGGGAAAGAGGCCGGTCATCAAAAGATAGCGCCACGAGGACGGACCCGGTGCCCCGAGTGCGTGCGGCAGCCCCATGTCCGGCAAGCTGGTCGCGTGCGACACAATCCACACGTTCACGCCTGTCACCATGATCCCCCCAACGGACGCAAATGCCTGCGTGATGCCCAGCCATTTCACGCGCTGCTTTTTGTCGGTAAAAACCTCGGCCAGCCAATTGATGGCGGCGACAAATTCGACGCACACGCCAATGAATGTGGTGCAGCGGAAGAACACAAACCACTCGACCGATTGGCTGAAGGCCGCAAACATTGGTGAGAGCGAGTACACGAAAATGCTCGCGGCCATCACCCGCTTGCGTCCGAAGCGGTCGATGAGCCATCCCCCGAGAAGACCGAAAACCCCGCCGCACAGCGCGCTCAGCCAGAGGAGGGTGCCCATCCATTCGGTCACCCGCGGATTGTTGATCGGGACGCCGAGCAGTTCCGCAATAGCCGGCGGCGCCGCCAAAGGGGTCATCAGCAACTCGTAAGTATCGAAGGCAAAACCGATCGACGCGATGATGATGATGAGCCAATTCGTCAGTCCGAGACGTGTTGAAGACGAGGCGGTGGGACTCATGCCGCGATAAAGAGCCCGCGCGCGTTAGGGCGCAAGGGGTTTTAGTTCTCTGCTTGCACGCCGAGAACTCGAGCGTTGATCGGTAGGACGAGGCTCTCGCCGAGCCGCAATAAACCGCGGCTCAGAAGGATCTTCGCCCTCCCAAATGGAGCGCGGCGCGATGGATCATCGCGGTCTGGTCTGCAAAAGGGCGCGATGGGTCATCGGGCCCTCCCTACCCAGCGCGATGCCCTCAGGCCAAACCGGAGGGCGACATCAGGGGAGGCTCCCGCCTTGAGGGAAGGGGAATTCTCGGTAGCTTTCCGGATGCCGCAACGACTTGGCTTGCCTTCCGTCGCACTTTCCGTGTTTGGTTTATGTTCTGGCTCGGCCCTGCCAGCCGCAGATTTCGCTGCGGAGATCAAGCCCATCCTCGAAACCGCCTGCGTCCAATGCCATGGTTCAGACAAGGACAAAGGGAAGCTGCGGTTGCACACCAAAGAGACTGCTTTGCAAGGTGGAGAAACCGGCAAGGCCATCGAGCCAGGCAAAACAGACGCCGGCTTGTTGCTCAAACGCGTGGCACTTCCGCCGGAGGACGACGACGTCATGCCGCCTAAGGGCAAAGGCGACCACCTGACGCCCGACCAAATCGAGAAGCTGAAAGCCTGGATCGCCTCCGGGGCGACATGGCCGGACGGCGTGACCTTGAAACCGCTGGATCCCGCAGCAAAAGCGGATCCCAGGGACGCCAAAAATCTCGTGTCCATTTCGGTGCTTCCGCCGGCAGTGAATCTCGAAACGAACCGCGATGCCCAAAAGTTGGTGGTAGTCGCAAAATACGCCGACGACACCACCCGTGACGTGACCAGGAAGGTGAGGTTTCAGGTTGCCAACCCCGCGTTGGTCAAGATCGAAGGAAACGAATTCAAACCGGTGGCTGATGGGCAGTCGACCGTGAATGTGAGCTTTCATGGCAAGGCCGTCGACTTGTCACTCAAAGTGACCGGGGCGACCCAGGACCGGCCGTTGAGCTTTCGGCTCGATGTCATGCCGGTTTTCGAACGCAGTGGCTGCAACACGGGTTCCTGCCACGGCGCAGCGCGCGGGCAGGACGGATTTCGCATGTCCCTCTTCGGGTTTGACCCGCAGAGCGACTACCATCGGATCACGCGGGAAATGGGAAGCCGCCGCATCAATCTGGCGATTCCCGAAGAAAGCCTGCTCGTCGAGAAAACTACGGGTGTCGTCCCGCATACCGGAGGCAAGCGATTCGAAAAAGAGAGCGCCCTGGGCAAGACGTTAATCGAATGGCTTCAGGCAGGAGCGCCGAATGATGATCTGAGCAAGGTCGCGAAGTGCACGGCGCTTGAACTCTTTCCCAATCAGCTCGTCCTCGAAGGCGAAGGTACCACGCAGCAGTTGACGGTGCTCGCGAAATATAGCGACGGCACTGATCGCGACGTCACCTCGCTGGCCACATTTTTGACCAGCAACGCAACCAGCGCGGCGATTACGCCGGAAGGTCTCGTGACCGCGCACTCCCGCGGCGAAGCGTTCGTGATGGCCCGGTTTCAATCTTTCACCGTGGGCAGCCAGGTAATCGTCATCCCCAAGGACCTCCAGTACACCCGGCCGCAGCTCGCCGAAGTCAACTATGTCGATAAATTGGTAAACGAAAAGCTGCACAAGTTGCGCATCATCCCGTCAGGCGATTGCGCCGATGAAGTTTTTTTGCGGCGCGCTTACGCGGACGTCGTCGGGGTCTTGCCGACACCGGAGGAATTTCAACGCTTCACCAGCAACACAGCCGCCGACAAACGCCAGCAGTTGGTCGATGAATTGCTCAACCGAAAAGAGTTTACCGAACTCTGGGTGATGAAGTTTGCCGAGTTGTTGCAAATCCGCACCAACAACCAAAACCAGGTTAGTTACAAAAGCACACTGCTGTACTTCAACTGGCTGCAGGAACGAATAGCCCAGAACGTGCCGTTTAATAAAATCGTGCAGGAGCTTCTCTCCGCCAGCGGCGGCACCTTTCAGAATCCAGCCACCAATTATTATCAAATCGAGCGGGACACTCTCAAGCTGACTGAAAACCTAGCCCAGGTTTTCATGGGCATGCGGATTCAGTGCGCCCAATGTCACAATCACCCATTCGACCGCTGGACGATGGACGATTACTACAGCTTCGGCGCGTTTTTCGCCCAGATCGGACGCAAGGCAACCGAGGACCCGCGGGAGTTGGTGGTTTTCAATAGCGGCGGCGGTGAGATGGCTCACAAGGTCGACGGTCGCGCCATGAAACCGAAGTTTCTCGGCGGGGCACAGCCGGAACTAAAAGGCGGCCAGGATCGGCGAACCGCGCTCGCGGAGTGGCTGGCCTCCCCTGAAAATCCGTTCTTCGCCAAGAATCTCGCCAATATTATCTGGGCCCATTTCTTCGGCGTCGGGATCGTAAATCCCGTGGACGACATCCGCATTTCAAATCCGCCCTCGAACGTCGAATTGCTCGATGAACTCGGGAAAAAATTCACTGCGTATAACTACGACTTCAAGCGCCTGGTGCGGGACATTTGCCTGTCAAAGACCTACCAGCAGACAACCCAGGTCAATGACACGAACAAACTCGACGAACGGAATTTCTCGCACTCGCTGATTCGCCGCCTGCGCGCGGAAGTCATGCTTGATGCCATCAGCGCGGTGACGAATACGAAAAATAAATTCCAGGGCCTCCCGATTGGGGCGCGCGCGGTGCAAATCGCGGACGGCAACGTCAGCAGTTATTTTCTCCGCACCTTCGGCCGTGCCGAGCGAGCCTCGGTCTGCTCCTGCGAAGTCAAGATGGACCCAAACCTTGGTCAGGCGCTGCACCTTTTAAATGGAGATACCACCCACAGCAAAATCGGGGAGGGCAAAGTCATTGAGACCCAGTTGAAAGCCGGCGGCACTCCGGAACAGGTTATCGACGATCTCTACATTCGGTGTTTTAGCAGGAAGCCAACCGATCAGGAACGCGTCCAGTTGATGGCCGCAGTTAATGAGACCCCCGACCAAAAGCAGCAGGCCCTCGAAGATGTCTTTTGGGCCCTTATGAACTCGAAGGAGTTCATGTTTAATCATTGACTGCCTGAAGGACTTGAAAGGGGCATGGGCGTCTCGCCCGTGGCAAAGAATCAAGCCGCATTCAGCGCCACGGGCGGGACGCCCGTGCCCCTTTCTCGCGCTCTCTCGCGCAACGTTGCGCACCCCATTGCTGCGTTCCCGCCGCGCTCACCAACCCTAACGAAAGCGACGCTCTGGCGCGCCGCATTCCAAGAACGTTAAACCGGCTCACCCGTCCGACCTTCGTTCGCTTCGTCATCTTTTCTGTAAAATGCTATTCCAACACCTTCGTTTCCGTCCCGAAACTGCCTTCCGTCGCCAGCCATTCCCCTAGGGGTCTTATCGGGCGGCTGTCGCCTTGATCATAAGCCGTTCCGAACTAGCTTTGCCCGTTGAACCGCCTTTCCGACATGCGAAGCCCACTTGTGCCGGATGACTTGCTGCGCATCCGCGTTCCTCGTTTGGTTGCCCGCTCTCTGGTAATTGCGGGGGTTGGTTTGACTGGTCCTTCGCTCGAGGCGCAGGAGAAGATCACTTTTCAGGATCACATCCGCCCTATTTTTGAGAGCTCCTGCCATAACTGTCACAACCCAGATAAAAAGAAGGGCGGGCTCGACCTTACGTCTTTTACCGGAGCAATGACCGGTGGATCATCGGGGGAAATTGTGGCTTCCGGCGCCTCGGCAGACAGTCGCTTGTTCAAGTCGGTGGCGCGACTCGAGGAACCGTTCATGCCGCCGCAAGGATCGCCATTGGGGGCCAAGGAGATTGAGTTGATCAAGAAGTGGATCGATGGCGGCGTCCTGGATACCCCAAACGGGGTGGCAAAAAAGGCGAAGAAGCCGGCTTTTGACATGCAGGTAGCGAGCGCTGTGATTGGAAAGTTCGAGGGACCGCCCCCAATGCCGGAACATCTGCTCCTCGAGCCAGTCGTAATCAGCAAGCGCCCACAGGCCACGGCGGCTCTGGCTTCCAATCCGAGATCGCCGCTGGTGGCGATCAGCGGGCAACATCAGGTTCTGCTGTACAACACTGACAGTCTCGAGTTGGCGGGGATTTTACCTTTCCCCGAAGGGTTTGTCGAAGCGCTCAATTTTTCCCGCAACGGCCAGCTTTTGCTCGCGGGCGGGGGCCGTGGTGGCAAGAGCGGCCGAATCGTGGCGTGGGAAGTAAAAACGGGGCGCCGGGTCATTGAGTTGGGGGAAGAGCGCGAGATCGTTCTCGGCGCTGACATTACCGCCGACCAGGCGCTCGTGGCGCTCGGCGGACCGTCCCGCCTGATCAAGCTTTATCAAACGGCGAGCGGGGAGCTTTCCAAGGAAATTAAAAAGCACACTGATTGGGTGACGGCGGTGCAATTCAGCCCGGATGGGGTCCTGCTCGCCACGGGCGACCGGGCAGGAAATCTGTATGTCTGGGAAGCGAAGTCCGGCAATGATTTCTTTACTTTGAGCGGCCACAGTGCGGCCATCTCGGCATTGTCGTGGCGCGCTGATGCGAACATCCTCGCTTCGGCGAGCGAAGACGGCACCATCCGGCTTTGGGAGATGAACGAGGGCAAGGAAGTCAGGAAATGGAATGCCCATGGCGGGGGAGTTCAGTCCATGGCATTCTCCCACGATGGCCGCCTGGTATCATGTGGCCGGGACAACCAGGTCAGGATTTGGAAGCAGGACGGCGCCCAGCAAGCCGCGCAAAATCAGTTCGCTGATTTGCCCCTGGCCGCCTGCTTCACTCACAACGCGGAGAAGTTCGTCGTCGGTGACTGGACCGGCAAAGTCACGGTCTGGAACGCGAAAGATGCCACCGCGGCGGGCGAAATGTCCGCTGCGCCGCCCTCGATCGAGCAGCGGCTGGCTTCGATCAAACCCGAGTTGCACAAAACCGAGCAGGCGGTCACCGCAGCGAAGGGCACTCTTGGATCGCTGGCAAACAATCTAAGCGCCGCTCAGCAGCAGGTCGATCAGGGGAAACAGATGTTGTCCGCCTTTCAGTCGAAAACCGCGTCTCTGGAACAGAATCTCGCTCAGGCCAGAAGCGCGGCCGATGCTTTATTGCAACGCCTGGGTGCGCCGTTGCCTGCCCCCGCAGCCGCTTCCACCGCGATGGCGATGGACGTCGCCAAGGCGCTTGCCGAAGACCTTCAGAATGTCACCACCAATGCAAAGGCATCGCTCGTTCCAAGCGGCGCCAAGGTACGGGAACTGAAAGATCAATTTGCCACACTCCCAACGCAGTTGGTCTCGACCATTCAGTTGGTGAAGGGAAAGGAGGCTGAACTGCCAGTCTTGCGCCAAAAATCCGACGAGGCCGGAAAGGCGCTTGAAGTTGCGGCAGCCGCCCTCGAAACCCATAAGCGCGCGCTCCTGAAGTGGGACGCGGCAAAAGTAAACGCAGCGATTTTTGGCAAACGGGAGGAACTCTCCGCTTTGGCTTCCAAACTTGAAGATGTCACCGCAAACCTGTCCGCGTTGGAGAAAACTAACGCCGAAAGCGCCGCAAAAGTGGCTCAGCTCGCCGCCGACGAAAAAGCCAGGGCTGAACAAGAAACTACCGAGACAAGCAGGATCATCGAAACCTTGAAGAAAGAAAAAGGCGAGATCGAGACCAGGATCGCCGAATGCAAGAAGGCAATCGATGCAGAAACCCGGAAGTATCTTTCGATGCTTCCAAAACAGGATGGTGCGAAAGTAGCGCCAGCCACGATGCCCTGAGTTTTCCCTGGCTGCGACACTCTTGTCGCTGGGCCCATTCTGAATAGCAGCGACTCTTGTCGCTTGGAAGGAAACTGATCAGCGACAAGCGCGTCGCTTGATTGCGTCCGGGTCACTTTTTGCCGCTACCTCGGTATCCACTGGGGCCGTTTCGGGGAGGCGCTCCCGATTCGCTTCCGACCCGCCAAGCAATAAGGCCACCAACGTAGCCGCGGTGGAAACGCTTATGATCTCGATTGGAGGGATGAACAACTGGGCGACGTGAAAAGCGAGGACCGTTGCCGTCGCCAGCGTCAACAGAAGTGCCAGGGTTACCCCCCCAATCCATAGCTTCGTAAGCCGCAGTTGTGCCAGGCCGCAAAGGGCAATCACGAGGCAGATTCCCCACGTGATTCTTCGATCGATCTGGCGGACGTTGGATCCAGTCTGAATGCCCGCCAACGCTTGCGCCATCAGCTCTGGAAGCGAAATCCTGCCGCGGCGGGTGGCAATTTGCGCGGCCGAGGACGTGTCGCCGAGTACGACGACAGCATTGGCGATGCCGTGCAAGGCCTCGATGCTTCCCTTCTCGTGTCGCATCAATGGCTCGTCCGCAGCCGGATCGAGCAGCAGGTTGCTGGCATCAAGGCGGCGCATAGGCACCGCAAATTTCGGGTCAAAGACATAGGCTCCGGTGCGATTGATTCGAACTTGCAAGGAGGAAGTGATTTCAATTTCCTCGCCTAGTGTGACGTTCACCTGATCAGGACGAGTTCCGGTCAAACTTAGGAGTGTTTGCATAACCAGCGACGGCACAACGTAGTTTTCTTTACGCGCCAGCATGGGGAGAGAAATCGAAGTCCCAATTTGCAAGACTCCTGAGTCCGGATCGATCTGCGAAAATGCGATTGGTTTCATGCCGCGCAACTCCTCCAGCGGGCCCACGAGCATGCCTGCGAACTCTGGGACCATGGCCACGTCGCCCTTTAGGCGGGTGAGTTGGGGCAGGAGCGGGGGCGTGTCAGAATCACCCGAGACGAGCGGCACTTTGGTCAGCACGCACGCGAGCACCCCGCGAGGAAGCAAGGTGACCCTCTCCGCGAGCGTTGAGCTGTCGAGCGGTGAAAGGAGCGGCCAGGCGAGCACCGGTTCGACGGCCACGGCTGCAGGCTTCAACCTGAACAGTGCCTCGAAAAGCAGAGCGTAATCAAGCGGCCCAGGCGGCCAGGTATCGAAGGTCCGCCGGGCCGAATCGAGATCGCGGTCGCGCAATTCAATCAGGACGACGTTGGCGGCCGGGGTTTCGCGCCCCACGATGTGCTGTAACCAATTCAGCACGGCGCGATCGACCTCATCGAAGCTGCCGCGTTCTGCCTCGCGGTGCAGGAAATATCCGATTGCAGCGCACACCAGCAGAAGGATTGCGGCGCGCGCGGTCATGATCCTGGGTCCCGTGGCTTTACCAGCCGTAGGATCGGGCCAAAAACGAGCCGAAACGGTGCTTCGACCAGCCAGGCGAAGGCGGCCATCGGCAGGCGCATCGCTCGCAAAAACGGTTGAAACGACCGATGGACAGCAGGGCGGCGTGAGTAAAGCAATGAAATCGCGATCAACACGACGATACCGGCGAATTTCGCGAGCGCAGGAAAGTCCACATGCCACACCAGCTCCGCAATCAAGAGCAAGCCGACGTAGCCAACCAACAGGAACGCGGTTTTCTCAAGGATTGGGTATTTGGCAAGGAAGCCCAAGGCGACACCTGCCAACAGCCGCAAGGTAATGATACCGATGAGAACTCCCGTGCAAACCAGCCACAGCTCTTTACTGAATGCCACAGCCGTGATGACGTTGTCGACACTTAAGCTAAGGTCCATCAATCCGATCTTCCAGACACTCGGCCAGAACCTGGCCGGTTCTTCCGGCGTGCCATCGGGGTTCGCCAGGGGCTCCTGGCGGCTGAGTTCCGAGCACATCAGATAGACTAAATAAAGCGCTCCCAGCAGTTTGATTGACTCGTGCTGGATGATCCAACTTGCCAGCAAAAGAGCTATCACTCGGAAACCGTAGGCCCCGATGAATCCTATGCGCAGCGCGACGCGGCGTTCGGGGGGCGGCAGCCTTTTAGCCAGCGCGGCAATGCCGAGCGCATTGTCGACAGACAAGAGGCCTTCGATAACCACCAGCGACAGAATAACTGAGAGGGCATGCAGTATCATGAAAGGCCATGTCTGTTGGGCAAAATGTGGTGAGCGAGGCCCGATTCTGCCTCAGTCCGCGAGGTGCGCGAGTTCTTCGCACTTCTTGATGTCGAGTTTGCCGCTCGCGAGCAATGGGATTTCCGAGACCGCCATCAGTTTTTTCGGTATCCACAGCGCGGGCACGCCGCGTTCGAGAAGGGCATAGCGCAACTCGATCAATTCCTGCTTGATCGTTTCTCCCGCCACGGTCGAGAGCAGAACCAGGGCTTCCCCTTTATCCGGGTCAGGCACGCCGACGACAGCGATTTTGCGTTCCACCTCACCTTCGAGGCGGAGTGCCTTGGTGATGTGTTCTTCGACGGTTTCATGAGGCACCATTTCGCCGCCAATCTTGGAAAAGCGCGAGAGCCGGCCCTCGATGTAGAGAAAGCCGTCCGAATCCATGCGGCCAATGTCGCCGGTTCGAAACCAGCCGTCCTGCAACACCTCGGCGGTTTTGCCCGGCTGTTTGAGGTAGCCTCGAAAAATGTTGGCGCCTTTGAGCCAGATGACACCACTTTTATCGATCGGCAGCGGCCGATCGGTGGCTGCATCCGTGATGCGAATGGCCACGCCTGGCAGCAACTGGCCGACCGAGCCCGGTCGATGACTCGGCATGACCGGCCGAACGTCATCCTCCGGGGCTTTTGCGGGCAGGTTCAGACTCGCGGCCGGGGATGTTTCTGTCAGCCCATATCCCTCCATAACCTCGAGCCCAAAAGTTTCCTTGAATGTCTCGGCGACGCTCGCGGGTAATTTTTCCGCGCCAGTGACGACGAGTTTCAGCGACGCGAGCTGCTCACGGGCCACGCGGCGAAGGTACCCGCGCAAAAACGTCGGAGTGGAAAGCAGCAATGTGATGCCATACTTTTCAATCAAGGCCGCGAGTTTTGGAGCTTCCAGGGGCGACGGATAAGTAACGAGCCCGAATCCCTCGATGAGTGGATACCACATGGTGACCGTGCAGCCGAAACTATGAAAGAGCGGCAGGCAACCAAGCGCTCGGTCATGGGGCCCGAGGCTAAGCCTGGCCCCGAACTGGGTCACGTTCGCGATGAGATTGCGGTGACTGAGGACGACCCCTTTTGGCTCGCCCGAACTGCCGCTGGTGAAAAGCAACGCCGCTTCGCCATCCCCGCCCTCCCGCGGGATTTTCAGCATCGAAGCGAGGAGCGATGTCGGGAGAACTCGGGCCAGCGCTCCCCAGAGACGAGCTTTCGACTTCAGTTGCGGCATGACCCGCTCGAGAAGAACCAGATGCTTTGTCGGCGGCCAGGGGAAACCCTGCATCTTTCTGACTACCAGATCGACGGTGAGATACCGGTCGAGCTCCGCCTGCCGCATCGCACTCTCGACCGCTTCTTTGCCAGCGGTAAAATTAAGATTCACTGGCACCTTCCCCGCGAGGAGGACGGCAAGATTGGCAATCAGCGCCGCTTTGCCCGGCGGAAGGACGATTCCGACGCGGGCCCGCTGAGTCTCCTGTTTGACCAATTGACTGAGAGCGATGGCGGCGGCAAGGACACTGGCATAAGTCAGCGAACTGTCATCAGTGCCATCGATGACGCGAGCTTCAGTTCCGTGTTTTTTGATGGCTCGTAAGACGACGTAGGCGAGGCTGGCATTGAACGTGGACCGTCGGGAAAACGCTTCTTCAGAGGCCAGCAGCAGTCCTTCGAGCAGTCGCGGAACCGTCAGTTGGTCGGCCTCGATAAGCCTTCCGAATACCAGGACGGCTTCCGGCAAGGAACTCGAGCTTTCAATCGCCAGCGCAGATTCTCCAGGCCGATCGATCGCCAGGGGCACAACCGGCAGCCCTAGCTCAAGCAGAGCTTCCATCGTGTCACGGGGCAGATCGGAAAGAGAGCCGCGCCAGCCGCTGCTGGGAGAGGGCTGGAAGACAGCGAAGCCGCCGTCTTTGACGGCCTGACAAGCCACTTCGGTATCGCCTTGGGCAAGGTTCTCAGGACGCAAGATTACCGCGATGCGTCCTGAGAAATGGCGGTGAAGCTCGCCCGCCTCCGCGGCATTCAGGCGCGTCGGCACCACCAGCGCGCCTGACGCTGGCAGAAAATCGGAATGCAGGAGACGGATTCCTTTCATGGTGTGCGGACATCGGATTTCCGCGGAAGGGGAATAGCGATTATGCCGATGTGGCGCGGGCGCGCAAATGTTCTCGCGTGGTGGCATCGGCCGCCGGCCGATGCGAACCCATGCGCCGCTGGCGCGCAGCACACATCGGCTGGGGAGCCCGCGGACGAGCGGCGGCTCACCATCAAAGGGTGCGATTGACCGTATAACAGACCAGCCGATTGACTAACGAAGTTCCTGCAGCCGCACGCAGAGCAGGAAGTGTGAATTCATAAACAACCCCTCCAGACTGGATTTCTCCCAGCTCGAGCCACACCGTTTTCCCTTCGTTCTGAAGGGTGACCCTGGCCGGCGCGATTTTGGTGAGGCCGATTTGAGGCGATCCATATGAAGAGTGATATTCGTAGCGATAACGCCGAATGGTCCAGGCCTCCACTGGCGGAAAAGAGCTGACGTCCAGCGCACTGGTGAAGTTGAAAAGAAAGCCTTGGGGTTGGAGACGGACGGTCAGCACGTCGAATGGGACGCGGCCTTTCCACGAAAGACGTTGCAGGCCTTCCCCGCCCGCCCAGGCAAGGTGGGTTTGACCAACCCAAAGCCGGCCGTCCGGTCCAAAGACCAGCCGATGGTTTCCCGCCCGCAAACCCGCGCCGTCGACGAAAGGAACGCAGGCGCCCTGCACTTCACCCGCGACTTCATCAAGCATCACTCTGATCAAACGGGGGGTGTTCATTTCGCCTATGAAAAGCTGCCCGCTGAATGGGCCAAACTTGCCGCCAGTCGTATCGCAGACGGGTTGGGTTGGTGAATTAGCCATCAACCCGTGAGGAAAGAGCACGACCGGGCGGGCCCGCAGCGCATCAAATTCCGCAACGGCGCGGGTCATGGGATCATCACGCCAGCCGTCGCGCCAAACGAGACTGATTGGGTGCCCATGGAAATCGTTTTGCGCCGTCATGAAAAGGCAACTGGTGCCGACCCAGTCGCCCTGGTTGTCACTGACGAAAAGCCGGCCTTGCCCATCGAAGCCCAAGCCGTCCGGCGAGCGAAATCCGCACGACCAGGGCGTGGGTGCAAATGTGCGGCCATCGAGCTTGATGACCCAGCCGCGCCACGGCACCCGCGAGTACATTTTCCAAACACGATTCTTGGCGACCTCCCAGTCATCGAAAAAGTCGGCGTGAGTGGGACCGAGCGGGGACCATGCGCCCCGAACCTCTTTGTGCACGCCATCGCCGGTCGAAGCCAGATTGAGGGAGACGAACAGATCGCCCCTGGCATCACGGACCGGGCCGTATGCGTATTCGTGATAGTTGCCTGTCATTCCGAAGTTGTCCCACAGCGTCTCGTAACGATCAGCCTTCCCGTCCTTATCGGTGTCACGCAGCCGTGTGAGTTCTGCGCGCTGCATCACGAGCACCTCGCGGTCATTGGGAGCGATGATCCCAAGCGGTTCATGCAATCCAGATGCAAAGCACTGCCATTCGCGCCCGGCAGGATCGCCAAACAGCACTTCGCCGCGATGCAGGCACGCCGCGACACGCCCATCTGGGAGCACATCAATGCCTCCAATTTGCGCATCCACCCCCTCAGGCATCGGAATGTTTTCGATTTCGTAAAAATCGCGGAACCCGGCGGCGGGACTGGTTTCGACTGTCACCAGCGGGATGACCGCAAATAGAAACGCGAGGAATGAAGTGAAAGGCACACGGGCATCTTGCTCGTGGCGATGCATAACGGGTGCTTCGCCACAGGCAGGATACCCGCGCCCCTTTTTGCCACAACCATGCTGTCGGGCCTGATCAAGCAAATGGCCGCTCATGGTTCAGTCTTGCTGTTTGGATCTTTCTTTGGGTTCATGGTCACCGCAAATCGAATGGGACCGTCTGCAGCGACCTTCAAGCGGCCACCGATGAGCGCTCCGGCCTCCGGCGTGATTTGAACGCCTTCAGCCGGCCCGGCGAGGAATTCCACGGACTGGTCAGATTTGACGACTTCGAACTCTCGGCGAACACCTCCTGTCGGAGCGGCTGAAAGACGTTCTTTAATCAAGGTGCCATCCAGGGTGTATTCGAAGGTGGGGATGCCGTTCACCAGGGTGTACCCATTGAACTTGATGTGTGTTGGTTTTGCGGCACCGATGCGCAAGGGCAACTCCGCTGGCGCTGTCCACCAGCGTTTTCCCAGGATCCTGGCGTTGGCCTGACCCTTGCTTTTAAAGTAATCCTCGGCGTCGAGAAATCCACCTTCCCAGATGTAGCGGAGCCGGCAGGCCCCCGCATCCCAGCAGAAATTTTGCCGTCCCGGCAGTGCGACCGCTATGGCCGCAGGTCCGCAATCAGGCATGAAAATCCGTCGCACCATTGGGCGCGGATCAGGAGCCAGGTTTTTCTCGACCGCAGCGATTTGCGGTATGTTAGGGTCCTTGCTTTCCGCAGGCATGCGCACCCCGGCATAGAAAGCGCCGAACATCAAAAAGCCATGACCTGGAAAGGTGCAGACATACGGATAAATACCCGGTCCGGCTGGAACGTCGAAGACCAGTTCCTCACGTTGCCCTGCCGTGAGCAACTTCGAGGCCACCAGGACCGATCCATTCGCGGGCACAAACTCCCGCGCCGGACCTTCTCCGCCCAACGCCAGCGCAGCATCCAGCGTTTCCTTGATTTTGCCTGGCTTGATGATCACGAGATTGTGCGGCTGGTCGGTGGCATCAGCATTTTGGAAAAGGATGGTCAGCCTTTGCCCCGGTTGGATGTTCTTTCTTGGCGGGTCGAACCGCATCCCTTCGATGGCTCGAATTTCGATCCTGACATTTTCCGCCACAGCCCGAGCCGCCAGCAGGCCTCCGATCAACGCGGCCAAGCAAATCTGGCAGGCGCGGTTCATCCCCTGAAAACCGGGCGCACCGGCACACCGTGCGCGGCAAGGAAATGCTTTACGTCGGCCACACAGTATTCGCCAAAATGAAAAATACTCGCTGCCAGGACTGCGTCGGCGCGCCCATTCTCGCCGAGCACCTCCGTCATGTGCTCGAGTGTCCCTGCTCCGCCGCTCGCTATGACGGGGATGCGCACGAGGTCGCTGATCGCCCGGGTCAAGCCGAGATCGTAGCCGGCTCGCGTTCCATCAGAATCCATGCTCGTAAGCAATATCTCGCCGGCTCCCCGGCGTTCGACTTCGCGTGCCCATCGCATGGCATCGAGTGCCTCACGATCCCGCCCTCCACGTGTGTAAACGTTCCAACTCGCTCCATCGGGGTTCCGTTTCGCATCGATCGCCACTACGATGCATTGCGAGCCGAAGGCGGTGGCCCCGGCATCCACCAGGGCCGGGTCCCGGACCGCCGCGGTGTTGATGGAAACCTTGTCCGCGCCCGCCAGCAACATGTCCCGCATGTCTGTGACACTGCGAATGCCGCCCCCCACCGTCAAGGGCATGAAACATTTTTCCGCTGTCCGCGCCACGACATCGACCATCGACCTGCGCGCCTCGGCGCTCGCCGTGATATCGAGGAAAACCAGCTCGTCAGCACCCTGGTTGTTATAAGCGACCGCACACTCGACGGGATCACCGGCATCGCGCAAATCCACAAACTTCGTCCCCTTCACCACCCTGCTTGCGCCATCGACGTAGGTCACGTCCAGACACGGAATAATCCTCTTGGTCAGCATCGCGGCGGAGAATGCACGCGATTGATTGATCCGTCAAAAGCCACCGTGCCCGGTGATCAGGTGATCTTGACGGCGCCGCGAATTCCCTGGTCCAGCGTTGCCAACTCTGCCCCATGCGCCTTGGCGAGCGACAGGAGATGAGCGTCCAAAGTCCTGGAAGCGGCATGGCACCACGCCGGCCAGCGGAAGGCTTGCTGGTCGTCGGGAATAAACTGGTGCGCCTTGCTCAGCGATTGCAACATTGCGGAAAGCACCTGGCCCGCCACTTCCGGTGAGACTTGTCCTGCCGTCCGCTGCACCGAAACGCGGACAAACCCCAATTGAGGAATCGCCGAAGTCAGCAACAAATCCCTGCGGTTTTTCTTAACGGCCGCGATCCAGCGTGCCACCAGCGCGTGGTCCGCGTGATCGGCCCAACCCCAAGCCAAGAGCAAGTTCACATCCAGCAGGTACTTCATGGGAAATCAGCCAGCATGTCCTTCACCGCTTCCGTGCTTAGCGCCGAATGGTGCGGTGCCGGACCGAAAATAATGGCCCCTGTATGCCGGCACCTGATCCGACGCACTGGCGGAAGTTCCGCGCTTTTCAACCGAATCTGCCGGCGCAGGAATTCCGAAAGCGTAAGCTTCGCGCGACGGGCGGCAGCGCGCAGCTCCCGTGCTTCATCCTCGGCGACCTTAAAGGTGAGGGTCTTCACCGGTATTACTGTAATACCTACGGGGACGCAGTCAAGACTCTGATCTCTTGCCGAAAGAGGCGCTTCAGCGGAAATATGCCGGGGAGGTTGGGCTGGGTTCGGGCTTTCGCGCGCTTGCGAACCCTGGCACGAACGGCCAACGTTTTGACCATGTTCAAGTCCTGCACCGAAAGCTTCGAGGTCCGCACCCGCGGAAAGGGGACTTATGAGATTACTGAGACTATCTCCGCAATCGTCGGGAACAGCGGGGTGGCGAATGGAACCGCGACGGTCTTCGTCCAGCATACCAGTTGCAGCCTGGTTATTTTTGAAAATGCTGATTCCTCGGCGAGGGAGGATTTGCACGCCTATTTCGAACGCCTGGTCCCTGAGAGCGCCCCGTATTTTACCCACACGGCCGAAGGCTCTGACGATATGCCGAGCCATCTCCGCATGGTGCTGACACGAACCTCGGAAGTCATCCCGATCAGGTCCGCGCGGCTGACACTGGGCGCCTGGCAGGGCGTTTTTCTTTTCGAGCACCGGCGCGCTCCGCATAGCCGCCACGTCGTTGTGACCATAATGGGCGATGGCGAATGAGGCTCATTTGCACCTGATGAAAAAGCGCCCTATAGTCCGGCGTATTCTGTCTTATGGAGTCCATGTTGTCCCGCTTTTTCAAGCCGATCACGCTCGCAGCCGTGCTCCTGAGCTTTGGCTCGTGCACCACGGATTACTATGGAGGGCCGGATGGAAATATATTCCTGGACCGGCGCCATCCCCCGAGGTACGGCCATGGAGGTACCGACAGCCCGCATTTCGAGGGCATGGAAGAGCATCGGGGGACGCGGCGCCCCCGTGCGGAGGCGCGTGGCGATGTAGGCGCTGGTAGCGCGGGATCGACCGAATATCTCGAACGGCGGGAGCGGGATCGAGCACGGTCCACGGACGCGGACGACGACCGCTCGACCCGCGATGAGGACGAGGATGCGCGTCGAACCGCTGGAGAGAGAACTTCGCGCGAAAATAGCAGTAACCAGGAAGAGGCGACCAGTAGCGAGAAGCCCGCTTCGAGCAGCACAGACGGCAACGCCACGAAATCCGGGGAGGGAAACCTGCCTTTTGGCGTCCCCGTTCCTGGGAAGGATGGCCTCGTGTACAGTCCGTATTTCAGCGGAGGATACGTGGACGTAAAAGGCATGCCGCCCGGGTCGAAAGCGCGCTGTCCTTATTCGAAAAAGGTGTTTCGCGTGCCTTGAGAAAGGCCTTTATCGACAAATTGGCGATCTTTGGCCCCGGCCTTCTGGGCGGGTCTTTGGCCGGTGCGGTGCGACGACATCAATTGGCGGGCGAGATTTGTGTGTGGGCACGGCGTTCTGCGGCCGCCGAAGCGGTGGTGCGGCGCGGGTGGGCGGATGTCGCTACCACCGATGTGGCCGCCGCGGTGGAGGACGCACAGATGGTTGTGCTCGCGACACCGGTTGGCGCCATGCCGGAATTGGCGCGGACAATCGTCTGCTCGAACCCTTCATCAGACTGCCTGGTGACCGACGTCGGCAGTGTCAAGCGCTTCGTAGTCGAAAACGTCGCGCCAATTTTTGATTCCGCGAAGATCACATTTACCGGAAGTCATCCCATGGCCGGCGGTGAAGCTGCAGGTTTTGACGCGGCGCGGGATGATCTGTTTGATGACGCAGCTTGTATTCTCACCCCCCATGCCGCATCCATTCCACGCCTGCGGGTTTTTTGGGAAAGACTCGGCTGCCGGGTCTTCATCATGTCCCCGGCCGAACATGACGCAGCCATCGCGCGCATCAGTCATCTGCCCCATCTGACAGCTTCCGCTCTCACCCTCGCTGCGCTGGCCGATGGCCCTGAGGCCCGCTCGGTAATTGGGCGAGGCTTTCGAGACACTACTCGCGTAGCCTCCGCCGATCCCGCGCTGTGGACCGAGATTCTCCTGAAAAATCGTTCCTCCGTTGAAGGACCGCTGCGCGATCTTATCCAGCGACTGAGCGCCGTGCTTGATTTCCTCGGAGATGCGGACGAAAAGGCGCTGCGCGACGTCCTCACTGAAGCCAAACGCCTGCGCGACCAGGCGAACGATGCTTCCCCGATTTCCCATGGCTGAATTTCGCGTCAAAAAGGCCCGCCCGATTGCCTGCTCGGTCACGGTCCCCGGAGACAAGAGCATTTCCCATCGAGCCGTCATGATCGCGGCGCTCTCCAATGGCGTGTGCACCATCGACGGCTTTTTGCCGAGCGCGGATTGCATGGCGACGGTCAAGGCATTCCGCCAGTTGGGGGTGCGCATTGAAGCGCCGGACCTCGATCCCTCAGCGGCCGACCGGACGCAAGGGGTCGCGCGGGTTATCGTCCACGGCAGAAAGGGAGAACTCACGGCGCCGGTGCAGCCGATCGACTGTGGGAATTCCGGCACAACCATGCGGCTGATGTCAGGCATGCTCGCGGGGATGCCGTTTCAAAGCGAACTTTTTGGTGACGCCTCGCTCTCAAGGCGTCCGATGAGACGGGTGATTGAACCGCTGCGCTTGATGGGCGCGGACATCGTTCCGCAGAGTGACAACAACTGCTGCCCGCTGATCATTCACGGCCGGTCTTTGAGCCCGATCAAATACACCCTGCCGGTGGCCAGCGCTCAGGTAAAAAGCGCCATCCTCCTGGCGGGGTTGCTATGCATAGGAAAAACGACCGTCGTCGAACCCACAGCCACGCGCGACCACACCGAGAAGATGCTTGAATATTTTCTCGTGAAGTTGCTGCGCGAACCCCTGCGGAAGGAGGGAGGACAGGCCATCAGCATCTATGGAGGCCAGATTCCTGAAAGCCGCGATTTCAAAGTTCCGGGGGATATTTCCAGCGCGGCATTCTGGCTGGTGGCGGCAGCGGCGCAACCCGGCAGTGAGTTGCACATCCAGCACGCAGGGTTGAACAAAACACGCACTGGCTTGTTGCAAGTCCTCACCCGAATGGGGGCGCAAATCACCGAAGTCATCGAGACAACCGGCCTCGCAGAACCCGTTGGGCATGTCGTCGTCCGCGGCAATACTTTGCGCGGCACTGTCATTCAGGGACAGGAAATCCCCAACCTCATTGATGAATTGCCCGTTCTCGCCGTGGCTGGGGCCCTGGCTCAGGGCAAGACCGTAATCAAGGATGCCCACGAACTGCGGGTCAAGGAAACCGATCGCATCGCTGCGGTGGCGAACAATCTTCGGGCCATGGGAGCCGCCGTGCGGGAGCTCTATGACGGCATGGAGATTGAAGGTGGAACCCCGCTCAAGGCTCCTGATCAGCCGCTCCCGAGTTTTGGCGACCATCGCATCGCCATGGCATTCGCTATCGCTGGTCTCTTTGCCGACGGCGAGACTGTGATCGATGACGTGGAATGTGTCGATACGAGTTATCCGGGCTTCGCAAAAGAACTTCAACGTTTCCAATCGCGAGAGGTGTCGCAGGAGATCGTCACGCCGGTGATTTCCCATTTGCCCGCCCCTCGTCCCAAATCCAAAAAGCGGCCTGTCAGCTCTGCGGCGTGCACTCCCGACCCAAAGGCTGTTATCGCCATTGATGGTCCAGCTGCCTCCGGGAAAAGCAGCATCGCCCGCCAACTCGCGGAGCGCCTGCATTTCGTACATGTTAACTCCGGGGCCATGTATCGAGCTGTCACTTGGGCCGCGCTCGAGCGAGGCATCCCGGTCGATGATGTTGCCGGCATAACGAGATTGCTCGAGAGCCTGCGTCTCGAATGCGGCACCGAAAATGGCCATTCCACATTTCTTGTGAATGGCATCAATCCAGCCGGTTTCCTGCACCAGCCCGCGGTAAACCAGGCCGTTTCGGCTGTGGCGCGAGTTCCTCAGGTCCGCGAGCGGCTGGTTGCTCTGCAGCGCGAATACGCCGGGCGCGGACCCATCGTCGTCGAAGGCCGGGATATCGGCTCAGTTGTTTTTCCGGACTCGCCATTCAAATACTATATCGACGCTTCACCGGAAGTCCGGGCTCAACGCCGCGCCGCGCAAGGTTTTGCGGATTCCATCATGGCCCGGGATAGTCAGGACAGCACTCGTGAGCTGTCACCGCTCAGGCAGGCCGAAGGTGCTCGGGTGATCGACTCCTCCCAACTGTCGATCCAGCAAGTGGTGGAAAAAATCGTGGATGATTTGCGCGCGAACGGGCTCGCCGTTTGAATTCTCTTACCCGATGCTATCACTACTTCATTGCCGTCGCGCTCCGCAACACTCCCGCCTCGATCTTGGGATGCCGGTCTGATTTCCTGGCACGTTCATGTCACTCTTGTATCGCTTCGGACATGTGGTGACCTCGGCCGCGGCCCATTGCTTCTTCGATTTTCGCGTGTTGCATCGCCACCGGTTGATCGAAAACGGGCCGGCTTTGATCGTGGCGAACCACGTCAGCTATTTTGATCCGCCCTTGATCGGGAGTGCCTATGAAAGGCCGATTTGGTTTTTGGCGCGCAAAACCCTCTTTCGGGGCTTTGGAGCGTGGCTCTACCCCCGGCTTAACTGCATACCGATCGATCAGGAGGGTTCTGACATTTCCGGGGTCAAAACGATCATCCGTTTGCTGCGGGGAGGAGAGCGCGTTCTGCTCTTCCCGGAAGGTTCGCGCAGTCTTGACGGTGCTTTGCAAGCTGCCGAGCCGGGTGTTGGGCTGGTCATTTGCCGAGCCAATGTGCCTGTGCAGCCGCTGCGTCTCTTTGGCGCCCACGAAGCCCTCCCTCCCGGGTCCACACTTCCGCGTCCAAGCAGAATTCGTCTCGTGGTAGGCGAGCCTTTCGAACTGGCACCGGGTGAGCAGGCGGGCAAGGGCAGGGATTTTTACCGAAGCCTCGGGAACCGCGTGATGAAAGAAATCGCTGCGCTGGAACTGCCTTCAGATTTGTGATTTCCTGTGTGACGATGGCGCAAGACGAATCCAACAGGCTCGAAGTTCCCACCTATTTTGTGCGCGGGCGCAATGCCCTCGTGGCGCGCGCGGAATTTGGAGAGCTCTATGTCGACTACTATCTCCATCAAGCCTCGCTCGGAATGCAGCATCCGCCTTTTCACGACGGCATCTTCAAGGAGGCCCTGGCCGCGCTGACACTGCACCTCGCCTCACGTCCCAGAAACGAAACCACAGCCTGGACGATCCATTTTCAGCAGCCGCTTCTCAATGTCTTCGTGACCGGCAACAACATGACCGGCACCGTGGTCGGGCAGATCTTTGCCGAAGATGTCAAAGATGTCGGACGCAATCTCTTTTTCCTCGATCTGGTGAAAAACGGCCGCCCTGCACGCCGCAGCTCGGTCGAATTCGAGGGTCTCAAACCGTTTCGGGCCGTCGAGCACTATTACGCCCAGAGCGAACAACGGCCAGCGCGCTATTTTCAGTTTGCGGAAGAGGACTTTGTCATGGTCACCGCCCAGCCGGATTGCGACCTCACCTGGTTCGAATCGCTGACTGACGAAGCCGTGCGCCAACTTGAATCGACCGAGGAACTCGCCCTGCTCGAAAAACGCCATTACCACTGGCAGTGCGGCTGCAACGACCACCGCATGATGACTGTGCTCGCTCCAGTGATGAAACAAGACCCCGACGGCCTCTTCGGTGGAGAACCCAGCGTGCGCATGCGCTGTCCCCGTTGCGGCGTCAAATTTCTCATCACCCGCGAGTCCCTCGAAGCCTTCGTGGCGGCAAGGTGAATGACGCATTGCTGTCCGGTTTGTTATCCAAGCAGGGCAGAATGGGGGAATGGCGGTGACCACTATGAGGCCGCTCGACTGCATCGTGATCATGGAAAAAGGGAAGCCGAACCGCTGATGACTGTAGGTCTCAAGTTGCTCGATATGGCGCCAAATGATCTGATTAACCGCCAGCGGGCGATTGGGGCCCGGCTCCGCTGGGGAGGATGGTCCGCGAACAAACCACCGTGTCGCTGGCTTGGATCGCAGCCCGCCTGCACCTCGGGTCCGCTGCCAGCACTTCCCGGCAAATCAAGCGTTGCCGTCAACAGATCATCCGCAATCGAGACCTGAATCGAATTTGGAAAAAGTTGAGCAATTTGTCATATGTTTTGTCCTGACCCCTTCGGCTTCCGGACCTGACCCCTTCGGCTTCCGTTCAGAAATGCTGTGAATAATGGCAATGACCACAAGAGCAACTGCGTGCATAGTCCCGGCCCCCCCTCACCCATTCCGATGACTATCGAGTACACTGTTGTTCCGCCACCAAGCGGTAATGCGCCAGGCTAGTAGTGAGTCGTGTTTCTAAAATCCTATTTGGCACCGCGATCTTAGGATCGCTGGTGGCGCTATTATGCGTCTGGGCACCTTTTCGGCCCGCAACTGGACAAGCCGAAAAGAACCAGGCAGCGGCGTCTGCGCGGATTCGGCTCCCAGCGGAGGAATCCCGAAACCGATCGCAGGCCGGTTCCCCACGAGCGGAGTCACCCCGCCTGCTGGCGCTACGGGAGCTGAAGCAAAAATGGCTGCAAATTGCCGGGGACGTCTCCCGGACCGGAGTGGTGACGGACCGACATAGGGATCTTGCCCGTGAGTCGGTCGGGTTGCTGTCGTGTAGCGAAGAGACAATTCGGTTGATTGATTTCCTGAAAGAGAATCGAGTACTTGGCGCTGTGTATCTCATTAATCAAGAGATCGGCCGCTTATTTCACTCCGAGGGTGCCGATGAAGCCCGTCGATTATTAGCTGCTTTGCCCCGCAAGGATTCCCGCGAGGGTTTGGATTATCGCCAACACTGGAGTTATGATGCGGGACAAGGTTGCCCGGAAGAGGAATTTGAATCATTTTGCGAATCGTTAAAGGATGAGGCCTGCGCTCAGAATGCTTTATTTGGACGCAATTCAGTACTCGTCAAATCCGCCCCTGAAGCCGCAGTGTCGTCCACGGTGCAGGCACTAGCCAAGGATGTGCCATCAACCCTACAAACGGACATCCTGAAACTGGTCATGGAGAAGCTCCCTTCAGACGCTAACTTCGAGAAGATTGAGCAATTGCTTCCTCCCGATCCTGCTGGAAAAGATATTAGCGATCCTATCAAGAACGGCCGCCACGCACTCCTCCGGAGATGGGCTTCCATTGATCCCGCAGCAGCTGCGAATTACGTCATGTCAGTACCGGAGAGGATGGGGCCTGACGCCATAGGGACAATCGCCGAGGCCGTGGTAATGAATGATCCGGCAGCGGGCGTTGTGTGGGCTCAAAAGTTTCCACAGGGGCCATATTATGATGCCGCAGTTTCCGCAGTTATTCCCCACGTCGGCGATGGGTATCCCGCTCAGTGCCGTGAATTAGCCGCAATGATTAGTGATCCCGCAGTGCGCGAAAGAAGTCTGCAAATCTGTGCTGAAAAAGAGGAGCGGGGAAAGAGAAGCAGAGGCATCCCTCATTGATCCCCACGGCCGTGGTTAAACGATTCTGAGCTAAAAAAGGTTAAAAAAGGGGTCAGGACGCAACATTTGACGAACCGGATAAAGGCGGTCATACTGGCCGTATGCCGCGACGACTGCGGATCGAATTTGCGGGGGCCTAATTATCACGTCACGGGCGCGTGGCGACCGGTGCGAGGCCATTTTTGTCGATGACGAGGACCGGGAAAGGTTTTCAGAGACTCTTGGTGCCGTCTGTGAGCGGACGGGGTGGGGGTACTGGCATGGGGGTCTGATGAGCAACCACTACCATCTTCTGCTCCATACGTAACAAGGCAATTTGGTTGTCATGCACTGGTTGCAAACCACACTCTCTGGCCGGCATACCCGATGGCATTGCCTCAGCGGCCGTCTTTGCCGGCCGCTACAAAGCAGTGGTCATTCAGAATGAGGAAAACTCCCGGCACTCGAAAGAGTTGGCGTCCGCTCGGCCCCTTGGGCGCGGTCATGGACTACATTCCTTCACCCCGTGAAGGAGAACGGATTCCCATGCGGATCCTCAGTTTGGATCGGCTAGACGACGGACTGGTGGGATGCGAATTTAATCCGGTGGCTCCCGGCACGCGTTAATTTCCATAAAGCCCTCGGTTCGCGCCGATAGCCCGAGCGTCCAGGTCTTCAGAGGCTCACCTATGCGGGCGCCCATTGGGGTGCAGGGCGATTGCTTAGTGGCCTAGAGTCCTGGCCCGGCCCGGTTACTGCCGGGGGCGCATTGTGGCGAACTGGGCGCGGTTCATACTCGGTATCAACAAACAACACCCCACCAATGAAATCTACCTATCTCGAATCCCCCACCATGGCCCTCGACGATCTCCTGGCGACGGCCCGGCGGATCTTAAGCACTCATCCTGTCGGCGCCCTTTTTCAGCGTCAGGGATCAACACCGAACGAGCTGCTTTGGGTTGGTCCTGTGGCTTTGACTCCTGACGCACGTCATCTGGTGATGCTGAGTTCGCGCTATAGTCGCGTGGCGCTCGCTGTGCGGGAGCATGCAGACGTCATCTGGACCTTCAGCGACGGTGCAGAGGAGGCACAGGTCACCTTCGAGGGAAAAGCTCACCTCGCGGATACGCCAGGCGGCTTTGCGCGCTGGGCCAATCATCTCAGCCAGTCCGCCAAGGATTGTCTGCTGCAATACCCCTCTCATACCTATGGGTTCACAGCCGTGGTCACTGAGATCGAGAAGATCCGCGTAAGCGTGCCTTCCCATGACATCGACGTCTCGGCCCGGACGCCGCAGGCGAAACCGCTCATCCGCCAGCGCAAACGGGGAATGACTGCCACGAAGTTGCCCAACCGGCTTCACTCTCACGAACACGCTGCCTGAAGAGCTAAAGGGTCACTTACGGCTCGACAGAGTCTCGCCCCACCGGACTGCGGCGGGGGGCCCGACAGGGTCTCGCCCCACCGGACTGCGGCGGGGCGGCTCGACAGAGTCTCGCCCTCACCGGACTGCGGCGGGGGGCCCGACAGGGTCTCGCCCCACCGGACTGCGGCGGGGTGGCC
>JBPCQC010000075.1:0-19863 GCA_050998515.1 Verrucomicrobiales bacterium
AGGTGCTTAAACTCCATCCGAGCAAAGCCTCCGTGCGCGCCAAACGTAAACGCGCCGCCCTCGACCCGACCTTCCGCTCAGACCTGCTCGCTCTCATTCCTCAGACTTTTGGTGCGTAAGCCCTGGCCTTGATCCGCGATGCGAACTTCTGTGCTTGCATTTTGAAAAGGCCTCTGGTTCAATGCGCGCCAGTCGCGGCAAAGTCGCGATTCCATTAACAGAGGAGGCTAGCAGTTATGCCGTTTTATGATGATGAAGGTGACGGATACCGTGGGGACGGTTATCGTTACCCCCGCCGCCAGCACAGCCCGCCGTTGCATACTGAAAAGATTGTCACCGAGAGGAAGATTTTCTTTTTGGACCTCAAAGAAAACGACCGGGGCCGCGTCTTGAAAATCACGGAGGACGTTCGAGGCCGCAGGGACACCATCATGGTTCCGGTCGAGGCCTTGCGAGATTTCATCGACGCGTTGCACCGGATCGATGATGCCAACAACGGTGCCGTGAGCGAGAGCCGCGCCGAGGCCGAGGACTAGCCGGGGCGACGCGCTGAGCGGGTTACAAGCGCCACATCACGCGGCGCGCGCCTGTTTCTGGACGCACCCAAGCGCCGGCTGGCGCTACTTTTTCTTCAATTCAGCAAATACCAGGCGTCCGGCGCTGGTCTGCAATGAACTGCTGACCACCACCGGCAGAGTGCTGCCGATTTGATCGATGGCGTGGTTGACAACGATCATGGTTCCGTCCGATAAATAGCCGACCGCCTGATGCGGGTCCTTCCCCTCCTTGATCAAAGTGAGATCCACTTCGTCGCCCGGAAGAATTGTCGGGCGCATGGCCTTGGCGAGATTGTTCAAATTGAGGACGGGAACGTTTTGCAGGTTAGCGACGCGGCCAAGGTTGGCGTCGTTGGTCAGCAGCCGAGCGCCCAGTGCTTTCGCCACTTCCACCAGTTTGAAGTCCACCGGGCGATCCTGGGGCTGATGCTCCTCGTGAATTTTGACGTCAAGTGCAGGATTTGCCCGGAGATGCTCGAGGCACTCGAGGCCGCGTTTTCCGCGCTCACGTTTGATCGGGTCCGGTGCGTCGGCCAATAAGTGGAGTTCGTCGAGCACAAAGCGCGGCACAATCATGGCCCCATTGAGAAATCCGGTTTCACAGATCGCCGGCAGCCTGCCATCTATGAGAATATTGGTATCGACGAGCAGGCGCTGTTCCTCGATCCCTTCCTGGCGAAAGCGCACATAGGGGATCACGAAGGCAAACTCCTCGCGATGTGAACGCAGGGCAAGGGTGATGCCGAGAAACCCGAGGCTGATATAAAGGATCAGTTCGTAGACGTTGCGGTTCCGGGAGCGTTCGGAGTCATCCAAGTCCTGCAACCCGGGAAGATCAGGCAAGTTTACTTGCGTCAGCAGCCAGGCGCAAAAAACACCGATCATGAGGCCGAAGGTGGCGGAGGAAAAAACGCCGATGGTAAAACGGAGGAGGAGAATATCAAGGCCAGCCATGAACAGCCCAAAGAGGGCGCCCCACAATCCGCCCACCCACCAGGCGGATTGAAATGAAGGTGCCAGCGCCACGCCGATGAGGCAGCAAAAAAGAACGAAACCGGCGCGGGCGAAACGAAGTGTGAGTTGCGGGTTCATGCAAAATGCGTTCTCACTGTAACGGCGCGAGCACAAAAGCGCAGCACATAAGAGCGAGGATGCTCAGCCCGCATCGGCAGGGGCTTGGGGCTATTTTCCAACAAACTTTAGCGTTTGGGCGTGCGGCCCGCCCGCGGCGGAGCCGCTGGTGGCTGGGCCACACGCGCGCGTTGTTCGCTTTTGTCCTTGTAAAAGAGAACGCCGCGTTCTTTCAGATTCGAGATCAAGTTCTTAAAATCTCCTCGCAATTCCGGATCATGAATGAGAGCGCTCATCAGGCCCTTGCCATGATTCATATCGCCCACGGTTTTGCCCGCTGTCTCGGCCGCCTTGCTGAATGACCGCGCCCCTTCTTTCATTGAATCGCCAGCCTGGCCAAATTTGGTCATCGCCGTCTCACCCTTGTCCATGATCCCATCGAGGCGGGCCGACTGTGCGGCGATCTTGTCGCTGGCCGAGGTCATGTTGGCGAGGGTCTTTTTCAGGTTCGCGGTATTCTCATCGTCCAGAATCCTGGCATCGATTTTTTCGACCGCGCTGTTCATGTCTGCCAGCGTCTTTTTGAAATGAGTGGTATTCTCCTCGGAGAGCACATCGGAATCCAATTTCCTGATGGCATTGTTCAAGTCGACCAGGCCTTTGCGAATCTCTTCGAGCGCCGCCTGCGTCTTCTGGGAAATTTCGGTGGCTGCATCCTGCAGGTCTCCGAGGCCTCCCCCTTCACGTCCGGCGATGGTTTCGTTCGGTTCGAGCACCCCGATGATCGGGTCGACCGGCGGCTCGATACTGATGTAGGCATCCCCGAGCAGGCCCTCTTTGCCAATGGTCACCTTCGCGCCCTTGGGAATTCTCACCTTCTCGTAGATTTCAAGATGAACAACGACTCCGGTTCGAATCCTTATGTCGCCATCCACTTTCTCCTGCGGGGTAATATCGGAAACGCGGCCGATCTTCGAGCCACTATAGCGGATCGGTGATCCCTCGGTGATCCCGCCTGAATCGCGAAAGGTGACCTTCAAAGGATAATCCTTTCGAAGGACCTCTTTGATGTTTGAAAACTGCAGGATCAATCCTCCCAAGAGGAGCAGCCCGCAAAAGACGAAAAGTCCCACCAAAACTTCGGTTTTGCCGTTGGATGGATTCATGTGGTTGGTCAGGAAGTGATTGCGGGAGCTTCGTCGCGGCTGCGGCCTTCGACGAAATCTTGCAGTATTTGATCCTCGGAGTTGCGCAACTCATCTGGAGTGCCGAGAAACTGGATCGTGCCTTCATTCAAGAGCGCAATCCGGTCGGAAATGGCGTGGGCGAGTTTCATATCGTGCGTGATGACAACCGAGGTGACGCCAAAGCGCTTTTGAAAACGCTGAATGAGATGACCGATGCTGTCGGCGCCGATCGGGTCCAGGCCGCTGGTAGGTTCGTCATAAAGAATGCACTGGGGGCGTGCGATCACGGCGCGCGCCAGCGCCACCCGCTTGCGCTGGCCTCCGCTCAAATTCATCGGCATCTTGGTTTTGTGCTCAGCCATATCCACCGCCTCGAGAACTTCGTGCACTTTCTCGGCAATCGTCTCCTTGCTTCGCTCCCCGCTCTCTCGAAGTGGAAAAGCCACATTCTGTTCCACCGACATGGAGTCGAATAAGGCGCCATTTTGAAATAGCACGCCAACCTTGCGCCGGGCGTCGGCCAGTTTGCGTTCGGACAAACCGGCGATTTCCTGCCCTTCAATTTTCACCGAACCCCGATCCGGCTGCATGAGGCCAATGAGATGCTTGAGCAAGACACTTTTACCTTCGCCGCTGCGACCCAGCACAACGAATGTCTCACCGCGCACGATTTCAAAACTGACCCCCGCGAGCACACTTTGCCCCCCGAGCGTTTTGTGCAGGTCCTTCACTTGAATAAACGGCTCTGCGTCGCTGGCCATTTTATCCCTGCGACCCGCTGAGCGGCCAGACGATGTTGAGCATAAGTGAAAGAAAGAAATTGGTGATCAGGATGCTCAAGGACGAGAGCACCACCGCCTGGGTGGTGCCGCGTCCGACACCGACCGCTCCACCCGAGGAAATCAGTCCCTGGTGGCAGGAAATGATGACGATGATCAGGCCGAACACGAAACCTTTGATCATGCCGATGAGAATATCATGAAGGTGGGTGAACTCATGCATGTGTTTGGTGTAATACGCTCCAGGCACATCAAAAATCTGCACGGTCACCAGGTACGAAGCCACGATGCCGAAGGTGATGGACTCAGCGATCAACAGCGGAATCGAGGTGGCCATGCCAAAGACCCGCGGAGTCACCAGATAATCAACCGGATGAACCCCAAAGCCCCGCAGGGCATCGACCTGTTCGGTGACTTGCATGGTCCCAATCTCGCCTGCCATGGCCGCACCTACCCGGCCCGCCACCATCAAGCCCGTCAAGACGGGGCTCAGTTCACGGCACATGGCGATGGAAACCATCGCTCCGACCGCTGACTCGAGGCCGAGGTCATTGAATTTCGAGTAGACCTGAAACCCAAATACCGCCCCGGTAAAAGCTCCGGTCACGATGACTACCAGTTGCGACCCAAAGCCGATGTTGACCACCTGATAGAAAAACAGGCGCCAGCGAAAACGTCCGGCCACAACGGAAATCGCTGTTTCACGCGCCAATTGCGCAAGTTCCCCCAGATGGGTGAGGAAACCCAGGAACCAGCGACCCAGTTTGGCGAGGAACCCCGTCATAGTTTAAGTGTCTGTTGAATGAGTTTTTCAACAGCCTCTTAAAGAGCCTGTCGAGCCTTGAATTTTCGCATGTTCAGCAACAGAGCAAGACGGGGGAAAAATACTTTCGAAGGTGCTGAATAATGGCGTTCAGACCTCGTCGAAACTACCGAAGCACGCCACTGGCAAGCTTAAATCCAAATCAATCCAACTCAAACCCAAACCTCTACTCCTCTCATGAAAAAGCTCCTCACCATCATCAGTGCGGTTTTCGCCCTGGCAGCGTTCTCTTCGAATGCCAATGCCGATCACCGTCGTTTCATTGGCTACGATCACTGCGGAAATGCCCTCTACTCGGTCACCTACGTCGTGGGATACGACTGCCACGGCTGCCCAATCTACCGCAGCCGAACGGAAACCGTTCGCCGGCCGCGCCCGCGGTGCGATGACGACTACGCCGTCGGCTACGGCGGTTATTACCGATCAAGGCGTTCCAACTGTGACTCAGGGGTCAGAATCCACTCTCCCCGCGGCTGGTAGGCGCTTGCCGATTTCCTCCCTGCCCGGCGGATATCAGGTCCGCCGGGTTGTTTTTTCGACAATCCAATGTTCTCGATCACTGTGCGGCGAGCAATTTCTCGAGCGGGGCGCCGACGTCGGCTTCGGAAGTGATGCTTCTCACCCGTTCGAGTTCCTCGCGCGCCTTCTTGGTTTCTCCCAGCAAGGCAAACACCATCCCCCGCTCGACCAGCAGCGTTGGATCAGGTTCGTCGGGGAAAATATGCAGCTCCAACTCGGCCAGGGCGGCATGCAAATCCCCCTTGGCCGCGGCGGTTTGTTTTTGTGCCACTCGGATTCGCGCGCGCCGGATCAGCCAGGACGCTCGGTAGCGGCACTCGGCCATCTCGGCCTCGATCATGGGCAAGGCTTCCGCTCCGCGCCCCGCTTCGACGAGGGCGTCGAGCCAGGCTGTTCGCAAGACCGAACTTTTAAGAGTGTCGTACCCGCTTTTTAAATCTGCGATCGCCCCTTCAGCGCAGCCCAAGCCTTGCTGAGCCTCGGCTCGCAGCAAAAACCAGTCGAGTTCACCTCTCGGCACGAGCTTGAAGGCCTCGCTGGTGGCCTCGATGCATGCCTTGAAATCCTTTCGGGCAAGTTCGATCCTCGCGAGCAAGCTCCAGCACGACGCTTGCACCGGTGGCGATTTGGCGCCTGCATGCCGAATAGCCTCTTGCGCGAAGACCAGAGCCTCGTTCGTTCTCCCCTGGTCCGCCAGCACTGAGGCCAGGTCCTTGCGCGCCGGAACAAACGCCGGATCAAGGTTGACGCACTCTCGAAAATCCCGTTCCGCTTCCTTTAACTGCCCTAGAGCCCGATGCTCGACACCGCGTGAGTAAAACAACGGCGGCCGTCGATCCCCAGCCGCAATCTGCGCTGTGATCTGCTCGATGTTATGTGCGGGGTCCGGATGCGCCAGGAGGGAGACGCTTCCCAAAACCGCCATCACGCTGCTGACAATCCATTTCATAACTGCTCGACCACCATTCCATAGACGGGCAGCCCCAGAAAGTCCAAATCGCGTCGCAGTTCAGCTAGCCCGCCTTAGTTCCTTATCAGAAGCCACGGATCCAGGGTGAAGTCGCTGCTCCCCTTGGCATCGTTGTGGCCTTCGATCGCCAGAACATTTTTGCCCAGGCGGAACTTGCCTTTATGGGCGGCCAAAGAAAAAAACCGCGGCTCGTTTTTGTCGACCCGTTTGATGTCCCCCACATCCCCGCGGGAGCCCCCAGAGATGTTGTAACGGACGACTTCCTCGCCGTTGAGATAGGCGATAAATCCATCATCGAAATTGATGGCCAGGCCGGCTTTCTCGATGTCGTGAGTGTCTTCGAGAGCAAAGGCCTTGCGCAGGTAGACTCGCTGATACTCGTTTCGCATGCCGAATAGTTCGGTTCGGTTCGTCGGGTAGCCATAGCCAAAGCCGCCGCGGCCCAGTTTCCACGAGTTGTCGTCGAAGGAACTCCTGGTCCAGTTATCAGACTTGGGATCAGAGCCGGCAAGGTAACGCCAGTCTGACTGCGGGGAAATGATCGGGATGGCGTGCACAGGCAGCGGTTCCTGAACTCCCATGATCGCCAGGGTTTGTGGAATGATGGCGGGGTTCTCGACTCTTCGCGGAATGATCTTCCCTTCCTTCACGATCTGAAAGGTGTCGAATTCCTTGCCTTGATAGGTCAGCATGGTTGCCGTGAGGGTATTTCCTTTGATCTGCACCAGTACCGAGCCATGCTCGATCGAAACCTTCTTCATAACCGGCGAGGCTCCCCCAAATCTGGCCACATTTTTCGTGCCTCCGTGGCCGGACACCATATGAATCGTGCCCTCACGCGCATTAATTCCCTTGCTCTTGCGGTAGGCACCATCGCGGTCCGGATTTCCATCGCCGTCATCGATCACGACGTATCGATTGCTCACGGGGTCTTTGTAAGGTGTCGTGGGGGTCGCATGGGCCCCTTCAATCAGCATGGAGCGCTCGTAAATGTGTGAATGCCCGCAAAATGCCAGGTCAACTCCGTGCGAGTCTAGAATCGGGATGATATATTGCCGCATCTCCTTGAGTTGCGTCTCCTTGTCACTGTCATGCGATCCTTTGGTATAGGGCGGATGGTGCCAATAAGCGAGCACCCAGTCAGTTTTCTCCGGCCGGACGCGGTCGAGGTCTTCCTTCAGCCATCGGGCCATCGAGGCATTGGCCCGGCGGTCGGCATCATGCGAATTGAGTGAAATAAAATGAACCCGCCCGAAATCATAGGAGTAGTAGGCTTCGGTGCCTGATGGCTCACCACCGGACTGACCTGTCGAGGGGCACACATAGGCATCGAAATAAGGACCGATCTGGCTGTTTCCATTCGAGCTGTGACCTTCGTGATTTCCGAAGGCCGGGAAGCATACAGTGTGACGCAACGTGTCATCGTAGATCTTGAAAAAAGTGTCGGTAAACTCGATGTCCTTGCCATCGTTATAGGCCATGTCACCGACATGGGTGTAGAGGTCGAGTTCCAATGAATTAATGGCGAGCCATTGGCGCATGGCGCGGTGCACCGCCTTGGGTGCACGCTGACCGGTTCCCGAATCACCCACGATCCAAAACAAGCAGTCCCGCGATGTGCCCAACGGGGGCAACGTCCGGAAGAAGCAGGTGTCGTCCTCCCGCGTCAGGCGCTGAACTCCATCGAAAACAGCGTAAAAAAACTTCGTATCGGATGGGAGCCCGGTGATGAGCGTCTCGTATTGATGGGTTCCAAAAGGCGCGGAGTGCAGCGGCCTTTCTTTTTCACCCTCGTCCGCGAGGCGGCGCAATTTGATCGCAGATCGTTCGTTCCGCTTGTCGAGCACTCCGGCAGCGGTTCCAAAGTGGATGGCTGGATTCTCGAGCGGCTTCAAAGTACGCCAGACAATTTGAATCGAGCTCGGCGTGGCGCACTGAAGATAGGGCGAGCGCAGAAATGTTCCGGTCTCACCTGGAAGTTTGTAGGGGCCGCCTTTGGGTATTTTGTGATCGGGCTTGTGATCTTCTCCGCTCCGCTTTCTTTTGCCCTTCGCGTCTTTCTTGTCTTCCTCCTTGGTTTCGTCCTCATCCTTGCCTTTTTCCTCATCCTCATCCTCGCCTTTGTCTTTATCCTCTTGGTCTTGCTCTTTCGACTTCTCTTCCTTTTTCGTGCCAGGGGCAACCGGCGCCGCAGCTTGCCCGTTTGAAACAGCGCTCTCCTGGGCGTAAGTCTTTGTGGTCGCTAAAGCTATTAGTGCGACGAGACCCGGGAGGGACAATCGCACAAGAAAAACGTGGCGGGAAATCACGGTGCTGAATGCAATGCCAACATGCGGGGGCGAATAAATCGAAAGTCTAAACATTAGACGACGCTCCCCGGGAGCCGCAAATACAATCCGCCGCCGGCGAAAAGCGGCTCAAAGCACGCACGGCCTTCCAACCCGGCGCCACCTCGGACCGCCCTGCGATCCCGCCACTGTCCGAAGCGGGTTCGGACTGTCGTCTTTTTGATCAGGCTCCTAGTGCAACCGGCCTTCGACAATCCCGCGCAGTTTACCCAAGCCGCGCCGCATTCGGGCTTTCACGGTTCCGAGCGGAGCGTCCAGTCGCTTGGCGATTTGTGATTGGCTAAGGCCGGCGAAATAAGCCATTTCGATCACCTGTCGTTGCTCGCGCGTCAATTGCATTACTGCGCCACGCACAATTTGACCACGCTCATTGAGGCTCGTTTGCAGACTGGCATCGGGAACGGAAATCGGGGCCACAGTCTCGGGTTCAGCCTGAACCGCATCACGCAGCTTTGCCCTTCGCTCTTTCGAGCGCAAACGATCGATAGCACGGTTGCGGGCCAGCGATGATACCCAGGTCAACGGTTCCCCTTTATTCGCATGATAGAGGCGGGCTTTGCGCCAGATACTCAAAAATACTTCCTGCGACATATCCTCTGCGTCGTGGTGATCACGCAGGACTTGGTAGACAGTGGAATAAACCACCCCCGCCAAACGCCCGTGAAGTTCGCCAAAACTGGTGCGGTCGCCCTTGGCTATTTTCCGCAGTAACTTGCGTTCTTCAGCCTGGCTCGGACGCGGCGGTGTCAATCGCGAGGTTTCAGCAGGGGACGGCGCGGTAGGGAGAGATGCCTGTTGTTTCATGTGACGCACGGTACCCGCGTCGATTTTTTTGGGCAAGGAGTGCATCGTTTGCCGTGCCACCACCGTATTTAAAGGTTATCCCGACAGCATTTGGAGACTTGCCGGGGAGCGGTTCCACCCATGCAGCAGGCGGCTCCGGGGTTCCGTGAGCGGAAGAAGACCGAAGAATTTGCGTGGGGGGATGCGAACGCGTAGGATGCCGCTGCATGCCCCTGCAAGTTTCACGTTTGCTCTCTATCGCGCCGTTTTGTCTCCTCTTTTCGGCGGCCGACGCCGAGGAAAAAGCCACGCCCGCCGCATCGGCTTTCAATTTCCGCGAAAATGATCGGGTGGTTTTGTTGGGCGGCACGTTCTTCGAGCGGGATTACGACCACGCCTATTTGGAAACGGCGTTGAGCACCGCCTTTGCTGATAAAAGGCTCCGTTTCCGCAACCTCGCCTGGAGTGCCGACACCGTTTGGGGACATTCTCGCAGTTACTTCGGACCTCCCAGCGAAGGGCTCGATCGCTTGAGAAATCACCTCGAACAAATCAAGCCCACGGTGGTGCTCTGCAATTACGGTGCGGCAGAAGCTTGGGATGGCGAGGAAAAGCTCACCGCTTTTCTAGATGCTTACACTCGGTTGCTCGACCTCATGGCGAGAACCGCGGGCAAACCTCGAATTATCCTCATTTCGCCGCTTCCGGTGGAAACTTTGCCCCCGCCACTTCCCAACCTCGATGAACAAAATCAGCGCCTCGCCCTTTATGGCAACGGCATCAAAAAACTCGCCAGCGAGCGGGGTCTTGCTTTTTATGATGCTTTCAAGCGGGTCACTGACGCGCCAAAACCAGGTCCGCTCACCGAAAATGGCGTCGCCTTCAGCGAGGCGGGTTATCGGTTTATCGGATCCCTCATCGGCTCTCTGGCGCAAAACCGCGAGAACAACCAACCCGTGCCGCCGCTGGATGAAAAACTCCGCACCCTCATCCTCGATAAGAACAAACTTTTTTTTCATCGCTGGCGACCCGCGAACGAGACCTATCTCTTCGGCTTCCGCAAACACGAGCAGGGCAACAACGCCGCCGAAATACCGCTTTTCGATCCGCTGATCGAGGCGAAGGAAAAGGAGATTGCGGCCCATTTGGGGCCCCGGCCGTAAACGCGGACTGATTTTCTCGTACCGCGCCGTCCTTGTGTTGCTCGTTGTCAGCTTCCTCGCACCGCGCGGTTCCGCCCAGCCCCACTCAAGGCCATTGCGAATCCACAAGAATTCCCGCCGGGTCTAGCCGCCCGCCATGGCCCCCACGATCATGAACGGCTCCGCGCCGTTGACAACCGCCTCGGGCAACCTGGTCTCCGGCAACTCGAGCGACAGATCTTCGTTGCAGGCGAAGAAGCGGAGGAACGGCCTTCGCGCGAGCGTGCCGTGGTCGCGAATGGTCCCGCGCAAGACGGGATAGCGCTCTTCCAGCGCATCGAGCAGCAAGCGAATGGTGACCGGACTCGCCACCTCGAGCTCGACCTCGCCGTTCACACGAGCCAGGTTGCGCAAGTGATACGGCAGGACCACGCGGATCATGGAAGTGTTTGCACCTCGACGGACAACACTCCTGGAAGATCACGAACGACGGCATTCCACGTGTCGCCGCCATCGGCGGAAACATAAACCTGGCCGCCGGTGGTGCCGAAATAGACGCCGCACGGATCGAGCGAATCAACCGCCATGGCTCGCGGAGAACGTTGACGTAGCAATCCTTCTGCGGCAGACCTTTCGTGAGCGCTTCCCACTCGTTGCCGCCACTCTTGCTGCGATAGACCCGCAATTTGCCGTCCGGTGGAAAATGTTCCGAGTCGCTTTTGATCGGCACAACGTAAATCGTCTCCGGCTCGTGCGCGTGCACCTCGATGGGAAAACCAAAATCACTCGGCAGGTTGCCGCTGACTTCAGTCCACTGCTCGCCGGCATCATCGCTGCGCAACACGTCCCAATGCTTCTGCATGAAGAGCACCTCGGGACGCGACGCATGCATCGCGATGCGATGGACGCAATGACCGACCTCCGCATCAGGGTCGGGCAATTCGTATTGCGACTTCAGGCCGCGATTGATCGGCCGCCATGTCTCGCCGCCATCATCAGTGCGAAAGACGCCCGCGGCCGAGATGGCGACGTAAATGCGGTTCGAGTTTTTCGGGTCGAGAAGGATCGTATGGACCGCCATCCCGCCCGCGCCCGGCTGCCAGAGATCGCCTTTCGCGCTGCGCAGACTGGGAAATTCCTTCCACGTTTTTCCGCCGTCCACCGATTTGAAGAGCGCCGCGTCCTCGACACCGGCATAGACCGTGTCGGGATCGGTCAGCGACGGTGCGAGATGCCAGACACGCTTGAATTCCCACGGATGCTGCGTACCGTCATACCACTTGTGGGTGCCGACTTCGCCTTCATACACGAACTTGTTGCTCTCGCCTTTGGGGAAATCGCCGGGAGCCGGTAACGGCGCGCCATCAGGCGGGTTCCAGGTCTTGCCGCCATCCTCTGATCGCTGGATGACCTGCCCAAACCACCCGCTCGTCTGCGACGCGTAAATACGGTTCGGCTCCACCGGTGAGCCTTTGAGATGATACATCTCCCAACCCGCAAAATGCGGCCCGCTCACCTCCCAATTGCGGCGCGTTCCGTCCGCATTCAAAATGAACGCGCCCTTTTTCGTGCCGACCAAAACTCTAACTTTGCTCATGGAATTGTGAATGTAGGTTTGTGGTGTGGGGGATCGCGATGAACTTGTCCCAGCGTCATCGCGATGCAATCACGAGGTTCGCGGTTCAGCGGGCGAGCAATTGAAAGAAACAGGTCATCACCGCCTGGGATGTGCGGTCATCGAGCCGGCCGATCACACGGAGTGCCGTGCGACGAACGGGCCGCGCCAGCTCGAGACAAGCGACGAGTTTATGGCCATGCCAGGCGACCTCTACGCGCAGTGATGTCACCGTAATCGCCGGGCGTAGCGGGCAAACCAGGACTGTAGGAAGGCCCGTCAGCGCCTCATCCTGGAGCGCGACCAAATTTGGCGCCTCCGCCTCCGGCACGGAAGAATAGAGAGCCAGTGTCACCCTTCGTGGATCGGATATTGGTCGTTCACCGCCAGCGTCTCGCTGACCACCTTCGGCGTGTATTCCTCGCTCAGCCGTCTTACGAATTGCTCCCTCTCCTGCCGTGCCTCCTCATGATCGATCAAGCCCTGCACCCACGCCGAGCGCGTGAGCCTTCCGCGCAATGCGTCGATCTTTCCGTAGGTTTCGCGCTTCAGCGTCAGTGTGGCGCGGGTCGACGGCGCCAGATCGCGTTTTTCGGACGACTTTTTGGCGACTTTCATGACTGCACTTTGGCGTCTAACCCGGCGACTGTCAAACCCCCAGGAGAATTTGCCCGCGCAAGTCTCGCCGCTTCAAAAGCCAAGCGATGTCTTTATAGATCTCTCGACCTTCACCATGTCACTGCGGGACAAACCTCCCCACAACGTGATGAGTCTGTCTTTCGAGATCGTAAGGATTTGCTCGCACTTCACCCAACTGGTTTCGCGTAGCCCATTGTTGTGATCGGGATCGATACAAACATGGGTGGCGACCGCCAGACCTTTCGTGCTGAGCGTCAGGACGATAGTGTTGGGGTAACGCGGGTTGCTGTTGGCCGCGTCGGTCTGAATGATTAGCCCTGGACGCTTGCCAAGCTGCTCGGAGCCTCGCCCGGGAGACCACTCCACGAGCCAGATCTGGCCTCGCCGGATATCCGAGCGGTTCATCGTCCGGCGGTGGCCTCGTTTTGCGCTTCGAGGGCGAATCCCACATCGATCTCGTCTGCGCCGGCATCGGCGATAGCCGTAAAGTCGTCGAAGAGTTCGCCTTCGCGCTCCTGTTGGTCGAGCAAGTTTAAGCTGTCCTGAAAAAGCCGGTTCAGGCTCTGCTTTCGCTTTCGCGCCAGGTCCGCAGCCCGTTCATACGCAGCCGCCGGAAGTCGAATGGTGAGAGTTTTTGCAGTCATGAGTGACTGCATCATATGACATCACGCGCGCCTCGTCAACGCTTCGGTGTCTTTCAAGCGCGCTCGGAGTTGCCGCTCTCCAGCGGAAAATGCTCGGAATCGCTCTTGATGAGCACGACGTAGATCGTCTCCGGCCCATGCGCGTGCACCTCCATCGGAAATCAAAAATCACTGGGCAGTTCCCCGCCGGAAGAGCCAGTCGGACATGGGGTTAGCGGCGCGCGGTCAGAATGGCCGCCCGCATGCTGGCGCGCCACTGTTCAACCATTGCGGGAATGCCCGGCATATCGATTTCTGCCAGCGGTTCTGCCATGGCGGCATCGGCCACAGAGAGGAGTTTTTCTTTTGCCGCCTCGCTTGGGGCCTTGGCGCCGCGCAGGACATAGCGGTGGAATTTTTCACGCAGGAGATCATCCACGCGCTTGCGGAAGAGCCAGTCGATAAATTCTGCCACATCACGCTTGAGAGCGCCATCATTGGCCAGCGCCAGGCCGCGGCTGCCGGCGCCGCATTGAACATTGAATGATCGACGGCCCAGCGTCTTCATGGACTTGAGGGCCGGAACCACTGAAGCCACGCGCAACGCATAGATGAGGTTGCTCTCGTCTGTGCGGCTGAGCGCTGTTTCGAAGCGCTGCCAGTCCACCAAAGTCATGGCGGAAAAATTCGCCATCACGTAGCGCACGCATTGCTCTGGAGACTTTAAATTCATTACAGGCCCGGCTCGACGGCCAGGCGGCGCCGGCCGCCGCGGCCTGTTGGTTTGTCAGGCTTTTTCATGCCTTTTTGTCCGCGTATTTTCTGCCGATCTTGCGGACCCCAACTGCCTCGATCTTTTTGAGGTTGGCCTTCACGTTTTGCCAAAACTCTTTGTTGCCTGCCACGCGAGCCGCTTCGGCGTTGTTGAAGACGAATTCGACATACTGGCCCTGCCACATGAGGACACCGCCCCAGCCGACGAGTTTCTCGCCTTCGCGCGAACTGGTGCGCAAGTAAATCCAGCGCTCCTTGTGTGAGTGGGCGGTGACTTCGCCGGTGTTGAATCGGGTATCCATCCGCGGCGTGAGAGTTACCGGCACCAATTCTCCGTAGAGCGGGAAAGACTTGCCGCCCGTGACATCGCGCCCGAGCACCACCCAAAGGACTTGTAGGTCCTGCGGTTTACTCGTGTTGTTGCGCACCTCGAAATCGATCGAGACAAAGCGTTTCTCATCCCGCGAGTAACTTCCCCACGGCAATTTCACCAGGTATTCGCGGCGCAGTCCGCGGGAGCAGGTTCGTGCATCGAGCGCGAGGAAAGGGACTTTCTCCGGCTGCGGCGGCTGGATTTTGACGGCTGGTTTTGCTGCGTCCGGAACGATTGCCGGCGGCGCGATGATCACCGGCTGAGGCGGGGCCGGCGGCTGCACGGCCACGCCGTGTCCAGATTTCGTTCGGGCGGCGGGCAGCGGCCGGGGCGCACTGGCAGCCGGCGCCGGGGCAGGCGGGGGAGGGTTGCACTCGGCGGCCGTTTTCTCTGGCAGTGCCGGAGCCTTCGGTGCCTTTTCGTATTCGTAGAAGAGTTCATCCAGCCGCTGGGCCGCTCGCCGCGCCCGCTGCGGTGCATCGGCATCCCACGCTTTGGTGGTGATGGTGATGCGGCCTTCCCCCACGGCGAAGACAGCCGAGGCCTTGCCATCTTCCCGCGTGAGGATGGCGGTGCCTTCGGTCACTTCCGGCCATCCCTTGCCAGCCAGGCGGGTCAAAAGATCACCCGCCTCGGCCGGCGTGAGCTTCCCTTTCACCCGCGTAACGGAGAATTTTTCGGCGCGGCCATCTATGAAGTCCACGGCCAGGCGCAGGCCTCGTTCCGTAAAGACCGCGAGGCCTTCATCATCACCCTTTCCCGGCTCCGGCGGCCCCCACAACTCAGCGAGAGATTCTTTCGTCGAGCCAAATGCGCTGACGGCAGCTGATGCAGCCGGCGCAAGGGCGAGGGCGAGTAAGAGTGCGAGGGTTTTCATGATGCGCGCAGCGGAGTGAATCTGACCTTGCGGTGGCAGTTGGGGCATTGCGCTTTTTCTGCGCCAAGAGGGAAGTGAGGGATCAGAGCTTTTTTACTTTGGCGCGGGTGAGGGCGTTGAATCCATGGACAAAATCCATGGTGCCAACGAAGAAGGTATTTTCGAAGCGCTGCCAGATGGCGAAGGCTTTTCGGTCATCGCGGATGTAGTTGGTGAAGGTGCCTGGCTCCTCGGACCAGGTGCCGCCGCCAAGTTGAGGAAGAAGCGCGGCGACTTCCTCATCACCAAGTTGTCCTCCATCGCGTTTGCGCACGATGACGCCCGCGAGTTTTCCGTCGACGTATTGGGCAAGCATTTTGTAATCGAAGATCTCGTGGGTGGCGGCGTCGTTCGCCGGAGGGATGGTGGCGCTGACGCCTTCGGTGAATCCCTTACCCCAGATGCCTTCGAGTTCTGATCGTGAAAGGCCGAGCCGCCCGCGCGGTTGCGCGGCCCTGATTGCGGATTGTTGCGCCTGCTCGATGGCGACGGAGGGATAGGGCTGCGCGGACAGGTTTTGTGGCAGCCAGAAATTGAGCAGGCAATAGCCGGGGCCAACGGCGCGAGAGCCTTTTACTTTCCACTCGCCGGCGTCCGCGGTGGTGATAGCTGTGGTGGGATCTGCGATGTTGGTGCAGCGAAATCCCCAGGCGGCACAGAAGGCGGCGAGGTCGCCCCGGGCTTGTAATTTCTCGGGCACTTCGACGCAGAAGTGCTGGCACCGGTCTACGATGTCGAATCTCCCGGTGACGTGCCAGCCGCCCACGTCCCAGCCGCGGTAGTGGCGGCCTTCGGCTTTGCCGGCGCCGAGCAACTTATCGCACGCGGCTCGATTCTTTGCGGCGATCGAGGGGAGATCTGCGATGACGCGGACTTTCGGCGGGTCTGCGGCGAGCGCAGCGAACGCGGTTACTAATAAGAGAGCGAGGGGTTTCATTCGGTGATTTCGTGGGGTTCTTGGTTTTCGCGGCGGAGCCGAACTTCGTCAAACAACGCGTTTAACAGATCGACGTTGCGACTGTTGATAAGCCCCTCCTCGATGGCCCGGCGAATCAACAACTCGAGGTTCTCGGTCTTTAGTTTCGCGATCACAGAACCCACGTCTTTGAGATCGGGATTTATTGGGTGCAGGAACGGGAGGTTGGGGGGTTCTTCCATAATTGAGGCGGCGTAGTGATTAGCGGGCGTTGAAGCGGCATCCAGAATTTCAGAACGCTCAAGCATTTCACCATCACCTGTGGCGAGCCAGTCCGGGGAGACGCCTAATAGGTCAGCGGCCTCCGTGATGGCCCGTGACCTGGGAACCGAGCCCTTGAACCAGCGATCGACGCTGGAATAGGACAGTCCCATTCGGCGTGCCAATTCCGCACGAGTCCAACAGCGGCGCTCAAGACTTTGCTTGAGCCTAGCGGAAAAATCTGACACTAAATAGGCGTTTGTTGTTGACGATTGAGCGTTGCGTAATAAAATGGCCCGCCAGATGACACCGAGATTACCCACATCACGCAAATACGTCAAGCGCGGCCTGAGTGAGCGGATGCCGGAGGATCTCGGCGTGGAATACTCGCATGGTCAGTGGCAAGCGGGAAAGCCGTAGCCTGATGCAACGCTATCGCGCGCTACTGCGCGCCGGAAAGGCGGTGGCGAAGTGATCAAGGTGGCGCGCACGTTCCTGGAGCCGCACCCGCTTTTGGCGGCGTGCCCAATGACCCCGCAGGTGCGCGATTGGTTCGAGGCCAAACGTGGCAAAAAAGAACACGGGGAAACGGCCGACGAGGTTTCCCGGGAATGGGCAGCCCAAGTGGCAGAGGCAAAGCGCAATGGCGTGCTGGTGGCCTTAAAGGTGGTGAAGCGACCGAAGGAAAAAAGGAAGCCGCAGCGTTATTGGATTGTCGATGGAGTGCACCGCTGGCTGGCTGCGCGCGAAGCGGAAATAGAAAAGCTGCCGTGCGAGGCAGTGGGCGAAGCGGAAGTGGAAAATGTCATCGCGGCCATGCTCATCGGCCGCAAGCACGTGAGTAAGGGACTGAAGGCATGGACGGCGGTGCACCTGAACCGCGCTCTACTGGAGAACACACCGGGGCAGAAGGGTTATTCCCATACGGAATATGGGATTCAATCGCGGGAGGGTAGGGAAGCGCTTCTGCGCGTCCGTGCTTGTGGGCGAAGGCGGTGCGAAGCGCAAGCGCTTGAATATATGCGGACCGGGAAGCGGAATTCGTCAGTAATCGACGTCGTGGCGAGGTTCGGGTATCGGCGAACTAATCGGAATTCCGGCGGTGCGGTAATATCCACACCAGACAGCTGTAAGAACGGACGCTCCGCCGATCCACGTGAACTTCTCCGCCCACGACAGCTCCTTCGATGGTAAAATGCAGATGAGGAGCCCAAGCAGAGCCGTATGACCAACAAGACCGGCGGCTAAAAGTATTCGGCCTGTGAGTCCGAACGCCGCGCACAAGAAGCAATGACCCAGATAAAAAAGGAGCGCAATCGTTTTAACGACTTCCAAGACTTCATTTCTGACCAACCAGTCGTTCCACGGCCAACCAAACAATGCGTATAGCATCAGCAATGGAAGCAATGCCGCAGCGCTGAAGATTCCGAGCAAACCTCTCACAATGCGGTAACCAAGGACATTCGAAGCGGGTGGCAAGGATACACTGCGAACTGCTTTCCTACCGGGTTGAATTCTGCGGCTCGCCCAGCACAGTGCGGACATGACGTTCCGTGCCATTCTTGTGCTGTTCGCTGTTCTCTTCCTCGCAGCGTCCGGGTCCGCCCAGCGCGATCTCAAAGACATTCCGAACCCTGATCCGGAAGTCGAACGCACCTCGTTCCAACTCGCCGACGGCCTCGAGGCGAATCTTTTTGCTTCCGAGCCGATGATTCGCAAGCCGATTCAGATGGCTTGGGATCAGCGGGGGCGATTGTGGGTGGCGTCGAGCGAAACGTATCCGCAGATCAGGCCAGGCGATCCGAGCGATGACAAAATCGTGGTGCTCGAAGACACCGACGGAGACGGAAAGGCGGACAAGTCGACGGTGTTTGCGGACAATCTGCTCATCCCGACCGGGGTGCTTCCCGCCGACGGCGGTTGCTACGTCGCCAACTCGACACAGATGCTTTTTTTGAGGGACAGCGACGGCGACGGCAAAGCCGATCAGCGCAAAATCCTCCTCAGCGGCTTCGGCACCGAGGATACGCACCACATTCTGCACACGTTTCGTCAGGGACCGGATGGGATGGTTTATTTCGCGCAGTCGGTCTACATCCACACGCACGCGGAGACTCCATTCGGCGTGCGACGGATGGGTGGCGGCGGATTCTGGCACTTTCGGCCGGAGTCGGGACAGCTCGAAGTTTATACGCGTGGCCAGGTGAATCCCTGGGGTCTCGTTTTCGATCGTTGGGGGCAGTCGTTCACCACCGACGGCGCCTATTCGGAAGGGGTGAATTACGCCTTTCCCGGCGCAGCCTATTTCTGGGCAAAGGAGGCGGATGACTGGACCAAGGACTTTCCGCGAATTCTAAAAGGCCTGTCGCCGGGCCAGCCGAAACATTGCGGGATCGAGATCATCAGCGGACGCCATTTTCCGGAATCGTGGAGCGGCTCGATGGTCGCGCCCGATTTTCGCGGCAATCGGATCAACCGATTCCTGATCAGCGATGCCGGCAGCGGCTACGCCGCCAAGCAAGTCGAGGACGTGATCAAAACAACTCACCGCGCGTTTCGTCCTGTCGATGTGAACCTCGGTCCCGACGGCGCCCTCTACGTCGCCGATTGGTACAACCCGATCATCCAGCACGGCGAAGTCGATTTCCGCGACGAGCGGCGCGACCACACGCACGGTCGCATTTGGCGCATCGCGATGAAGGACCGCCCGCTCGTCCCGAAGCCGAAGATCGCAGGAGCGACAGACGACGAGTTGCTGGAAATGCTTGAGGCGTCGGAGGACTGGACGCGCGCGATGGTGCGGAGGGAGTTGAGGGAGAGAGCGCGAGCGTCTGAATCCCGGCGCGAATCGATTTCTCGGACGCTCACGACGTGGCTCGCTCGTCTTAGTCAAGACGCCTCTGATACGGAACGTTGCGTGCTGGAAGCCATGTGGGCAGCCCAAAGCGCGCAACTCTGGCAAGTGAATAGCTCTCTTGCAAAGGAACTCGAACGGTCGACTGAACCGAAAGTCAGGGCTGCTGCGCTGCGGTCGTACTATCACAATCACGTTACGGCTTCGGGGGCGTTTAAATTGATCGCCTTGTCTATCGAAGAGAAACTGGCTTCGCAATCTGCTGATCCGTCAGGGGTCTCGGGATTTGATCCTTTCATCTCCGACCCTCACCCTCGAGTCCGGCTCGAAGCCATTCACTGCCTGCGCGCGCTGCAGACGCCTCAGGCCACGGAAATCGCCCTCCGCGCGCTCGACAAGGAGATGGACGAGAACCTCGATTTTGCGCTCTGGCTGACGTGTCGCGAGACGCAGGACGTCTGGCTGCCGGCGTTTCAGAAGGGCGAGATCAACTTCGGCGGCAATACGGCGCATGCGGTGTTCGCGCTGAAAGCCACCGGCAATCCGGCGGCGCTAGCGCCGCTGGTGAGTGCGCTGCGTGAGGATAAGATTTCCGACAAGGATCGGCCGCAGGTTTTGCAATTGATCGCGAGTATGGGCGGGCCGGCGGAGTTGGGGCTGTTGCTTGACGTAGCGGGGGGAGTCCCATCGACATCACAAAAACGGCCCCCTAC
>JBPCQC010000086.1:0-23226 GCA_050998515.1 Verrucomicrobiales bacterium
CGGCTACAGCAGCGCGGCCGCACGGGACGGCGGCCGCTTCAGTCAATATTCAGATCGGCTTCCGCCTCCGCCTGCTCTTTTGCTGTCGCATTCGGGAGTTTGGCTGCCGCCGTTAGGCCATTTTCAAATACCTCCCGCAATCGCCGGACGACTTCAATCGGCAGTGAATCAGCCAGTCTGAAGGTCACGAAATAGGCAGCGCTCTCGACTTTCAGATGTGGAAGATAGCCGCGCTAGTGAAATCCCTGACGTAAGCTATTGTCCGACGACAGATCTCCGGTCTCTCGGCGAACAAGATATTTTAGCCGATCATGTGCTGGTAACCGTGGCGCTGACATAGCGGAATTCAATCGGTTCTGACTGAAACCACGGATGGCAAGTTTGGTTGCGATTCATCGCACAAAGTACCGCAGACCTTCGGTCTGCCGTGCCGCGAACCTCTGGTCTGCACTGCTGAATTCAACGACCTGCCGGCTGCAAGCCGGCGGCACGGCAGGCCACGTATGTCGGGGCGATTCCAATTTTGGTTGTCAGTGGAAAGCCAGCCCCCGTAAACAACGGCCTCATAGAGGCCGCCTACAGGCACGGCACTGTAGCAGGCCTCTGCGAGGCCGGACCACGAAGAGTGCTGCGCGCGCTATCCCAGCCCCGTCATGTCCGGAACGCGGGCCCAAATGTCCACCAGACCGTGCACTGCTATGCCCGCCACCAAGCTGCCCGTTTTTTCCCGAAGGACACCATAAAAGAGGCCGACGACGCAGGTCTCGATCGCATAGGGCCAGGCGAAGGTGAAACGGCCGTGAAAATAATCCACGGTGTTGAGGGCGTGGATCCAGCCGAAGAGCAGCGATGAAACGATAAGCCCCCACCCAAATCGGACGCCTAACAGGTGCCATGGTCGTCCGCAACTTTCGTTCACGCGCGATTGAACATAGCCGCGAAAAAACATTTCTTCGCCAATGCCCGCGCCGATGAAACACCAAAGCACCGTCAGGAGCGCGTTACCGGCGTCACGCTGGAAATGCACGCCAGGGCAATGGGCAGGATGAAAAGCGCTGCCAGGATGGCCCCTCGCGCCACATCGTTCGGAACGAACCTCCGCGGTGGGGTATCCCTCTCGCCACGCCGCAGAAGAAAAACCAGCAACACGAGGAGCGCGCCAGCTCCGTAAATAGCAGCTTCAGATAGGGTGGGTGGACTGAGAGGATGGTTGGCACGCAGTTTGAAAGCCGCCAACACACCGCCGCCCGCAATGAGTACGACCGCCCAAAAAAGCCCGAGGTTCAAATTCTTGCGCCAAGTCTTAAACGTCACTCCGTAATCCTCGAAGCGGCCGCGTCGAAGGCAGATCATGGCGACGGAAACGAGGATCAGCACAAGCCCGGGCGTAAAATTGGTCCCCGCTGCACGTTCGCTGCACGTTCCCAGGCACCAATCGGCGTAAAATTTTTCAGCGCCCGATAGGTGACGTGAGCCAGAGAGAAGACAATGATGACTTCAGCGACCGCAACGACTCGCTTGAACCGAAGGTTTTCAGGCGCAGACGACCCTGAGCGAGTTTGTTGCACTTTCGAGCGGGTTTGAGTTCGCTAGCCCGTGGAATCATCGAATCGTTGAACTGTGCTCAACAGTCAATTGAGCGGCTTGGTCCAGCGATGCAGACCGCAGGTCCGCGACACGGCAGACTGAAAGTCTGCAGTACTTTGCCCTACTGCAGGCTCTTCAGGCTGCTGCCTTCAATTTCTATTTCAATGTTTTCAAGAACGCGAAGAGGTCGGTGATCTGTTCGGGTGGAAAAGCGTCGAGGAGAGCTTCTGGCATCAGCGACTGCTTGGTAAAGCCGGCACGGCGAATATCGGATTGCGGGATGCGCTGGTCTTCGGTGCCCGGCAAGCGCAGGATGATGGCCTCGCCGTCCTCCTTGGCCAGAAAACCTTCGCGCAGACTGCCATCTTTGAGTTCGACCCGATAGGTGCGATAACCCGGTTCGAGCGCCGCATTCGGCGTCAGCAGGTTTCGCAGCAGCGCCTCGGTTCCCATCGCGCCCGCCCCGCTCAGGTCCGGCCCGATTTGCCCCCCTTCGCCGCGAACCTTGTGGCAGCCAAAACACACCGCCGCGACGAATTTGCCTTTCACGGGGTCGCCGGGCTTTTCCGCCAGCGCGCGGAATCTCGTGAACTTTTCGTCCATGGCTTGCGCCTCGGAAATCGTGAGCAATGGTGGAAAATCGGTCGTCTTGGAGATGCGGGCCCCGCCGTGCAAGCGGCCCCATTCGTTTCCGGAAAAATACGCCACGAGTGACTCGGCCTCTTGCGAAAGATCGCGATCGAAGGTGGCGCGAATTTCATCGGCGCTGCGTTCGCGGTTCCAGAGGCGAAATTCCGTGAGCGCCGCGACTGTGCCCTTCGGCACTCCGGTGCGGCCGATGTCGAGCTGCTCGTATTTGCGCGGATCAGATTTGCTCTGGTCCTGGTCGAGTTCACCGTTGAGAAAGATTTTGAACCGGCCGGCGGCATCGCGCGTCACCGCTACGTGGGTCCAAACGTTCGCCACGACCGGCTTCTTCGCGATTACGACATCGTGGAAGCCGCCGCCGACCCAGACGCGGAATCGGCCGTCGTAAAAATTCATGTCGAGAACGCCCGGCGCGCCAAGAATGCCGTCTTCATTGCCGATCCCGGGATCGAGCCGCACCCAGCATTCGACCGTGAAGGGGCCTTCGATGGTGAGATTGCTGTCGGCCCACGAGTCATCATGGCCATCGAGCACCAGGACGGCACGAAAGAGATGCGCCGTGGAATCGAGCAGCGCGGCCAGTTCGGGATCAGCGTGACCCAGGACGGCCTGGAGTTTCTCGACGGTCGGGCCATCGAGATCATCCTGCGGGATGGTTCCTGCCTTGAGGGCGGCGACCACGACACGTGAGCCCTGCTTTGTGCCCGTGAGTTGCGCCAGCGCCTTGCGGCGCTGCAAGGCATTCAATTCCGGCCACAGGGGAACAAGGCGGTCTGGCACGCCGGCGAGACATGCGATGGCTTCCTCGCGGATGGCAGGATCCTGTGACTTTGTTAGGGAGATAAACAAATCAGCGCGCATGCTGCCGAGTTCGCGAAGGGTGCGGAGCAATGCTGCAGCCAAAGGGGCACGGGCATCCTGCCCGTGGCTTTGGACGTTTTTGGGTTGAATCGTGCTTGATTCATTTCCACGGGCGGGACGCCCGTGCCCCTTTCCCTCCAGCATCGCCGCCACCGCTGGCTCGAGTTCGCTCGGCTTAAAGGCCGAAATCAGCTTCAGTGCGAGTTCGGAATTCGTGGGGAGCAAGTCTCTCGCTATCGGGGTGATCAACGGTGCGAGCTTTTTGGCATCGATCCGCGTGCGCAGGCGCAAGAGCGCTTCGAGCGCGGCAGGCTTCGAGACGAATGATTGCACCGCCCCCGCGACGCCTGGTTCATCGGGAAATTCAATAAGCCGCAGAAGCTCTTCGTCGTTCGGAGAGCGGTCCAGGTGCGGGAGCAGTTTGGCAAGGCGCGAAGCGCTGGCTTTCGGATCGAGGGCTAGCGTCGCAAGGACGCGTCCTTCGCTTGGCAAATCCTCTGCCGTTAATCCATCAAGAAGCTCAGCCACTGCCTTGGAATGTTTTTCCAACTCTGAGCGGGCCATGTATCGCACGAACTCAGCGTCGTAATCGCCGCCCGCCGCAGGCAGATGTTCGATGATCAGACGTATCAATCCCATGTCACCCAATGAACGAAAGGCCGCTACTTTGACGTGGGCGTTCTCGTCGGCCGCAAATTCCTGCAAATCTTCAACGCGGCGAGACACCTGTGCGAGTTGGGCGCGGACAGCGGAAGACGAGCGCCCCATCACCCATAATAGGCTTTCCTGGTCGACGGCTTGCAGCGCCTCGAGCACCCACAGTCCCGACAACGCGCGTTTGACGTTACTTTCCTCACTAAAGAAATGACCCTCCGTTCGCTGCCGGAGCCGCCACATGGTGTCCAAGGTACCCCGGTCTACCACTTCGAGCCATGTGGCCGTGGATGCCCATTTCGTTGGCTGATGAAAACTATAAAGTAGTTTGTACGGCGTTTCGAGGCTGACATCCACCACCTCCCGCCACTTCTGCTCCCGATGCTTCACCCGCCAAATTCGCCCGCGTGTTTTGTCCCGCTCGGGATGCGCGCGGGGGACCTCGTTGTGGGAGATGATTTTGTTGTACCAATCGACAATGTAGAGACAGCCATCGGGACCGAAGTTGATGTGGATAGGGCGGAACCACGGGTCTGAGCAGAGGACGAAATCGGGCAGTTTGGTGAATTGGTAATGAGCGCCGACTTTGGTGCCGCCGATCGCCTGGATGCGGTTGGTGATTGGATTGGCGATGTAGAAGTGGCGCACGTTCGAGGCTTGCGCCACTTCTGCAGCGCCGGGTCCATACGGCTCCGGCCAGGTGTCATAATCCTCCGCCAGCGCGAGGCCGCTCAGTCCCGTGCCGCCCATTTGGAAATCCTTCACTGGCGCCGGCCGCAGGGGAGCGTAGGGCTTCAATTTGTCGTCGCCGATGCCTGGAAAATTGTCCCCGACCTGCCATTCGGTGACGGGGTAGCCGAGATCGTTCGCTTCCTGCGCGAACATTTCGCCTTCGCGTGAAATGACGAAGCCCCAAATGTTGTTGAGGCCGGCGCTGACGACTTGGAATTTTTCTCCGTCGGGCGTGAAGCGCGCCATTTTGCAATAACGAAAGCGGGTCTCGCTGCCGTCTTTTGCTTTCACGACGCCGTCGTTAAAGGCGCCCTGCGCCAGGTAAATCCAGTTGCCGGGACCGCGCGTGAAGCCGTGCGGAAAGAGATGGCTGTCCTGCGTGCCGAAGCCGGTCAGCAAAACCTCGCGCTGGTCGGCTTTGCCGTCATTGTTGGCGTCGCTAAGAAAAACGATGTCGCTGCCGTGCTGAACGATGCAGCCATTTTTATACGGCAGGATGCCTAACGGAATCGCGAGACCATCCGCAAAAACCTGCGGTTTTTTTTTATAGCGCGGCGGTTCGGATGGAGACCCGCGCGTTTCGAAATCGAAGACCAGCACTTTATCCTTTCCGGGATTGGCGAAGAGTGCCTTTGCCTGGTCGGGGGTTTCGTTGCCGTCTACCGGGTAGTCGAGCGCGGTCATCGTCCATAATCGGCCGCTGTGGTCCCATGCCGTCGTGACGAATTTGCCAATCAGCCCTTCATCCTCGGCAGCCACCAGTTCGATCTCGAAACCGGGCGGAAGCGAAAAGCACCGCTGCTGCTCGTCTGGCGTGAGTGGCGAGTCCTTTGGTGGCTTTGCGGGTTCCGGCGCGCCGACGAACGTAGCAGTGACACTCCTGTCACTGTTGGTCACAGCGGCACTCTTGCCGCTGTCGTCCGATTCAGCGGCAGGAGTGCCGCTGCCACTTTCAATAGTGACATCCTTCACCTGCACCAGCGCCTTCCCACCGCCGTGGACCTGGATGCCGATTTTCCCTTTCTGAGGAATGGTTCCGTCGGGCTCGACGTAATCGACTCCCTGGACACCGTTGATCCAGGTGGTGATCCGCCAGCCCTCCGCGCGGATGACATACTCGTTCCAGTCGTTCCGCTTGAGCACCTTGTTGAGAGCGGTCATGTCGGATTGCGCGAGGACCTTGTTGCGGCGCGATTCGTCGTAAATCGACCCCCACCATGTGGGATCACCAAAATCGCACTGATATCCCTTCATCTCGGATGAGTTGGGCACCCGCTGCGAACGGATCTGAATGCCCGAGTTGATGAATCCTTCGGTGCCCGTCAGCTTAATCTTCAACCGCAGAACGAAGTTCTGAAACTCGGCCTTGGTTGCGAGAAATTCATTGCGCGGGACGTTTTCGGTGAGCGATCCGCCGGTGATCGCTCCCTCTTCGACGCGCCACACTTTTTCCGGGCCTTCCCAGCCGTCGAGTGTCTTGCCATCGAAGAGAGACTTGGCCTCTTTGGCAGCTGCGGAAGGCGGGTCGCCATAAACAGCCAGAACGCCTGCGGCCAGGACCGAACAGAACGCCAGAAGTGACATTGCGCGAGTTTTCATCCTGCAAGCTAACGAGCGCGCGGCGAAAAACAGCCGGGAAGTTTTGGCTCATGGTTCATTGCGTCTCGCCGGTAGGCTCGCCCTCCCGATGGGGCGATATGGCAAGGGGAGGGCGAGCGTAATCGCGAGCCGCGACGAATCCCGCTTGGCAAGTTCACTTACGGCTCAGCGAGAGCTTCTACCAGCCCCGATTCCTTGCGGCTCAGCAGAAGCTTCGCCCTACCTTCGCGCGACGGAGCGCGCGGGTAGGGACGCCTGACCACAGGCGTCCGCCCAGTATGGCGGCGCGATGGGTCATCGCGCCCTACCTCAAGGCTCGGAAAATGGTTTTCGAACTCTTGCGGATTCGTTAATCTCGGCATCGCGGACTGGCAGCACCCGTTTTCCCCCAATGCCCTTGCAAGAGTTCAAGCCAACGACCAATCGCATCGAAGAGTTCAGTAATGGGATCGGAACGGATCGCGCACGAACAACCTGCGGAGGCACAACCGGATGCCTGAGATGGCTGACGTGGTAATCGCGGGCGGCGGGATTGGTGGCATCGTACTCGCGGATTTGCTGTGCCTCGGCGGAAAACACGTCGTAGTGATCGAGAAAAGCACCAGTCCGCCACCATGGGTGCGCCCGGAGATCCTTTGGCCGGCGACCATGGATGCGCTCTACGGCCTGCGCCCGCAGGCTTTTTGGGAAAACGAGCGATGCCTGGTGCCGTTGCGCGGCATCGAATGCGGAACCGGCGACAGGACTTTTCCGCTAATTTCGGAGGATACGATTCAGTCCGCTGGTGTCCGGCCGGTTTCTGCCGAGCCAAACAAACTGCGGGAGGCATTGCTCCGGACATGCCAGGGGGAGGTCCGCCGTGGCTTCGAGGTCACCGGGTTAAGGCGTTGCGGGGGCAAAGTTACTGGTCTCACCGGGAAGCGGCTGACTGACCAGGAATCGTGCGAGGTTGAAGCGCGGTGGATCGTTGGGGACGACGGCATGCATTCCAGGGTGCGCACCGAGGCAAACATTCATATAGAATTGCGCTCATTCCCGGTCGATTTCCTAGTGCGCCGATTTTCCCGGCCCGCCGAGCTGGCCAAGGATCTGGGTCACGCCTTTCTCGTGCCGCGCAAAGAGCCAGGTCTGCGTGCCTTTGGGTTGCTCCCGCAGGGTCCAGGCATCGGCGCCGGAGTAGCGCTAGTTGATGAGACAGAAAAAACGACCGAGATCCTGGCGGCTCAGTGGGAGAGCTTTGTGGGCGATCACGCTCAATTGCCCGAGGAAGTCAGGCGCGCGGAATTCCCTTCGAGTTTTGCCCGGATTCACCGGGTATTTGGCCACGCCGCCCGCTATGGCAGTGAAAATGTGATTCTGTTAGGCGATGCGTTGCATCCGGTGAGCCCGGCCGGCGGCCAGGGCGCCAACATGGCGGTGGCCGATGCCCTGGTGCTGGCGCGTCTCCTGCTCGACGGCGGGAGAGACGTCAGCAGTCGTTACGAGGCGTTGCGCCGACCCGCCAATGCTCGTTCGCTTCGTATTACCAAACTGGCCGCGCGTTTTTTTTCTGCCCCCTCGACCCAATTCTCGAGAGCTGCCGGAGCTGCGGCGCTGGCCTTCCTCGTCGGTCATCCCAAACTAGTCGCGTGGCAGTTGCGGCGAATTTCAGGCGCCTTCAAAACTCCGCGGTGATGTAAGTCATTCCTCTGTTTTCGCGAAGGCGTCGATCAACTCTTCGGGGCTGAGGGTGGCGGTGCCGACTTTGCCAACGACGACGCCGGCCGCATGGTTGGAAATTTCGGCCGCTTCACGTGCCGCGGCTCCGGCGCAGAGCGCGAGGGTAAACAGAGCGATGGCCGTGTCCCCTGCGCCCGAAACATCGAATACCCCGCGCGCGCGCGTGGGCAACAGGTAAGGCGGACAGTCCCTTTCCAACAATGCCATTCCCTGCTCACTCAATGTTATGAGCAGCATCTTGATGTCCCATTTGGCAAAAAGCCGCTTCCCGAGCTGGTCGAGTGTGGCCGCCAGACTGCCTGGCAAACGCAACGATGCTTCATTCATGCCCGCCGCCTGAAAGGCTTCGCTCCGGTTGGGCTTGACCGCAGTGATGCCATTCCAATCCAGCGAATTGGTCGGATTCGGATCAGCCGTCACCAAAACTCCGGCGCCGCGGGCCGCGTTCGCGATACCATCCACGAGACCCTGGGTGACAAATCCCTTGCCATAATCCTCGATGATGATGGCGTCGACGGCGCTCATCCGTGAGTCAAGAAACTCCAGCACCTGGCCGAGCAAACGGTCATCAAGGGGCATTCTCTTTTCGTGGTCGATGCGCACGACTTGTTGGCCCCGCGCGATAATGCGCGTTTTCACGATGGTTTGGTAATTCGCATCCTGCAATAAGCCGGCCGTTTCGATTCCGCTGTCCTTCAAGAGCGCCGCCAGCTCTGAAGCCAATGGATCGATTCCTGTGAGGCCGGCCACGCTGACCTGGCCGCAGAATGGCAAAAGATTTCGCGCCACATTCGCCGCACCGCCCGGATAATTGGTTTGACTTTGCACCTCGACCACCGGCACCGGCGCCTCCGGCGAAATGCGAGTCACGTTCCCCCAAATGAAACAATCGAGCATGACATCCCCCACCACCAGCAAACGCTTGTTGCGAAAGGCCCCGAGATAGGTCTTGAGTCGGTCGATGTCCATGCCGAGGCGACAAAAGCGCGCACAACCGCAAAGGAAATGGCAAAGTTTAGAAGGGGCGACTATGCGCCCTCGCGTGTCCCGACCGGCGCCGGCCCCGGTTGTCTGGTGCAACCGTAGTGGGGCGAGAGCGCCGACCACCGCACGCGAGGGCGCGTGGGCTCCCCAAGGCGCGCGCGGTGTCGCAGTGCGCGACACTTGGGCATTCCATCTGCACGTGTTATCTTGAGCTTCATGCGCTGCCTGCGATTTCAAGTACTCCTCTGGCTGGCATTGCCTCTGGCTTGCCATGGCGGCGCGGCCCATTGGGCTTTTGAGCCGCTCGCAAGGCCCGAGCTGCCCCATGCCGCCCGGCACCAGGATGCCCGCAATCCGATTGATGCATTCATCGAACATGATCTCGTGCGGAAGGGCAGGGCGGCGGCGACGGAAGCAAACCGTCGCACTCTCCTGCGGCGGGTGACCTTTGACTTGAGCGGCCTGCCGCCAACCCGCGATGAAATGAACGCATTTTTGGCCGACGATCGTCCGAACTCTTATGAACTGGTGGTCGATCGCCTGCTGGCGAGTCCGCGCTTCGGTGAACGGTGGGCGCGGCTGTGGATGGACGCGGTGCACTTTGCGGAAACTCACGGTCACGACCAGGACCGCATCCGCGAACACGCCTGGCCGTATCGCGACTATTTGATCCACTCCTTTAACCAGGACAAGCCGTATGCCCGTTTTGTGGAAGAGCAGATCGCGGGAGACGTTCTTTCTGCGGACGACCCACAAGCGACGGTGGCGCTGGGATTCCTGGCGGCCGGACCGTGGGATGAAAGTTCGTTGCGCGATATTCGCGAGGACACGCTCGACCGGCAGATCGCGCGCTATCTCGACCGCGACGACATGATTGCGACCACGCTGCAAACTTTTTGCAGCGTCACGATTCATTGTGCCCGGTGCCACGACCATAAATTCGATCCGATTCCCCAACGTGATTACTATGCGCTGCAGGCGGTATTCGCGGGTGTCGATCGGGCGAACCGGCCCTACGATCAAAATCCCGTACTTCGCCGCGAGCGGCAGCGTCTTCAGGCCGAAGCCGCGATCGATCGCCCTGGATCCTGGAGCGTTCTCGCTCCGAAGTCATGGAAGACGGCCCACGGCTCGGTGCTCACACCTGAAAGGGACGATTCATTGCTGGCCACGGGTGCACCGCCTGAACGCGACACTTACAGCATCGATGTTGATCTGCCCGCGGGAGCCATTGCCTTGCGTCTCGAAGTCCTCGCGCACGATTCGCTGCCTCAGCGCGGTCCGGGCCGCAGGGAAAATGGCAATTTCCACCTCTCGGAATTCAGCGTGCAAACGCAGGACGCGACGATTGCGTTGCGCGGTGCCGCGGCCGACTTCAACCAGGATGGTTGGGCCATCGGCCGGGCCCTGGATGGGGACGAGAAATCAGCGTGGGGAATTCATCCGCAAGTCGGCAAGGACCACTGGGCGGTCTTCCCTTCAGCGGAACTTCGCGCCGGACCTGCCACCGTCGTGCTCAAGCAACTTCACGGAACCGGTCATCTTATCGGTCGCTTGCGCCTTTCCGCCTGCGTGGGTCCAGCGCCCGCCGCCGTGCAACTGGCCGCCTTGCCGCCGCCGCCTTTGGTATACGCCGCTGCGAGCCAGTTCGAGCCTGAGGGCGGATTGATGCCGACAAGTGGAGTGCCCCGCGCGATTCATCTGCTCGTGCGCGGTGAGATTACCAAGCCTGCGGAAATCATTCACACACCCGGCGCCCTGATCTGCTGCAAAGTGCCCTTCGTAATTGGCGATGCCGCCCAAGAGGAGCAGCGCCGGGCCGCATTGGCACGATGGATCATCGACGGGCGGCATCCATTAACCTGGCGATCGATCGTCAATCGCGTCTGGCACTGGCATTTCAGCAAAGGGCTGGTCGACACCCCGAATGACTTCGGACGGATGGGAGGCATTCCGTCGCATCCGGAACTGCTTGACTGGCTCGCGGTGTGGTTTCGAGATCAGGCAGGGGGATCACTGAAAGACCTCCACCGCCTGATCGTCACCAGCGCCTGCTACAAACGCTCCGGCGGGCAAGCGCTCGCAGCTCCTGGCGACGGTGCCATGGGTTATGCATCGCACATCGTTCGTCGCCTCGATGCCGAGGAAGTCCGCGACGCCATTCTGCAAATTTCGGGCGACCTTGATTTGCGCATGGGCGGCCCGTCCGATCGGCAGTTCGATCTCAAACCCGGCGTGCACGTGACGCCGCTCGTCGACTATTCGAAATTCCAACCCGAAAGCGGCCCGCAGCGCCGCAGCGTTTACCGATTCCTCTTTCGCACTTTGCCTGACCCATGGATGGACGCGCTCGATTGTCCGGCCGGCGATCAACTGACTCCCGATCGGAAAAACAACGTGACGGTTCAGCAGGCGCTCGCGCTTTGGAACAGCGCGTTCACCACCCGCCAGGCGGAACGTCTCGCTACGCAGCTCGGAGGCGCCAGCCCCAGCCTCGACAATCGAATCACTCAAGCCTGTGCTCGTGTTTTCGGCCGGTTACCGGCTGCCGAAGAGGCCGCTGAGTGGGCCGCCTACGTTGAAAAACATGGTCTCGCCAACCTCTGCCGGGTGCTCTTCAACTCGAACGAATTCGTGTTTGCGGAATGACTAGAAGATCATCATTCCATCGAGCAGCCCCTCCTGCCTGCCCAGTCGCACTCCAGAGCCGTCGGGGATTCTTGGGCCAGCTCGGCGGCGGCTTCGGCGCGGTGGCTCTGGCGCAGTTGTTAGGGAGCGAAAATGCTTCCGGGGCTTCTCGCGCGCCGCTGGCGCACTTCCGTCCGAGAGCCCGGCGGGTCATCCAGCTTTTCATGAATGGAGGCGCCAGCCAGATGGACCTCTTTGATTACAAGCCTGCGCTGGAAAAACGGCATGGCCAGAAATTCGATCCCGGCTCCGGACAGCATGTCGAGGCCCCAACCAGTGCGCCAGGCACGGTCCTGAAATCGCCCTTCGAGTTTCGCCGGCACGGTCAATGCGGACGCTGGGTCAGCAGCGTCATGCCCCACCTGGCCACCTGCGTCGATGAGCTGGCCTTCATTACCTCGATGCGCTCGCGCACCAACGTTCACGGACCCGGCAGTTACCTCATGAACACCGGCTTCCTGCTCCCCGGCTTCCCCTGCCTTGGGGCCTGGGTCAGTTACGGACTGGGACGCCTCACCGATAATCTTCCCACCTTCATCGTGCTTCCCGATGCCAGGGGCCTCCCCTATAACCAGAAAGGGAATTTTTCGGCCGGTTTCCTGCCCTTGCAGCATCAAGGCACAGTCATTGACGCCAGTCAGCCCGTCCCCCTGGCCAATCTTGCCCCGCCCGCGTCCGCTGACTGGATCAACCCGTCTGCCTCTGCCGACGGCCTAACGCTTTTACACAAAATGAATCGCCGCATGGCATCGAGCCAGCCGTTTGACTCGCGGCTCGAGGCGCGGCTCGAGGCTTATGAAATGGCGGCGAAGATGCAGTTGGCTGCGCCGGAGGCTTTCGATCTGACGCAGGAGACTCAAGCCACACGGCAGTTGTATGGCCTGGACGACAAAGTGACAGAAGATTTTGGGAAACGCTGCCTGCTGGCGCGCCGGCTGATCGAGCGTGGCGTTCGTTTTGTGCAGGTCTGGAGTGGGCAGGGCGGCCCTACTTCAAACTGGGATAATCATGCCAGCATTCAAAAAGAGCTGCCGCCGATGGCGGCCAGCACCGACAAACCGACCGCAGGTTTGCTGCGCGATTTGAAGGCGCGCGGACTTCTCGAAGATACGCTGCTGTTGTGGAGTACTGAGTTCGGCCGCATGCCGTTTGCGCAAGGTTCTGATGGCCGCGACCACAACGGCGGCACGTTTGCCTGCTGGATGGCCGGAGCCGGCGTGAAAAGCGGCGCCGCAGTGGGTGAAAGCGACGAATGGTCCTGGCAGGGTGCCGAGGGCAGCGTAACAACCTACGATTTCCATGCCACCGTCCTGCATTTGCTGGGCCTCGAACACACCAGCCTGCACGTCCGCCATCAAGGCGCGGATCGACGCCTCACTGACGTGCACGGCGAGGTCATCACTGAAGTGATTGTTTGAGCACAGGCGTCGGCTGGATTCACTCCGGCTCGCGATACGCTCGCCCTCCCCCCCCCGGCGAACGGAGCACCACTTAGAGGAGGACGAGCCTACCGGCGAGCTGCCCAGCCAGCGGGACCTCGGCATGTTGACTCGCTGAAAGTTTCTCCGGCGAGCGCGGGAAGAAAGCGGGAGCCTGTCCAGGCACGCAACGGATCAAAGAGCGTACCCGCGACGACCCGGTGAAGCGGCTGCAACCGCCGCGCGACTCTGGTTACAAAGCGCAAAAGACGCGGCCTCGTCATCACCGCGGCGAAGGCCCTCCAGGCCAACCGCTCGAAACGCCGCGGATTCTCGGCCACGGCATTTCGGCGATTGCGGAGGAGGTGGTGGTGAAGGTCGATTCGCACCGGGCAGGTGGCGGTGCAGGCGCCGCATAACGACGAAGCGGCGCTGAGATGTGCCCACGATTGCAGGCCGCGCAAGTGTGGCGTGATGACCGAGCCAATCGGGCCTTGATAAGGAGTGCCATATGCGTGCCCGCCAACGTTTTTGAAAATGGGACATACATTGAGGCAGGCCCCGCAACGAATGCAGTGCAGCGCATCGCGCTGTTCGGCGTCGGCCAGCAGCCGTGTGCGGTGATTGTCCAGAAGGATGACATGAAATTCCTCCGGCCCATCCGTTTCTCCCGGTTGCCGCGGACCGCCATACATCGAATTGTAGCAGGTCAGGTGCTGGCCGGTTCCCGCGGTGGCAAGCATCGGCAAAAAGAGTGCGAGATCCGCCAGACGCGGCACCACTTTTTCGATGCCGACAAGGGCGACGTGAATGCGAGGCAGTGCGCAGGTGAGCCGGGCGTTGCCCTCGTTTTCGGTGATCGAGATCATGCCGCTGTCGGCGACGATGAAATTGGCACCAGAGATCCCCATGTCGGCCTCGAGGTACTTTCTGCGGAGCCAGCGCCGCGCTACCAACGTCAATTCCTCCGGACTTTCGGTCGTAACAGACCCTAACTCTTTCTCGAAAAGCGCGCGAATTTCTTCGCGTTTCAAATGCATGCAGGGGAAGACGAAATGGTAAGGCGCCTCGTGCTTGAGTTGCTGAATGAATTCTCCCAGATCGCTTTCGACGACGCCGAAGCCCTCCGCTTCAAGCCCTTCGTTCAACTCGATCTCGTCACCGGTCATGGTTTTTGATTTGATGACTGACCGCACTCCGTGTTCCCGAGCCAGACTCACGATGTAGTCACGAGCTTCCTTCCCGGTCGAGGCCCAAAAAACCCGGCCGCCCCGAGCGGTGAATTTTCTCTCGAATTCAGTCAAACACCGATCGAGATGGTCGATAGCCTCGGACTTGATTGCCTCGGCGGCACGGCGCGCCGCTTCCCAATCCACGAACGCGGAAGCAGTTGATTCCCGTGTGCGCTCATAACCATGCAGCGCTCCGCGAATGAACGTTCGTCGCTCGTGCTCTCCGGTTGCCAGTCGCGCAGCGTCCTGGAATTCCTGTGCCGGCGAAAGGGGAGCTTTCATCTTCGCTCCCAGATTGATTCCAATTCCTGCACCGTGACCGAAAAATTCGCTTCGCCGCCTTCAACTGAGGCTTCGACCCCAAGCTGATCCGGTTTGGGGATCACAGGCATGGGGATGTATACCAGGCCCCCGCTGGCGAAGACTTCGAACGCTGTTCGATCGGCGTAGATGCGAAAATCCAGCCGTCCCTTGTCGAGTGGGGTCGCGACTCGATGCCCGTTCACAATGAGTTCCTGCGATTTTGTGTGATAGGCCACCGGGACCCCTCTTATCCGCAGCTCTATTTTTGTTGCGCCGAAAGTTTCAAGAAAACCGTGGACCTCGAGAAGTTCACCCTTCCCCTTCAGCACCCGCGTGGGTTCAGTCACCGTGAGTCGGAAGTCATTTTGGTGGGGCTCCTCGACGGGAAGCGCGCCCGTGCCCGTCGCGTTCCATGCCAGCCGCGGACCCTCGGGAGTCGAATGCAGTGACAATTCAAGCGGCAAACTGAGGCACTGATTGAACGGCATGCCAGGTGACGGCGCTTGCAGCCAGCCGATCTGCACCCGGCGCCCTTCAGGCGGGTCGGTCAAGCCAGGTGGCACCCGCCGTCCATCCGGCATGTCGCTGAAAGTTTGCGCGGCATAGAACCCCTTGCCGCGATGCCCGGGCAGTTTCGGTGATTCCGGGGTGAATCTCGTCCCGTCGAAACTGCCAGTCATGTACTCGCTGCTGGCCGCAATCAGCACCCACTTCGTGCGCGAAGAATCTCCATCGATTGGCAGCTCGAACAGATCAGGGCACTCGAAAAAACCAGCCGTCTCGCTCCGCATCGTCCAGTCGCGCAAATTCGGCGAAGTCAGAAATGCGATGGTGTGCGCCTTGCCTTTCTCGACATAAAGAACCATGACCCAGCGCTGCGTTGGTTCATGCCAGAACACTTTCGGATCGCGGTTTCCGCCTGTGATTTCCTTCAGGACCGGGTTGCCTTCGTATTTTGTCCACGAGCGTCCGGCATCGTTGCTGAAGGCAAGACATTGCGTGAACGGCTGGCCGCGAGACTGAGGACCGGTTCCGCCCGCTGCGGTATAAATCAAAACGAGGGGCGACTCTTCGCCACACTGAAACCCACTGGTATTTTTCCAATCCACGACGGCGCTGCCGCTAAACATAGTGCCCAGGGCATCAGGATAAAGTGCCTCGGCCCGTTGCTGCCAATACATCAGGTCGCGGCTCGTAGCGTGTCCCCAATGCATGTTGCCCCAATTCCAGCCGTAGGGGTTATGTTGAAAAAAGAGATGATAGGTTCCGCGATGGTATACCAGGCCATTGGGATCATTGATCCAGCCGCGCTGTGCGGAAAAATGCAAGCCGGGGCGGAGGGGTTCGCGGTAGAGGGTCTCGGACCCTTTCACTGCATCGGCCTGTTCCAAAAGCTCAAGAGCCCGCGAACCCTCGCTTAGTTTGTCGACCTTGATCGCGATCTCCTGGCCGCGCCAGCGAGTGATATCAAGCGGCGCCCACCAATCCGGCCCGGCATCAGCCAGTTCGATTTCAAAAGCGCGTTCGATTCGTCCTTCCGCGCTCACGGTCACGGTTTTTTTCCGGGCCCCGTTTTTCACTGGAAAATGCAGCCAGCGCTCGTTCGCGGGGATGGAACGCTCGGCGGGTCCGGCGATCCCGGAGGGTTTGGCGTCTGTGAAAACGATGTGGTCGACGTTGATGTGCCCCCAGCCTCCAGTTGCCTCGTCGACAATGGCGAGCGCTGCCGTCTGTCCCCGTAAATCCGCGACCTGCCAGGCATCCGGCTCGAGCCGCTCGCTTCCTCCTGGTTCAATGTTTGGACCGGTTGCGGTGCGCACGACTTTGCCGTCAACGAGGAGATTGAGGCATGTTTTTCCTGCGAAGCCCCCGCCCCCAATGAGAAAGGAAATCCAGTCGCGTTCGATTTTGAACGGTGGCGAAGAGAGCCAACCTCGGCTGTTGTCACCACCGACAAACGAGCTGGCCAATCCATTGCCTTGGAATCCTTCGACATTCATTTGACCCGGCAGCGGTCCCTTCGCAGGCGCAGTGCCGAAGGCGTCGCCCTCGAGCTTCCATTCGCCGTAAGTTGATCCCTCGAAATCCTCCAACACTTTCACTTCTCCCGGACTGCGAATCACGAGCAAGAGAAGGCCCAAAAGGGCAGCGGACAGGGGCCTGCGGTTCATTGTTATTCGTTTTGATCGCAAGCGGGAAGCTTGCGCGTCTTCCCGAATAACCAATAACAAATAACGAAATAACGAATAGAGCCTCGCTCGCCCCGCTATTGATGAGCGAGCACCTCCGCCAGATGCAGGCACCGGATTTCGCGGCGGCTGTGGCGCTCGAGCCATCCTTCAATTTGCATGAGGCAGCTCGAGTCAGTGCTGATCACATAATCGGCATTCGTTTCGATCACGCTCTGGCCCTTCACCTCTGCCATGGCGGTGGAAATCTGTGGAAACTTGATCGCGAATGTTCCGCCAAACCCGCAGCAGGTTTCGGCCTCCTTCATTTCCACGAGTTCAAGGCCGCGCACGGCGCGAAGCAGTTCCCGCGGCGCCTGCTTGGTTCCGAGTTCGCGGAGGCTGTGGCAGCCGTCGTGAAAAGTGACGCGTCCGGGAAATGAAGCACCCACCTCCCGCACGCCTAAAAAAGTAAAGATAAATTCCGAGAATTCCCACGTTTTAGCGGCGAGCCTGCGGACCTCATCAGCCTCGGGCTGACCGCGAAAGAGCTCGAGGTAAAAGTTTTTGACCATGGCACCACAGGACCCCGAGGGAATGACCACGACTTCAGCATCCTTGAAGAGTCTGATTTGACGTCGAGCGACAGCTCGGGCTTCCGGCCAAAACCCGGCATTGAAGGGAGGTTGACCGCAACAGGTCTGACCGCGGGCAACATCTGTAGTATGCCCGAGCCGTTCGAGCACCCTGACCATCGCTGCGGCAACGCGCGGATAAATCGCTTCGATGAAACAGGGGATGAATAGGGTGACGCGCATCCGAGCCGTTGGACTTCAACGGCGAGCTCGCCGCTGGGATACATCGACGCGCCGTCGATGCTAACAGTCCAGCGCAACTTTATCCCGCGAATTCTTCAATACCAGCCGCTCGAGAGGGCAACCGCGCGCCGGCTCGTCCTGCGCCGATCGACCGAGCCATCCCCGTGAACGGCAAGCAACCGACCCTTGGGAGGGCACAGGTCGTGAGCGAGGCACTTCCGGGCCAGACTTTCCAGGCTCAGATCACGATCATAGCACGTTTGCAGCACAAAATTCAGCCTTTCCTGCATGGGACTCTCATGAGCCCGCCAGCTGGCGCGGCCTTCCGATGACGTCAGAGTGGCGCGATGGCCATTCGGCCATTCGATTACTGCCTGTTCACAAGTGGGCGAAAGCATGGAAATAAACGGGTTCGAGCGTTAAAAGACGAAAATGAGACCACCAATCCGGCGCTGCCCAAAACCAAACCCCCAATCATCCAGCGCAGTAACCATGCCACCCATCGTAGCGGCTAAAGGACATTGCAAGGATTCGAAATTGGCGCACGCACGGCAGGGTATTTACGGCGCGTCCCGACGCGATGCACTAGAGACCTCCTTCAGCCGCCGCAGGAAAAATCCTTACTGTTCACTTCACATTGCTTATTTCCGGGGGGGCGGTGATAAAGCTACCAGGCGACGACGCCGAACGAGCGAGTTAAGGGGCTCACTCGCCGACGGCGCCGCGGGGGGACCCCGACGCGCCAAGGCGCCTCCGGGCCAAATCGGGGGTTGCCATCGACCGGCGCACCGAGGAGTCGATACGCACGCTTAAAAATTTGGGGGGCCGCCTGCAAACCGCGTGGGGCGGATTACCAGCGTTTCGGCCGCGACGATTTGTTTAAGCGCTGAAAAAAGTATGGCCCGAGGCCGAGTTCAATCGGCGGCTAATCGCTGCAGCCGGTCGCGAAGGCTCGTCCAGCGACGCCGGGAGTCGGCCTGGCGCACGGCGAGTTCGAGTGCGTTGCGCTGGCCGACGAGGACGACCAGCTTTTTTCCGCGCGTCAGGCCCGTATAGAGCAAGTTGCGCTGAAGCATGACGAAATGCTGGGTGCTCAAAGGAATGACGACGGCTGGAAACTCGCTGCCCTGGCTCTTATGAATGGTGATGGCATAGGCGAGCCGCAGTTCGTCGAGATCACCGGCTTCGTAAGAAGCGACCCGCCCATCATCAAATCGCACCTCGACCCGCAACGGTTCGGTCTCGATTTGCGCCACGCGTCCGATATCACCATTGAAAACTTCCTTGTCGTAGTTGTTGCGCAGTTGGATGACCTTGTCGCCCAGCCGAAAAATGGTGCCGAAGCGTTCGGCCTCGAGCTTGAAATCGCCGGGCGCATTCAAGCCAGCCTGCAATGCCTGATTCAATGACGCCGTGCCGAGCAAGCCGCGATTCATCGGCGTGAGCACCTGGACGTCGCGCATCGGATCAAGCCCAAAAGCGGAAGGCATCCGGTCGCGAACGATACGGAGGAGCGTTTCCGCTATCTGCTGCGGCTGCTCGCGCTCGATGAAGAAGAAGTCGTCGCCCGGTCCCGCCTCACCGGTGAGGAGAGGCACGCGGCCGCAATTGACATCGTGCGCCGCGGTAATGATCCGGCTGGTTTCGGCCTGCCGGTAGATCTCCGTCAACCGCGCCACAGGGACGGTGTTGCTGGCCATGATGTCACCCAGGACATTTCCCGAGCCCACGCTTGGCAATTGGTCCACGTCTCCGACGAGCAGCAAATGCGCCTCGTTCGGCAACGCGCGCAGGAAATTCCAGAACAATGTCACATCGATCATCGACACCTCGTCGAGGACGAAAAGCTGACCCTTGAGAGGCCGTTCGGGATTGCGGCCCCACCCTTTCGCAGGCTGATATTCAAGAAGCCGGTGGAGGGTGCGCGCCTCCTGGCCGGTCGATTCACTCAACCGTTTCGCAGCGCGTCCGGTGGGCGCGGCCAGAGCAAAATCGACCCCCTTTGCGTGCAGAATCAGCAGCAGGGAATTGAGTATGGTGGTCTTCCCAACCCCCGGACCGCCTGTAATCACCAGGACGCGTCGCGCGAGCGCCTGGCCGATGGCAGTTCGCTGTCCCGAGGCCAGCACCTTGCCTGTTTTTTTCTCGACCCAGGCCAAGGCTTTTTCGAGATCGATTTTGGGATATGCCGCGGCCCGCACTGTCATGGCGAACAATCGTGCGGCGCTGTCCCGTTCCGCGCTCAGCAGATGAGGCAGGTAAATCAGCCGCTGGCCGGTCGAGGAATCTTCGAACAACTGCCCACTGCCTAACAGATACGCCAACTCTGCCGCGCAACGCTCTTCATTGGCTCCGAGCAACTGCGAGCCCTGCTCGAACAGCACGCCCGCCGGCAGCGCACAGTGCCCGTCATCGGTCGCCGCCAGGAGCACATGTTGCAGGCCGGCGCGCACGCGTTCTGGAGCGTCGACGCCAATTCCAAGCTGGCGCGCAATTTCATCCGCCGTTTTGAACCCGATCCCCCACACGTCCTCGGCCAGGCGGTACGGATTCTCGCGAATCTTCACGATCGCCTCTTCACCGTAGGTTTTCCAAATGCGCACCGCCCGTGCCGTGCTGACCTTGTGCTGGTGCAGAAATACCATGATCTCGCGCACAGCCTTCTGTTTTTCCCACGAGGCCTTAATTTCACGCCGCCGCTTGGCGCCGATGCCTTCGACCTCCTGCAAACGCGCTGAGTTTTGCTCGATAATATCAAAAATCTGTGCTCCAAATTTCTTCACCAGCCGTTCGGCGTACTTCGGACCGATGCCTTCGATCAGTCCACTGCCCAAATACCGCTCGATCCCCTGCTCGGAAGCCGGAGCGGTCGTTTTGATATCAGCCGCTGCGAACTGCCGGCCATAATTGGGATCGTTAAGCCATTCGCCCCGCGCCTCGATGCCTTCGCCCGGCTGAATGGTGGCGACCGCGCCTTTGACGGTCACTGGTTCCGCACGGCCGGGCGTCAGCACCCGCAGGATGGCGAAGCCATTTTCTTCGTTGTGAAATGTCACACGTTCCACGGTGCCCGTGACCATTTCCGCCGTCTGGGAAGACAAACCCATAGCCGCAACCTGTTGAGAGCGCGTTCGAGGTCAAATTTTGCTGGTGCTCCGGCATTGCCAGAGCGGATGCGAAATCGCGCTGAGCAGGGAAGCCGGCCAACTGGCGTCCGCATCCAAAAGGGAGGGACGCCTGCCCCAGGCGTCCGTTTTAAATGACGCGGCGCGATGGGTCATCACGCCCTACCCAGGTAGGGACGCCTGACCGCAGGCGTCCGCCGAATGGGTCCGGCGCGATGGGTCATCACGCCCTGGATTGGCGCGATGGGTCATCATTGTGCCCCAACCGGCAGCCGCTGCAGTTCCTCTTTGCGCGCGGATTTGCGAAGGTCGCCGAGGCGCTCGACTTCACGATAGAATTTTTCCAGGTCTCCGTGCTGTTCACCCAACAATGCCTGAAACGCGGGGACAAGGTCGTAATAGGTCGCGATGCTGTTGAGCCGGGCGTTGTTGACCGGGCCTGTGAACCAAACGTCATAGTCGCCGGCGCCGGACCAGCGGTCTCTTTTCAGCGCATCGTAACGTGTGCGCAGCAACGCAAGTCGCTTTGCTTTTTCCAGGCGCAATAACCCTTCGGGTGGTCGGAATTCCTGCGTGTATAGGTTCTGCAATTCGGCACGCGTCTGCCGGATCAACTGGATGAATTCGCGCTCGCGCTTCTGCGCCTGATCGTATTTATCGAGGTCGCGTGATCGTCCTTCGGCTCGAAGCCAACGCCGCACTCCTTCACGCCCGGTTGCGGTGGCGAAGGCTTCGTTGAAATCGGTATCACCGTGAATAAAGATGCGTTGGTGCGCCAGTTCGTGAAATAACAGTTCGGCCAGGGTGGTGTCGGGCAGATAGACGAACGTATTGAGGACCGGGTCCTTCAGCCATCCCAGCGTGGAATACGCGGGCACGCCGGCCACGTAGATATCATAGCCCTGTGCCATCAAGCGCTGAGCGCGCTTTTTCGCCTCGAGTGGAGAAAACCAGCCGCGATATTTCAGCCGGCCGACGAACGGATACCACCAGGTTTTCGCCTCGAGCGAAAACTCAGGGGCTGCGTAGATCGCCCACGCAACATAGGTGCGGTTCAGGTCTTTGTAGGCGGCGTACTGTTCACGTGCGGACAACCCGAGCTCCCAGTCCGCAAACGCCCGCAGTCGCTCGACCTTTTCCAATTGCACACGCAAACGAGTTGGGGTGGCGGAATCCGCGATCATCGCGCTGTTGAGCCGCTGACCGCGTGTGATTTGCCATTGGCCATGCAGGCCCTGACTGTAAAAATGGGCTGTTTCACAGCCCGCCAGCGCGCAGAACGCACAGCAGAGAAGGCGCGAAAAGCTTCGGCGCACGCGCAGCCAGGGCATCATGGGGGATGGCACGCGCCTACCAAAGCCGATCGGCACTCCTCATCAAGCCAACTTCCGGGCCGGCGAGAGAACGTGCTCCTTCTTATTCACGCCAACGGCAGGAGTGTGGCTGCCACGAGGGAACCTCATCTCCCCTGCCTTGGCGTTGTGGTGAATGGCGCGCGCAGGTATATAGGTTCCGGTATCGAGGCCGAGGCCTCGGACAGCTCCGCGTCCGTAAGCTGTGCCACCGCCCGGGCCAGCAATCGCGCAGAGGGAATTGTTTTCTCGGCCCCGGAGAGCGGGAAAGGAGCCTCGTCAAACGTGAAGGCCGGCGGTTTCATCCGCCGGTTGAGTTCTTCCAAACTCAAGAGATCGGGTCCCGCCAGCAGCTTTCCGTTTTCCATTTCAGCGAGAAAGAACGCGCCCCTGCGCGCATCGCCGACCACCTGACAGCGTAAAGGGATTTCTGCTGCGCACAGCGACGGCCAGCCAATCAAAGGGATTTGTTTACCGAGACTCAATCCGATGCCTGCGGCCAGCCCAACGCGCACACCAGAGTACGACCCGGGTCCTGTGCCCACCACAATAAGAGACGGAATGGCCGTAGCCAGCGCTGCTTCAAGCGGCTCAAAAAGCAACGAATTGTGCGAGCGATCCGCAACAAATTCGCGTTCGAACAGGACCTCCGGCCCTCGAAGCAGGGCGACGCTCCCGCGGACGGTCGATGTCTCAAGGGCGAGGATTGTGTTCACGGCGAGGATGTCTCGAGCGCTGCACGCGAACCATCAGGACGCCTTTCGAGCCGCCACCACCGAGCGTGCTCAGGGATAAGTCGAGGAAACTTGTCCGCCCACTCGATGACACAGACGCCTCCAGCCTCAAGATACTCGTCCCACCCCAGGGCCAGGATCTCGTCAACCGCCCCGATGCGATAAAAATCGAAATGGAAAATGGCAAGCCGCCCCCCGAGATATTCGTGCACGAGTGTGAAAGTGGGGCTGGTCACGTCTCCCCGGTAGCCGAGGCCTGCCACAATTCCTTTGGTAGCTTCGGTTTTGCCGGCGCCCAGCTCGCCTACCAATGCAATGACGTCACCTGATTCCAGTTGCGAGCCCACTGCGGCCCCAAATTTCTGAGTATCGCCTGGAGTCGGAAGAGGCACGTCACGCACCGGCCCAAAATGCTGCGGTGGTCAAGCTTGGCAAGGGGGAGCCAGGGCTGATTTTTTCATTGTCGCCGACTTCAACCGTCGTCAAGGGTTGCGGTTGATTTCTCCGGCCTCACAGAGGCCGGCTACAACGCTGTAGCCGGGGTCTGAGACCCCGGTCGGATGGGCAGGATTGGAAACCTGAAGTACCATGAAAAAATCAGCCC
>JBPCQC010000097.1:0-10172 GCA_050998515.1 Verrucomicrobiales bacterium
ACCCAATCGCGGCCGCTACGAAATTCGCCGCGCACGCGTCGTCTCGGCTAAGGCCGAGACCTTGTGCTTTCCCTTCGTCGCGAGCGTGGCTGAAATCACGCGCGAAGTGACTGCCAACAAGGGTCAGCGCAGCGTGGAGACTGTCCTCTACTTAAGCAACCGGCCACCTGAGAAGCTGCCGCCCGAGAAGGTCATCACCCTGACTCGCGATTATTGGGGCATCGAAGCGGGTCTGCACCAGCGCCTGGATGTCACCGCGCGTGAAGATCATAGTCGCGTCCGCAATCGCACAAGCCTCCTCGCGCTGGGAATGGCTCGGCGCACGGTCATGGGTCTTTACTACCGCTGGCGCCAAAAACAGCAAGGCGCTCGCCATTCAACCCTCGCCGACTTCCACGACGCCATGCGCAACCACCGCCTAACCAAAGCGTGGCGCCTCTTCCACGGCCGTTCCCCTTGACTCACGTGAAAAAATCAACCGTGGGATTTCCGGACGCTTTTGAAAACTTGTTGAAACCTTCGTTGTTTAGCGCAGGGTCGATGACAAAGTAAACACGGGCCATCAATGAGCACTTCAACCTCAGGTTCCCAAGGGTCGGGAAATGGCTCTGGTAGCGGCAGCGGTTCAGGAAGCGGCGGCGGTTCTGGTAGCGGATCAGGCAGTGGAAGCGGCTCCGGAAGTGGAAATGGCTCCGGCAGTGGAAGTGGCTCCGGCAGTGGAAGCGGCTCCGGCAGTGGAAGTGGCTCCGGGAGTGGCTCTGGAAGCGGTTCATCGAGTCGCAAGAAGCCACAACGCTGTCCCGACCCCGGCAAGAACGCGGACAAGCTTAATCCAAACAGTGAAAAACCTGTCCGTTACTCGACGGGGGAGCCGGTTTTCAGTGAGGTTGATCTAACGATTTCAGGATTTGGCATCGGTTGGGGGCACTCACGCTCCTACCTCCATCCTTCCGGAGAACTCGAGCTGGACATTTGCGGCCCGTCGTGGCGTTTGCCGCACCTTCCAACCTATCGCGAGCCCACTCCCTCCGAGCGTGTCATTGTTGTGGGCGCCTTCGAATCTCATTATTTTGACAGCGATGGCAGTGGGGGTTGGACGGCGGCCTTTGCGGAATATACGCAACTGCGTATCGATGCTCCCAGCGGGGAGGCGACGTACGTGCGCGAAGACGGCTCCCGTTTAATTTTTTACAGCCACGACTCTTCGGTCGAAGGAGCCTTGCGCGGCAAGTTCAAGAAGTTAATTGCTCCAGGCGGAGTGAATTCGAGCCCGCCCACGGGGCCGGTCACGACCACGGAATACAGTGGAGGCAAGCTTGTGGCCCTTCGCCAAAGCGGAACCGGCGTCGATGTCGCTTTGATTTACACCTACCATTCATCCGGTGGAGGAACCGGTCTCCTTTCTGGCGTCTACTTTCAGCAGGGTAGCGCAAATGTTCGCCGCGTAACCTATACTTATTACAACAATGGCGACGCGGGTGGGTCCGCCCAAGACTTAAAGTCGGTCATCGTGGAGGATTGGGACGGTGCAGTGTGGCGGGCCTTGCGACGCACGCACTATCGCTATTACGTGGCCGGTCAGCCAAATGGACCTGCGCGGGCACTCAAATACATCCTTCAAGACGGCGCATGGCAACGAATGCTGGCCGATGGAAAGAACCCGGAAAGTGCGCCGGAGACTGACCTGGTTTCGTACGCTGATTATTACTTTGAATACGATCCATGGGCACGGGTCAAGATCGAAAAAGTTGAAGGCGGTTCCTTGACTTATGAGTTTGCGTATTACTACAGTAACTTCCCCGGCGGCTTTACCAATTGGCGAGTAAAAACCATCGAGATTCTGCCGGGCAATCGCGGCCAGCACGTCATCTACACCAACCATGTTGGGCAGGTGATCTTGAAAACCCATGAGGAGCCTGCGGCTGCCGGTGGCAGGAAATGGCATTATCATGGACGCTACGACTTTGCGGGACGTTTGATCCTTTCGTGCGGACCCTCGGCCATTCAGGCTGTGAGCGAATCCACTCCCGGACTGGTCACCCTTAAAGACGCCGAAGGACTCATCGAGCGCAATTTCTACTACACGTCCGGCACGATGGCTGGGTTGCTTGATTACACTGCGGTCAATCAAGGAAACTTTGGCGCCGAAATAAAGCTTAAGCAATATACCTACGTAAAGCGCACGGTGAGTGGCGTTTTCACGTGGCTCCCGGCGACGGAGGTGGTTTACAACAGTGATCAGGGTGCCGGCGATCCGGCGACGACTACTTACAGCTACGATGAGTGGCATTTGAACTCGCTTCAGTTCAAAAAGAGGGTGGCCATGTTGCCGGTGGTCCCGTCGTCCCAAAATGGTGACGGCCAGGCTTATTCTCGAGAAGAGATTTTTGATCTCTCTGGTCGCCTGACATGGCAAAAGACCGAAGCCGGAATCATCAACCGGCGCATTTATGACGACGTCACCGGTGCGCTCAAACAGTTGATTGAAGACGTTGATACCAGCCAGGTCACTGACGAGCCTGCGGGGTGGACCACGGTTGCGGGAGCCGGGCTGCATCTGATCACCGATTATGAAGTGGATCCCTTCGGACGGCAGACATTGGAACTTGGGCCATTGCATAACATCGCCGGTGTAACACCACCCCTTCGCCGGGCGGCTTACACCGTTTACACCGATTGGCAGCACGAGGTTCGCTCGGCGCAAGGATATATGACTGTAGTAGCTAACGTGCTTTCACCTTTCACTCTCAATCCGGTGAGAGTGCGGCGGGAGATGGACGGCGGGCGCTTTGTGGAAGAGTTTGAATCCGCGCGCGCCAGCACCGTCGGGCGACTTTCCGCCGCGGACCTTCTTCCGCAGGCGATGTGGAGCCGCTGGACGCGCCAATATTTTGACAATGCCGGACGGCTTTCCTGGCAGCGGCGGTGGCACAATATCCCCACACCCAGCGGCGACGGACAACCGGAGGAGAACTACTACCAAAGCGATTTCGCCTACGACATGGCAAGCCGGCGAAATCGCGTGATCGATGAAGGCGGAACGATCACTCGCACGATCTTTGACAGCCGCAACCGTGAGGATTCGTCCTGGGTTGGCACCAATGACACGGCTGCCACCGAGGATGATCCTTCTGGCGGCACCGGTGGGCCTGCGGCAGGCAACAACATGGTGAAGGTCTCCTCGAATGTCTATGACGCCAGCGGCGTGGGTGAAGATTTGCTTACATCCGAATCGCGGTTTGTGAGCCCAAGCGCCGTCCGAGTCACCACTTATACTTATGATTGGCGGCTGCGACGCAACGGAGTCGATGGCGAGGCGGATTTTTTCGAGAGCACGAGCCATGACAATCAGGATCGCGTCACAAGAGTGGAGCGGCGGCTCGGTACTCTCGCCGGCCGCCTCCTCGCTCGACACGAAACGTCCTACGATGCACGAGGCGAGGCTTTTCAAAGCCGCATTTATGCCGTTGATCCCGAAACCGGTGGCATTCCCACCAGCGGCGGCAATCCGATTTTTTTGCGCACAGACATCTGGCGCAATGGAGCCGGGCGGCTGATCAAGCAGCGGCTGCCGGGGCGCAAAGCGTGGTCGAAGTTTCTGTTTGATGGCCGGGACCGGGTCGTGCGCCAATATCTTTCCTTCTCCCCGACCGGTGCCGAAGATGGCGCGACAAATTCCGTAGCCGGCGATACGGTGGTCGAGCAGACGGAGATGAAATATGATGCCGCCGGGAATGTCATCGAGACGGCGCTGCGTCAGCGCTTCCATGATGCGACGGGAGCGGGGCCGCTCGGATCGCCGACAAGCGCCCAACCCAAAGCTCGAGTGACCTACCGCGCAATCTGGCCCGATGCCGTGGGCCGCCCGCAAGCCGAGGCCGATTTTGGAACCAATGGTGGCGTCGATTTTGTGAGACCAGCGGCAATACCGGCGCGGTCAAATACCGTTCTGGTGACTTCTTATAGCTACCGATCAGACGGCGAAGCTAACGCTCTCATCGATCCCCAAGGAATTGAGACACGCTGGGAGAATGATCGTCTCGGCCGACGAACCAAGTTGATCGAAAACTTCACCGGCGATGGGACTCCCCCGGGGTCCTCAGGGCCGCATGATCAAAACAGGACCACGGACTTTCGGTATAACGGCGATAGCAATCTAACGCGGCTGATTCTAAAGAACGCGGTCACTGGGGATCAGACCACCCGCTGGGTTTACGGAACGACCCTGGCTGATTCCGGGGTGGCCTCGCTTCGCCTCCTGCGGGCCAAGATTTACCCGGACAGCGATGACGAGGTGAACTCGAGCGGGGTTTTGACCAACGGTGCAGACGGCGTGTATGACCGGGTCGAGTATCGTTACAATCGCCTTGGTGAGCTTACCGAAGTGAAGGACCAAAACAGCACGGTTCATTCGTTTGACTACGACGCCCTGGGTCGTCGCATCCATGATCGCGCCACCAGCCTCGGCTCAGCGATTGATGGGACGGTCCGCCGCATCACCACAGCCTACGATGCCTTGAGCCGAATCAAGAACACCACTCAATTCAGCAGTGCGACCGTTGGATCTGGCATCGTTGTCAACGACGTGCAGTTTGACTACAATGCGTTTGGACAATTGACTTCTGACTGGCAGGAGCATGGCGGACAGGTGGCGCCGGCTTCGAGTTTACGTGCTCAGTATGCCTACGCCGACGGGTCGGAAAACCAGGCAAGACTAAACTTGATCACCTATCCGAATGGCCGCCTCATCAAGCACGATTACGGCGCCACAAATGCCATTGACGACGCACTTTCTCGCGTCGCGCAAATCAAGGACGGATCAGATGCCGATCGTGTGCTGGCCAGCTACGCCCGATGCGGCGAAGCCCGTTGGATCACCCTGCTTTACAATGAGCCGAGTGTTCACCTCACCTACATCAAACAAGCTGGCGAGCCTGATGGCGACGCCGGCGACCCATACACCGGCTACGATCGCTTTGGGCGCACGATAGACATGCGATGGCTTGCTGTCGGCGACGGCTCTGTCAAAGACCGCATCCGGTACGGCTATGACCGCGCCAGCCGCCGAACATGGCGGGAAAATTTGGGTGCAAAAGCGCTGGGAAGTGGAGACGCGCAAAAGCAGGACGAGTTCTATGCGTATGACGGGCTGTCCCAGGTGAGCAATTTCAAGCGCGGGCTTTTGAACGTCGACTTCAGCGGTATCACCGGCACTCCGCTCGCTGAAGAAACCTGGGGTTACGATCCGACCGGCAACTGGCTCTCGCATACCCTGGCGCAGAGTGGGGTCACCACGCTTAACGAGTCGCGAGCCCACAACAAGGTAAACGAGATCACCCAAATCGCCGGCTCTTCAGCCTTGGTCGCGCACGACCCCGCTGGGAACATGAGTTCAATCCCGAATTACGGGCCGCCGGATAAACTGCCGCAGCTTCCCTCCACCAAACTGACCGCCACATGGGATGCATGGAACCGCCTCGTGCGCCTGCAAGGCCCGCCGGGCGGTTCCGGGTCCTCAGGCTCATCATCATCGGGCTCGGCGGCCTCCTCCAGTTCTTCCGGCTCCGGCGGAGTCGGGGGAGCACTCGATGTTCGCTACAGTTATGACGGTCTCTTCCGCCGCACGGCAAGTGAAGTCATTTCCGGCCCTGCTGCCGGCCTCACCCATTTCTACTACAACTTCCTTTGGCGGCCGATCGAGGAGCGGCCAACCCCCAACACCTCTCCGACGCAGCAATATGTCTGGGGCACTCGCTATCGCGATGACCTCATTTTGCGTGACCGGTTCACAGGACCGCCCGGGACCACTCCAGAACGTCATTATGTCACCCATGACTACTTCCACGGTATCGGTGCACTAACGCGCAGTGGATCAGCGTCAGAGCGCTATGCGTATCTGCCATTTGGCACCAGGCGCGTCCTTGCCCCTCTTTTTGCCAGCAGGAGCGGCACAACACTCAATTGGGGTTTTGGCTTCCAGGGACAATTCCATGATCGTGAGACTGGATGGTTGAACTATGGATACAGATACCTCCACCACACACTCGGCCGTTGGCCAACCAGAGACCCATTAGGGGAACAAGGCGATCCCAATCTGTACCGCGCGAATAGGAACAATTCTATTAGTGAAATCGACAGCTTGGGACTGGATCTGCAACAGGATAAGGCTAAATGCGAAAAGTACCTTGCGAACGCCTTAAATGATCCGACCGTACAGCAGCTTTCGGCTGCTATTGATCATGCACGTGCTGCCGGCGTCAAGTGTCCCAAACCTAGCCCGGAATGTGTCTGCTGCGACAATGCACATCGGAAACAAAAGAGAGGGGGCGAATTTAATCCAAAGACAGGCCACCTCAGCATTTGTTATGACGGGCCGCTGACTCAGCACGGGGTGACACGGACGCTGAGACATGAGTTTATTCATGCATATGACAGGTGTTCCGGCGCTAACTTCAATGATTGTTATGAGAGGGCGTGCTCAGAAGTACGGGCAAATGTCCACAGCGGCGTTACGAGCGCAAGCCAGGTGCGCGACGGGGCCCGGAGGTCCACTCTGGTTGACGACAAATGCAGAGAGCACATTGACGACTACATTGATTGGGCCATGGAGCGATGTTATAACACGCCGATGATGTTTCCCGGCCAAACATAATTCGGAGACCTTACATGAATAGGATGCGGTGGCTTTTCGGTTTTTGCGTGTTGTCCTTGCTTCTTATTCACTGCCGAGCACCAATGCCTGGACGCCCCGCAATCGGAAGTTTGAGCGTTTCTGGCGAAGTTCTGCCTTCGACCAAGAATAATCTCGCTGCGCTTCTAGCGAGCTACTCTCCACGGAAGGGAAAGCAGCATTTGCAGCTAAAGAGCGTCCCGTTCGGCCTAACCTTTACCTTTGTAAATATTGGCCCCTCTGCCGTGAGAATTACAGATTTGTTTACCGAGTCATTTCAGTTTGCAGCGTTGAACCTCAATGCAACTCCCATTGGAATTCGAGAGCGAATAATGCTAAGTGATGCTTCATCAGGGTCAACCCCAATGGTGCATTTGCGGCCCCAAGAACAGGTGCCTTTTCCAATAAGCGGCGAGGCGTCAATCGTTGAAAGAGAACTTGTCATGCGAGTCGGCGACGATGTCATTAGTATGCGGGAGGTCCCGGCCTCGCTTCAGGTGCGCATCAAAGTCGAAGTGTCGCTCAACTCTCGGCGTGAGGCCCGTCGTGTCCCGGTTATTTTAACGTGTACCGTTCGACTGTCCGCCGAGTAGGTCCAGTCTTGATCGAGCGAGGGCAGTCCCAAGGTGGGATGTGCGATGCTCATCGATCTTGCATTCAACCATTGTTCATTCAAGTTCCCTGGGTCTGCCGATTCCTTCAGGCATGCGTACGTTGAATGATCACTTCGCTCGCGTTTACGTTATTAACCTGCCGTACAAGCCGGATCGAAGGCAGCGACTGGAGCAGCATTTGGTCGGGGGCGGATTCGCCGAGCATCTGACCTGGGTCACCGGCTGTTCCGGCGACTGGATGCCACCGCCGGCCTGGTGGAATGCTGGGAATGGGGCGTGGGGATGTCTACTGTCACACGCGAGGGTGATTCAAGATGCGATCATGGATGGATTGGAGGATTTTCTCGTTCTCGAGGACGATGCGGTATTTCAACCCGCGGCTCTCGGGATGCTCGAGCGACTCATGAACGAAGTGCCGGAGGACTGGGAACAGCTTTATCTGGGTGGCCAGCATATGCACGAACCGGAGGACGTTGCCGACCGGCCCTTTGTCTTGCGCGCGTGGAATGTCAACAGGACGCATGCCTATGCGCTGAGGCGTCCAGCCTTTGTGCGGTTCCATCAACACCTGTGGCACGCGCCCGATTACATCGATCACAAGGACGGATGGCACCTTGATCATCAGCTCGGGGTGGCTCACCAGCGCGGAGATTGGAAGGTTTATGCGCCGTGTTGGTGGCTGGCAGGCCAGGAATCGGACTGGTCGAATATCAGCGGCCGCAAGCTGCCGAGGCTCTGGTGGCATCCCAATCGCCATGCGCACCGTCTTCCTTTCATCTGGGTTCCGGCAGATTGGGGGGATGACCTCCGCGGCGCGCAACCTTTTTTGCATGGCGGCAACAATTTGAAACCGCGCACGTTCGAGGACATTGGCCTCGACGAGGCCGCCAACGGTCCGGATCGTCTCGCGGCCTGGCTCGTCATGATCGCGCGAGAGGCGCTTGATATGGGTTTGCTGCCGGCTCTTCAACACTCCAAAATCAGCATCGAAGACGTACGGGACCGCTGGCCCGCAGGTGTTCATCACGTAGCCACGGCCGATTTGGCGGGTCTCGTTAATTACCCTTTTAACGGACTGTTCCCCCATCCCCTCAATAACGGGCAGCCCCATGGCGTTTCGATTGTGGCTTGATTGGTTTAACGAACCGATCGCCTCCCGGGAGGGCGAGTATCTCGCGGCCCTGCGGCGCAACCTGCTCGTATTCGAAAGGGTGATCTGCGTGGGCGCGGACCGCCCACCATTCCAGCACGAGCGGCTTCAGTGGGTCGAGCAAGCCGCGCGGCCCACGTATGCCCAATTATTTGCCCGGATCAACAGCAGACCTGATGCCAGTCGATCAGATATCAACGTGGTGGCCAATAGCGACATTTACTTTGATGAAAGCCTGAGAGCCCTCGCAAATGTTGATCTCGCACACCGGGCCCTGGCGTTGTCACGGTGGGATGCCGATGCCTGGGGAAACGCGGCACATTTGCAATGGGAGAATTCACAGGATGCATGGGTCTTTCAAGGCGATGTCAAAGCCGTCGGCGAATGCGATTTCCATCTCGGCCAATGGAACTGCGATAACCGGCTCTCGATCCTGCTTGCCTATTACGGATACGAAGTGCTGAACCCGAGCAAAGACTTAACAATATTCCATTTGCACGCCACCGGGGTTCGTAGAGACCATCGACGGTATCATGTTCCCGATGGAGCTGGCCGGGTAAAAATTGGTTCGCTCGCAGATGTCACCTCGCGCAAGCCCCCTGGACCGGCAACCGTGCTTCTAACCGGCTGTGTCACCCCCGGTTACAGTGTAGCGGTGAGCGAGCCGGCCATTCGCGAGCTCGAAACGTTAACGTCCGTTCTGGCGTGGCTGAGAAATGAATGTGTCGCCGCGCTCGTGTTGGCGGATGCAAGCGGTTATGCATGGCCCCGCGCGGTCCTGACTCCACTGGCTGAGGAACATAACAAACAAATCGAATTTGTCAGTCGGCGGCTCGACAACGACGGGAAGGGCAAAGGGGCCGCTGAGGCGCAACTGATCAATGAGTGTCTGGGCACTTCCCAACTGCTGCTCGAGGCCGAGAGCTTCTATAAGTGCACTGCACGTTTGTACGTCGGGAATTTTGACCCGGTGCACTGGAACGAGGCTGATCAGACCATCGTCAATCCCAACGATTCCCGGTTTTGGAAGGCGGACGTGCGCCGCATGGCGCGGGAGATGCCAAAAGTCTGTGAAGAAACGAACGAGCAACTGGGCCGGGGAAGCTGGATCGAAAGTGTGTTGACCCGGCGATTCCAGGACGCGCCTTCCTTCCAGCAAGCTCCTGTTTTTGTCGGTCGATCGGCCTCAAACGGCCAGGTCTACCATCGATACTGGCGGGATGATGAGCTGGCCGAAACCCGGAGAATTTTCAGTTTATGAGAATGGGGAGCGCGTTCGCCTCCCGCGCAAATTTTTGGCGTCTCGCCGAAAGCCCAGGCCAGCCCTCGGGAGCCGGTCTCTGCGGCCGGACGCCGATCACCTTAACGTCATGATAAAGGGGTCAGGACAAAACATTTGACACTTTGTTGGGTTTCTTCCAGATTCGATTCACGCCACGTTTAGTGAGCAATGGGGGTCAGTGTGCAAAAAGAGGCTTTTTCCCATAGCACGTCGCGTTCGGCGCAATTGTGCTGTTCGGCCTTCGATACGGTGTTGATCTGTGTGCGCGATGCACCGGGTGCAGGGAGAGGCATCGCTTTGAGGTCTGTTCGGGGCGTGCGAGCATTGAGAGTTCCTGATTTTTTGGCAGCGTGCACCAGTGGCACGAAGTATTCGCATTGAATTTCCCGGTGCTTTTTATTATGTCATGGCACGCGGCAATCGGCGGGAAGCGATCTTTCTGGCGGACACGGACCG
>JBPCQC010000135.1:0-16897 GCA_050998515.1 Verrucomicrobiales bacterium
CATACAACTTCGAGGTCGAGGAATTTCACACCTACTTCGCCGGTCCACTCGGCGTCTGGGTCCATAACAGCGGACCAAACTACTGCGGCATGATGATGGGCGAAATGCACCGCATCGCCACCTCGCGGGGCTTGACGACCGTCGTGGGTCAGCGGACGGAACTCCTCATCGATGTCGTGCTCAACTATCGCAAAGGAAAAGTCATCATCCCGGACCAAGAGATCGCTTGGGCGGCGCGCAAGGTCTGCGAGTATGAGCATCGCGACTACGTGACCAGTGGCTCCTTTCCCAAATCTTACCAATGGTGGAAGGAGTCATTTTTCCAGCGATTGAGCGTCACCCGTCGGCCAAATGGAGGGACGGGTGATTTCGACATACATCACGACGCGGAAAAGCAGGTGCTCGGGCGCCTCAATATCCGCAATGTCCCATGGGGAGTGCCTCCGAATAGTGATCACCGGGTCGACATTCCCGGGTTCGTCTTGGCGCGGCATCCCAATGCGGATCCGCCCGGCCAACCACTCGGACCTTATCACAGCGGCGAGGGCATAGGTTTGTCTCCACGGATTACGAGTGAGGTGATGAGTAAGACAGACCCTGCGGAAATGCTGCAGGCCCTAAAAGAGCTCTACAATACGCCGCCATTCAATGAGCTGAACCTGTGGCCGGCAACTCGCGATTTCCTGCGTGCCGAACTTAATCGGGCCAACCTCGAGGGCATCGCAGGCGCACCGTCAAGCACGATCGTTCCTGACTAAAACGACAGAGCTGATGCCTTCCGTGACATGGAGCTTCTCGGTAGAATTGACTGCCACCAACAAGCCAAGTTTTGCCACGTGCGTTCATACTCCGAACCTCGACCTATTCAAACGCATACTTGAATTAGGATTTCCGGAGATCAGCCAAAGACCACTCGGGACAATCGGCGCCTTTATTAAGGTCCAAGCAACTGAAGATGATCCAATGTTGCGAGCGGCGTTAGATCTCCTAGCTCGGGCCGGCCATTTTCCATCCGACCACCAGATCGCACCCCTTGGTGAATGCGATCGTTACTTCAGGATTAGAAAAGAACGTAAGTACAACAAGCCGGAGCTTGATCAGAGCGAATACCTCTGTTTGTGCGCGACAGTTCCGTGGCGGATAATCGCAACCGCATGGTCAGCAAACCCCACATCAGACTGGACGGTGGTCGTTGACTACAAGCAGAGGGGCCAATCTCCGCTGGGCACTTTCGACTGTTTTCCGGGGATTCTGGTCAGTGAGCCCGTGAAGGCTTTAATGGAACCCGAATTGGAGAACGTTCGCTTTGTGGAGGTGCAATACGACAAACCGGAAGCAGTGACCAAACGGCTCTGGAAGTTTGACTCCGAACGTAAGATGCCCCGCTGTCTTCTCCGCCGGCAGAACATGGAAGGCGAGCTACTGCCTAAAGGAGAATTGATGCCGGACCCGCGGCTCGGTGGTTATTGGGACGAAGGTGGATACATTCCGCCTGAATTGGTTTTTAATGGTAGCGAAGTTGCAACAATCGAGCCTTTTGATGTCGCTGTCACCCAAGAAATGGTCGGTGACCGAACCACACTGGCGAGACCTGAGGTCATCGTCTCGCAGAGGTTTCGGGAATTAATGGAGCGTAAGAAGCTCAAGGGAGTCACCTATGCGCCAGTGCGGCTGGTTTGAGGCATTGATTACGACTCTCCGTGTGGGGATCATGGGTGGCGGACTCTCGATGCCAATTGCCGTATCTGTTGGCCTGGGTGGAATCAGTTACGGCAAGACAAGACGTTCAAGGAAACCGAAGTGGGCAACATTGGACCTTTCGATGTCGCCGTGACAAGAGAATGGGTCTCTGGCCAATGGGCCACTGGACGTCGCGACGTCATCGTCTCCCGAAAGTTCCGGGAGCTCATCGAGCGTGAAAAACTCAAGGGGATTACCTATGCGCCAGCCCCGCTGGTTTGAGGCGTTGCACTCGACGATGCGTGGGTGGGCTGTATCACGTACACTGTCAACAATAGCTGCCGTATTGGTCGCGCCTGGCGGAATCGTCTGCGGCATGGACAATCTCGGGTGCGAAAACGCAGCAGAAGTTGGCCGTTTCCTGTCCGGTGCGGCCGCGGTTGCACACGATTGGTCGGCTTGCCAGACGGTGACGCACACCGCGGGCGGCGGAGACTTTCCGACTTCTGAAAGCCACACCCTTTCAACGACCGGCGAACACCCGTTCTTTGTCTTGAGCGCACGGTGCGGTCGTCCCTCTGCCACCACCCATGCCCCTGCCCAAAATCAACCTGCGCTTCCTCTCCCCCCTTCACTTTCCAGGCGCCGGAAGGGCAAGGGATCGCCTCCTCCCAGGCGGCGCACAAAGCGCTTCACCGCATCATAACTACCCGCGAATTTTTGCTCGCTGACCAGATCCTGATAAAATGCGCTACGCACTTAACCCCCCTTCCCAAAGCAGCGTGATTTGCGCGCGAAAGTCTTCGCACTGGCTCTTGCGCCCGGCCCCTGAGCCGGCGGGCACAACGGCTGGTTTTGGTGCCCTGCCCTCAGAGGCCCCGGCGGGCACAATGGCCGGTTTTGACCCGCCTTCTGCCCGCTCCTCCCGCCGATATCTCGCCGCTGTTTCCCGATTGACCCCCAGCTCACGCGCAATCCGCAACTTGTGACCAGCCGCTGACGCTCAAGGTGATAATCGATTGTCGCACTTCCATTTTGAGTCGGTTCATCGCACGCCAACGGGTTGATGCTCTGCTTTGTCGGATCGGCCATAGCCCGATCCAGCAAAACTCATCAACCGAGGATTGGGCTTATTCTTTGCCTCGAGGCTTCGCGCGTCGCCCGAAACAGCGCCGATTGGTTATCGCTTGCTTGATTGGTGCAGTGTCACCGACACCCTCATCGGGGACGAAAATGGGTTGTATCATCCAGCCGCGAACGGCAGACCTGCCAGCCACCAGGTGCGTTACCTGGGGATGAACGCAGCGCGAAGGAAAATCCGTGGGAGGCCAGAGATCGGCTGCGGGCTGCGGTAAGTGACGGTGGCGGTCGCCCCATCGAAATGATGAGTCTCGCCCACATAGACTGCATCTGCCGCCCAATCGGTCAGATCAATGGAAGTCTCGACTGACAGTATCGCATCATCGGCGGCAGCCAGGCTGCGCCGGATCTCAATGCCCGCATAATCTTCACCGTCGACAGTGACAACGCGCGCTCCCATTGGGGGATCGTCTGGCGGCCCATCCGGACGCGTGCCCAGGGCATATTCAGCAAATTGAGTAAAGCCGTCCTGATCCGCATCCTCCTCATCGACAATGATATCGTTGGCCAGTTTCCAGGCAGTGTATCCCATCGCGTCCGAGCCACCCGGATTGCCGTGAAGGGCGGTGCTCGACCGCCAGTTCAAGCCCAGATTCGCGTCGGGGTTTGTTCGCGGGGCGATAAGAACGAGGGAAAACCCGCCGCCGTCAGGCGCGGTTGGCCAGGGGGGCTGATCGTTGTAAATGAAGTCGCGGATGACGCCGGTCGTGCTGCTGGTGAGCACAACCCGCTCGCCGTCATTACTGAGATTTCCCGAAGCAAACTCGCCGGCCAGGGTGATCGCTCCCAGCAGGGCGCTGTAGCGCTGGCTGAAGGCAGCGCGGCGTTTTGCCACGACCGTGCGGCCGCCCGGTGCCAGCAGCGCATCGTCGCGAAAGGTGAACTGCAGGCCGGTAGTGAAGCTCACGCCATCGAGGCCGATCGTGCGTGGGCCGATATTCATCAGCTCGATAAATTCAAAATCGTCGCGGTCGGTCGAAATCGCCCTCTCGGCCTCGGTGGTGGCATCCGCCGGCCGATAGCTGAACTCGGAGATGACGAGATTGCTGGCGTCGGCTGGAACGCTGTCGATGCGGAAGAACGCCTCATCGATCGGGCTCCACTCCCCTGTGCCAGCGTTGAAAGCGCGCGCCTTCACGGTCGTCGGCTGTGAAAAAAAGATGGGATCGGTGACGTTGCTGGCTCCGCCATCGCTCACTTCGCCGCGCAGAAACATGTCGAGCCGGATGTCCGAACTGTTCGCACTGGCCTGATGGATTTCGACCGCAATCGTGTTTATTCCAGGGTTGAACGCCGAAATCGGCGCGGTGAAATCTTTCCAGTTGGCCTCGTCGAGCACGGCACCCAGGGCGAACGAATTATAAGCGGCATTCTCGGCCAGATTTTGCCGGAGCAAAAACGCCCCATTAAGGTAAATGGCGACGCCATCGTCGTATTTCATCCGCAGCAGAAAATGATGAAACGTGCCCGGCGCGGGAATGTCCACCGTGGTGCGGAAGTAGGTCGTCCGGTATCGATTCGCAGGGTCGGGACCATAACCGACGGCGGTGCCTGCGCCCTCGCCTTCGGTGCCGTAGCCGAGCGATGACGGCCCAACCCCCCACGCCGCATCGTCGAATCCAACCTCTTTCCAGGCGGTGAGCTGATTCGAGCCGTTATCGAGATACTTCCATACGTGGCCGGTATTCATATAGGTGGTGGCGACCGGGCCGCCACCCCCGAAGGTCGCGACCTGGGCACCGGGATTGGGGGATCCGCCGATCATGCGCGGATCACTGCCGTCCAGCGTGTAGTAAATCCGGTCTGCATTGGTCGCCAGCGTCACCGGCGTGGTTGGCAAAACCGAGCCGCCTCGCTGGCTAAAAAGAGGCGCATCTGTTTGCGGAAAAAGATTGGCGCCCTTCAGGATCGAGACAAAGGCTGGCGCCCGCACCGATAGCCAGTTGTTTCTGACGTTGTTGTATTCGGTCAGCCAGTGCTGGATTGTCCGACGCGTCCCGTGCTGGTCGCCCCAGCGGGCCAGTTCGGGAATGAGAATGCTCCGGTGGTTTTTCGTGATGTCGTCATAGCGGTCGAGGCAAGGCTGCGGCGTCAGCGCGCCGCCGTTGAAGAGCGCGCGATACGCCCGGTCGCGGACGCGAACGCGAAACTCCTGGCTGTTGCGCAGATGACCATACGGAATGCAGACGCCAGAGGTATCCCCGGTTTTGTCGTTGGCCGAATTAAGTCCCATCGAGGTCTCGGCATCCCACATGAAAAAGTGCATCCCCGTGCTGGTCCTCGAGCCCTTTAGCGGCGCGGCATCGATAATGTCGCGCTCGCGGCCGGTGTAGTAATTTCGATGCGGCCAGTCGGCGTTCCCGATGAACCAGTTCACCAGCAGATAGTCGATGTAGTTTTCGACGTTGAGGTAATCAGACCACGCCGGGTTGTCTGTGCCATCGGGGTTGAGTCCCTGGGCTCTCATGAATGGAGCGGTCCGAGCCGGCTCGGTCGTGGCACTGGTGATGCCGCTGAGGATGCTGACCATCGTATTCCACGGCACGGTGCTGCCTTCATTGGTGGCGGTGCCGAAATTGATGCCATCCCACTCGTCCTTTTTCGCGCCAAAATATTGCTCGCCGAACGAGGAGTCAGGCCGTTCGACAACGTCGTAAATCCCCCAGTAAACGCCATTGATGTAAAGATTCAGATATCTTCCGCGCGCGGAAGGAATGCCGACATCGAAGGCGGAACGGCGCCCGAATTCGTCGCGGGCGTACTGGACATTCGTAAGATTACCCCACTGGTAGCCGTCGTTCGCTTCGGCCCGCAAAACCAGGGTATCGAACTCCTTTGCCGCCGCCGGCCCGAACAGCGGGTAACGCAGCTTGGTGGGGCCATAGATGCCTTTAAAGAGCGCGCGGAACGACTTTTTGAGCGTCAATCCGAATCCGCGGAACGCGCCGCCCTGAATCCTGAGACCGCAGTTGACTTGAAAATCGGCCCCGCCGTCGGGACGCGCGGGGTCGATCAATTCGAGCGATGTCGCGCGCTCCCAGCTCGGCCCGCTCGAATTGGGATTCGCGTAGATGCCGCTCGCGCCAAACATGTCTTGCGCGTCCATCACCACCGAGAGTGTGGGCACCGTTTTTAAATCATCGCGAATGGTGGCATTGTGCGGGGAGACAACGTTAGGGTCCATGCCGTAGTCCGGAGCCTGGCTTCCCCACATCGCCGGCAGGCCCCACGTCGACTGCGTCGTCGCCGGTGTCTGTGTGACCACGTCCGTGACAAAGATGTAGGTGTGGGTGTCCACGTTCGTCGAGCGATGCCCCGCTTTGTAGGCGACGGCGCGGACTGGCATGGTGCGATCCACCGTGATCGGCCCGGTGTATGGCGTGCCGGCCGTTTCGCTGGGCCATGAGCCGTCGGTGGTATAACGGATTGATGCACCGGTGGTGGCAGTGGTTATTGCCAGAGCCTGTGCGGCGGAATAGAAACCGCGATTCAGACTGAATTTCGTATCTTTGACATAGCCCAAAAACCCGCTGCTATTCGCGGCCCCGGGAGTGGCAGTGTTAAAGTATCCTGGCTGCGGCGGACTGCCAAATAGCCCAAAAGAAATGCCCTCATCCTGGTCCGGATACTCGATGCCATCTGCGCCGAATTCCGCAATGATCGTCACGCCGTCCGGCTTGACCAGCGCGAGGTATTCGCCATCGGCGTCGAGGCTGAAATTCGTGTGCAGCGGCGCGCCGGCGATCGCACGATTTTTCCCTGATGCAAAGACCACGAGATAACCGCCGGGCGACAGCGTCGCCGCAGGAAAGGCCCATTTTTGCAGGTCAGCCGGGTCATCGGTGAGAAAATAGCCGACCAGCAGCGCCGTGGTTGCGCTTGGGTTGTGGATTTCAATCCAGTCAGAAAAATCTCCGTCGCCATCTGCGATCGCCGCGCCGTCGTTGTCCGCCATGAACTCGCTGATCGTTGGGACGCCGGGCTCGACCACGATCACGGCGGTCTGAGAGGAGACACTGCCCTGGGGGTTTGCCGCGGTAAGCGTATACGTCGTCGTCGAGTTCGGAGAAACCGTCCGGCTCGTCGTGCCGGTAACGGCGCTTCCGTCGAGCGTCACGCTCGTCGCGTTGAATACATCCCAATTCAGCGTCGTGCTGCTGCCCGGCCCGATGATCGCCGGACTTGCGGAAAATTCCTGGATCACCGGCTGGTCGGTCACGGTAACGATGACCGCCTGCTGTGCGGTCGTGTCGGGATGCGTGGCCGACATGGTATAAACCGTGGTCGCGCCGGGGCCTGGATTCAGGGTGGCGCTCCCCACGCCATCGACGGTCTGGGCGGTGACATTTCCCAGACCGCTGATCACGATGTTCGTTGTCGCCGGATGAACTTCCCACGACAACGTGATCGGCTCGCCAGGAGGAATCAGAGGCTTGTTGACCGAAAAGTCCCTGATCACCACGGTCGCCACGCCGAAAAGTTCAATCTCGTTTAATTGGTGCATCGGACCGGCCTGCGAGAGCGCGTGATAGCGGAACCATAGAAACGGAGCCGGCGCCGGAAAGTCGACGCCCGCGCCATCGAATTGAATCACCTCGTAACGCTCCCCGAACACCGACACGCCGGCATTCCAGTCGTAAATCGTCGTCCACACCGTGCCGTCATTAGATCCTTCGATACGCCATCGCGTCGGGTCGCGCTCCGGAGCGTCATTGCCGGCCGACATCGTGAAATGAGTGAGCACATAAGGCTGGGCAAACTTCACCGCGATCCACTGCGGCGCCGGGTCGCAACACCACTTGGCATCCCCCTGACCCACCTGGTTGTCGAAAACATTGAACGCACCTTCCGCTGTCCAGTAGTTCTCGCTCGAGGCCGTGATCGTGACCCAGTTGAAATTCGCCCCAGTCGCATCACTGCCGTTGTTTTCGGGGTCCGTTAAATCACCGCCGAGGAGCGCAGTAGTTCCCGATCCAAGCACGGTGAACGCCGACGCTGAAAACGCAGCAAGAAAAAACAAACCGAAGGCCGCCGCGAAGACGGGAAGAAGGGGGATCCGACCGCTCACTCCCACACCATACTGCGTCCTAGGCGGCCGACAACCTCCGCGAGAATTTCACGCTCACAGCGTTGGCCCTTCCCTCACCAGCGGATATTCGGCGGGAAGAATTCCGCGATGAGGTCATCATAGAACGGCCGGAGGGCCTGGGCGTCCGGCCGGGCGTGGCTCTTGGTGTAAAGGTCGTAGGGATTGAAGGCCTGCACCCACTCGAGATTGGTGCGATCCTCGTCGTCGAGCAGATGGCCGTATTCACCTTCGCGATGCCACGGATAAAAGCTGTGATACCGGAGCATGTAGAGACCCTCGATCGGCAGGTAATCTTTGCAGACGTTATAGATATATTCGTCATGCCCCCATGAAAGAGTCACCGCGTTGAGGCCACAGCCTTCCTCGTATATCCCGTTCCTGGACAAAAATCGCTGGTCCTGACTGTCGGGATTCGCCTCGAAAAATTTCGGGAAAACAATTTTTCGGGAGTAAGCGCAGCCGGTCGGAAAGGTGTCGCCGACGACTGCCCACTGCGGCTCGCCCCAGAGGCAGAGGATTTTCCCCAGATCATGGACGAAGCCAGTCATGATCATCCATCGCGGTTGGCGGTCCGCGCGCAGATGCTCGGCGGTTTGCAGCAGGTGTTCGAGTTGCGAGAGGTCGGTGTCGGGATCTGAGTCATCCACGAGTTGGTTGAGGAACTCGGCGGCCTCCCAAATACCCATCTCCCGGCGGTCGAGACTGAGGTATTGTTTCCGTTTAGCCCGCGCGAACTCGTAGGTCTGATGGGCGTGGTTGAGCCGGTAGAATTCGCGAACCGTCGGCCGGGCGTCCGCCTCGTAGTTGCGAAAGGCTTCGCTGGCTTTGTCAGGATCCGTGCCCACGGACGGGTGCTTCTGCACAGCCGTCATCGGTTTGGGATATCGCTGTTTGTAGAAGTCCTCGACCTCGTCAAGCGAGTGCAGTGGCTGGTTTTTGGCGAGGGTGATGGCACTCATCTTCGAAGTTGAGAGTTGTTGGTTGAGATTCGAAAGCCAGAACCGCCGTGGCAGGGAATTTGCAATTCAGTCTCTCAACAATCAACACTCAACTATCAACTGCTTCTCCGCGTCTCTCTCCACTTGTCGAGACCCACTGCCAGCACGATCACGCCACCAATAATAATTTCCTGGGTGTAGGTCTCCCAGCCGAGTTGATTGGTGCCATTGCGGAGCAACGCCATAATGAGCGCGCCGATCAGCGAGCCAGTGATGCTTCCGACGCCGCCGCTCAGGCTGGCGCCGCCGATAACGACTGCGGCAATGATATCGAGTTCCAGCCCGATGGCGATCGTCGGATCGCCCTGAGTGAGCCGGGACATCTGAAGCATTCCCGCGAAGCCGAACAGCAGTCCGGCGATGACATAAGTCGCCGCTTTCACCGCGCCGACACGCACGCCACTGTAACGCGCGGCCGTTTCATTGGCGCCCATGGCGTAAACGTAGCGCCCGAACAGTGTCTGGCGCAGCAGCACGGCAATAACTACTGCCAGTCCAAGCATGATCCAGGCTCCCACCGGCAGCGGCCAGAACTCGGAGGGATTGACTCGCGCCATGAGACGTCCGACCGGCGAATCCGGCGGAGCATCGACGGTCTGGTTCTCAGCAAGCCATTTCGCGGCCCCGCGCACAATCCCCATCATGCCCAGCGTCACAATGAACGGCATCATACGGAATCCCGCTACGATGCCGCCATTCAACAAGCCAATCGCACCGCCCACTGCCACGAGCGCCAAAGTCGTGGTCCACGGCGCCCAACCGGCGACGAGCAATTTCGCCCCCAGCACGCCGGTGAAAGCCACGACGGAACCCACGCTGAGGTCGATTCCTCCGCCCACGATAATCAAAGTCATCCCCAACGCACCAACGGCGACGATAACGGTCTGGGTGACGATGTTTTTAAAATTCGCTCCCGTGAAAATGAACTCCCGCTCCTCGGTCAGCATGAACAGTCCGCAAACCAGCAACAGCCCCAGGAACGGGCCCCCGGCCTGAAGAAGGCGAAAGAGACGGGACATCGGAGGCAAGAGAATCGAAATTCGGCTCGTTGGCTAGCCCATGACGAGTCAGAACGCGAACGCCAATGGGCGGAACCAGGTTCTCATGGCGCCAGTGTAAACAGGCAGGCTGGGCGCGGCAAGGGCGGTGAGTTATTGCTCTTGCCTGCGCTACAAACCAGCGCCGACGGTGAGGCGCCCGTTGCCAGCGTTCCGACCACGGATCCCGCAAATCTCAGGACGTTCGGAGCTCAAGCTGGAAGCGCTGGAAGCTTACGCTACCGTCGGGAAACCGTCTGCTCGTCACGCAAAGACATCCATGATGGGATGGCCTTCGTCGGCGATGGTGAAGGGGCGTTTGCTGGGTGAAGTGACGGTCTCGGCGAGGGGCAGGCCAAGGGCAGCGGCGATGGTGGCGTTGAAATCCGGGATACTCACTTCGTTTTCGATGACCTGGCGGCCGCGGTCAGTCTTACCGTAAACCATGCCGCCGCGGATGCCGCCGCCGGCGAGCAGCCCGCTAAACGCCCGGGCGTAATGGTCTCGTCCTTCATTGACGTTGATCTCCGGAGTGCGTCCGAATTCGGTGGCCAGAACGACGAGGGTATCGTCGAGCAAGCCGCGTTGACCCAGATCGCAGAGCAACGAACTCATTCCCTTGTCGAGAATTTCGCAGTTTTCCGGCACTCGAAGGAAGTTGGCGTTGTGAGTGTCCCAACCTCCGAGAGTGACTTCGACGAAGCGGACCCCGTGTTCGACCAGCCTGCGCGCGAGCAGACATCCCTGGCCGAATGGATGATCGCCGTAGGTCCGGCGTAACTCGGCAGTTTCCTGGTTGATGTCGAAGGCGGCCAGGTCTGCGCTCGACATGAGGCGGATGGCGTCGTGATACATCGATGTGTAGGCGCGAACTTCCTTAAGGTCATAAGTCTCGCGGAAGCGCGAGTCGAGCTGTTCGGACAGCTTGCGCCGAAAAGCAAAATCCTCCTGGGTAACTCCCCCAGCCCGGCGCGCGTTGGCCAGTCCATTGGCCGGGTTGCTCAAAAGCACGGGGGCAAATTTCGCTTCCATGAAACCGGCGCCCGGATGCCGGCTGGCATCCCCGATGACCACGCTGGCGGGCAGCGTTTTGTTGAAGCGGTCCTGCCAGCGCATCATCCAGGCACCGAGTGACGGGTGGCGGATCGTGCCCCGCAGGGTGTAACTCGTGTGCTGGAAATAGTTGCCCTGTTCGTGCGCGCCCTGATTCGAATTCATCGAGTTGACGATGCAGACCTTGTCCATGCCGGCAGCCAGGCGCGGCAGATACTCGGAAATCAAGTAGCCATCGACATTGGATTTGATGGCCTGCGTTGGTCCCTGCTCTTTGGTCCGGGGTTTGACGTCGAAGGTGTCAAGGTGGCTCATGCCGCCACTCATATAAAGATAGATGACCGACTTGGCGCGCCCGATGCGCTTGGGGCTCGGCGGGCGTGAAGTCGCGGCCAGCGCAGTGGTTGCGAAAAAGTTTTCCGTGATGGGCAGCAGGCCAACGCCGAGGAATGCCTTCGCGCAGGTCGCGATAAAACGGCGGCGGGTCAGTTCGTCGGATTTTTGCAGAAGCTGGGTCATGGGAAAGTGGTAGCAGTGAAGTGGTTACCTGACATAAAGGAACTCGCGCGTATTGATGAGCGCGTGCACGGTGTCCTCGAGGCCGCGGCTTTCGCCTCGCTCTCGAATGACATTGCGCAGGGTTTCGAGTTCTTCGGCGGTCGGTTGCCGGCCGAGCAGGCTGAGGTAAATGGCGCTCAATTTCTCCTCGGCGGTCTTTTTCTCCTCGACGCTGGCTGCGAAGACTGAGTTCTTGTTGGTGATCAGGCCAAACATGCGCCCATTCATCAGGTTGAGCGCCTGGGTAACAGTGGCTTCGTCATTCGCGTTGTCGATGATTTCGCGATCCGATTGGCCGAACTCGCGCAGAAAATGCCCGCGGGGCGCGGGAGAAGATATAAAACAGGCCCGATAAAGGTCTGCCGTGACTCGTTGCCACTCCCGTTTTGCCCGCTGTTGCTCCCGCTCGCGCTGGCGGTTGTCGCGTTCCTCTTTGCCTGGCGGTTGACCGCTCTCCGCCTTCTCTTCCGCAGCCGCGGTCTGCGAAACCATGGGATCGGAGAGCCGAATCGATGCTTCGCCGGGCTGGTCGATTTTCGCGCCCGTGCGTTCCTCGATCAAGTCGAGCGCTTGCTGCTCGATGTTCCGCCGGAGCCGGTTGAGTTCGCGGGAGACGTCGTCAGCGCGGGCCTTGTTCATGTCGGCGCGAGCTTTCCGCACTTCCTTGCGCAGTTCCTCGGCGCGCCCGCCGTTTTTTTGTTGGAGACCGTGGAGTTCTTCGCCGAGAGCAACCAGTTTATCCGGAGGCAAGGCGTTGAGACTCTCGATGAGGGTGCGTGCTCGCAGCAGTTCCGCTGCAAAGCGGGCATCACGCCGGGGATCCTGGCGTTCGAAATCGGGAATCGAGAGGGCGACGAACGAATCCCACACCTGCTCGGCACTCAGCCGCCGCAGGAGCGGACCTGGAAAAAGATAAGGCTGGTCCGGTGGCACTTCCCGGCTCGAGGCCTGGCGCGCATAGAGGTCGGTATTGAGCAGGACGCGGACGTAGGCCTTCAGGTCGTAGCGCAGCTCCTTCAGCGTGGCTTCGAGAAACGTCATCAATTCCGGGAGCGCCGGCTGAGTTTCATCGGTCCATTCATCCACCGGCTCGATAAGGCCCCGGCCGATGACTTTCTTCCAAAGCCGATTCGCGATCACGCGGGTGAACCGCGGATTATCGGGGGCCGTGATCCAGTTTCCGAATGCTTTCAGCGGTGACTCGTTTTCACCGAGGCTAACTGAAGGACCAAACATCGCGACCGGGTGGATTTCCTGTCCCGGCTTGGCATCCTGGTACTGATAATCGTGAGGCAGCTTGGGAAATCTGGTGCCGGCGCGGGTTTGAGTGCCGCGAATGGTATTACCGATGAGTTGGTATCCCTGCTGGAGCCGCCGTTCGTGTTGCTGGGCCTGCCGATCGTATTTTCCGCGCAGACGATTTTGCAGTTCGCGACGGCGGCGTTGCGTTTCCTTGCGCGCTTTTTCTTCAGACTGCGGATCGCCTGGAGTGGCTGCGGTGGTTGCCACCGGCTGCACCGCGTCAGACACCGGCTGCGCCGCGTCGGATGGAGGGACGAGCGCCGCGGGTCCGCGGTCCGCATTGAGTGTGGCCTCGAGCTCCTCCTTTGCTTTCTCTTTGGCTTGATCCCGCAAATACTGGCGCGCCTTTTGAGTAAACTCGCTCTGATTGCCAGTTTCGACCCCGTAAGTGAACGCCGCCATCTTATAGTAATCCATCTGGGTCCACTTATCGAAGGGGTGGTTATGGCATTGCGCGCACACAATGCGGGTACCCAGAAAGACCTGTACGGTGTTGGACAAATTATCCAGCGGCATGCCTGGATCGCGGAGGAAGTATCCGCTCGCGCCGCTATCCCATATCGTTCCAGTCTGGGTGAGCAGGTCGCGCACAAATTCATCGTAGGGTTTGTTTTTGTGCAGGGCGCCGCGAATCCAGCGCGCGTACGCCTCCTGTGAGAGTCTGTTAGGCGATGTTTCTGTGTTCACCCGCAGAAGGTCTGCCCAGAAATTGTAAAAATGATGAACATAGCCATCGGAAGCCAGCAAGGCATCGATGAGGCGGGGACGTTTGTCGGGGGCTGTCTCCCGGGAAAAGTTTTCGGCCTCGGCAGCGGTTGGAATGCGTCCCACCACATCGAGATAAATCCGCCGCAGCCAGGTTTCCTCACTCGCCTCGGGGTTTGGCTGAACGCCGTGTTGTTGCCAGGCTTCGGCCAGCAGTTGATCGATGCGCTGGCTGGCCGGCGGCTTTGCGGACTGAGCGAAACCTATTTCGCAGGCCAGGCTGAAGAGCAACAGGCAGAGAAGGACGGCTTTCATCGGTTGAGTTAAACGCGGATTTCCCTAAAAAGTTCCGCTCATCTTATCAAGTCTTTCGAACAAGGTAAAATGGAAGGGTGGCGCGCCTTCGCGGGCAGCCCCCGAGCGTTCCTTAGGGTTTCCTCTTTAACGGTTAGGAATCGTTATGGGTCTGCGCGCGCAGAGCCAGCAGCCTTGTGAGTTTTCTGGCGCAAACCGAGAGCGATGGCACATTGAGCGGTGATGCCGACGGTCCCGACTTCGATTTTGCCTGCCGGGGATGACGAGATGCGACCAGGGGCGCCGGAATTCAAGGCTCCTTCAGTCGAGGCACTGAATGAATGGCTTCCGGATTATGAGGTAACGGCCTTGATCGCGTATGGGGGCATGGGCGCGGTTTATCATGCGCGTCAACGCCGCCTCGGCCGTGACGTGGCCATCAAAGTTTTGCCACCCGATGTCGGGCGCGAACTCGGTTTTGCCGAACGTTTCCGCCGGGAGGCGCAGAGCATGGCGCATCTGCATCATACCCACATTGTCACCGTTTATGACTTCGGCGAAACGGGGACCGGCCTGCTCTATTTAGTGATGGAACACGTGCCCGGCCAGACGCTCTGCGAAAAGCTTCCGGGCGGACCGCTGAAAACTCGCGAAGCGCAGGAAATCGCACGGCAACTGGCCGGGGGGCTGGCTCATGCTCATCAACATGGGGTAGTCCACGGCGACGTGAAGCCGGCCAACATTCTCATGTCCCCGGCGGGCGATGCCAAGCTCACCGACTTTGGCCTCGCGCATTGGTGCCATGCGGGACCCCCGGAAAATCTGGCGCCCGCCGCACCCATGGGCACACCCGATTACGCGGCGCCCGAGATGTTCAAGGCGGGGCCCCTGGCTCCCACAGCGGATCTCTTCTCCCTCGGAGTAGTTTTCTACGAAATGCTGGCCGGCAGGCTGCCTGACCGTGCGAACTACGTGCCTCCATCGGGCTTTGGGCATCCGCGATGGCTCGACCCGATCGTTGCCCGGCTGATGCACCCCGATCCGGGGCGCCGATTTCCCACGGCGCAAGCATTTTTGGAGGCAGTTGCGGGCGCCGAGCGCCTAAACGCTGATGTGACCCGGCCGCCAGGTCCGCCAGCCCGACGTCGAAGATCGGGGTCTGCACCGTTAAAACGCGAGAACAGTCTTCCACCATGGGTCAAGGCGGTCGCTTTCCTGCTTTTGGCGGTGGTGGTGGGCATCGCTTTGCGGGTGATGATGAGTGCCACCGAAAACGAACCCGCGGTGGCGCAGCCGCAAAACCTCGCACCAACGCCGCTGCCCGCGTCGACTGCGGAATCCACTTTGCCTCCGACCAGTGATCCGCTTGCTTCGAATATTGTTTTCCCGCCCGCAGTTACCAAGCCATTGCCTGAGAGCGAGCCTCCATCCCTCCCGCCGAGGGAACGCGCCTCTCCCGCGGAAACTGCCGGCGGCGTTCCGTCGATTCGGCCGCAAACACCGCCCGGTTCGAGCACGGTTGGGAGTGAGACCCCGGCGCCTCTTTCGGGGCTTATCGAAACACCAAAACCTGAGACACCAAAATTCGCCGCACTCATTCCAGCCGCTGCTCGCAATGTGCCTGAGTTTATGCGCCGTCTGGCCGACTTCGAGAACGAGCTCGAGACCCAGGTCGCGGCACCACGAAACAACGGACTGGCAAAACTTTGTGAAAACTATGCTCGCGCGTTGTTGCGCGCAGAGCAGGAAGCAATCAAAGCGATCGAACCTGAAGAGGCTCTGGCCTTGCGCCACGAGCGCGAGCGCGCCGCGGCAAAAGACATCCAGAACATCCGTGGCATTGCCGCGGATGGCCGGCTTGGCCCTTTGCGAGTGATCTTCGAGCGCGAGCTTGTCAAACATGAGAGCGACATCTCCGGCCGCTTGACCCCGATTTTTGCGCGGTTCGATTCGAGCGTGCGCACATTGCAGCTCGGCCTGCTCGCCCGCGGTGACGACGCCGCGGTGCAGGAGATCACAAAAGCCAAGGACGAAATCGCGAAGACCCTCATCGAATGGCGATGGCTTTCCACTGGTTACAACGCCTCCGCCAGCGGCAGCGCGGAGCCAGTCCTTACTGCGCGCCACCAGGTCGACGTCTACTGGCTCGCCGATGACGAAGCGACCTGCCTGATCAATGGCAAGCCGGTGAAAACCGAAGCCGTGGACCACGGCGTCGCCGGGCGAGGCGCCGACAATATTTACCGAGCCACCGTTGAAGTCGCTCCCGGCGACATTCTCGGTTTTTCATGGAAAAACTTTGGCGGCGAAGCCCAATTTTTGGTGGTTGGCAAACGAGGATCGCGCGTGGTCTTCAATGGATCCACAATGGGATGGCAGGCGATTGATGGCGTTCCGCCTCCCCCATGGTGGACCGACCCAAAGGTGCCGGGGAAGCGACCGGACCTTCTGACCGATACCCGGCAGTCGCGTCGTCATAGCGAGAGGTTTAGTCGTGTCGCCCAATGCCGGGATTCCGACTATGTTCCCCTGCTCCCCAGCAAAACCAACACCGGCGGCGTGCGCCGGATCATCACCAACGCCGATGTACGCTAACCGGAATCGAACGGCGGGTCGGCTCTCGCATTTCATTAAATGGATCAGACCGCTCGAATGGGTGGGTGCCATGTGCCTGGCCGCCGCTCCCATAGCCGCCGTCGATCCGCCGCAGGTCATCGTATCGAGCTTGGAAACGCGAGAGTTGCGCGACTTCGAAAAAAATCCGCCCGCGATTCAGGCGCTGATCGTCTCGTGCCTCGAACTCACGACGCGATCGCTCGGCTACAAAATGGGTTCGGCTGATCCCACCCAGGGCGGCATGGATTGTTCGGGCGCCATCTACTGCACGTTGCGGCAGGCCGGGGTTGCGGATGTGCCGCGCTCTTCACACGAACAGTACCGTTGGGTGTGGCAAAGCGGACGCTTTCGAGCAGTGTGTGGATCGACCTTTGATTCATTCGAGTTTTCCGCCTTGCGGCCTGGTGATCTGCTTTTTTGGACTG
>JBPCQC010000129.1:0-42954 GCA_050998515.1 Verrucomicrobiales bacterium
AGCTCGAAGCGGCCCGAGAAGCCCGTAAACTCAAACGCGAACTCCGTCACCTAACCGAACAACAAAACATCCAGGCTGTAGCTTAGCCGCATGCCACCTTTGGGACATTCCCGCTGAACCAGCACAATAATTTGCGTGATGGTGACAATCGAGCTCACTGCATCCGAAACTAGAAGCGGACGCCTGGGTGCGTCCCTGCTTATTGCAACAAGAGGATTCATCGCCAGCGGCTTGTGCGGGGAGGGGCGCATGGCCGGGCCGGGCATGGTACACGCGCGCGCGAGCCGCACGTGCCACCAGATGCCTCGATCCGCCTTGTCCCCGGGAAGCCGGACAAAGCCGGACAAGCTCGTTGACACCCGGGGGAAGGTTTGATTTAACTCCGGGATGCAAATAACCGCCACCGTGCGCCTCGGGCTTCTGAGCCTTGTCTCCGCCATCGGACTGGGCGCATGCGCTTCAGGTGATGCCATTAGCAAGGTCAAAATCTTCCGGCTGGATTCAACGCGAAGAGTCACCGCCGCGGATCCGGCCATTGCTTTCGAGCAACGCCACTATCTCCATGGCGCGATCACGGCGGAGGAAGTCCGCGCTCGCGAAGGCAATTACTACACCGTTTTTTGGAGCGTGGCCGACCCGCGACAACCTGTCACCCTGCGTTTCGAATATCGCCAGGCCAAGACTGGTTCGAAAGTCCACGTCATAGAAAGCATTTTTGAAGACCCCAGCGCGCAAAACACCACCGACGTGCAGGTTATCGGGGACGCGTTTCAACAGGGTGGAAGTGTGCTGGCGTGGCGCGCCTCATTAGTCCGCGACAAGGAAATCCTGGCCACACGACGGTCCTATCTTTGGGAATGACATCAGGCGGTCTCGTAGGCTGCTCTTGTTGACCGCGAAATCATTTGTTGGTAAACTTTGCGAAACTTGACAAGCTCCGCCTCCAACAAGAGTGATTTCTAGCGCGCGCATCCTGGCCGGGAGCCTGAATGGCGTTTTGTGGCTCCGCGTGGAAGGCAACGGTTCCTACGAGGTATCCCCGCAGTTGAGCCGGTTTGCGGCCGATCGCATTGGAGCGGGCGTCAGGCACATCGTCGTGGATCTCGAATCGTGTCCGACTATGGACTCGACCTTCATGGGAACTCTGACCGGCGTCGCGGTTCGGCTCATGCAGCATCCCGGGGGAGTCCTTCAAGTGGTCAATCCCAATGAGCGCGCGCAGTATTTGCTCAGCAACCTGGGGCTCGACCATATTTTCGAGGTTGATCGTGAAGGAAAGACCTGGCGGGAAGAGCGGGCGATGATCTCGCGGCTTCTCAACAACGATGTTTGCCGGCAGGTGCCGGCGGCGGCGAAACGTGAGCAGATGCAATGCATGCTGGCCGCGCATGAGAACCTGGCTTGCGCGTCCGAGGGCAACTTGCCGAAGTTTCACGACGTTATCGAGTGCTTGAAGCGCGAGATGCACGACCAGCGTGTCTAAGAGTCTGCTGAAAAACTGATGCAGCCCGCGTTGAGCAGAAAAATGTTGTGGCCAAGGCGCGACGAAGGAGCATCCCCGCAGTGGGCTGTGACTGAGGAGCAACGCCGGCCACGGCCATTTGCTGCTCAACCCTTCGGGCAGGGGTTGGGCGGGGCGTCTGGCGGCGTCGTTCGCTCCTTACAGACCCATGCGGGTATGCGCGGCGCTCTCTTCTTGCCATCCACCCAGCCCAACCCCTGCGCGGGCCGCAGGAGTTTCTCAACCGACTCCTAATTCCCCGAAGATGTGGGACCTTGCGGCCATTTTTGTCCTTGTCGTCACCGTGGCGTTGCTGGCTATGGCATGGTGGCGGCAACGCCGCCGGGCTCACCTGGCCTTGCGGGCCCATGCGGCCCACGATGCGGAAGAGCACCGGGTTTTCGAATTCCTGCACGACCTTGGGGCGACGCTCGAACAAATCTCGCCCCGGAAACTGCATCAGCGCATCGTGCGTGGAGTCGCCAGTGTGGTGCAGGCCCGCGGCGGCGCACTCTATCTGCTGGATGGCCGGCGCGATTTGCTCGTTCCGACGTTCATAACCCCTGAGTGCCCGCCGCTGATCGAATTGCCTCCGGCAATGGTCGAAAAGCTTGCCAGCGACGTGCAGGCGGTGCGCAGCTATGTGCAGTTGCAGAGCGTGCCGGCGCCGGCCGGGGTCCTTGGCCAGGTCCTTTCCAGTGAACGACCGCTCAATCTGCGGGATCTTCACGATCACCCGGTCTTCTCATCAATACCTGCTGTCCCCGGCGAAACGGTGGCCGCCCTTGTTTCTCCGCTCGCTTACGCCTCAAAAAAACTCGGGGTCCTGGCGGTGGCGCGCAATCGCGGACAGCCGTCGTTTTCGGCGCGCGAATTCGAACTCTTCAAATCAATGGCCGAGCAAAGCGCCTTCGCGCTCGGCAGCGCGATGGTGCAGCAGGAGGTGGTTGAGAAACGCCGTATCGAAGATGAGTTGCGCCGCGCCAGCGAAATCCAGCGGGTGCTTTTGCCTTCCCAGCCCCCGCAAGTCGAAGGCTTCACCATCGCCGCCGCCTATCAGCCGGCGAAAGTGGTCAGTGGTGATTACTACGATTTTCTACAGATCGACGCCACGCATCTTGGCGTCGTTATCGCGGATGTCTCCGGGAAAGGGATTCCGGCCGGGCTGGTCATGGCGACGTGCCGCGGACTGCTGAGGGTTAGCGCGCAATCCAGTCTTTCCCCCAGCGAGGTGCTCAGGGGCGTAAATCGCATGCTTTTCGCCGACATCCGCGAGGACATGTTCGTCAGCCTCGCCTACTGCATCTTCAATACTTCGACCGGCGAGGTGACCATGTCGCGCGCCGGACACGATCCGCCTTTTCTGTTTCGGCGGGGGGACGGCAGCATCGAGGCGCTGAAGCCGCCCGGCCTGGCGCTCGGCGTGGACAAAGGCGCCGTTTTTGATCGCACCACTCGCGACTTCACCTTCCAACTCGATCCTGGTGACTGCCTGCTCTTTTACACCGACGGAGTGACCGAGGCCGTGGACTCCTCGGGGATGAACGAGTTTGGCGTCGAACGCCTGCGCTCCGCCTTTGCCGCTAGCGCGGCCTCCGCCAGCGTGGAAAATGTTCTGGCTGAAATCCAAAGTCGGCTCGGAAATTTCGTCCATGGAGCTCATCCTCACGACGACATCACGCTCGTGGCAGTCCAGAGGAGCATTCCGCCTGATATGATGCCCGAGAAAAGCTGAAAAGGCAGGGCGAAGCTTCCGCTCCGCCGCCTTTTCCACATGGGATCGAGGAGCCTACGGTTTGGTCGCGTAGAGGCGAAAAAATCTGACGGCATCACTGCCGCCGCCTCCAACGAACACGCTCTCGAAAAACTCCTCCCCATCGCCAAATAATGGCATCGCCGTATCCTCCCAAGCTTTCTTCCAGGTTACCATGTCGGTCGATATCTGGATACCCGTCCTGACGTTACCTGATAAAGACCGAAGTCGATAACCCGCCTCAATTCTGGCAAAGCCGGGATGAAATGAGCCTCTGACATCCCGGAGTCCGAGCGCGCCAAACGTAAACTCGACAAGATTTGGTTGGCCGTTGCCATCGGGATCCGCATTCGGTTCGGCGGCCGCGCCCGTCAGGCCACTTGCCGCTGTCCAGTTAAAATAGGGGTCATCGAGCGATGGGGCTATACCAAAGCCGTTGAGCGGCAAGCTGGCTATGACCTCAAAATGCTCGCTGGGGTCATTCCAACTCCACACCGGCGCAAGGGCGGTCGAGCGCCGGGAAAGATTCTTGTCCGCAGTGAACACTCCTTCCGGGGCTCCCCATCCAGTCCCGGGATCCTCGCCTGGAACTCCAAAGACATCGCAACGAGTAAAATTGAGTTGCAATTCGAGGGCGTCATCCCCACTGAACGTGAATGTGTCCTTCACAAAAACAGCGCGACCGGTCGCGTCCAAAAACGCCGTTCCGTTGGTGTACGAATCGAATTGCTGGCCCGGCGCTGGCAGCAAGCCCTGGCCGACGAGGTATTCCCCGGTCGCGTTGTCGCCGATGACCAGAACCGCGCCGCGCGGTAGTTTTCCTGCTTCAATACGCGCCTCAATGTCCGGAGTTATCGAGCCGTTCGTGTAACGCAGAACGCGCAGAGGCTCTTCCTTAAAATCAACTTCGCGCCGGCTTACGTTGATAACCTCGATGGCCTTGGGTGAAATGCCGCTGGCGGGTTCCGTATACTGGCTGAAAAGCAGGTCGCCGGCAGCAAAGGCCCGGCGCACGAATACGGTGCCGACGCCCCTGCGATGACCGCTGGCCGTGCCCAATACCGTGACCTGGCGATCTGGAGCGACACCGACATCCGCGATGGGAAGAGAAAACGGAGCGGAAATTTGACCGCTCGGAATCCCAAGCGTCACCGTTCCCAACACACCCGGGCGGAAGGTCGATATGGTCACCTCCAAGTCCCCTGCCGACGGTTGTGACAGTGAAATGCTTCCACTTTCAGAAAAGCCGCTGAGACCAGAATAAATCCATGTCGGAAGCACCGGTCCAGTGACCGTCAACTGTGGAAGCGGATCGAGGGCCAGATCGGCGAAGATGAGATAATGATCCGAGGCGGATTCACTCAGCCGGGGATCCGGCAGGGCCGTCGCTTTAGGCAGGCCATCGAAAGCGTGTTCGAGCCGGCTGTTGTAGACTTCAGTGAATGCCTGTCCGGCACTGGTTGTTTTGGCGCCGGTAAGAATATAATCGAGTCGCGCGTTGCCGGAGGCATTGAAAGTGCGGTCAGTTTCTCCATCCGCCTGGGTGGCTGGCAGGACGCTCAGTCCGACCGATGAAAACGCCGAGTTCGGAAAGACCGCATAGGGCAAAGTCGCCGGCACGTCCGCACCGAGATCGAAAGTTTGGGGCAGCGTGGAACCGTCAGTAAAAATATGATTTCCCGTGATACCGCTGGTGCTGAATGAAGCGGGCTGCGGGTCTCTCATCTCTTCATTGAAATCGCCCATTACGAAGATGTGATGTGTCGAACCGTGCAATCCCTGGGCGGACAAAAACTGGGAAATCCGGAATGCTTCCACCGCCTTGCGAAATCGATCCGCAAGCGTCGGGCCGTCGGATTCCCGGGCCTTCAAATGCACCATGACAAATCCGGGGTCGTTGGCCGTCCCGGGCACGTCGATTTGTACAAACAGCGGAAAGCGCGTCATTTCTTTGCGGTCCGTCGCACCGCGGCCGATCTGCACCGTGCGCGCAATGGGAAACCGGCTGGCCACCGCAATCGACTGAGTGCTATTGCCAAAATCGCCAGCCGAAAACGTTTGGGTGGCGAACGCGTCACCGTTAGTCGCGAGGTGGGTCCGGGACGTTGGGAATCCGAGTTGTGACACCAGCGCGCGAAGGTCAGCGAAGAACTGCGCGTTGGCGGGACTGGTGTTATTGGCCGCTACTTCGGCAAATCCTACGACGTCGGGGTTCACGCGCTGCAATGTCTCTTTCAGCGCGTTGAACTGGGGACCCCCGGGCGCACCCACCCCATTCAGAACATTGATGCACGCCACACGAATTTCCACGCCGGAAAGCGACGTCGTCAACCACAAGGAAAAAAATGCGGTCGCAATCCTCGAAATCATGCAGGGGGAAACGGGGGGGAAGTTTTCCCCAGCCTGGCTCGAATGCAATGACGGACCGGTGGTGGACAGGGACGCCCTGCTCGAGGGCCGGGGCGCTGCGAGGCCAGCCGAATGCACCACCTTTTGCCACAAAGGCTCGCGGCGCTCGCCCCTCCTTTTGCGACGTTCTTGCCAGCAGGAACTTTTGACGCTACGAAAAGGAGCGATGCCGCCCGGCATCCGCTCCCCATGGCTCGTGTCGCCGAAATCCTCCAGACGCTGATCCGAATTCCAAGTGTCAATCCCGATGGCGCCCCGGGCTCACCTGACACCGGCGAAAACCAACTCGCGCAATGGCTGGGCCGCTTTTTGCAGGAGATGGGAGCGCAGATTGCATTCGAAGAAGTTCTTCCAGGTCGCCCGAATGTTTTCGGTCACTTTGGCGAATTCTCGCAACGGAAATCGCGAATTCTGCTGGCACCCCACACTGACACCGTGGGCATCGAAAACATGACGATTCCGCCGTTTAGTGGCGTCATTCGGGACGGCAGAATCTTTGGCCGGGGCTCGAGCGATACCAAAGGGACGATGGCCGCGATGCTCGCGGCTCTTGAGGCCGTCGGGGTTGAGCGCCTGGCGCAACTCGGCTGCGGCGTGACTTTCGTGGGACTGATCGGCGAGGAAACCGGGCAATATGGATCACGCCATCTCGCCGCGAACCACCGGAACGAATATGCCTTCGCGTTGGTCGGCGAACCCACCGGCTGCGCCATCGTGCACACCCACAAAGGCTGTACCTGGCTCGAACTCGAAACCAAGGGCATTGCGTGTCACGGCGCAACTCCCGAACGCGGCCGCAGCGCCATTTTCGAGATGCTGCCGGTGATCGTTTCTGTCGAACGGGATCTGCGGAGGCTCCTCGAGTCGGAGAAATTTTCGCATGCGGTGCTGGGCGGGCCCACAGTCAACATTGGCACCATCCGCGGCGGCACTCGCCCTAACATTGTGCCGGACCGGTGCGCCATCGAGCTCGATATTCGGGAGACGCCGGCCCTGCATCGCCATGGTGTGGACCGTTTGCTGCGCGAGTGGCTGGAGCAGGCGCACCTGGCAACCAAAGTGGCAATGCACAGCGGCCTGGCCTGCGCGCCACTCGACACGCCAGCGGATAATCCCTTTGTGCAAAAGCTGGCCCGGTTGGGTGCGCCACTCGTGGGGGCTCCGTGGTTTTCCGATGCCGGCTGGCTCTGGAGCGAAGGCGGCATCCCCTCGGTCGCCGCCGGTCCCGGAAGCATCGATCAAGCCCATACCGCGGACGAGTTTATTGAAATCACCGCCCTCGAAGAGGGCGTGGATTTCTACCGGCGATTTTTGGAAAGTCTCTAGATGGGAAGCCAGTGAAGGCTCTCAGCGGGCCATTTTCAGAATTCGCAAATTGCGAAACCATACCTCTCCCCCATGATCCTGCAGCAAAATGCGCCCCTTTTTGACCCCGAAATCAGGGGCGGCGCGGAATTTGCTGTTTGCGAGAGCTTCCTTCCACTCCGCATTGCCCATGGTAATGGCGGCGACCTTTTCGCCATTAAGCCAATGTTCGAGCCGCTCACCGACGGCAACAACCTTTCCACGGTTCCATTCACCCACAGGTTGAAGCTTTTTGGCCGGCGATGAAGGGACGAGGGCGTAAATCGAGGCGGTGGCGGTCATGCCGCTCTTGCCATCGGCGTGGCTCGAGTCGTCGAGCAACTGGTATTCCACGCCAATATTTTTGCCAACCGGCGAGTAATCGGCCACCCTATATTTCAGCCCGCTATTCGCTTCCGGCGCCACCCTCCACTCGAATTCCAGCTCGAAGTCGAGAAACTCGCGCGCCGAGACAATGTCTCCGCCTTTGCCATGCCGATGAAGCGCTCCGTCTTTGATTTCCCAACCGGACTCGATTGCTTTGCCGGCAGACGTCGTCCAACCGGCCAATGACTTGCCGTCGAACAAAAGCTCCCACTCCTGCGCCTGAATGGCAGGGGCTGCGATCAACGCGAGGCTCCAGACCAGAACCCCTCTCTGAAGACGCTTCATGCCTGGCACTGGAGCGCAGGGGCAGGGATCTCGCAAGGTCTCTCGGGTTTTTCCCCACCGGCCCGGGACGCAGCCTTCCTGACTGTCAGGGATTGACATAATTATCGGCGTTGACCGCGGCGCTATATTCGATAAACGATTAACAAATATCTGCTTGCAACTCAGGAGGTAATCATGGCCACCATTACAAAACGCGATCTCGTGATTCTTTTAAGCAACAAGACCGGACTTACTCAACGGGAGGTGTTCGGGATCGTGCAAGGGCTTATTGATGAGATCACTCAAGCGCTGGCTAAAAGCGACGAGGTCGTCTTGCGAAACTTCGGGACGTTCATCGTGAAAGAGACAAAGGCGAAGATTGGAAGAAATCCAAATCAGCCCGAGCATGATGTTAAGATCCCGCCGCGGACGATTGTGAAGTTCAAGCCGGGCAAGGAGATGAAGGAAAAGGTCGGAAGGCTCCAGCGCCGCGCTCAGGGCCCGGCAGTATAGGCAGATTGCCAGGGCGCTTGCCCCTTTAAAATTGAACGGAGTTCCACGGTTTTCGTGGCAGCTCCCGCATTTCAGCACAAACTGGTCATTGACCAACGCCGTGTCCACTCCGCGCGAAATAAATCTCGAATTCAACTTCCACGACGCTTCCGGTCCAATGACAGGCGCTTCCCTGGTAACCGTGGCGGTGACAAGCGCGCCGGCACTACTGGCGCCTCCGCAAGATCCCCAAGGGGACCCTCCCGCCATTCTAACGGTATCCCAATTGACGCGGCGGGTGCGAATTCTGCTCGAAAACCGCCTCGGAGGCGTTTGGGTTCAGGGAGAAATCAGCAACCTGCGCCGGCAGTCGAGCGGCCATTCTTATTTCACCCTGAAGGACGCTGGAGCGCAACTCTCGTGCGTTCTTTTCAAAAGCAACGTTCATGCGGGAATGCCCCAGCCTATCGATGGCCTGCTGGTCCAGGCCCTGGGGGACGTCACCGTTTACGAACCCCAGGGAAAGTATCAGTTGGCGGTGCGTGAACTGAAGGCTGCGGGCCAGGGATTGTTGCAGCAGAGATTTGAGGCGCTGAAGCGAAAACTGGCGGCCGAGGGACTTTTTGATGCGGCTCGCAAAAAGCCGCTTCCGCCGTTCCCGCGCTGTATCGCTCTGGTCACCTCTCCCGCAGGTGCGGCAGTGCGCGACATGCTCAACATTCTCGCGCGGCGCGCGCCCTGGATGCGAGTGCTCATCTCCCCCGTTCGAGTGCAGGGTGAAGGCGCGCACCACGAGGTGGTTGCTGCCTTGCACGATCTGAACCGGTGGAAAAATTTGCGTCTCCCCTGCCCAGACCTCATCGTCGTAGCCCGCGGCGGTGGCAGCATCGAAGACTTGTGGAGTTTTAATGAGGAAGCCGTTGCGCGGGCGATCGCCGCCAGCCGCATTCCCATCGTTTCGGCAATTGGTCATGAAATCGATTTCACTATTGCGGACTTTGCCGCTGACCTGCGCGCCCCAACTCCGAGCGCAGCCGCAGAATTGATCGTGCCAGATGTCTTCGACTTGCAGCGGCGGCTGACTGATCTGGGTGCCAGCATGACCTCCCGCGTCCAGCGAACACTGGATCATTTGTGCCGAGAACTTGTGCTCCTGGGACGGACCGGCCTGGCTCGCGAACCACAGCGTCTCCTCGCTCAACACGGCCAAAGGGTGGATTTGCTCGCGGCAGACTTGGGCGCCGTCCCCAAACACACCCTCCGCCGGCTGGCCCAGGAGCTGGCATCCTTGGAGTCGCGGCTGAATTCCCGCCGCCCGGATCGCTGGCTGGCACAGCAACAACAGTCTGTTGCTTTGTTAGGCAATCGTCTCGATGGCGTGCTCAAAACCCATTTGGCGGCTACGGACAAGCGTTGCGAACATCTTCGGTCGCTCCTGCAATCGCTGGGCCCCCAATCTGTTTTCGCGCGCGGTTACAGTTACACGGTCGCGCCGGACGGCCGCGCCGTTCGCAGTTCCAGCCAGCTCCGCCCGGGCCAGGTTGTGACGACCCGGTTCGCTGAGGGAAAGGCGCACAGTGAGGTGAAATCGGTGGAATAGTCCGCCGCGCCCGCGCAGGAAAGCGGGGAGGGAGCTTGGTCCTGGATCCTTGGAGAGAAGGCTGTGTCAGATCTTGCCGCAATGGCGGCTGGCTCCCGCCTCATCGTAGCAGCGTTCGAGAATCTCCGTTTGGGCGCCGCGTTCAAAGCGTTCCCGGACAGCCTTTTCGGCCGCCGCCGACATGGCATGCCAGCGCGCCGGATTTTCCATGAGGTTGATCGCCGCGTGCGCCAGACCCGAGGCATCGCCTTCTGCCACGAGGAAACCGGAAAATTCATGATCGACGGCTTCGGGGATGCCGCCGTGACGCGTCGCGAGGATGGGCAGACCGGTTGCCATTGCCTCGAGGAGGCTGTTCGGCACGCCCTCCTGGTTGCCATCCGCGGTCGTCACACTGGGGTGAACAAATGCGTGAGCCGAGTGAAAGGCTTCGCGCAGTTGCTCCGGCATTAGAAATCCCGGAAAAGCGACCTTTCCAAGCAGGCCGAGCTGGCGGCACGATGCGGCCAGGCGTTCGCGAAGCGGTCCATCGCCGATGAGCGCCAGGGTCGCGTGGGGATATTTTGCGGCCACCTCCGCAAAAGCGCGCAACGTTGTGTGCAATCCCTTTTTCTCGACGAACCGGCAGGCCTGAACAAAGCGCCAGGCGCCTCGAGGCGGCGGAATGGCGCGCGCCTGGGCCGGCGGCGTCCAGACATCCAGCGGAATTCCGGTGCGATGGAGACGGAGCTTCTCGGTCGAGCAACCGTGGCCGCTCAGGCTCTCGAGTAATGCCTGCGAACGCGCGAGGATGAGCCGCGAATGCCTGAATACTTCGCCGAGATGCGCACGAGTGACGCCGACAGCCGCGTCAGCACCATGAAAGCTCACCACCACCGGCAGGGGGCACGCTTTGATCACGGGCAGCCACCGCACCGCATGGTGCCCGAAATAAATATGGAGCACGCGGGCGTTGAAGCGGTAAACCTGATAGAGAAACTGCTTTGTTTCGCCAAACGTCGGCGGAACGACGCGGTGACAGAGCTGGCGATGCCACAGCCGCCGGAAGAATCGCAGCGGGTGCTTGGTCAAAACGCGAATCTTTTTTCGCGGCCACGGAAAGAGCGTTTCATTTTCGCGGTGATGCGTGATCACGCAGGCTTCCCATTCCCGCAGATCGCAAATCTGCCGGTGGATATGTTGCATGTCGGCCTTGAGGAAGTCCGCGCAATAACTGGCGACAATTGGTTTGGGCACTGGTGCGTTGACTGATGACACCGCTTCGCGCCGATGCAATCCGGGTCAGCGACAGTCGCGGCCTACCATGATCCATCGGCAATCTTTTTATCCTCAGACAGCCTATTTTTCGCCAGGGAGTTTTGCGGCATGGTGATGAAACTCTCTGCCTTGTGCTTCTGGCACTGGAATTAATCCCATTGAATCAGTAAGAGTTGCAGCAGAAAGTGATCTGATAAGCCCGCCGCCAAACGATCGCATATCATCAAGTCGTTCGATAAGGAGAAGGCCCTTCTCCTCACGCGCAATCAGGGTGATCTTCATGGTGGTGTGGCGGCTGTACAAGTTCAGTGGTGGACCAACACGCAAAACCAATCGTTGGCCATATTCGGTCAGCCTCGGTTCTTCATCTTTAACATAATAAAAGAACCGATTACCAGCAGCTGGCAAGACCAGTGTAACAATATTGTCCGTACATTCCACCTTCGCGGCAAGTGACCGCAGCATCTTGTCGGGACTCTGCCACTGAGCTCTCTCGTCGGCGAACGTGGCGGGCGATAAAGTTCCAAGCAGAGGCAGGACGAAGAGACATAAGTTGAGAATCAATGTTTTCATGGCGTGGGTCCAAACTGCGGGGGCATGGCGGCGGGGCATGGGGTCAGGTCTATTCATTACACATTTCAATTGCCCGACGTGCTGCTCTCTGCAGCTTTTTGCCCTTTGCCATTCGCTGCTCGAAGCGTCGGGTGGCGGCACTGACAGAAACGTAATGGAGTCCACCGGCGTGTTGGGCGAGCTCGGCCAGGGTCAATCCGCAGTGGCGCCGGGCCAGCCATAGCACCAGATCGAAGGGGTGAAAGGGGGTCAAATCTCAACATGGGGTCATGGAAAGGGGATCAAATCTCAACATGTAACATTTGGATCATTTGCCTGGCGGCGTTGGTGAGGGCGCGAGAGGATTTCATACGAGTTTGCCAGCGGCGGATGGCGATGCCGGCGGCTTGATGGCTGATCTCGCCGGCGCGTGCGGCCAGTTGCGGGAGCGTCAGCCCGCAACGGGTGCGACCGAGCCAGAGCGCGGCATCGCGGCCCCAATCCCCATGGCGGTGGCAAAACTGCTCCCACGGTTCGTTTTTCACCTTCTCCACCACTTTGACCACGTCCTCAAAATCGCACCGCAGCAAGTGGCGCGCCCGGCCGTGTTCGCTCGTTGCCTTGCGTAGCCAGGCTTTGATTTGGCTTTTCAACTTCGTACCCCCAAGAATCAATTCTCCCTGGCAATGCTCCCACGGGCTTTCCTCAATGCCCTCACGGACCGCCTCTTCCACGTAAACCCGGTAGTTCCGGGGGGCGCCACGGGCAGGGCCGGGCGCCATCGACTGCAGCCGTTTCACACACAGCCAGGACGGGCCGCTCTCGTAGCCGCAGTAGGCGCGATAGGAACTCCAGCGAAACTCCCGCAAGGTCCGCAGGCGTTCCGCCACCTGCTCCGCACTCGCCGCGGCGGCGAGGCCAAAGCGTCGCGCCGCCTGTTCCCTCTTTCCCAAGCCGAGGCGGGCGATGCGCACCGGATTGAGGTGGACGTAGCGGCTGAGCGCGAGACCCCACTCCTCTGGTTCGACCAGTACCGCGTTGCCGTGCGCCCCCGCGCACGCCCTTCGGGCTGCCTTTCCGGCAGGCTGTCTCGCTCCGCTCGGCTGTAGCGCCCTTGAAACAAGTGTCCCACCCGATGATGACGCCGGTTGAACCAGACCGTGTAGCTGACGTTCAACCATTGCATCACCCAGCTGAGCGGAACCGCTCCACCCTCGATGATCACATGATAATGATTGGGCATCAGAACGTAGGCATGAATGGCCGCGCCAAATCGCTCCGGAAGCTGCGCCAGCAGCTCGAGCCACCGCCGCCGATCGCCCTCGGTGTGAAAAACCTCGCGACGTTCATTGCCGCGCGAGGTCACATGGTGCCACGCCCCCGGGAAATCAATTCGCAATGCTCGAGCCACCGCTATCCATTAACAAAAGGCGCTGGCAGTTGTCAAATGTTGTATGTTGAGATTTGACCACAACCAACCGTGCTTTGACCCCAACCAACCGTTGCTTCTGCCCTTTTTTCCCTTCCAGACTAGTTCCGCGCGGCACCTCCCTTCCAAGAATTCTCAACCCCTGCCTCTTTTTACCCACATGATTCATGAAGACCCACCCTTTTTAAACACCTCGACTATCTCAATCTGATTGCCAGACCTAACATACTCCTCCGCCTCACCCGCGACAAGTGTATTGTGGCTCAAAAATACCTTAACTCGATCACCAATATTTATAGTCGGAATTTGATCGCCCTCGAACCTGGTGTCGCCGACACGGCGAAAGCGAATGGACACAACCTTGAGTTGCTCTGCTCGATTCTCCTGATCACGCTTCACAATTTTGTCTACCCGCAACCTAGCCGAACAATGCAATAGAGTGACTAATGGCCCCTGGGAAGGGGTAATAACCTCCTCGCCTGATACCTCGATTCTCAGAACCGTTGCCACAAGTGCAATCTTGCTTTTAGCAAGTTTTTGGTCGGGCGTGCGCGGGCTCTCCTCATTCGCACCGGCAAGAAGGCTCGTCATCCAAAGGAAAATTAGAGTGCCAAGGATTCGGGAATGCATAATATTAAGGTTTGTGATTGGATCCCGGATTTGCCCAGTCTTGCGAGGTATCCGCCGCCAGTATAGCACCGCGCTCAACCGGACCACCAGCGCAGATTTCCCTGTCGGGGACCGGTTGGGGGAAGCATTTCCGCGAATGAAACGGCCCATCGGCGACTCGAAAACGGATGACGAATAAAAAATAGCGCTTAACCAATAAGCCGTCATCGATGGATTACCCAGCCAAAGCGCGCCAGGTGATAGAGTTGGAAATCGCAGAATTGCAGCGATTGCGGGACCGCGTGGGAGTGGACCTGACTGAGGCCGTGCGCTTGCTTCTTTCGGTGCTCGAGGCGGGCCGGAAAATCATCGTCTGCGGCGTGGGCAAAAGCGGAAATATTGGGAGCAAGATAGCGGCCACCTTCAACTCGACGGGCGCAGCCAGCGTTGTGCTCAACGCACAGGACGCGTTGCATGGTGATTTGGGCATGGTCAATGAAGGCGATGTCGTCATGGTGCTCAGCCACAGCGGTGAGACCTGGGAGGTGCTCAATCTGCTTCCGCATTTGAAAAGTTCCGGCGTAAAAATGATTGCGATGACTGGTGGGAGCGAATCAACGCTGGCCCGGCATAGCGATGTGGTGCTCGACACGAGCATCGAGCGTGAAGCGTGTCCGCTGAATCTGGCGCCCACGAGTTCGAGCACTGTTCAGCTCGTCCTGGGGGACGCACTTGCCATGGTGCTGCTCGAAGCCCGCGGGTTTTGTGCAGAGGATTTTGCCCGGCTTCATCCCGGTGGCAGGCTCGGCCGCGCCCTCCTCACGAAGGTAAGCGATATTATGCGACGAGATGCGCAAACCGCGATAGTGCGGCCTTTGGCCACCGTGCAGCAAGTGCTCACCGCCATGACCTTCGCCCGGTCAGGCGCCGCCATTGTGGCCAACGACGACGGAACCCTGGCGGGCATATTCACACAGGGGGATTTCGTCCGCGCCTTCCAAAAGGGAGGTCAGATCGGCCATCGTACCGTGCGCGAGTTTATGACCCGGCAACCGGTTTCCATCAACCAGGACAAGCTTGCCGTCGAGGTGCTCAATATCCTGAAGGATCACGCCGTCGATGACCTCGTCGTCGTCGACCAGGCCAACCGCCCGGTTGGCATCGTCGACACCCAGGACCTTTCCCGGCTCAAACTCGTCTAGCGAGCTTGGTGAAGTCCTCTGTATGGCAGCTTTTCCGGACGCCGCCTCTCGGCGGCCCGTTCATGCGCTGGCTGGGCGATGCCAAAGATGCCGCGCTCGATTTGCTTTACCCGCGTGCCTGCGCCGTTTGTGGTGGGTCCCGTCCAGATTCGCCGCTGGCTCACCTTTGCGGCACCTGCGCAACGAAGCTGCCGCGGCTGGTCCCTCCGTATTGCGGGGTGTGCGGAGAATGGTTCGTCGGGCAAATTGACGGCACTTTTTGTTGTGCGAATTGCGCGGACCGAAAATTTGATTTCGATTTCGCCTTCGCGGCCATGAAGTCGGAGGATTCGATGCGCGAGCTGATCCACCGCTATAAATATGAAAAGGCGCTGTGGTTGCGAGTGCCGCTCGGGCAGTTGCTTGCGGAAGCATTGCGCGGCGGGATGGCCGAATCGAGGCTGGCTGCGGAACCCGCATGGATCGCGGTGCCGGTGCCACTTCATCCCCGGCGTCTGCGTGAGCGGGAGTTCAATCAGGCCGCCGAATTGTGTCGTGTCTTGACGAAAATCACGCGCATCCCCGTCAGTGAAGCCCTGGCGCGCACCCGCTACACCACAGTGCAGGCGACTCTGCATCGTCAGCAGCGCTTGGATAACCTGCGAGGAGCCTTCTCGCTGACCTCGCGGGAGCAGCGTTCTCACTCCCTGCTGGGCCAGGCCGTGCTTCTCATCGATGACGTTTTCACGACCGGCGCGACGGCGCAGGAATGCGCCCGAGTGTTGAAAAGGCAGGCCGGCGCCCGCCGCGTGGCTATCCTGACGGTCGCGCGCGGATGAAGGGATGCGGCGGTTCCTCCTCGGACACAGACTCCTTTACTTCGCGGTGTTTGGCGCAAGGTTCCTGGCTTCCGCGGTGCTCGGCTGCCCTTCGCTGGAGCGGGGCTTGATGATCACCGTGTGCGCATCATAGATGACATCGAGACTTGCGGCCTTGGCCACCGACCGCAGCGCATCGTAGACGCTCACTTTTCCAAGCTTCAGCGTGATTTTTTGACCCTCCGTGGCTGGATCCAGTTTGACCACGAAATTCGGTTTCGCGGCGCCGGCTTGCTCGGCTGTCTTTAGTTGGATGAACTCGAGGACCTCGGAAATTTTGGCATCCGCGAGATCGAGCTGAGGAAGCATGATGCGTTGCAGCCGGCCTTCCGGAGAGGCATTCTTCTTCGCCGCCTCCGCCTCCGCCAACTGGATGTTCTTCAACATGATGATCGTCGGCTGATGGTTTGGGTTGGCGCGCAGGACCTGGCTCAGCTTCGCCTTCGCCGTCACCAGGTCATCCCGAAACAGCGCCGCGCGACCTTCCTCGTAAAGCTCGACAGCACTCCTGGCCTTGGCCGGCGTTGGGGCGACTGCGGGCGCCTGCGCGAAAGCTCCGATTCCGGTGAGAACCAGGAAAAATACAATGGTCGTTTTCATGGGTGTTTTGCGTTTCTCCAACAAACTCGCGAATTCGCCAAAGCGTAAGGAAAATCTGCGCACATTTTGAGCGCCGGCAGGTCTCGGATAAGTTGTCATCGGTGCCTGCTTGCTTCCAGCCATCGCCTCAATAGAATCTGACATTTTATGCCAGCCGTTCCATCCACCAATCTGCGCAAGGGTCAGGCGATCAAAGTCCGGGGGGAACTCGGTTTAATTCTCGAGCTCGAGCACCGGACTCCTGGCAATCTGAACGGCTTTGTTCAGGTCATCATGCGGTCGTTCAGCTCGGGCAAGAGCAAGGACTTTCGTTTTCAGGCCAGCGAGAAAGTCGAGGTTATTGAAGTGGACCGGCAGAAGCTCGAATTCAGCTACTCGGATAGCTCCGGATTTCACTTCATGAATCCGGAGAGTTACGAGACGGTGACGTTGCCGGACCATTTGGTGGCCGATCTCAAGGGTTTGCTGATCGAGAATATGGCGGTGGATGTTCTGTTCGTGGAAGGGAACCCGATGAGCATTGATATGCCTGCGAGCGTTGACATCAAGGTGACCGAAGCGGCGGATGGAGTACGCGGGGACAGTGCCAACAACGTGCAAAAGCCGGTGACACTCTCGACGGGAAAGATCATCCAGGCGCCGCTTTTCATTAAAACCGGCGAGACCATTCGAGTCGACACCCGCACCGGAAAGTATCTGGGCCGGGCCTGATTTTGCAAAGCCGACTGTCTGTGAATCTTTTTCGTGTTTTGATCCGGGGCCGTGCAACTGGCGCGCCCCGCGCTCTCGATCTCTAACCGGGACCCGGCGTTCGATGTCCGTTCCAAACAAGCGCCGCCGCGGATTGGAGCCGAAGAAATCAGGCCCGCGAGGCAACCCGCGATTTCCCAAGCGCGATCGCGTGCACCGGCGGCATGCCTGGGGCGCCGCCATGGACGGGCCACGCGCCTCGCTGCTCATACCAGTGACGTGGTTGAACACGGCGCTGGGCGTGACCTTGCTGCCGTTTGCCGTGATCACCACCCTGGTTTTCTTCTCCAGCTTCGCCCAGGCGGCAGTCGATCATTCTGTCTGGCGGACGGCACCGTTCTGGTTCTTTTTCTGGGGATTGATCATCTGGCTGGCCGTTTTCTGGGCGGGGTTCCGTCCGCGTTACCTCTACGTGCTCGGCCACGAACTCACCCACGTCTTTTTCGTCATTGTATGCGGCGGACGCGTGATCGAATTCCAGGTCAGCCGCGAAGGCGGACACGTGGTGACCGACAAAAACAATCTCCTCATTTCTCTCTCGCCTTACTTCGTCCCCTTCTGGTCGCTGGTCGTAACCGCGCTTTATGGCGTTGCAGCCGCCATCTGGGATCTCGGTCCCACCCATTACGGCGTCTGGTTTGGTCGCGGCGCCTTTCGCTGGGACTGGCTGCTCTTCTTTACCATTGGCTACAGCTGGGGCTTCCACTTCACCTTCACCCTCTGGATGATCACCAAAAATCAGCCGGACCTGCGGCAGAACGGAACTTTTTTTTCCTTCGTGCTCATTTATTTTGTGAACCTCCTGCTGATCGTATCGATTCTCGTCGCCGCGTCGCCCGACCTCACCTGGAGCGGGTTTGCCGATGAGTGGGCGCGGCATCTGCAGGCCGCGGTGGTGTGGGTAACTGCTTCCGAAAGACGGTGAAGCGAGATATGAGAGAGTAACAGGAACATCCATTCGCCTTTGCCATCATCGAAGCAAACACGCGCGCGATTCTTTTTCCTGGACGAGTCGCCGACCCAGCGCCTTGAACGCGGCATGTGGGTTTGGAGCAGATCGTCGTCGGGCCGGCGGAGGGGTGGGCTGGAGAAGCAATTGCAAGGCATGGGCGCCGGCAGCCTGGTCATCACGGAATTTGCGGGTCGAAAGAACGCCCGGCTTGATGTCTACTGCCGCCGGCGCGCCGATGCGGAGCGAATTCAGCGACAACTTGGTGGGCGCGTTCGCTGGCTGAAGACGGAAAATTGGGCCGCGCTCGCTATTCCCAAAATCGCTCCGATTAAAATTCGTGACCGCTTTTTGATCGTATCGACCGAGGACGAGGCCGAAATCGAGCGGTTGCGGAGTGCGCATCCCAATCGCGAACTACTTCGAATCCCAATCGAGATGGCGTTCGGGACGGGCGATCATCCGACGACAGCGACCTGCCTCCGGCTGATGTGTGACCTGGATATGGCAGGACGCTCGGTGCTCGATCTTGGCTGTGGCACGGGGATTCTCGCGCTCGCGGCGCGAAAACTCGGAGCGGCTCGCGTTCTGGCGGTGGACTGCGACAGAGAGGCGGTGGCCGCCTCGAAGCGCAACGCACGGCGCAACAAAGTTCGCGGCATCCAGTTCGAACGCTGCGACATCCTGAGCTGGGAACCGTCACTGCGCTTCGACATCATCGTCGCCAACATCTTCGCCGACGTGCTCACAGCTTTGTTTGCAAAAATGAAGCGTGCTCTGGCGCCGGGTGGAGTGCTGATTTTGTCCGGAATCCTGGACAAGGATGGCAAAGCGTGTTTGCAGGAATGTCGGAAAGAGGGTTTTCGCTTCGAGCGGGTGGTCAAACGTGGCAAGTGGATGACCGCGCAGGGGAGGTCGGTTCAGGAGGGCTGATTCCGGGCGAACCCTGGAATTCGCTTGCAAGGGTTTGGAAGCTGGGGAGGTTTCGCATCCCACCCGCGCCGCCGCTTATCGGAGCGGTGGCGCGTTTGTTTTATGCCCCTCACCGATTGACCCATGACTCTTACCGCCGAAAAAATCCGCCAGATTTCTCCGTCCCTCACTTTGTCCATTACGGCGCAAGCCAACAAGATGAAAAAGGAGGGGGTCGATGTTTGCAGCTTTGGAGCCGGCGAGCCGGACATGGACACTCCTGAGTTCATCAAAGAAGCGGCAATTAAAGCGCTGCACGAGGGCAAGACAAAATATACCGCAGCCGAAGGTCTCTTCGAACTGCGCGATGCTATTTGCACAAAGCTCATTGCGGAGAATAACATCGAATTCACGCCGCAGCAGATTACCGTGAATTGCGGCGCCAAGCATTCCTGCTACAACGCGGTCCTGGCGGTCTGTGAGCCGGAAGACGAGGTGATCATTCCCGCGCCGTATTGGACCAGTTATCCGGAAATGGTCCGTCTGGCTGGTGCCGAGCCGGTCACCGTCGAGACGAAGCAGGAAAATGGATGGAAAATGACGGCGGAGGAATTCGAAAATGCCATCAGTCCGCGCACGAAAATGCTTATCCTCAATTCGCCCGGCAACCCGACCGGCGCGCTTTACTCGAAGCAGGAGCTCGAGAAAATCGGAGAAGCGGCCGCCGCCGAGGACATCGTGATTTTGTCCGACGAGATTTATGAAAAGCTGGTCTACAACGACGGACAGCATGTGTCGATTGCGAGTCTGAGCAGGGAACTTCAGGAATTGACGATTCTGGTAAACGGGTTTTCCAAAGCTTATTCGATGACCGGCTGGCGCATCGGCTACACCGCCGCTCCCAAGGGGCTGGCGGATTCGATGAACAACATTCAGAGTCATACCACCAGTGCGCCCGCCACGTTCGCGCAATACGGGGCCCTGGCTGCCTTGAACGGTGACCAGCAGGTGGTTTCAGACATGCGGGACGAATTCGATCTTCGCCGCAATTACATGCTGCAGCGGCTGCAATCGATCAGCAATGTGAGCACCGTCGAACCGCTGGGCGCGTTTTACTTTCTGGTGAACATCGAGAACATGGGATTGAAATCGCTCAATTTTTCGGAAAAGCTGCTCAGCCGCCAGCAAGTGGCGGTGGTGCCTGGCATCGCGTTTGGTGCGGACAACACCGTTCGTCTCAGCTACGCCTGCGGAATGGATATCATCAAGAAGGGGCTCGATCGGTTCGAGCAGTTTTGCCTCTCGCATTGATCGTTCCGTTTGCTCGCCGCCTCGTCTGTGAGCGAGAGCGGCGCGCTAAATGCCCTGCGCACTTTGCAAAGTTCACGCCAGTCGCAGTTCTTTGTTATCTTTCTCACCATCCTGCTGAGCACGGTGGGATTCGGAGTCTGCATTCCCGTGCTCCCGATTTACGCCGATCGTTATGGCGCCACCGGTTGGCAAAACGGCTTGCTGACCGGAGTTTTTTCCCTCTGCCAATTCCTGGTTGCCCCCTACTTCGGAAAACTGTCCGATCGCTTTGGGCGCCGGCCCATCCTGATCGTCAGTGTGATTGGTTCCGCGATTGGATATTTCATCCTGGGTTGGTCGGAGGCGCTGGGGCCGATGCTGGCAGAAGTTTGGAATGGCGGTCCGGTGTCTACTGACCCGGTGGCGATGAAAGCGGCGGTCGGAGGGGCGACACTGGCCGTCCTGTTCGCCGGCCGGACGATCGACGGAATTTCCGGAGGCAATGTCGCGGCGGCGCAAGCTTACATTGCGGATATCACAACACCGGCCGAACGATCGCGGTCGATGGGGATGATCGGGGCGGCGTTTGGCTTGGGATTTATTTTGGGGCCTGCGCTCGGGGGAGTCTTATCGAAAGTGTCAGCCGGAGCGCCATTTATAGCGTCCGGTCTGCTCTGCCTCCTAAATGTAGCGCTCATTGTCTGGAAACTGCCGGAAAGTCTGCCTCCTGAAAAACGTGGGGTTCATCACCAGATTCCTCTGCGGAGGCTGTGGCAACATGCCAATGCCCCGCTTCTTAAAACGGTGCTCGTCGTCTATTTTCTGGTAACGGCCTCATTTTCGATAATGACGCAAGTTTACGCATTGATGAATGAGCGGCGCTTTGGTCTCGATACTCAGCACACCGGCTATATTTTGGCCTTGATCGGCGCAATCGGAGTTTTGATTCAGGGCGGATTGCTGCGGCGAATTCTGGCGCGCACGGGCGAAGTGCCACTGGCCATGGCCGGCGTTGCCCTGCTCGTGGTGTCGTTTTTTCTTCTGCCGCTCAGTTGGGGCGTTGCGTCCCTGATCGTTTTCAGCAGCTTCATTTCTGTGGGCAACAGTTTCTGTCAGCCGACGTTGAACGGATTGGCGTCACGAAGCGCGGAAGCTGACTGGCAAGGGCGCGCCCTCGGTGTGTTGCAAAGCGCCGGCAGCCTTGGACGTTTCCTGGGACCCTTTATCGGGGGAAGTTTGCTCACCTTCGACCTGGCCAAGCCCCTTTCGCAATATGCCCGAACCCCGTTGTGGGCGGCGGCGGGCATGATGTTGGTCTCATTGCTGCTGTCATTGCGGCTGCGGCGCGCCGCGCGTTCGGTCGAGGCGCCAGTGGCGGCCGCATTGTAGCTGTAGCCGGCCCCTGCGAGGCCGGCCCGGCCCCTCAGAGGCCGGCCCCAACAAGGCCGGCCCCAGCCTCTCCGAGGCCGGCTACAGGAGAGCCGGCCCAGGCCCCCAGAGGCCGGATACAGGAGAACCGGCCCAAGCCCCCAGATTCCGGCGACAGAGCGGACGCGCCTGCTCAAGCCATGAGCGGCGCGACCACAGTTCCATACACGTCGGTAAGGCGGTAATCACGCCCACCGTGACGGTAGAGGAACTTCTCGTGATCGATACCCAGCGCATGGAGCAAGGTGGCGTGGAGGTCATGAATATGAACTTTGTCCCGCACAGCGTGCCATCCGAACTCGTCAGTGGCGCCGTGCACATAGCCTCCCTTGAAGCCCCCCCCGGCCAGCCACATTGTGAATCCGAAAGGATGATGTTCCCGTCCGTCGTTGCCTTCGGCGGTGGGAGTGCGGCCAAATTCCCCGCCCCAAAGCACAATAGTATCTTCGAGCAGCCCGCGCCCTTTGAGATCTTTTAGCAGGCCGGCCATCGGCTTATCTGTGGCGGCGCAGTTGTTCGCGAGTTCCGCGCGGAGACTTCCGTGTTGGTCCCAAAGCTGGCAGGAACTGCGCTTCGAGGTAGTGGTATGATAAACCTGCACAATGCGCACGCCCCGCTCGACGAGCCGCCGTGCCATCAGGCACTGTTTGCCGAAAATTTCGGTTGCCGGTTCATCGAGACCGTACAGTTTTTTTGTTTCGGGCGATTCGGCTTCGATGTCGAAGGCTTCTGGCGCCTGCATCTGCATGCGAAAGGCGAGTTCGAACGATTGAATGCGCGCACTTAATCGGCTGTCCTCCTCGCGCGCTTTGGCGTGCACTTCATTAAGACGCTTCAACACGTCGAGCTGCAGTCGTTGGGCGGCGGGGGCGAACCGCGTATTACGCAGGTTTGCCACCGGGTTGGCCAGATCAGAGACGAGTGTGCCCTGATAGGCAGCGGGCAAAAAGCTGCTGCTCCAAAGCGGCGCACCCTGTGCCGGTTGCGACGGGCTAATGACAACGAAGCCAGGCAGATTTTGGTTTTCGCTGCCCAGGCCGTAAAGCAACCAGGAACCCAGGCTTGGCCGGGAAAACGCCTGCTCGCCCGTGTTCATCTGCAAACAAGCACCGTTGTGATTGATGTTGTCCGCCACCATCGAGCGTATGACACACAAATCATCAACACATGTCGAAAGCTTGGGCAGCAACTCACTTACAGGGATGCCGCTCTGTCCGCGCGGTGCAAACTGCCAGGGCGACGCCAGCAGGTTTCCGGTTTTTGTCCGCTCGAGCTTTGGTTTCGCGAACGGCAGCGCCTGCCCGTTCATCTGGGCCAGCCGCGGCTTCGGGTCGAGCAAATCCACATGGGAGGGGCCGCCCGACATAAAGAGAAAAATGATCCGCTTCGCCCGCGGGGCATGGAGCGGCTTCATTTGCGTCAGGGAGTCCGATTGCGCCGCCAACAAATCAGCCACCGCCAGCATGCCGAAACCGCTGGCGAATTTGCGCAACATCTGGCGGCGATTAAGGCTCATGGCAATTTTCAGACTGCGGACTGCGGAAAATTCCGCGCTGGGACACCCGACCTAATGTCAGCGAAGTCCCCCAAACATAGCTGCTTTCGGGAATTTGGGGAAAGAATCCGATCCCCTCCCAATAGGGCGTTTACTTGGGAGTGGGTAAATCGAGTTTGGCTTTCACCGCGTCGGCAATCTCCTGATAAAGCGCTTCGTCGTTTTTAAGGATTTCTTTCAGCGCATCGCGGCCTTGAGCGAGTTGGTTTCCTTTGTACGCAAACCACGAGCCGCGCTTCTGAAGGATTTCCTGCTCGACGGCGAGATCGATAAGGCTCCCCGTGCCCGAGATCCCCTCGTTGTATATGATCTCGAACTCCGCTTCGGTGAAGGGCGGCGCCACCTTGTTCTTGACCACCTTGATGCGGGTGCTGCTCCCGGTGACCGTGCCGTCGCTCGACTTGATCTGGCCAATTCGGCGAATATCCACCCGCACGCTGGCATAAAATTTCAGGGCGCGCCCACCCGGGGTTGTTTCGGGGTTGCCGAACATCACGCCAATTTTTTCGCGAATCTGGTTTGTGAAGATGCAGCAGGTGCGCGCTTTCGAGATGAAGCTGGTCAACTTTCGCAGCGCCGAGCTCATCAGCCGCGCCTGGGCGCCGACGGTGGCGTCTCCGATCTCGCCATCGAGTTCCTGTTTTGTCACCAGTGCGGCGACTGAGTCGAGCACGATGACATCGATGGCATTCGAGCGGATGAGCTGCTCGCAGATCTGCAGGGCCTCTTCACCGGAACTCGGCTGGGAAACCAGAAGCTCGGCTATATTTACGCCGAGCTTTTTCGCATACTCGGGATCCAGGGCGTGTTCGACATCGACGAACGCCGCCAGACCACCCCGTTTCTGTGCTTGCGCCACCACGGTCAGCGTGAGGGTGGTTTTGCCGGACGACTCGGGGCCAAAAATTTCGACAATGCGTCCGCGGGGAAATCCGCCCACACCCAGAGCCCGGTCGATGAGCAAATTGCCCGTCGGGATGACGTCTATATCCACGCGGTGCCGCTCGCCCATCTTCATAATGGCCCCTTCTCCGAATTCCTTTTGGATATGCTGAATGGCCATCTCGAGCGCTTTGGCGCGGGTGGCATCGCGACGGGCGTTCTCCGGCGCAACGGCGGTGTCGGAATCTTTTTTGGCCATGACGTAAGTGGGATTAAGTGTTCAAATGTGCAGGTGAGGAATAGCGCTTGATTTAGGCCTCGCCAAGCAAATTTTAAAGAATCTCGTGGTTCTAGCGATAAACCCCCTGTCGCGCAACGGCCTGGGGTTTTGTCGTGGTGTGCATGACCCCTGCGTCTTTGGCGTCAAGCCAGATCGCAAAGGCAGTGGTGGCCAGGCCGCCGATCATGGTGGAAAATGTTAGGATCGGTCCCAGGCGGGGTTTGTTTCCGAGAATGAGGGTCGCCAGGGCGAAACTCCCAATGCCGACAAAGACCCACTTCGTCTGGACCCGCAACTCAGTGACGTTACGTGAGGGTGTGGCGCGCCCCGCCGCGTGGGCTATCGCGCGCTGGCGTGTTTTAAGGTACGGAAAGATCGCGAAACCCGCGGCGCCGAGCAGGATCAGCGCCACAACTTTGAGCCGCGCCTCCTTCCAAAAATGCGCAATGACTAATAGCAGGACGCCCAGACCGATGCCCCACACGAAAACCGGCTGCAGCAACTGCTCGGCGAAGTACGGCTGCTTTACCTGGTAGAAAAGTTCCTTCAGCTCGGTGGTGAATCTGGCGGCAACGAGGAGCCTCATGTTAATGGCCCTACAAGGGAAGTTCGGGTTGAGGGGCCGCGTGAGAGCGCGGCATCGCTGCCCCGATTTTACTATACGCCGCCGGGAGGGCTTCACGACCGCGCGGCGTGCGTTTCAAAAAACCGTGCATGATCAGAAAGGGCTCGTTCACCTCCTCGATTGTGCCGGGGTCTTCTCCCACCGCCACTCCCAAGGAGTTCAACCCCACGGGCCCGCCATCGAACTTATAGATGACCGCCTCGAGCAGCCGCTTGTCCATCTCATCGAGTCCGTCCCGATCTATATCGATCATCGTCAACGCCGCGTCCGCGATGACACGCGTGATGATGCCATCCGCTTTCACCTGGGCATAGTCACGCACGTGCTTGAGCAATTGATTGGCGATGCGCGGAGTGCCGCGAGAGCGCGCGGCAATTTCCTCGGCCCCGTCCCGATCGATGGCGATTTCAAGCAGGCCAGCCGAACGCAGGATGATCTGCGCCAAATCCTCCTCGTCGTAGTAATCGAAGCGCAGATTGATCCCGAAACGCGAGCGCAAGGGCGCTGTCAACATCCCTTGCCGGGTCGTGGCGCCAATCAGCGTAAAGCGCGGCAAGGGCAACTGAATCGACCGCGCCTGTGGTCCCTGATCAATGATGATGTCCAACCGGTAATCCTCCATCGCCGGGTAGAGATACTCCTCGATCGTCGGCTGCAGCCGGTGAATCTCGTCGATGAAAAGAATGTCGCCTCTTTGCAGATTGGTCAGGATGCCCGCGAGGTCGCCGGCCTTTTCGATTTGCGGGCCGCTGCTGCAGTGGATTTTTGTTCCGGCCGAGGTGGCAATGATGTGCGCGAGGGTTGTCTTGCCGAGGCCCGGCGGGCCGGAGAGCATGACGTGCTCGAGGACGTCGCCCCGCTGCACCGCCGCAGTTAGACGCATCATCAGCACGTCCTTGATCTTCCCTTGCCCGACGAACTCGCTGAACACCGGCGGCCTCAGCGAAACATCAAAGGAACCGCCCGGCGCGCCGACTACGTCGCGCAAACTCGTCCCGCCGGCTTCAAGATCGCGATTGCTCACAGTTCCCACGTCATTAGCCGAACCTAACCAGTCTGGCGAGACGGAATTCCGCGGAATTCCCTATTAATAATGCGCGGAAAACTTCGTCCTCCTTTTCACGGCGCTCGGCAGCTGTTTTCTCTGACGTTTTCATTTTCACCTTCCATCCGGCGGCATTCTTGGATTTCGGGCGCTCGGGTCGCTTCCCAGCGTTGCCCTATCCTCCGGCCCGGCGATCAAAACTAGAACAACCCCAACGCCCGCGTCAAAACTCATTTTTACTTTGCATCAGCAATCCCAATTGCTATAACAACCCAATCTCAGAGTGGCTGGTTTTGATCTGCCCACCACTGGCTGGTTTTGAAGTACCCGGTGACAAGGACGGAACCGAACAGGCGCGGGAACTTATCCTGTGATTTCTGCCGCCATGCAGCACATGCGGATTTTATCTAAAGCGAAAGAGTTGCAATCTTTTCTGCTGCGAACAGTTTAGCGAATGAACCTACCGGTAAAGCGGGCACTATGCCTATGCCTCGGGAGCGCCACGCTGGGCATGAGCCTTCACGGGGGGCTGAACTTTTTGCCACTGGGAGATCTGCCCGGCGGTCAAACCTTTAGCGTCGCGACCGGTGTTTCGGCGGATGGATCTACCGTAGTCGGAGGGAGTTTTTCCGCGAGGGGAGAAGAAGCGTTCAAGTGGACTTTGAGCGAGGGTATGGCTGCCTTGGGCGAACTTCCAAACGGAGTTGCCGTTACTCACGCGTCGGCCGTCTCTGAAGATGGCAAAGTGATAGTAGGAGTGCTCCAATGGCCAAATCTCGACGAGGAAGCATTCCGATGGACAGCAAGTACGGGATTCGCGGGGTTAGGACATCTTGCCGGCGGCGCCCGTGAGAGTCTCGCCACCGACGTCTCAGCTGACGGTTCAGTGGTTGTTGGGTATAGCAGCTCAACTGACGGAGATCAAGCCTTTCGGTGGACTGGCGAGACCGGAATGACGAGCTTGGGCGATCTCCCGGGAGCCGAGTTTTCAAGCATAGCGTTGGCCGTTTCGGCGGATGGTCTGACCGTCGTCGGTCGAAGCAGGTACGGATCGGGGAGCGTAATCAGTGCTTCCGGGGCATTCCGCTGGCGCAGCGATGCAGGAATGATCGTACTTAGCCAACAGACTGGAGCTAAGCCGTCGAGCGAGGCGTCAGCCACTTCGGCTGATGGTAGGATTATTGTCGGCACATATCGGGACGGTGACGCCCGTGAGGCATTCCAATGGCAATCCGCGGCAATGGCCTTCGTCGGGCTCGGGGATCTTCCGGGTTGGGAATTCGATTCCCAAGCGTCGGATATTTCGGCCGGCGGGTCCAGGATCGTCGGGGAAGGCAACGCAGTCGGTGTCCGAGAAGCGGTTTTATGGGATGAATCTCTCGGTATCGTTGCGATCCGGGACCTTCTCACAGAACATGGCATCGATATGAGTAAATGGTGGCTTGATCGCGCCGGCGGCATCTCGGCGGATGGTAATGTGGTCGTCGGCTCTGGCCACGGACCGAACGGCCCTGAGGCATGGTTGGTCACCGGCTTGAATTCGATACCGGAGCCGTGCACAGGCGCACTTTGGATTGCAGGGATCGGTTTTCTTCTATCGCAGCGGCGACGATGTAATAGGAGAATGTCCAATCGAAAGCCGGAGTGATAAGCCTGAACACCCCCGGGCACCCATTAGCAACTCGCCGTCGAATGCAAAGTCACTCAACCTTCATCATTGCCTACGACAATCGACTTCACCCTTCCTTGCTCAAGGCAAAATCGCCAAACGCGACCCCCGAAGCCATCGTCGAAACGATAATCAAGCCAGTGGTCAGATTGAGATGACGGTGGACCACAAAGTGCTGTAATCTCGTCAGCTCGTTTGCCTGCGGCGTTATAGATTTGCAAGAGTTGCACCATTGCGTCTCGGCCCCGACGAGCCTCCTGATATGTGCGACACCGCCTCACTGTAACGGAGAGCTCGGCAAGTTGATTGGCCTCGCCTCCGTGCGTCCCCGATGGAGTCGGTGGATCGGGATCGGAGATTCGGTTATGCAACGCTGCGGGGCGAGACGAGGTGGAAAACCGTGGCTTTACATAAAAAAACACGAGGAACAGTGCTACGCCCGCGAGTAAGAGCGCCGACAGTAGAAGGATCGTTCGTCTCATGGGACTTCGGCGGTGTTCCGAACAATCTGCGTGTCGATTTGCCCAATGCCACGCTGTAGAAGATCTGGATTCGGTCCGATTCGCTTCGTCGCGTCGACGGCGTTGGCGGCGGAGGTTGGAACAAAGAACAAGGACGTTGGAGGGTCTTGAATCCCGCCAAGGGGATCAACTCGGTGAGGGAAACCGAGCAATATGTGCAGCAACTCATGGGAAATGGTGAACACCCGGCGATTGCCGCCCACGACTACCACGTTACGCGTACTTAGATCGCCACCTAACCCGCGCTGCGCATAGGCATGCCCGGTCTGTTGGTCGTTCTGAGCGTCCAGCAACTGTTCCACGACTAATATGTCGATCGTCTTTAGATCACCATCCAAGAAGCTCACCGCCGCCCTCTCGTCGGCACTGGGGAGTTTTGATTCAAGGTTGCGGTGAGCAAATCCATCCGCAAACGCGGCCGGCAGCTGAATGCCGGGATCACCAGCCCCTCCCATCTCAATACCGACCGCTTCTATTCTGGTGGCGGCCTGAGCGTACCGTTCGTTGACGATAGCGATCTCCTCTTCTATCTGCGCGCGGGTCGCGGCAGGCTGGTTCGCCGACGACTTGCGGAAAACCAAAAAGCGTACTTTGGCTGTGCGTATGTCAAATTTCAGGGGATGCGAGTTATTGGTTTCAGAGGCTGGTCGACCGACCCGGATCTCTGACTCAAGCGTCTGGCCTGCGAGGGTATAGGACAGGTGAACTTTGTCCTCGAGGCGCACGCGAATAGATTGGGAATTAGGATCTGACGAGACGCCATGTTCAGATGCAGAATCATCTGGAGCATCAGAGACAAGACGCAGGAACCGGCTGCGAAACCGATTGCCGTCATGCGCCGTTAACGTGTAAAACACGTTGCTAACCACAGATGTGTCTCTGATTACTTTGAGGTTTACATCCACCAGCGCTGGCGGTGGATCCGCGGTTACGACGGTTATGCGGAAATTCTTTGGATCATCGCACGTGTCAAAGAAACTACTATCCTTGGGAAGTCCCGTGGTCGTTACCCAGTTGCTAACCCCCAATGCTTGTGAGGCAGGATCGATTTTCTGGTTTTGGTGGTCGAGGAAGAACTCGATTTGCGGCAGAGCATTCACTACGGTTGTTCCGAGCGCGATACCGCCGGAGCCGTCCGAGAATTTGCCGATACTGGGATCGACGGTTCTGGCTGGGCTTTCAGTAGCCCCACGTGGCGCATTCCAAACGAAAAGTTTCGTCTCGGGCCCGCCCAATGATTCGTCCTGCGGTGTCTCCGGAACATCATGAGGTGTAAATGTCTCGGTCCAATGAACTGCAGTAGCTGCGGTCGCTGAACCTTGAGTGGTGCTACGGAACTTAAATGAGTAGCGAGAAATGAGAGAACTGCCTCCCCAGCCGAATTCTGACGGGGCATTCTGCGAGAACGATGCAATTCCTGTGACAAGATCGTCATTGTCATGAATGCTTCCATTGCGGCTCCCCATTGGCAATCCGTTAACGGCCACTACGAGATTATCCCGAAGCTGTTGGTACGTGACAACATCAGTAAACTCGATAGTCCTCTTATTTACATATGATTCGCCAGCTCCCAACGGAGTAAATGGCTCCCAGGTTATTTCGTGCTTGGTAGGCGTAACCCAAACTGCCGTCTCATTAGTGCCGGGAGAATTCAGGTGTGCAAAAATGTCGTTTGATGAGCGAGACTCTGTATCCCGCGTGACGAGAATCTCATTTCCGGGGCGAAAATCCTCATGGTTCGCTGAGATGTATTCCGAAGCAAACTCCGGATCGTAGGTCACATCTTCCGGACCAAAAACTTCAACGGGACCAGACCCACCGCTGCCAGTTACTGAATCCCAGGAGCCATGCTTATAAAACATTGTGTTGTCGCCCTGATGGCGACTGTAGGATCCGAAAGCGAGGTTTTGGTTCCAAGTTTCCGGGTGAAGGGTGAAATGGTCCGTTAACCGACCCGTCTGTGTGCTCGGTGCCGCATAACCTTGCCGAAACGAAAAGTCTCGCTGCATGCGCAGCTTGAAATCCTCAGGACCCGCCGGACTAAATATCAGGGCTCCTTCGTCGAGAATCTGATCGACCCAGCTTCCTTCAACAGATTGACGAGTGGTAGTGAGTTTAGTAAACGTCGGAAATACGAGGCTTTCATCCCTCTTAATCGAGACCTGCACCGTCTCGGATATCTTCCGATAGAACGGCTGAGGATTAATAGTCGGATTTCCAGACTGAAATCCGATTGGACTTACCCAATATGAGTCAAAGCTTTGCCAATTGAGGGCGAATTGCGCCTGATTTGCGTCGCTTGGGTTCAAAGGTGAGTTTCCTTGATCGTTCTCCGTTCGGTCATCAATACCGTCCCCGTCTGTATCAACCAGGAAAGGATCTGAATGCAAGACGCTGATCTCAGTGGCGTCATTAATGCCGTCGCCATCCGAATCGGCGATCCTACGGACACGCCAAAAGCGTTTGGTCCCGCTCGTCGCCACTGGCGCAGTGGGGTTTGTAGGCGGTTCATCCAAATCTTCAATAATGGATTCTAGTGCAAAGAGTCTGAGTGTTTCTTGTTGGGGAAGCTCCGTGCTGCCTGCGATGTGTGTCCCGATCGGGGCGGGAGGCATAATCAAGATGGTCAATCTGTAATCACCGGAATCATGCAGTTGAAGAGGGGACGCTCCGGCTGGGACCGGCGACACAGCGGCGGCGTATTCCAGCCCGTCTGCTCCTACCCAGGTTGCAAACCATTGGCTTTCCAGGGAGCGAAGAGCGAAGAATACTGGCGTTTTGCTGGGCGGAAATTGACTCCCGCCGCTCGTTTGCGCCGGATCGACCGTCAAAAAGTGATACCTGATGTTATCATCATCCCAAGCGTAAAAGGTAGATTCCAACGACCAGTTGACGAGGTCATCGCTAATCTCAATTTGATATTGATGGTATATCTGTGGGGTCCAACACAAAAAATGCTTACCGGGTTGTTCGAGCTCCAGGTGTGCTTCGAAAAGCGGATCGTGAACGGCCGCTAGCGGGAGCGGTAGAGGTTCGGCGCCGGGTTCCTCTTCTGGCGGCAGGAGCGCGTCATCCCAACGTTCTTGACCGTCGGCAATGCCGTTGCTGTTGGCATCTGTTTGGTCGAACGCCAGTGGAGCGTCCAAATCGAAGCAGAAAGCCAGTTTTAGTTGTCCCACGGTGGCGGGAGCACTGTTTTCACCAGGAGGAGCCGCAGGATTCCAAGGAAGGCGGGGCGGCGCTTGCTGGTCGAGCTGCTGTGAGAATGCAGTGACCTCGGAGCTCGCCACATGCGCCAGTAGTCCCGGCCGCACATCTAAACCGAGGTCGTGGAGGCGACCGTAAAAGGGCGCTGCGGCCCACTTCAACTGACCGACATTCGCCACTGCAGTATCATCGGACGATGATGTGAAATAGTGATTGAACAAGATGTCGTGGCCAGCGCCACCCCGCGCTTGGAGAACGTTCTGGAAATACATCGCAGCCTGCCACATCACGTGCTTCAGCTGACCGACGTTTATCGGGGCCTCGTGATCAAGCGCATAGGGCCCCTCGGGGGTAGACCAAATCGTTGTTGCTGGAGCACTCCACCACGCCGGATCACTGGCGCGAGCTTCAGAAGTCAGAACCCAGAGGCCCACGATCGCTACAAACCATTTGTGCAGAGACATTTTCATCGAAAAAGATGTGAGGCCAAGGGTTTGAGACAGTTGGTTCCCCTGGAACTTGGCCACAGGCCGAGTCTGACATTTGCCTCATGACTATTGCTGATACATGGGAATACCACCCTTGGCGGGGACCTTCATGATTTCTACTTGACCGTCCTTTTTAACCACAAGGGCATTGCTACGGGCGGTATTGGAAGTGCCATTGCCTATCACAAAAAGTGAGTCCCCATCTCTCCAGGTTGTGCGCGCAGCACTCTGGTCCGACGTATTGTTTTCGGTTCCAACAGGAGCGTTGTATCGGCCGCCGGCTATGCTGGCGTAAGAATAAGCGTTAGTATAGTAGCCGGCGGCCGTGGAGTAATTGCCGAACGCTGTCGTGTGGTAATTAGCACTCAGCGAAGAGTCAGCCGCTGCAACATTCCACCTTCCAAGGGCCACGGCTCCAAGACCTGCGGCGCCGTTATTTTCTCCCAACGCGATCGCAGAGGTGCCCGAGGCACTATTCATATAACCCACGGCATGAGCTTGAGAACCTGTAGCTGTGTTCGATGCGCCGAACGCCACCGAACTTGTGCCTTGAGCGGTATTGTTCGCACCGGCGGCAAAAGTGCCGGTAGCCGACGGATTGTAAGAGTTCCCAATGATATTGGACGTACCCACCGCCAAGGACTTTGCAGCAATGCCTGAATTGTATTGCCCAATCATCACCGAGGTATTGGTGCCGAGGGTGTTACTCGTCGCAGCAAAGCCGATGCGCATTCCGTCTGTGACATCATAGGCGCTTCGGGCTAAATGCGGAATCAGAGCAAGGACGACGACTGCGGCAGCAGTGTGCAACGCAACGCGGTTGCGTTTATTGGCGGGTGGCGGCGTCTTCATGAGTCTTTTGGATGGCTAAGTTTTGTGCTTCGCTGGAGATCTTTTCCTGAAGATTTTGAAGTTCCTCGACTTGGGCCATAAATGCGGACTCCATCGCCGCTCGCCAGGCTAAACCTGCCTCGGCCGGATCAGTGAGGGCTTCGGCGGCGCGGAGGGTCTCCAGCATTTCTGCTTGATGTTGCTGGATTTCCGCCACCCGTTTGAGGTCGCTCGAAGCATCCTCAGGCAGCGTTTCCATCTTGATTGTTCGCCGAGGATCCGTCTCTCCTTGGGCAGGTTGGGAAGCCTGCTTGATTTGTTCCGCTTCGGCTGCTTCGCTTTCACGTAAAGCAGCAAAAGCTTCCTGGTTGGCGTCAACCCAGTTCTCCATGGCAGCTCGAAATTCTTCGGGAGAAGAATTGCAATGGTCTCTCCGAAGCTGTTGCAGGTTGACATCAATCACCTTGGCGATTCCGGCCGCAGAATCTGCCCAATCAGAAGATGGCGATTCAAAACTTTTATCAAAGCGACTGGTTTCAGCATCGGTACTGGTCCCGCTTTGGTACATTTGATCTATTTCCGCGCTCCATTGTTGCTGGGTCGCCAGAATGTCGGGATGGCTGCTGATCCATTGCTCCATTGCAGCCCGGCGGCCTTCGGCCCCTGCGGCGCTGCCTAAGACTCCCGCTTCGATGATAGCGTTGTCGATTTCAGTCTGTCGCACCGAGTACTCGGCCTCAGCTTCCGCGACGCGATCCCTGGAAGCGCTCGATGGTTCGAGAAATTCGGTGGCGGTTAGGACAACGCAAGCGACGCTGCCGGTAATCACCCCAGAAAGGAAAAATGAGGGTCTCCTATATACAAACAAGGGCGGTGAATTTCCGACGTTCCCGATTTCTGTCAATAAAAAAGAATTTTATTTATTTTGCGGGAAATCATGTAGCCAGTTTTCCATGACTGCTAAGAGACTCAGCTTTGTCGTAGCCGCGATTAGCATCGCGGTCACGTGCCCGGTGCTCTGGCACGACTTCGTCTCCCACGATGATCCGCAAGAGATTCACGCGAATCCACTCTTCAACCCGTTAACCAAAGACAGCTGCACGCAAATCTGGACGCGACCGGATTTTTCCTTCATTTATATTCCAGTGAATTACAGCGTGCTGGCGCTGACCACGGTGGTATCGCGTTGGCTCAGCGGCGGCGAAACCACTGATCTCTCTCCGGTTTTCTTCCATTTGCTCGGCGTGGCGCTTCACGCGGCAAATAGCCTGATGGTCCTGCATCTGGTTCAATTGTTGGTTCGAACGGTCGGACGGGAACGACGTAGCTCTTTTGCGTCCACATACGGATCAGCGGCCGGAGCGCTGTTGTTTGCCTTGCATCCCGCGCAGGTGGAAAGCTATGCCAGGGCAGGCAATATCACGGTGACGTTGGGGGCATTTTTAGGCCTGTCGGCTCTGCTCGTGGAATTCTCCGGCGTGATTAAACCGAAGAGTTGGTTGCATGTTGGGGCTTCGATATTGTTTGTGCTGGGCCTGCTGACGCGACCCTCACTGGTGGTGTGGCCCGTGGTAGCGGCGCTGGTCTGCGTGACTTCGTTTCCACGAAGAGTGAAGCGAATTTCCGCATGGTTTCTTGGACGTTTAGCCATAGCGGGGGGATATGTTGCTTTGACTCTAGCGTTGCAGCGCGGAGTGCCTTCGTCTCAACTCGTCAGTCTGCCGTGGTGGCAGCGACCTTTGCTTGCGGCTGATTCTCTGTTCTGGTATGGCGCGCAGGCACTGTGGCCCGCGCGGTTGTCCATCGACCACGGACGGACGCCGTTCATTATTCTGGGATCGAAAGGCGTATGGTTGGCTCCCCTAGGACTAGCGGCTGCCGCTTTGGCAGTTTGGCTGTTGGTTCGAGCGAAACAGCATCTATTGGCAGTGGGCATCTGCTTGTTTGCGATCGCCGTTCTGCCGGTCAGCGGCTTGCTCCCCGCACCAGCACGGGAGCACTTCTCGGTCGTTTACGACCGGCATCTTTACTTTGCGATGCTGGGAATAGCTGTTGCGGCGGTTGCCGCTCTACAACGCATTCCATCGGATTGGAAAGTGCCGATGGCAGTTCTCGTTCTCAGTTCCGCGGGTTGGGCGAGCGCTGCGAATGTTGGCTATTGGAAAAACTCATTAACGCTCTTTGAGCACGTGTTACGGGTAAATCCGAAAAGCTGGTATGGCCATGCACGTCTCGGCTCCGCCTTGGTAGACACCGAACGCCCCGCCGAGGCCATTCCGCATTTTCTGACGGTGTTGGAACTCAATCCTCGCATGACGGAGACCAACGTCAATTTGGGGGATGCGTACCTCCAGATCGGCAGGCTGGATGACGCGGAACGAGTCCTTGTCGAAGCGGTCAAATTGCGGCCCGAAGACCCCAACGCTCATAACAATTTGGGTGTAGTCGGCATTCAAAAAAAAAGATGGAAGGTGGCGGAATCAGAAATTCGCACTGCGCTTGCTCTCAATCCCATGCTGGGGCAGGCATGGAATAATCTGGGATTGGTACTCGCGGAGAAAGGAGAGCTGCCGGCGGCTATTGAATGTCATCGTCGCGCCGTCAATTTGATGCCAAACTGGGCACCGGCTCAATTCTCGCTCGGTAGAGCGCTGATAAAAGCAGGACAGGTCGATGAGGGATTGAAACGAATGGAGAGCGCCTGCATGCTCGCTCCCAGCATCGCAGATTGGAGAGCGGAGTTGGAATCGGCGCGGAAACAAGCTGCCGAAACCAAGGAGAAACTATAAAGTATGATGCGGTGAGTCGATCAGGGTTGCGAACCCGTCCAGTGGGTTCGCCAGCGGTGGAAGAAAAAATCCCTTTCGGATTGCACCGAAATTGCATCGGTGAACAGAAACAATCCGGGCGGAACTTTGAGTTTTTTCGCAGCGGCTGCAAGGTGTTCAGCCCGTTGAGTGGTGTTTGTGACAGTTACCACGCGGAAACGATCAAAACCGAATCGTTTGCGGTGGATATTTTGCTGCCAAGTCTCTGCATAGCCGCGAAGCTTGCGAGCAAACGAAGATAACTTTAGGCCTTCGCGGAAGATTGGTATCGTACCGCGATCAGCTTCGACAAAAAAGTAGACGCGGCTCGGAGCTCCGGTGGAGGACCTAGATTCGGGCCACCGCAGCGGGAGCCGTCGTTTCCAACTTCGGTGCGGCATGGCAACCATGAACTCGACAGACCCCCATTGAACGCCACGACTTTTATGGGATCACTTCGCTCTTTCGCGCTGCATGCGCTCAAGCACGGCAAAACTGCCCTCGACCTTTGCGGCCGCTTCAAATTTGCGGAGCTTGTCCGGATCGGAGGAATTCGGCGGATTTCGCCAAGCTTCTGCGGGCGGCCTCGAGGGAATTCCGAGAAAGTCGCGCTTATGACTTGCGCGTGCGGCGGGAATTTGCCAGCATCGGCGCGAGCAATGCCCTGCCACCTCGAATTTGAGATCGAACTGCGCGCGAAAGGGGCGCGGACGGTCGCCGGAGTCGACGAAACCGGCCGCGGTTGTTTGGCCGGTCCGGTTTACGCGGCCGCGGTTATCCTGCCGGACCAGTTTTCCCACGCGACCTTGAACGACTCGAAACAACTCACGCCCGAGGAACGCGAGGAGATCTACGCTGAACTTCGGGGAGATGGCCGAATCCTGATCTCGTGCTGCTGGGCCAGCGTCGAGGAAATCGAGCGGCTGAACATTCTGCGGGCTTCACATCTCGCCATGAAGCGCGCCCTGCGCGGCCTGCCCTGCCGACCCGAGGGGATTCTGATCGATGGTTTGCCGATCAAACGCTTCGGGTATCGCCATCGGAGCATCATTGACGGCGACGCGATCAGTTTTTCCATCGCCGCCGCGAGCGTGGTGGCGAAAGTCGAGCGGGACCGGCACATGCTCGAGCTGGCGAAAAAGTTTCCCCGCTATGGATTCGAGCGCAACAAAGGCTACGGCACGCCGGGGCACAAACGCGCGCTTCGCCGCCACGGGCCTTGCTCGCTGCACCGCATGACTTTCGGGCCAGTGACTGAACTGCTGATGAACCTGAGAAAATTCGTGCGCCGCCGGACGCGGGCACTTACCCAACAAGCCTTACGAAATGGCGGCCCGGCAGTTGCTTCACCAGCTTCTTTAGTTCCAGCTTCATAAGTGCCACCGTTACCGTGGCGGCTGGGAGCACCGAGCGCTCGACCAGCGCATCGAACTGCACCTCGTCGGATCCCAACGTGCGATAAACCGCCTCTTCCTCCGGGGTGAGAACCGCCCCTGGCCGTTGCGGGCCGAGCGCAAGGACCTTTTGCTCGGCGGGTGGAATCAACCACTCGAGATCCTCGAGGATATCGTCCGCGCTCATGACCAAACGGGCGCCGTTTTGAATCAGCCGGTTGCATCCCTGAGATGTCGGCCGGTCAATCTGCCCAGGCACGGCATAGACCGTCCGGCCATAATCGTTCGCCTGGTTCGCCGTAATCAACGCGCCACTGCGCGCCGGCGCTTCAACCACCAGCAGGCCCTGTCCCCACGCCGCCACAATGCGATTGCGCAACGGAAAGCTCTGCTTGTCTGGATTGTAATCGACCGGAAACTCGGTGACAACGGCACCATGTCCGCCGGCAATTTTTTCAGCGAGCACGTTGTTTTCCGGCGGATAGAGTTTGCCCAATCCGGAACCGATGACGGCGATGGTTCGGCCCTTGGCCGCCAGAGCGCCCTCGTGCGCAGCAGTATCGATGCCGAGGGCAAGGCCGCTAACGACGGTCAGGCCCGCATGCGCGAGTTGAAAAGAAAGTTTGCGCGCACTTTGAGTGCCATAGTGGGTCGCGCGGCGCGAACCAACGACGCCGATGGCATGCCGATCACGCTCGAGCAATTCGCCCCAGACATAAAAGAGCAACGGCGGATCATAGACTTCCCGCAGTGGCTGCGGGTAATTTGCATCCTCCTGCGTAACGATCGTGGCCCCGATCTCCTGAATTCGCCGCAATTCGCGTGAAAGATCAATGCCGCTTTCCCATTGCGAAAGCGCGACCGCCAGCTCGGGGCCAAAACCGTCGATCTGCTCGATCTGCCCGTGCCGCGCCCGCAGCACCGCCTCCGGCGTCCCAAATGCCGCCAGCAGCCGGCGCACCCGCACCGGCCCAATCAACGGCAGCAAATTGAGCACGAGATAGGCTTCCGTGCGCGTCATAAACCGAGCAAAGCCCCGCCTTGAACGAAACTCAAGTCACGGCGACTGGAAGTGGCAACCGAAATGAGAACCTTGCACCAGTGGCGCAAGCTTCCAGCTTGCTGCTATAACCGTCACAAGCGGGAAGCTTGCGCTACTTTCGCCTTCTCCACTCTCGTTTTGCCCATGTACATGCGAATTGCGTTCCCCTTTTCTCTCCTGGCGTTTCTGCTTTCGGGCGCACCAATCATCGCTGCTGACACGACCCGCTTTTCTGCCAAGGGCCGCCAGGTTCTCCTCGATGATCAGCGATTTTTCATGCGTGGGGTGTGCTACCAGCCCACGCCAATCGGCGAGGATCCCGCCTCGAGCCAGGCTCATGGCGATTACTACACGGATGAATACAAAGTCCTCTACGAGCGCGACCTGACCAATCTTCGCGCCATTGGCGTCAACACCGTTCGAAATTACGCCTGGAATGTGAAAGCTGATCACGAACACTTTCTCGATCGGCTCTGGAACAAAGGAGAGCAGCCCATTTTTCTGCTGCTCAACAAATATATCAGCTCCTCGACGCAGTGGACGGATGAGGCCGCCGTCGAGCAAATCCTGAAGAATTATATCTCGATCGCCGAAAGCACCTCGAAACATCCGGCAGTGCTTGGATACGCCATTGGAAATGAACTAAACGCCAAAGCCGGATCCGAAGCGGCTCTCTGGAAGGCGCTTGATCGCATTGCCGCGGCCATAAAAAAAATTGCGCCGGACAAGCTCGTCACCGTCCCACTTATCGACAGGCTCGATGACGTGCGCACCAACGACAAGGTGATGGAGCATCTTGATTGCTGGAGCCTTCAGATTTACCGCGGGGCAACTTTTGGTCGGTTGTTTCGCGACTATCAGCGGGCCAGTGAAAAGCCGCTCTTCATCACGGAATTTGGCATCGATGCCTTCGACACCAACAAAGGCGCCGAACAGGCGGACAACGCGCGCGAGCAGGCTGAAGTTGCGGAATCCCTTGGCCGGCAACTCGAGAATGAACGCGATGTAGTTTCCGGAGGATGCCTCTTTTCCTACAGCGATGAGTGGTGGAAGGCCGCAGGCAGTCCATCTGAACACGATGGTGGCGGACACAAAAACACCGCCTTCCCCGACGGACAGATGAACGAGGAGTGGTTCGGCTTATTTCGTGTTCGTGACGATGGTGACAAACCGGACATCCTCGAACCGCGGGCTGCCGTCGAACGGCTGAAAAAACTTTGGTCTCCCGCCGCTCGGGCCCGCGCCGCCTCGCCAGCGCCGCGCACCGGCGTTCTCGTGCCCGAGCGGGACTGGACCAATAGTGAAGGCAAAAAGTTGAGAGCGATCCTGGTCTCGATCGGGGCTGATGGTCTGGGCGTCTTTCGCCGGCCCGATGGCAGCCGCTTCGATTACTCGGTGTCAAAGCTCAGCCCGGAAGATCAGCAGGTAATAGAAAAGGCCTCGAACATCCAAAAACCTGGTCAGTAACGCAGAAAGAAGGAAACACAGGGTAGCACGGCAGAAATTGCGTTGGCGCCGGACTCGCGGCGCTCGTCCCACCCTTCTGCCGCGCGACTCAACGCAGCGCTTCCACCGCGGACTCGATCTGTGGCAGGGTGACGTCGTCGCTGACGAAGGCGTCGCCGAGGCGACGCAACAAAACAAAACGAACGCGACCAGCGGCAAACTTTTTATCACGCGAAAGCTTGGTCATGATATCAGGGGTCGAAACGGAAGCCGGAAGCCGCTGCGGAAGCTGAAAGAGCCGGAGCAAGGCTTCGATGCGGGCGCTGTCCTGTGGTTGGAGGTTGCCCGTCTCCTGAGAGAGCCGCAGCGCCGCGATCATGCCCAGCGCTATGGCTTCACCGTGCAGCATCACGCCGTAGCCTGCGCTGGCTTCGATGGCATGGCCGATGGTGTGGCCGAAATTCAATAACGCTCGAGCGCCACCGGCCTCGCGTTCATCGGCCTCGACGATGTGAGCCTTGATGGCCACGTTGCGCGCGATGATCTCGGGCCAGACGGTCCGGTCGCGCGCAGCGCGCTTGATCAGCGGCAGCATGCCGGCATCGCGGATGGCGGAGTGCTTGATTATCTCGGCAAAGCCTTCGTTCAACTCGCGTCCGGGGAGCGTCTCGAGCGTGTCCACGTCCGCCAACACCAGGCGCGGCTGATGAAAGGTGCCTAACAAATTCTTACCCTCGGGGGTATTGACGCCGGTTTTGCCGCCAATCGAACTATCAACCTGAGCCACCACGGTCGTGGGTACCTGCACATAAGCAATGCCGCGGTAGAGGATGCCGGCGCAAAACCCGGCCAGATCACCAATGACGCCTCCGCCCAACGCTACAACCAACGATGAACGGTCGAGGCCGGCGCGAATCATCTGTCCGCACACCTCTTCCACCCGTGGCATCGATTTGCTCGCTTCCCCGGCCGGGACGGTAATCAGGCTGGGCGAGCAACCGACGCCGCGCAAGGCCTGGCAAACCGTCTCCGCATAGATGGGGCCTACTGTCGAATCAGTCACCACCGCGCAGGCTTTCCGCTCTTTCCAACAGGCAGCGATCCGCGCTCCAAGTTCCTTCAGCAGACCGCGTCCGACCAGCACGGAATACGAGCGTTCGCCGAGATTGACGCGGATCTTATTCATAAATTGAAGAGGCCGAGCACTTCGGAAGCCGCAGATTCAGGCGTTGTAGTTGGATCGAGGCAAACGGATTTCAGCCAATTTTCACGGCGGAACCAGGTGATCTGCCGCTTGGCGTAATGCCGGGTGGCCTGCTGGAGGTCAGCGATCAATTCTTCGGGGTCGAGTTCTCCCGCCAGATGGCGGCGAATCTGCCGCACCCCGAGCGCCTTCTCCGCGGTGGCCGAAAAGCCGTACGATGCTTCAATTTTCGTCACCTCGACAATTGGGCTGCAGGCCTCGGCATCGCTCTCGAGCGCAAACATTCGCTCGATGCGCTGGTTGATGCGGGCATACAGCAGGTCGCGGGGCCAGGACACCAGGACTCCGCGCAAATTCTGCGAGTCGACCGATGCCCATTGAGTCTTCAACTCGGAAGCTGGCTGGCCGCTGAGGAGAGATATTTCGAGGGCTCGCTCGACGTAACGCGGATTGGAAAGGTTCATCGTCGCTGCGCCGACCGGATCAAGCGCGCGCAGGCGGGCCACTTTTTCGTGCAATGGCTGGGCGCGCAACACCTCGCGCAGAGCTTCATCTGAGGGAAGATCGGTCAGGCGATGGGTCAGTGATTTCAGATAAAGACCGCTTCCGCCGACGACGATCCCGAGCTTTCCGCGGGCGGCGATGCCGGCTAGCGCTTCCCGCGCCAGTCGAGCAAACCGGGCGGCGCTAAAACTGTCCGACGCGTCAACGACACCATAAAGATGGTGCGGAACTTGAGACCGCGCTCGAGCGCTCGGCGCTGCCGTTAATGTCTCGAGGCCTCGATAGACCTGAAAGGCATCTGCGTTGACGATCTCGGCACCCAATCGTTCCGCGAGGGCCACGGCCAGTTCTGATTTCCCGCTGCCGGTTGCGCCCATGATGAAAAGCGGCCCGCCAATTTCTCTGCCATCGGCGGCGCCTTTCCCCTCTCCCGGATCATTGAAACTCATTTTCCGAAAAGGCGCCGTTCGATGCCTGCGCAAAACGCATGGATAAGCACCTTGTGGGCCTCCTGGATGCGCGCGGTTTCATCGACGGGCACGATCAATTCAATCTCCGCCAATCCTCGGCAAATGCCGCCGCCCCGCCCGAGGAGAGCGATCGTTCTCAGTCCTTTATTTTTCGCCGCAAGAAACGCAGCCTGGATATTGCGCGATTCTCCGCTCGTGCTGAAGCCCACCAGCACGTCACCAGTTTGACCCAGACCTTCAATCTGCCGCGAAAAAATCTGCTCGAACCCATAATCGTTGCCCGTCGCGGTCAAAAACCCGCCATCCTGAGTCAAGCTGATCGCTGCCAGAGCCGGGCGATCCGTGACGAACCGGCAAAGAAGCTCGGTTGTGAAATGCCCGCTATCCGCCGCGCTGCCGCCGTTGCCACAGGCGAGGATTTTCTTTCCCGTCTCGAGCGCCCTGGCCATGGTCTCGCAGGCGCGTTCATACTCGTCCTCCAACTGCGTGAGCGTGCCGATCGCTGCCACGCTGGCATTGATGTGCTGGCTAAGTAAACTCATCGTCTTCAGTAGAGCAAGCTTCCAGCTTGCTGCCATTCCAATCGCAAGCTGGAAGCTTTGCGCTACTTCCATCCGCGAATTTTCCACTCTTCGACCCGCTCGGGAGAAAAGTCGCTCAAGAGTGAGGACGGTTGCTGCCAGGCGTCACCGGAATAAGCCTTGGGCCAGAATTTCGGATAGCACAGATAGAGCTGATCCATGGCCCGGGTCACCGCCACGTAAAATAACCGCCGCTCTTCCTCGAAGCCCTCCATGCCTCCTTCCTCGACAACCCTGCTATTGGGAAACATCCCTTCGGTCAGCCAGATCAGAAAGACGACCTTCCACTCGAGGCCCTTCGCCTGGTGGATGCTCGTGAGCGCCACCGCGTTGTCCCCCTGTTTCGGCGGACGATTCTCGGCCCCGCGAGGACTCGAGTCATCCGCGTTGGTGAGCAGCGCCAGTTCGGCCAGCATTTCATTGAGATCGCTGAATCGCTCCGCGAACACCTGCAATTGATCGAGGTCCTGCTTGCGCTCCCGCGCATTGTCAAAGTTCTCCTTCAGATAATCATCGTAGATGCCAGCGATGACGCTGGTGAGCAGCGCCGCCGGCGGGTGAAAGCCACTCGAGCTGGCCGGAGCAATAAACTCGTCCAGAACCTGGCCGAGTTGGCGCCACCCGCTTTGCGCCCGCAGAGGAATCTTCTGAAATTTAGTTAGGATCGAGGAAAAAGTCGCCCGCGGCATCGGCCCCGGTGGCATCCCGGCTGGCATCGGCCCCTGTGGCATCGGCGGCCCGACGATGGATGGTGGCAGAGGAGGCCCCCCCCCCGGGGTTCAAAACGGATCCCGCCTATTCCCACTCTTCCCCCCCCC
>JBPCQC010000130.1:0-21326 GCA_050998515.1 Verrucomicrobiales bacterium
AGCTCGAAGCGGCCCGAGAAGCCCGTAAACTCAAACGCGAACTCCGTCACCTAACCGAACAACAAAACATCCAGGCTGTAGCTTAGCCGCATGCCACCTTTGGGACATTCCCGCTGAACCAGCACAAATGAAGACCCTCAGTTTTACCTACTGGCAGGACGCGAGCGATTGGATTGGTTATCTCGACGACTTTCCAGACTATTCCACGCAGGGGTCCAGCTTTGAAGACCTAAAGGAGCACCTCTTGGATCTTTACCGGGAACTCAGTTCTGGTGCGATGCCGAATGTCCGTCGTCGTGCCGAACTCGAGGTGGCATGAAGCGTCGCGACCTGGTCAGGAATCGAAGGAGGAGGCGCAGTATTCGTCAGACATGGCAGGAAGCACGATTGGTATCAGAACCCGCAGACCAGGATCTTGCAGCCAGTGCCACGCCACTCTGAGATTAACCAGAATTTGGCGAAGAGTATCATCAAGAAGCTCGCTGGCCGCTGAAAGGGGCGAGAACTGCGGAATACGCAGTAACCACAACGCGAATTTGCCGCACGCCCGATGGCCACCTCATCCCCGCAATATCGGCTCCAACGCCTTGGTCCAGGCCTCGTAGCCCGCGTCGTTGAGGTGGAGGCGGTCGTCGCGGAAAAGTTCGGGGCGCGGGTGGCCGTCGGGCCCGAGCAAAGTGGGGGCGATATCGACGAAGTGGAGACGTTTCTTTTCGTCGGCTTCGCAGTGGGCGCGGATGAGGCGGTTGGCTTCGATGGCTTTTGGCCACAATTTCCAGCGCGACTGACTCGGCTTGATCCCGATGACGACGATGCGGCACGCGGGAAGCGCCGCGTGGATGGTGGCGGCGAACGTCTTGAAGTCCGCAGCGACTTTTTCCGGTGCGAGGCCGGAGAAGAGGTCGTTGTCGCCCGAATAGAAAACGATGCGGTTGGGCTTCCAGGGCAGGATGAGCCGTGGGGCGTAGCGGGTGCAATCGGCGATGGTCGAGCCGCCGAAGCCGACGTTGACGGCATCGAGATCAGGGAAGCTTTTTTTCAAATCCCAAAGGCGGATGCTCGAGCTGCCGGCGAATACCGTGCCGCCAATCCGAGGCGGATGAGCGCGGTCGCGGGCTTCGAGTTGGGCGATCTCGGCCTCCCATTTGTCCGCCGGCTCCGCCGCTGCACTGGCGCATAGCGCCACGACCAGAAAGGTGAAAAGGCGGAGCGGGAGCATGAAAGAATCCGAAGAGAGAAATCCCTATGTTGGCTGAACAGGCTATCCATAATTTCTGCCGCAGAGCAAATGGGAAAACTGGATTTCAGTGCCAGGAGCGGGAAGCCCGTGGCGGTGAACCTGGTTTTCCTCATTCAGTGCCACGGGCGGGACGTCCACAAGCATATAACCTGGCCTTGGACTGCGCTGTGTTTGAAGGCACCCCATTGCAACGCAGCGACGCATGTTGAGGTTTTGGGGAGCACGCGCGCCCTCGCGTGCGGGAGTCGGTGCCCTCGCCAACTCCAAACTTCGAAATCGAACCGGCGAGGGCGCCGATTCGGACACGCGAGGGCGCGTATGCTCCCCGATCCCCGGATTCGCAAACGCCGAACCAACCCATTGGGAAGGATCTTTGGTAACATGTCTTCCGGTGTTGCCGGTACGGAATACGTTTACAGGCGTGACGTCCATGCCGCTTTCGGACCCGTTCGCGGGCGCATCGTTGGTTGACAGTGGGGAGGGGTACCTTAGCTTACGCGGCATGACTTCCCGGATGGTGAAATTGTTAGGCGTGGCGCTGGCCGTGCAGCTTGCTGCTTTCGCTCCTCAAGCCACGGCCCTGCCGAAAATCTTTGGCTTTGGAAAGAAAGATCCTGATGCGGCGCCGGGAGCGGCGCAGTTGGCGGAGCAGGAGGCGAAGGCTATGCAGCGGCTGGCCGAGGGTCAGGCCGCCGAAGCGAAGGGCGACGACTCAAAAGCGCGGAAGATTTACGAAGACATCGCCTTCAAGTACACGTTCACCAAGACAGCAGCGACGGCGCAGTTCCGCGCCGGGCAACTTTTTGAAAAGGAGGGCAAACGCGCCAAGGCATTCGAGGCGTATCAGGTGTTGATCGACAAGCATCCCCAGAGCGCTGAATATGCGACGGCGCTCGAACGGCAGTTCAACATCGTGACCGAGTCGCGCACCAACCGCGGGGGTTTTCTGGCATTTGGGCGCGTGGGCATTGACGACCTGATCAAGATGTACGAGCAGGTCATCGCCAACGGAACGCGCAGTCCATTCGCTCCCAAGGCTCAATTCGCGATTGGCGAGCTCCACGCCGAGAGCAACGAACTGGACTCGACCAGCAAATCGATCGCCGCCTTCCAGAAGGTCGTTGATACCTATCCCGAGAGCCCGGAAGCAGCCGAAGCGGCTTACAAGATCGGCAATGTGAACTACGCCATTGCCAAGAAGAGCCGCGATGCCACTGGTCTCACCAAGGCGCGCGAAGCTTTCGAGAGTGCGCGTACGCTATTCGGCCAGAGCCCTCAAGCGGCGGAAGCTGGCGCCAATCTGCAGCAGATTTCTGACGCCGAAGCCGAAAAATCCTACAATACGGGGCTGTTTTATGAAAAGAAGGGGCAGCTCAAAGCGGCGGTGATTTATTACAACGAGGTTCTCAAATGCCCGGGCTGCCAGCACTTCGTGGATGCCAAAGAGCGCCTGAGCGATCTTTCAGCGAATGATCCCAAGCTGCTGGATTCGCTGGCCGGCATTCAAATAGCGCAAAATGATCTGGCAGTGCCGGCGAAATCGAATACCAAAGCGCGGCCGGATTATTTCGGGCCTCCGCCACCGCCGGAACGGACGCGCGCCCCGCGCATGCGGGTCGATGACCAGATTCCGTTCACACCCATTGAAGAGCCTTCGCTTCCGGCACCAGATTTGCCGGGAGTTCCTTCTGGCCCGAAAATGGAGGAAGACCTGCTGCTGCCACCACCTCCAGGCAGGACTCCCCTTCCCAGTGTTCCGGGACCAGCGGTGCCGCCAGAAGTGCCGGCGGCAACAAGTCCGGCGCCGACCCCGACGCCCGCACCGGGAACATAGGCAGCTTCGATCTTTCCACCTCCCGTGCTGCCAGCGGAGGCCATACCGGGGCGGTATATTTGCTCTTGCCTATTTTTTTTCAAACGATTCACTCCGCCCATGCAATTCGCTCGCGTCTCCGCCCGTCTCGGCGTGCTTCTTTTATGCGCCGCCACAATAATGGTTTGTGGCTGCGCAGGGTATCACCTCGGCCCCATAAAGCCCGAGCGACTGGCTCATGTGCAAACCATTGCCGTTCCCACTTTCGAGAACATGACACTCGAGCCGCGATCCTCAGTGCTGGTGACCAACGAGGTGATCGCCCGCCTGCAAAAGGACGGCACCTATCCCATCACGTCGAAAAACAAGGCGGATGCGGTTCTCAAAGGCACGATCAGGGACCTGGTGCGGCGACAGTTGCGCGGCAGCCGCACCAACGTCTTGAGAACCCGCGAAATGGAAGTGCAAATATTGATTGATTATACCCTCGAGGATGCGCGGACTCACGTCGTGCTGGCCGAAGGCCGGGCTCGCGGATCGTCACACCTATATCTCGACCCAAACTTTCAGCTCTCGGAACGCCAGGCTATCAGTCATGCCGCTGCTCATGCGGCGCGCGATCTCGTCACCCGGTTGACCGAGGGTCTTCCCGGGCAGAACGCCATCATGGGTGGCAGCTTGCGCGACCAGACGGATTCGCGCCGCGACCGCGCGTTTTAGTGCGCGCACGCCCCAGGCCTTGTCATTCGCACTGCATGGAAACGGGCGCCCTGGCGAAAAGCGGCACATTATATGTCGTAGGCACACCAATCGGCAACCTTGGGGATCTTACCTTTCGCGCTCGCGATATCCTGGCCACGGTCGACCTGATTGCGTGTGAAGATACGCGGCACTCATTGCCGCTGCTGCAGCGTTATGGGATCAAAAAGCCGCTGTTGAGTCTTCACCAACACAATGAAGTGGGCCGGGCCCAGCACTTGCTGAAGGAACTGCGCGCTGGGAAAAGTGTGGCCTGCATCACCGATGCCGGCATGCCATCGATCTCAGATCCGGGGCAGCGCCTGGTTCACGAAGTTCGGCGGGGGGGAGTGGCATGTGAAATCATTCCTGGCCCTTCCGCGCCGATCACAGCGCTGGCAGGAAGCGGCCTGCCTTCCACGGCCTTTTACTTCGGCGGATTTCTCCCGGTCAAGCAGGGGCAGCGCCAGCGAATGTTAGAAGGCGCCCTCGCACGGGAGGAAACGAGCATTTTCTTTGAATCGCCGCATCGTCTGCTGGCCAGCTTGAGCGTCCTGGCGCAGCTGGCGCCAGAGCGCTTGATCTGTGTCGCGCGAGAACTGACAAAAAAGTTCGAGGAATTTCACACTGCCAATGCCGCCGTCTGCCAGGCACACTTTCAAAGCCACCCTGTCAAAGGCGAAATCACGCTCATTATCGCGGGGACGGATTTGCCAAAGTGGCTCAGGACCGACAGCAGTGCGCAGGTGGGTTGACCCGGCTATTCCGAGGAAGCGGACGCTTTTGCCGTCGACTGGTGAGCCAGGGGCTCAATGTCAAAATTGCGATCCTCGATGAGACCTTCCACCTGGCTCGATCCGCAGCAGGTGATCTCTTGAATCTCGCCGGTCTTAATGTTTTGCACCGTGTAAGTTTGACACTCCGGCCACGCGCCCAATGATCTCGCTTGCGGGGCCGCGGAAATTTTTTTTATCAGCCAATCACTCATGACACTCCTCCCTTTTTTGTGTGAATCCCGGTGGGGAATTCGTTATGACACCCTGCCCGGGAGAGGCCGGAAACGCAATAGATTTCCGCGGCAGTGGCAGATGGGCGGACAACAGATAATGCGACCGGTCACAGGACCGTTATCGGGTGCACGGCGTTCACGGCCAGGCAGCTTGTGGCAAAAAACTGGCAGATGACAATCGGCGTTCAAGATCTCTACAAACGTTACGACGGCGTCGCTGCGCTGGACGGGATCAGTTTCGGCGCGGAAAACGTACACACCCTGGTGTTGATAGGCCCCTCCGGCGGCGGAAAAAGCACCCTGCTGCGCGTCCTCGGGGGGTTGGAGCAGGCCGACGAAGGACGCGTCGAAGTGAACGGACGAGTCCTCGGCCACGATCCCTCAGGACTGCTGGTGTATCGGCGTCAAAACGGATTTCTCTTTCAGCAATTCAATCTTTTTCCCCACCTGACCGCAGAACGAAATATTTCGCTTCCTTTGGAAATTGTCCACAAAAGGGGCGCCGGTGAAGCGGCCGATATCGCAGCAGAATGTCTGAACCGCTTCGGGCTGACCGGGCACGCCCACAAATTGCCAGCGCAACTTTCCGGAGGACAACAGCAGCGCGTTGGGATTGCGCGCGCCGTCGCCGTTCGTCCTGAAGTGCTCTTTCTCGATGAACCAACTTCGGCGCTCGATCCGGAGATGACCGCGGAGGTTCTTGAACTGATTCAAGAACTGGCGGAAGCCGGGCAGGACATCATCCTGAGCACCCACGAGATGGGATTCGCGCGCGCCGTGGCTGACCGCGTGGCATTCGTTGCGGCAGGCCGGGTCGCTGAGATAGGAAGGGCCTCTGAGGTATTTAGCCAACCACAGTCCGCCGGTTGCCAAAAATTCCTTTCTCGGGTGATGCGCTATTAAACGAGTTCCCAGGCGGCTGTTGAAATCTCTTAGTTTCCGATGCCGATGAACCGGCGCACCGCATCGGCTGGGGGAAATCCGCCGGCGAAAGGGCCAGCCCGCCGGTAGTCCAGGAGTGGAGCTTGCGCCGCTTTCGCCTGGGCTTCAGGAGACAGATGCGAAGCGGCCCATTGCGTGGCAGCATCCGCGTTGTTGGTGCGCCAGCGCTGCACGACTTCGATCTGCGCTTCTTCACGCGTTTTCGGGTCTTGAATGGAGGCGGACCATGTCAAGGCATCCTCAGGGTTCTCACGGGCAATGCTGCGCGCAAATGAATTGATGGCCTGATCCTTCGAGGCACCGGCGGGCATGGTATTGAGGCTTTCGCTCGCCGCCGTTGGATCGGTGCGGCCCCATTCCCGGAAAACTCGGCTGTGAGCCTCGGATTGACTGTCTCCGGGCGGCAAGTCGCCCGCCCATCCGAGGGCAGCCTTTGGATCCTTTTGTGCGTATTCCCGCGCGACCGTTCCGACCGCGCTCTTTGCGAAGGACTCGCCCACATACTGTTTCACCCATTCCGCGGCCTTGGCCGGATCCTGTCGGGTGTATTGCTGGGCCACCCGATCCAGGGCGCTGCCTTTCATCCCCGGGTCTTGCAACCCAAGCGCCCAGCGCGTCGCTTCATCGAGGCCCGATTTCATTTTCTGTTCGACTAAAACTTCGACCAGATTGCCGCGATCCGCTTCAGCGAGGCCAAGGACAAACTGGGTCGCGCCATCGATATCATTTCGCGCAATGCCAGTGATCAGGGCGCGATTCAACAACCACCGCGTGTCTTCAGTGCCATTTTCCTCGGCCCACTTCTTCGCGGCCAACGGATCTTTGCTGGCCCAACCGGCAAGCGTGGCGGCGGAGCCAAACATGGCCTCGCGTCCTCCCATGTCCTTCATCGCCGCGAGCGCATTCTCCCCGTCAATCATCCCCCAGGCGTAACTGAGCATCGGCATGTAACGCATCGCCTCCATTCCTGTCACCGTCTCCCGCATCGCCTTGAATGCCGCCGGCGCATTTTCCGGTGTCAATTCCTTAATCAACTGCGAAAAATTCATCATCGATTTGACGGGATCTGATTCGCGCAACGCGTCCTGGATGGCTGCGCTCATCTGCACCGCCGAAATCGTGCCGTCGCTGCCTCGGAAGCGTTGCACCCAACTGGCTGCATCCTCAGGCGGCAGCATCGACTTGCCTGTCTGCCCGTCAATCGTGGGCGGGGATGGGATGGGATCGATGGCGGGGCGGGTAAGAGCCACGCCGGTTGTCGGAGGGTTATGGGGAGGCCGTCGAGCACTCCAGCGTCCGGCAGCGAACGCTGCTGCCGCCAGCACCAGCCAGGTGCCATGTAAAACAAATGGTTTGGTCATGAATAGGGCGTGCTTGTTTCGACCACTGCACGCGCAAAACGTTCATCCCGAGTGGCTGTCGAAGCCATGATTGGCTTGATGGCACAGATAATCAGCACTTTGGCCCAGAGGACACTCATGCGGGGCCGGATTGCTGTCGTAACGCAGCCATCACTTTCTGTCGTTGCTGCGGTACGCGCTGATAAACCCGGCCAATCGCCTGAATGCCGGTGCGACTCGAAGCCGAATGCACACCCAGAATGCGGGCTGTCTCCTTTTCAAAATAGAGGATGGCCCTCAAATCGGGATCCTGGCGTTGAAGATGATCCAATGCTCGTCTCAGCAGGTCATAGAGCTCGGGAATCGGCGTTTCTTTCTCTGCCACCAATTCCAACAACTTCACAAAATAGGCGGCGGCCAGCAGTCGAAGGTAGCTGTTCAGACCGGAACGTGGAACGGTCACCACAGCCTCCCTCAGGATGTGAAGGTCTGAGGATCGACTGCGCGCGAGTTCGATTTCGGCGCTGAAGAATAAATCGAGCTTTCCCGCAAAAACGCTCCTTGGCCGTGATGCTCCCTTGGCGACTGTCTTAATGAATCCACAATCCTTCGTGCACCAATGAATGATCAGACTGGTCTCCGTAAGTGGGCTTTTGCCAATCAAGATGCCTTCAGTTTTGGTCATGGATCCTCAGATAGTCACTCAATTCCATTTGAAAAGAACGCGCGCGTCCCGCATCTATGCAGGCTATGCAAAACCGCCCTGCCAGCAACGTGGTCGATCTCTCGGCTTATGACACGTCGTCTTTGAAGGAGCGCCTCGGCGCTCTGCGGAGGTATCTTTGACGTTGCGAGCATGGAAACGCGCATTGCTGGACTTGAAACCGCAATGTCCGCGTCTGATTTTTGGAACGACCAGAACAAGGCCCGGACGATCATCGCAGAGCTAAACGAAGCGAAGCGAAAGATCGAACCGCTCAAGGGATTGGAAACACGGGTCGCCGACTTCGAGGTCCTGCTCGAGATCTGCGAATCGGATGAGGACCATGGAACGCTCGCGGAGGCTGGGCGGGAATGGAAGGCGCTCGAGAAAGACCTGGCCGCGTTCGAAATCAAAATCCTCATGGCCGGCAGCCAGGATACGCACAACGCCTTCGTGACCATCCATGCGGGCGCTGGCGGCACCGAGGCTTGCGATTGGGCCGACATGCTTTACCGCATGTATGTGCGTTGGACCGAACGCGAAGGGTTCAAAACCGAAATTGTCGACATCCAGGAGGAGGACCCCGCCGGGATCCGCTCGGCCACCTTGCGCATCGTCGGTGACTATGCGTATGGCTACCTGCAACACGAACGCGGAGTTCATCGGTTGGTGCGCATTTCCCCGTTCGATGCCGCCAAAAAGCGCCACACTTCATTCGCGAGTGTCGACGTCGTCCCGGAGATCGACGAGACCATCGACATCCAGGTCAATGAGGCGGACCTGAGGGTGGACCGCTATCGTGCCGGAGGGAAAGGCGGCCAGAACGTCAATAAAGTCGAGACCGCGGTCAGATTCACCCATATGCCCAGCGGCATCGTCGTCGCGTGTCAGATCGAACGCAGTCAGGCCCGCAACTATGACGTCGCCATGAAGATGCTCAAAGCGAAGCTCTATCAAATCGAGGAGGACAAACGCAAAAGTGAAATCGAACGGCAATATGGCGAAAAGGGAGATATCGCCTGGGGGAACCAGATTCGCTCTTACGTCTTTCAACCCTATCAGATGGTCAAGGATCATCGGACTGGATATGTAAACAACAATGTCACCGCCGTGATGGATGGAGATATCAGCGGATTCATTGAAGCCAAGTTGCGGGGCGTCACAGCGGGAGATCCGCACGATCTTCCGGTGTAACTGTTATTGGTTATTGGTTACTTGTTGTCGGTTACTTGCCATTCGTATGGGTCAGCTTCAAGCGCACGCGCACAGCAACGAACCGCGCCAAAGGGGCATGGGCGTCCCGCCCGTGGGAATGAATCCTGTCTCATTCAATGCCACGGGCGGGACGCCCGTGGCCCTTTCTCTTGACAACGAATCACTCACAAAGTGAGGATCGACGTTCTGACGATTTTCCCCGATATGGTTCGGGGACCATTGAGCCAAAGCATCGTCGGGCGCGCGCAGGAACAACGGCTGGTCGATTTGCGGGCGCATGATTTGCGGGACTGGACCGTGGATAAACACCGCAGCGTCGATGACGAACCGTATGGCGGTGGTCCTGGCATGGTGATGAAGCCGGAACCGATTTTTGCCGCTGTCGAAGAGCTCCGGACGCCGGGTTCGCGCGTCCTGCTCATGACGCCGCAGGGGCGTCGATTTACGCAGGAAGTCGCCCGCGGTTTCGCGAAGGAAAGCCACCTGATCGTGCTCTGCGGTCACTACGAAGGCATCGATCATCGCGTGGTCGAACACCTGGTCAGCGACGAAATTTCCATCGGTGATTATGTGCTCACCAATGGTGCCATCGCTGCCGTCGTCATGCTGGACGCTGTCATCCGATTGCTGCCCGGAGTGCTCGGTGATGAGCAAAGTCTGGCCGAGGAAAGCTTCTCCTCCCCTGCTCTGCTCGAAGCGCCTGCTTACACCCGCCCTCCGGACTTTCGCGGTCTCAAAGTCCCCGAAGTCCTGCTTGGCGGCCATCATGCAAAAATCGAAGAATGGCGGCGTGAACAAAGCCTGCGCCGCACTCAACAAAACCGTCCTGACCTTTTGCAGAATCCACCGAATGCCTCCGCTGAGTGACTTTCCATGACGGAGATTCTTCTGTAATCGACCTGGGGGCGACCGTTCGGAGCCTTTGGGAGGGCGAGCGTATCGCGAGCCGCACCGAATCCTGTTGGAAGAAATTGATTGCGGCTCGCCGGTAGGCTCTCCCTCCTTGCGGTGGTGACAGGCGACGCACAGGACGAGCGTCGCGAGCCTTCGCCCGCGAACGTGGACGAACCGCGTCCTCCGCGCCCCAATTTCATACCCCCTCGGTGTTCCAGGCGATCAAATCAGCAGCCGCCGCTTGCACCATGGACAGTATTTCACCAAAAAGTGGCGACAGAAGCGGCAAGTCCGGTCCTGTTTCGGCGATTCCGGCGAGCGCAATCGCATGATGAAGCACCGGGATGGGGCCATGGGAATTGCGAAGTGATTCCAGCGTACTGAAGCGCTGCCGGATGAAACCAGCTCGTGCCGTGTCGCCAGCCCGCAATGCCTCGATCATCTCCTGCGACCGGCGCGGCGCCACGCACACGCACCCCGACGTGAAACCGCGCAGCCCAAACTCGGTCCAATGGGCGATGGCCGGCTGCTCCCCGATCCCACTCACGATGAGCGCTGGATCAACATGCTCGACCAGCCTCCGCAACCAGGTGTCCGCGGCAGGCTCGGTCCGGATCACCGCATATTTAATCCAGGAAATCACTCCAGCCGCCACCAGCGACTTCACGACTTCCAGGGTCACGTAGTGGTCATCCTTGATGTAAAGGACCGCCGGAATCCCCGCCCGCTCGACGAACTTCATGATGGCCGCTCGAACACCGTCCGGCGAGCTGACCGCAATCGTGGGCAGCACCATCGCGGCAGGGAATTTTCGCCGCGAAAGGATCGCTGCCTGATCCATCATCGTCCCAAAATACGGTCCCACCGCCGGGATCACCCACGTGTCCGGAGCGGCCGCATGTTCAAGGGTGTCGAGCGCCTCCTCATACTCGGACAACGCGATGTTGTAGAAGTTCGCGTTGCCGCCATAGAGCAGTGTCGACGCTCCGCCGCTTTCGATGTGCCGGATCAGCTTCGCGTTTTCCGCGCGGTCGATGCGCAGTGACGAATCGCGGCACAGCGGGGGCACCGCAATGACAGAGCTATCGAGGTCGGCAGTGGAAAACGTCGTCTTCACCACGCTGACTTAACGGGAGCTTGTTGCTGACGAAACCAAAAATCTCCTTTGGCGGGCACCCGAAGCAGATACTTGCCGCCAAGCAATTCCATGATAAATTCATCATGTGAAAACGACAGTGACCGAACGCGGCCAGACCTCCATCCCAGCTCGCTTGCGCCGGGAAATGGGCCTCGAGCCGGGACGATCCCTGCTTTGGGAAAAGGTTTCCCAAACCGAGTGCCGGCTCATCGTCCAGCCGCGGCAAACCATCAAGCCGGATCCCATCGGCGCCATTGGATTTGCGCAACGACATGGGCTGCCCGTCATGGGGACAGACCAATGGATGAAGGTTCTGCGCGAGGGAGACGAGGAGTGATGGCCTGGGTGGTCGATACGTCGGTTCTTCTCGACATTTTTTCTGCCGACCCGGCGTTTGCTCAATCATCCGCCGAATGTCTCAGCCAGCACCTCGCCGAAGGCTTGCTCGTTTGTCCCGTGACCTACGTCGAGATGGCTCCGGCTTTCAAGGGCGACTCCGTTAAGCAGGATCAGTTTTTTGCGGTCGTGGGCGTGGAATGGCGCGAACCCTGGACATTGCGTGATACCCAGGCCGCCCATCGCTTGTGGGCGGAGCACATCAAGAGGAAGCGCGCTGGTCACACCGGCAAACGGCCGACTGCAGATGTCCTCATTGAAGGTTTTGTTCACCGCTTCCAAGGCATCATCACTCGCAATCCCGGACATTTTACGAGTGTTCCTGTCGTCATCCCCTAGTCGTGCGTGACTGAGGGCCGTTTGTTGGTCATTATGCTGTCCATATGAGAGCGATCACTTACACAGCGACCCGGGAAAATCTTGCGGCCACTATGGACCAGGCTTGCCAGGATCGCGATCCGGTGATCATCACCCGCAATCGCGATCAAGCGGTCGTCATGATGTCTTTGGACGACTACGAATCGTTGCAGGAAACGGCCTATCTTCTGCGCAGCCCTGCGAACGCACGCCGGCTTCAGGAGTCCATCGCTGAAGCGGAAGCCGGCCGCGTTGTCACCCGGAAGATCGAGCTCGATTCGTGAACCTGACATTCACGCCCAAGGCCTGGGAGGACTATCAGTATTGGGCCGAATCGGACCGCAAAATCCTCAAGCGGATTCATGAATTGATGCGCGATATCCAGCGCTCGCCCTACGAAGGCATCGGGAAGCCCGAGGCACTCTGGAGCTACAATGAGCTTCTTCTCGCCTTTAATCTCTACTGCAAGACACCATTCGGACTCCAATTCTGAAGAACAAGCGCTTCTCACGCGTTTCATGGCGCCAAAATCAACCCGCCGAAAAGATTTCTGCCAGCTTGGGAGTTTCTGCGGCAGCATTTTGAAGAGTTCAAATTGGCTGAATGACCAGGGACCCCGTAGGAGAGGGACTCCTGCGGTCACCGAGTGGCTTCAGTGAAAGACGAGCCGGGAGGGTGGCTGCTCGCACCCAATTTGACAAGTGACACTTCGAGTGTCATTTGTCTTCATGAAAACGGTTTCCATGCTCGAGCTTCGTTCGCGGGGACGGGATATTGTGCGGCGGTTGGAGAAGGGGGAACGGCTGGCGCTGACGTATCGCGGAAAGAAGGTGGCCACTCTGGTTCCGGAATCCCCTCCTGCCAATCGCGTGATCCCGGCTGATGACCCGATTCGCCGATTGCATGAGATCGCCGAGCCGATGGGATCGATGACGAACGAGGAGATCGACCAGTTGCTTTATGGCGAACCGTGAAGTGTTTGTTGATACGCATGCCTTTTATTGCGTGATGTCCCGCAACGACCGGCAGCACGATCGGGCCAAATCGCTGCTGCAATCGATGACTGCCGTGCCAGTGACCACGGATTGGATTGTGGGAGAAACCGTCAACCTTCTGACCGCTCGTCGCAAACATCACGTGGCCATGCGATTTCTGGACTATCTCGATGCTTCGGACGGGCTGCGCATTGTTCATGTGGATGCGGCACGCTTTGACCGCGCTCGCGAGCTCATTCGAGTCCATCGGGAGCACGAATTCCCCTTTACCGACTGCACTTCATTTGTTGTGATGAAGGAGTTTGGAATGCACGATGTCTTAACGAACGACCGGCATTTTCGCATCATGGGCTTCAATCCATTGCTGGCAGACTGACGACGGCAACTGTCCCATCCGGTTCAACCGTCACAGGCTGGAAATTCTGTGTCTCGCTTGCAAAATGCTCACCGACTTTTCCTGGTGCTTCGGTCCTTCGGCAACACCTTCAGGCCTGCCGCTCGGGCAAGTTTTTTTTGACGGTCGTCGAAGGAGAGGAAGACCTCGGCTTTGGTGACCAGGGCTGTAGCGGTGTGGATCAAGTCGAGAGTCCGGCAGCCGGGATGGTGGGCGGAAAGTTCATCGGCCTTGCGGCAAACGTCGACGAAGCTCGCGGCGGTGTGAAAGAGGAAACCATCGCGCAGATCCTCGTCGGCCTGCTGGATCGCCGCTTGCGCGGCCGGTTCATCGATGTGTCCACGCCACGCGCAGAGCCGGATCGCGTTACGCAACTCGAGGCGCTGCAAGGGAGTAAATGCGATGGGTGACGCGGTGCGCGCCATCTGGGCATTGGCGCGTGACCAATTTACATCCGCCTCGAGGTAGAGCGCGACAAGGAAACTGCTATCCGCGTAAATCGTCAAAATGGCCGCTCCTGGCGTAGTCGAGTATGTCCTGCATGACTGCCGCGGGGATTTTTTTCCCGGCTGCGCGCTTTGGCACCGCGCCGAAGCGGCGCGCGAAATCGGGCGCCTGACGGTGTTCCTCTCTGTCGGGAATTATTCGCGCGATTACCTTGTGACGGCGCCGGATTTGCACCTGCTCGCCCTCCTCGACCCACGCCAGCACTTTTGCCATGCCGTGTTGCAGTTCCCGAATCGAGGTGGTTCTCATTGTCTTACAATGACGTAAGACATTGTGGCCGGCAACAAAGAAGTGGCGGACCCGCACAATCACCGACCATTTATTCGTTGGTTTTACGCAAGTTTAGCCGATTCAAGCGCTATGAAATCAAACCGCTCGCAAACTCGCCGGAAATTTCTTCGGGATTCCACGCTTCTCACTGCCGGATTTTCGCTGGCCGGACCGGTGACGGCGCGGGCGGCGCCGCGCAGGGTCGCTGCCAGCGAAAAACTGAACATCGGCATCATCGGTGCCGGGGGCCGCGGTTGGAACAATGTCGAGGGAGTGCAAAGCGAAAACATCGCCGCGCTCTGCGACGTGGATGAGGAGCGCTGCACCGAGGCGCTGAAGAAATATCCCGCCGCAAAGTGGTATAAGGATTTTCGGAAAATGCTCGACCAGGAAAAGCAGCTTGATGCGGTGGTGGTCAGCACTCCGGATCATGTGCACGCCATCGCCGCCATCACTGCGATGCAGCAGGGCAAACATGTTTACTGCGAAAAGCCGCTGGCGCGATCGATTTACGAAGTCCGCCAGATGGCGAAAGCGGCCCGCCAGACCGGCGTGGTCACCCAGATGGGCCAGCAGGGACACGCCATTGAGGGCACACGCCGGGCCGTCGAAATCGTGCGTTCGGGAGCACTTGGCGACGTGACTGAACTGCACGTGTGGACCGATCGTCCCGCCGGTTGGTGGCCGCAGGATGAAGATCGACCGACGGAGAGACCGCCCGTCCCTGCAAGTCTGGACTGGGATCTCTGGCTGGGCCCGGCGCCTCTTCGTCCTTACCATTCCATTTACGTGCCCTTCAAATGGCGCGGCCGTTGGGATTTCGGAACCGGGGCGATTGGGGACATGGGCGTGCATAACCTCGACACCGCATTCTGGGCTCTCGAACTGGGCTTGCCCAACCTGGCCGAAGTCAAGGATGCGGCGAAAAAGACTGACGATTGTCCGCCACTCTGGAGCATCATCGAGATGACCTATCCCGCGCGCGACACACGTCCGCCGGTGAAGCTGACGTTCTATGACGGAAAGAAACTGCCCCCCGCGGCCTTGTTCCAAGGCGAGAAGATTTCGGACAACGGTTCGCTGATCATCGGAACCAAAGGCACCCTTTACACGCGGACCTGGCACGGTGGCGAAAACGAAAACGACATGTTCCTATTGTTGCCGAAAAAGGAATTTATCGGTTATCAGGCGCCCACTCCGACGCTGCCGCGTTCCGGCGAGCATCACCTCGAATGGATCAACGCCTGCAAAGGCGGCCCGCAAACGGAATCGAATTTTGGGTATGCTTCGACGCTCACAGAGGGATTGCTCGTTGGCTTGCTTGCCTTGCGCACCGGAAAACGGATCGAGTGGGATGCCAAAACCATGAAGGCGCGCGGTTGTGCTGAGGCTGAGCAGTTCATTCGCCCAGAGTTCAGAAAGGGCTGGGAGATGTGATCAAAACATGGGCCGTGAACTCGAATCGGCTCATTGCAATTCGCCGTGCCCTGAAGAAGTTGGCCGGTGCGTGAATGCAGGTCTCGAGCGAGGAGTTTTTAATTCAAGTCCCTGCCAAAGCGAGCGGCTTCGCGGAAGGGCTGGTCTTGGGCCGTCATGAAGTTGCGGCGTGCCATATCGAGTTCAACGCACGGAGTGCGGCGGTTTCTTCTGGAAAACACGCTCGAATTGCTGCCGGTGCGCCGGCACCTGGCCCACTACTCGAAATCCAAGTTCCGCCACGATTTGCTGGCGGGCGGGAATGTGGCGCTTCTGGCCATTGCGCAGGGGCTCGCCTTTGCCGTCATGGCCGGGCTGCCATCTTCGTATGGCATTACCTGCGCGGCGCTCGCCGCGATGGTAGGGCCGCTCTTGGCCAGCTCCCGTCACACCGTCCTGGGGCCAACCAATGCGACCGCTTTCATGGTGTTCAGTTCACTGGCCGGACTCAGCGCCGCACAAAAACTCGAAATGATGCCGGTTTTGATTTTTGTGGCCGGCTCGCTGTTGGTTATTGGAGCTTATTTTCGCCTGGCGGATCTCATCCAATATGTGAGTCGGACAGTAGTGGTTGCCTATCTCGGCGGGTCGTCGCTTCTCATCGTAGCCAATCAATTTAAAGCGGTGGCGGGACTGCCGACTTCGAGCGCTCCGCGCGGGCCGCAGACATTTGTCACGGTCATGCGGGATATTGCCCATCACATTTCGAACGCGCACGGGCCGTCCCTTGGCATTGCCGCCTTGACGCTGGGACTGTACATTGTGTTGAAACGAAAGGCGCCGCGGTTGCCGGCGTTCGCGCTGGTGCTCCTGGCAACCTCTCTGGCCAGTGAAGGCCTTCTTCACTTGGGCATCACGCTGCAAACGCTGGAAGGTTTTTCGATGCACGACCTGTTGCCAGTGGTCCCTGATCTGCGGGATCTCACGGTTTGGGACCGCCTCAGCCCGCTTTTTGGAGTGGCGATGGCCATCGCTTTTCTGGCCGCCCTCGAAAGCTCGGTGATGGCAAAATCGCTCGCCAGCCGGACTGGGGATCGCGTCGACGTCAATCAGGAAATGCTGAGCGTGGGCGCTGCGAATCTGGCCTGTTCGTTTCTCAGCGGGATGCCGGCGAGTGGTTCGCTGACGCGCAGCGCGTTGAATCAGGCCAGTGGCGCCGTCACCCAGGTGGCCAGCCTCGTCAGCGGCCTGGTTTGTACAGTTGCCGCGGTCAGCCTGGGTCCCTGGCTGGCGCATGTGCCGAGGGCGAGTCTCGCCATGCTGGTCATCTGCGTGGCGGCTTCACTGGTCAACCGGCGGCACCTGCGCATTTGCCTTACCGCCACGCGATCCGATGCCGCAACTCTTTGGATGACGCTCGCCGCCACTCTTCTTCTCCCCCTCCATGTGGCGATCTTCGTTGGGGTGGCCACTTCGATTGTGTTTTACCTGCGCAAGGCGTCCCGGCCGGAGCTGGTGGAATACGAGTTCAATCCACGTGGTGATCTTGCGGCGTCGGAGCCCGGGCAACGCAAACACCCGGCCATATCCATCGTGCACGTCGAGGGTGCCCTCTTTTTTGGCGCCGCCGAACTTTTCCGCACCCAGGTGCAAAGACTCGCTGCAGATACCCATCTGCGGGTCATCATTCTCAGGCTTAAAAATGCGCGGCACCTCGATGCCACCAGCGTCATGGCTCTCGAGGAACTCATCACGTTCATGCGATCGAAAAATCGCCACCTCCTCCTCTCAGGGGCCATGAAGGACGTTTATCGAGTTCTGAAAAACTCCGGCCTCATCGAAGCGCTCGGACGCGACAACCTTTTCATCGGCTCAGTGCAAAATCCAAATCTTTCGACTCGAAACGCGCTGAAACGGGCCCAGGAGTTGTTGGGAACTCGCGAAGCTGAGATTCATATCTATTACGATCCCGGCCAGTCGCCACAACCGCCAAAATAGAAACCGCCGGACGCGGTGGCCTGATCCAGGCCCCCAAAGGGGACCTCAAAGTCCGGACTTTTCTAAAGCATTTAAAAAAAACTGGGGTTACAGTGCCCGACTGGAGTTGAGCTATCTGAAGCAGTGATTTAGTTTTCGATTTTCATGCGTCCCAAGATAAGACGTCCGGCGAGATCCGAAGACGAGGCACCAGACCTCGATTCGCAGGAGGCATCCGCGGAAGGGGTGGCCCGGCGGGGACCGATGCGACCTGGCGGCCGTCCGGCGCCTGATCTTGCCCGCAAACGTGTGGCGCCTGTGGCTTCACAAGCGGAAGAACTGGCTGCTTTGGAGGCTGAGGAGAGCTCGGAAATTCCCGCAGGCTCCGACGGGCCTGGAAATGCGACTGTCTACGGCAAGCACCGCGAGAGCACTCTGCCGATGTTTCAGCGCAATAAAGCGCAGGACCTTCTGGCAGCGGTATCAGAAGGCACCGACACCGACCGGATGGAACGGCGGGTCTTCAGGCTCGGTCTGGTCTCCTCCATTGTGCTGCTGGGAGGCTCCGTGCTGGCCATTGTGACGGCCATGTTCTTTTTTCGGTCTCGCTCGAAACCGGCCCGGGCCGACGACTCGGCGCCGTGGCACTCACGCGAACAACTCGGAGGGGCAGAGTTGGCTGAGAAGGTCGCGCAGGCGCAGAACATTGCGAAGGCATTTTTCGAAGCTTCCGAGGTCGAACAAAAACGGCGTTTGATTTTGGATGGGGAGCGAGAGGCCGCGGTTCTCGGCCGCCACTATGCGCTGCTCGGCGTGAAAGAGCCCGGCCAACCACAATTGGGCGCCACCAAGGCATTGCAGACGGGCCTAACGATCACGCTTCTGGTGCCGGTGCAGTATCCCAACGGCGACACACGTGTCGCCGGAGTCGTTGAAAAGCCGGATGGTTTTTTTCTCGACTGGCGAAGCGCGATCACACCGATGGCGCTGCCATGGGAGGACTTTTTGCATGAGAAGCCGGCGGAGGCGCAACTTTTTCGGGTTCGGCTGCTGCCGGCCGAAGGCGGGCAGGTTTCAGGCATTCCGTCGCCGGGCAGCCGACCTTTCCGCGTTCAACATGGCGACGCCGCACCACTGCAGGCGGCTGTACCGGCCGATTCGAGAGTCGCCAGCGAGCTGGACCAGAAAGTCACGGCGACTCAAGGCAAGGGCGTCTGGCTTGACCTCTATCTGAAGTTTGATCCCGACTCCGCGGAACAAACTATCAGCATTGTTGGATCGGTTCCTGAAAAATGGACGTTTTAAGCAACGTGGCCACTGCCACCGGAATCCAGACCGAGCCGGTGGAAGCTGGCGGTGAAGGGTCCCCTGCCCTTTCCGATCTTCCTGTGCTCAGCGCGGAGGAACTTCGATCTCTTGAAGCTTCCGCGCCATTCTCAGCGCCGTCTGCCGCCGAACTGCTCCACGCTGTCGGGAAGTTGATGCAGCCACGATGGCGTCAGTTCTATCGCGAGACCGCTCGACTGGCACCGGCCAATCGTTATCAGGGGGCTCTGGCTTTGGGAGCGCTGCTCACTGATATTGTGCTGGCCTCACAGGCGCGGGATCCACAACAGGTGCGCAATCTTTTGCAGGACATCGAAGGGCTTGAAAGAATGCTGGGGGTTGGCCAGCAGACGCGGCCGCGCTTCAGCCGCTTGCAGCTCCTCGCAGAAGCCGGCGAATGGGAAACGCTGCGCCGAGAGGCGGATGCTGCGGCCACCGAGCTCGGTGGCGCGCTGTCGCGTCTCCGAGACACCGACCTGACGCGGATCATTCCGCTCGGAGGTTGGTTGCGTGGTCTGCAACTTGACGCCGACATCCGACGGCAGGACGTGAGCAAGGGTGGGCAACCCCTGGGCTTGGAGAGTCACTTTTTGGAATGGATTCGCTCGCAATTGGAATCGTTGAGTGAAGCGGCGCGACAGGAGCGAATCCTGATCCTGTGTTCGCGGACGGTCGAATTCCTTGCCGGCTTGCAAATCCAGGAAACCGGCGCCAAGGAACAAAATAACGCGGTTTCCGAGGCACTCGGCGACTTGATGAACCGGCTGCACGCGTCATGAATCGCCGCGAAATGCTCCGCCTGGCGGCCGCGGCCGCAGCCGCCTGCGGTTTGCCAGGACGCCAGGCACAGGCGCTGGAGGGTCCGGAGCTGCGTTTGCTCTCGCGACGCCGCGCCGTCGAGGCAGCTCGCCGGCTTTGTGCGGACGGCTGGCGAATGCGCGATGGCATCTGGACGGGAACGCTCGGCGCCTCGCGCCACGCCATCCCGGTCCATCTGATGGCCGGCAACACTTATCTTTTTGTACTGGCGATCCGGCCCATTAATTCACAGCACGTTTTTTCCCTGTTGGATAGTTTCGGCAAGTTGGTGGCGGAAAAATCCGTCGTTAGCGATGCGGGTCTGGCCGCAGTCCTGTGCGAGGCCCCTGCCAGCGGGCGGCACCATCTCTTTGCCGATGCTCCCTCCGGCTCGGCATCGAGTGAGGTGGCCGCGGTTTATCTTTATCGCTGAGAGGTTGCTCCGCCGGTCCATCGTGAGTATGGGTGTCTGGCATGGATATCGAATCAGCGACTGGGGGCGCTCCGGTGCGCCAGTTCTCTGTGTTTTTACTGAACGAGACTGGAGCGTTGCTCGGGGTGGTTCGGCTGTTGCAGGATCGACGCATCCACGTGCTGGGTTTGACCGTGCAGGATCATGTAGATGTCAGCGTGGTGCGTCTGGTAGTCAGCGATCCGGAAGCGGCAGAAACACTTTTCATGGAACGGGGAATCCCGTTTGGAGTGTGTGACATACTGGTCATTGAACTTCCCGAAGGCGTGGATGACCTTCACAAATCCCTCCATGGGCTGCTGACGGGCGAAACCAACATCAATTTTCTTTATCCGCTCCTGGTTCGGCCGAAAGGCAAACCTACCCTCGCTCTTCATGTCGAGGACCTGGATTGCGCGGCCAGCGTGCTCGGCGCCCAAGGCTTCCGGCTTCTGGCGCAGTCTGATCTCAGCCGTTGAGCCAGGCCGGGGCCGCAGCGAAGGTTTGCAACCTCGACTGCTCAAGGCATGACGAGGATGCAGCTCGATGATCAAGCGTAAGCTTTGTCATGCGATCCGCATTCGTTTTTCTGCTGGGTCTCCTCTTGTGCGGACGGGGCGACGGACGCCCCGAGGATGAGCGGTTTGAAGTCCAGCTTCACGGCTACGCCTTTGAAAAATGGGTGCGGAACACATTTTTTGGCGGCTACCAGCCAAGGCGATACACTCAACAGTGGGATATTCCCGCCCAGGCGAACACCACACACGGCGGAATTCCTGCCAATCCCAAGGCAGTCAAATACGGCACCAGCATCGATCTCGGTGACGCCTTGCGCCAATTCGAGACCGCGGGCGCAGCGAAACATTTCTGCTCATCGTGGGCTTCTGGGAGCAGGTGACTCCGGAGCGCAAACGCATCGTCAATGCCCAGGCAGTGAAGGTCGCCCCGCACGTGTATCGGCAACTTTGGAATCCCATTACTCGCGCGGACCTGCAGCGTCTGCTTGCGGTCATAAAAGACAGCTCGCTGAGTCTCGATGAAGCGCGAAAACAAGCCGCCTATTTGAAGCAACAGCGGCCCTATCCCCAGGCTATCATCCGGCTCAATCCAAAGATCGACCTTCAGCAACGAAGGTTGCAATGCAGTTTGCGCTTCGATGATTTCTTCGAGCATCTGGCGCCGGGCGCCGATCGCGGAAAGCAGGCCGCACCTACACTTTTCGGCGTTCGGGTTCCCAGCAGGTGGAATTCACCGCCGCGTACATTCAAGGCCTCTACCAGGGTGGGAAAGCGATGAATCGTCAGCAGCGCGGAGGGGCTTTTTCCCCACCTCTCTCGCCTCGTCAAAAACACCGGGAGAAAAAACCCCAACCCCCCCCCCAAGAAAAAAGAGGGGGGGTGGTGGCCC
>JBPCQC010000060.1:0-22314 GCA_050998515.1 Verrucomicrobiales bacterium
AGAGTTTGCCTGCGACTGCTTTCAGCCACGGCCTCGCGGCCGCTGCCTGGTCGTTTGGCTACGGTTACTTCCATCAGTTCCGATCAGCTCCTTTCATCTGACTAGTTGAGGCCCATGCCGGGCACACAAGCCCGCAGGCTGACCGTCTGCGGCGCTCAGCTTCTCCGTCTCCCGCGCCCGCCGAGTATCGTGACGGCAAGACCCAGCAACAGCGCGCTCGATGGCTCGGGCACGACGTCGATTGACGGTAAATCGTCAGCCTTGATCAGGATGTAATCGACCTCGAACTGGCCCTGGCCGCTTATGCTGTTGGTCGCCAACCCAGCTAGACCGGCGCGGAAGTTGTCATGATCCCACGTGATCGACCATGCCGCAGGTTCGGGCGACGTGCCGGCGTCCCACACTTTTCCAAAAACATCGTTGAACCCGTCTCCGTTGAGCTCGCGGCGGATGCGGAGCCATTTGTAATTTCCCACAGTCCAATCATCGCCCGCGCTGAAAGGTCCCCAAGCGACCTGGTCGTTGAGAAGGTTGAAATGATTGTTGAAGGGCGATCCGCCCGGCTGGCCCGGCTCGCGGAAGTGGAGATTGAATCCCTGCCCCGTGAACGTATCGGAAGTCGTGGTCACGCCTCCGCGGAAGCCATCCGTATCTCCAGGCGAATCAATCTCGACGCGAATGAGAGCCACGACTTCCTGCACCGTGCTGTTATAGGGCGTCGCTGGATTGTAAAGTAGCTTATTAGGATCGCCGTTGGCGGGAAACATGGTCAAGGACCCGTTGCCGGTGAGGGCAAAAAGCGTTCCGTCGTCGCCGTTGCCGTCAAATTCCAACCAGTCGGGATTGAGCGACGCGCCATCGAAGTCGTCCTGATAGCCATTTACGGTCGTGCCGGATTCATTGAAATTGCTGAACAGCACCCCTTGGGCAGTCCCGGCCAGGGCGAACGCAGAAAATAGCACGGAAACGGCAGTCGAGCGCGAAAAGCGCAAAGATAAGGATGATTTCATAGGCGGCGGCGATCCCGGTGGACACATTCCCGCCGGCACGCTCCGGCAGTATTGAAAAGAAGAAGGCTCGAGTGCAAGCTTTATTCTCATTTAGCGAACGAATCCCAATCGAGGCGCGCCTGCCCGCTAATATTTTACGCAATTGACATCGCCCACGACGAATCACTCTGGTTTTTCGAATGTGGCGGTTTTGCTGCTGGGCTGGGTTGTGGGTATGGTGCTGATGCTTTTGCCGGCGGCTCGAAGCGCGGCTTCGCTTCGGCGGCTCGCGCGCCGCTCTCGCATAATCAGGGACGGAAAGCTGGCCGAAACGCTGCGGGAAGTCGCTCACGAATTGGGCCTGCGGCGTTGCGTTTCGATCTACGTGGGTTTGCCTGATGCCATGCCGATGGTTTGGGGAATTTGGCGGGCAAAATTGCTGCTGCCATCAAGCGCACAGGAATGGCCGGCAGCGAGGCTCCGCGCGGTGTTGCTGCACGAACTGGCGCACGTCCGTCGTTGGGATCCGTTGACTCTCATGATGGCTCATTTCGCGCGCGCAGTTCACTGGTTCAACCCGCTCGCCTGGTGGGCAGTCCATCGGCTTCGTATCGAACAGGAACACGCGTGCGATGATTTCGTCCTGCGCGCCGGCGTGAACGCCAGCGATTACGCCAACGATGTCCTGGAAATCGCGACGGTGCTGCGGGTCGCCCCCACCGCGGGCTCGGCCGCTCTCTCGATGGCCAATCCCGCTCGGATCGAGAGCCGGCTTCGTTCGATTGTTGAAGTTGCCTGTAATCGAGCCGCGCTTTCGGGATGGTTGTTTGCTCTGGCACTGAGTGCGACTTTTGCTGTGGCGCTGCCGCTGACGATGTTGTGCGCTGTCGATGAGAATCCGCACGCGACTAAATCGGCCGAAGCAAATCCCAATCCAGCGAACCCCGCTCTTCCCGCGCCGCCGGATAACTTCGGTCAAATCTTAAAGAGGGAAACCGGGAAGGCAGAGACTCAATCGAGGCCACCAAGGCGCCAATTTGAACCGATTAAGACGGTGGTTCTGCCCTCAGCCCCGGGAAGCAAACGATTTTTCAGTCTCGAAGACGGCCAGTTGCATTCGGCCGCGCCCACCGGATTTATTGAGCGTGAGGTTCTCTTCATTTACAGACTGGATGGAGATGTGCTTACCAGACGCCAAGTCGCCGACCCCGAAGGGGGACAGTTTGAGAAAAATGGCAGGGGGCAGACGGTTTTTCGGCGAGAACCGGCTGCAAACGACGCTGTGACGGGCAGGGAAGAGGCGGAATCGAATGTCGCAGCGAACGCGTCTGCACCAGGATTGTCCGCTACGAGAGGCGTCGTGGATGAATGGCTGGCCCATGTCGGCGCAGGCCGCACCGCCGAGATGTGGAAGTTGACCACCCGGGAATCCGGCGTCGCGCCTTCAGCGAGCCTTGCGGAAACCTGGCAGTTTAAATCGATTAGGGCCAGGCACGTTCTCGGCACGGCAACCGCCGCCATGGTGATCTCTTCCCGCTACAGCGACAATGCCGGTCGCGCGCGGGTTCTTCAGTTCTTATTGGTCAACCAGAATGGCAAATGGCTGATTCGGCAAAGCGGTGAAAGCAGTCCAGGTGACGCTCAGCGCCGCGTCGAAGGATTCGCTGCTTACCCAGGCGTGCGATTCGACGTGCGCCCTGACGATATTCTCGGGGACTGGGAAACCTTTAATTGGAAGGATCCCACACCTTATTCCTTGAAGGCAGATGGAACCGGCGAGACCCGCTCGGCGGGTGGACCGAATCCCGGCAAAGTCGTCCCGCTGAACTGGGAATTGAAAGGCGATGTTTTCCGCCTCAACTATGGCGATACGTGGCGGAGGGAAGAATCGTCCGGCTCGAGGACGAGGCCTTTCTCGTAGAATACGAAGGCCGCGGTCAAACCGCTTACCAGCGGGTTTCAAAAGCAAAGTGAGCGTAGCAGACGCACGTTTGTCTGGAAAGCCAGCGAGGGCTCCACGACAGAAACCCGAGTCGACCGATGACCGCGTCGAGATCTAGCCCCGACGCCGGCGTTGGGAAAGCAACAAGCCGAAGCCCAACAAGGCAATCGCCCCGGGTTCAGGAATCGGCGCCCCCACTTGGAAGTTGTCGGTCCAGATGCGATTCTGCCCCGCGCCTGTTCCACCGCCAGCACCGACCGCGCCATTGGAAAAACCCTGATATAAGCCGCCGGCAAACGTTGTCAGGTCGATGACTCCCTTCGATGCTTCGTCAACGAAGAGTTCCACCGTGCTGGCTGTCTGGTCGAAAAGCACCGCGTAGTTGTGCCACTGACCATCATTGGGCAGGCCGGTGTTGAAATTGGGGACGAAATCCCGAATCGGCGTGTCCGTAGCGCCGTTATATAAACTGGCATTTCCTGAGCCGTCGCCCCGAAAGAAAATCGAGAGGCTGTTGGCTTGGAAGATGGAACCCGGCAGCGGTGCGGACGTGATATCGATGCGATCGCTCGAAGCGACGGCGTCTACTTGAACCAGGTAGCGCGTTCGCAGTGCATACGGCACACCGTAATCGACACTGCCGCCGGTTTGAGTGAAGCCAGTGGCGCTGCCCGCGCCGCTGGTGCCGGGATAACCCGGCGCGCCGTCGACCAAGCCCGGCGTTCCGGGTCCGTCGGCCGCGAAGCTAAAGGCTGCCTGGCCGGGTCCAACGCCTTGGGTCTGAAAATTTGCGGAGGGATTTCCATAAGAATTCTCGACCACGTAGGCAGCGGCGGGCTGAATAGCGGGAACATAGGGCCGCGAAGGATTGCTGCTGCCGTCGGTGGTGCCGGTAAACGTATCCGAATAATCGAGCGTACTGATGAGCGATGAACTATTGACTGGGACGCCTCGACCGCCTGCTCCGCTAAAAATAACGCCGAAGGCAGAGCTGGCAGAAAGCATCAGGACGAGGACCAATGGAAGGGTTTGCATGGATGGCTCCTTATTACCGAGGATTTGGACTGCATTAGACAACGTCGAGGCTGGCCGTCAACTCGATTTCGACAGCAGTGTCGCCGACGGTTCAAAACTGGAAAAATCTCATCGGGCGTCGAGACTCGCATTTCTCGGTCGCCTTATGACGCGCGTCATCCTTTTGCTTGCTGGGACAATTGTATGCGAATCCGCGGAACCAGCGGCATCCTCTCGCGTTCCTTGGTGCAATACGCGCCTGCTGGGGTCGCCGGAACCGCCACCGGCGATGGTGGCCGTGCGTGCCTATCCGATGCTCGGTGTGCAACGCCCCGTGGCGATCGAAAGGGAACCCGGCACCGATCGTCTACTGTTGTTGCAAAATTATTCCTATGCTAAAGACCGGGCCACACTCAAACGCTTTACTGATCAGGCCGGCGCCGCGGAGGCAGAAACGCTGCTCGAGTTGCCAGAACTTGCCTACAGCATCTGTTTTCACCCGCGCTACGCGGAGAACGGTTTCTTTTATCTCGGTCGCAATGGGACCGGTCCGGGAGACAAACACCACTCCCGCATTGTGCGCTACACAATGGCGCGGCAGAAACCCTTTAACATAGTCGAGGGATCGGAATTTACGATCATCGAGTGGCTCTCGAACGGTCACAACGGGGCCGCGGCCACGTTCGGAAACGATGGTATGCTCTACGTCACCACGGGCGACGGCACCACGCAATCTGATCTCGATAACGTCGGGCAGGATGTTTCTTCCTTGCGCGCAAAGGTGCTGCGGATCGATGTGGACGGCGCGCCAGCCGGGCAACCTTATCGCATCCCACCGGACAACCCTTTGGTCGGCACTCCCTCGGCCCGGCCGGAGACTTGGGCTTATGGACTTCGCAATCCGTGGCGCATCACCTGCGATCGCGAGAGCGGACAAATCTGGGTCGGTGAAAATGGGCAAGACCTGCGCGAATTCGCGCATCTGCTCGAGCGCGGTGCGAATTACGGTTGGAGCGGATACGAGGGCAGCCGGGTTTTTCTGCCGGGACGCCTGCGCGGACCGGCTCCATTCACGCCGCCTACCATCGAGCACGACCACGCCGAGTTTCGATCTCTTACCGGCGGATTTGTTTATCGTGGCCGGCGCTTCCCGGAACTCACCGGCGCTTATCTTTACGGCGACTACGGCACCGGCCGGGTGTGGGCCGCATTTCACGACGGCAAGCGCATGCAATGGAACCGCGAACTCGCGGACACCGCTTTAGCCATCGCTGGATTTGGCACTAATCGCGCTGGCGATATTCTGCTGGCCGACCACCTTGGCGACGGGATTTATCGGCTCGAACCTGCCCCCGAGCCGGTTCCCGGCCAGCAGTCATTTCCCACGCTCTTGAGCGACACCGGCCTCTTCGCATCGACCGCCGCGTTGCGCCCGGCAGACGGCATCTACCCCTTCGAAATCAACGCACCCGCCTGGCACGACGGCGCCTTTGCCGCTCGGCTGCTGGCCTTGCCCGCCCAGAGCGCCGCAGAATTCCTGCCGGCCAACGACCCGACGGGATCATGGAAAACCTGGAATTTTCCTAACAAAACCGCTTTGGCCCAGACGCTCACTCTTCCCGCGGAAGGGGAACGATCTGCGCGCCGTGTCGAGACGCGAATTCTGATCAAGCAGGAAGGCGATTGGACGGCCTATAGTTTCCTTTGGAACGCGTCTCAGACTGACGCCCACCTGGTCCCCAAAGAGGGCCAGCGCCTGCAAATCGCCGGACGTGATTGGTTGATTCCGAGTCGTTCGGATTGCGTTTTCTGCCACGCGCGGGGAGCGAACTACGCTCTGGGACTGACTAATGCGCAACTGAACCGAGATGCGCTTGTTGGAGGCGTCGCACAGAATCAAATCACCGCGTTCGCGCGCCTGGGTCTGGTGCAGACCAAGCCACCCGATGGCCCTCCAACCTCCGAGCTCCCGAAGCCGCCCGCCGAATTGCCCCGCCTCGTTGATCCCTACGACGCCAGCGCGACGCTCGCAGAACGTGTCACCGCTTACTTCGCGACGAACTGTGCCCACTGCCACATCCCCGAGGGGGGTGGCAATACCTTGATGAATCTCTCCCCTTGGGCGAATGCGGCCAACCAACATCTCATCGGCGCGGCGCCGCAGCACGGAACCTTGGGCCTGGCCAATCCCAGTCTCATCGCGCCGGGCGACCCTTCCCGCTCAGTCCTGCCCATCCGCGTGATCAGCCGCAACGCAGGGCAAATGCCTCCCGTCGGCACTCTCCATTGCGACACTCTCGGCGTCCAACTCATCATGGCCTGGCTGCAGTCTTTGCCTCCGGCTCTTGAAAGCAATCATCCGGGAAACGTGAATAAAGACCACTGATTACACGGATGACGCGGATATTGAACCATTTGGCGCCGAAGACCGGTTCACCCGCAGGATGACAATTGTGCGGATTGTTTCGAGCCTTACCCCCTTCCCTATCCGTGGTATCCGCGTCATCCGTGGTTAATTCAAAGCCGAATCTAAGGTCAGGGACAAGCGTTCGCTTGAAGCGGGGGCGGCAGCGCGCCGCGACTATTTATAGACTGGAGGTCTCCCCCGCGCTCGCGTGGACTTCGCATTCGAGACACACTGAGCGGACTCGTCTACATCCGCCGTCTGAAACTCTGGAAAGCCGCCGGCTATCGGGTAGTTTTCCTCAGCCTGTCCTCGCCACGCCTCGCGCTGCGGCGCATAGCGGCCCGAGTCCGGCAAGGCGGGCACAACGTCCCGCGTGCCGACGTGCTGAGGCGCTTCGAGCGCGGCTGGACCAACTTTCAACGATCTTACCGTCCCCTTGCCGACCGCTGGGAAGTGTATGACAATTCACAGCGGATTCCTCGACAATTGGAGATCGGCCCATGAATCAAAGGAAACAAATCAAGCGTCCAAAACAACCTCTCACACCTGCCGGCCGGGCGCTGCGCCGGTCCGCCCGCGTGGCCCGCAAAACCGCGCGCGCCCACGGCACCCCCATCTACATCTGGAAGAACGGGAAGGTTGTCGCCGAGAAGCCGTAGGGGCCATCGAGGCCGCTGCCGCGGTGGGTCAAGCCGCATTCCGCATTCGAAAAAGAAGTCAACGCCTGGACCAATGAACTTCTGGTGGGTCAATCACAAGCAGACCTTCCGGCAGGAGTTCTTTGGTAAATACATCTGGTCACCCAAACGCAAACGAAATGACCAGGTCAACCCCTTCTACGAAACGATGCGCGAAGTCGCTCCCGGAGATATCGTTTACTCCTTCGCCGACGGCGCGGTTCGGGGCTTTGGCGTGGCGCGGACGCATTGCTACACGTCGCCGCGCCCGGACGAGTTTGGGCACATTGGCCAGGCATGGAATGAGGTGGGCTGGCGCGTGGACATTCATTTCCACCGCTTCACCGATCCGATTGTTCCCACTCAACATATGCAGGCGATTGCACCGACCTTGCCGGAGCGGTATTCGCCGATTCGGCAAAACGGCTACGGCAACCAAGGCGTTTACCTCGCGCAAATCCCTCAGTCAATGGCCCTGGTCATCGCACAAATCGCGTCGCCTGAGGTTCTGCGAGTCATTCAAGGTATTCACGTTTCCGAAACCGTGGAAAACTCGCTGCCGGAACTCAGCGGGATCGTCGAATGGGAAGAACGTGAATGTTCGCGGATTTCTGCAGCTCGCGAGCTGCGCGACACCGAAAAGCAGGCGCTCCTCAAAGCGCGCCGTGGCCAAGGTTTGTTCCGTCAAAACGTTGCGCATGTGGAGAGGTGCTGCCGCGTCACGGGCGTGGACCGCCCAGAGCACCTGATCGCAAGTCACATTAAACCGTGGCGGGAATCCGACAATCACGAGCGGCTTTTCGAAGGCAATGGACTGTTGCTAACGCCGATGATCGATCACCTGTTTGATCGTGGATTTATCTCCTTCGAGAACAACGGCGAATTGCTTATCAGTCCTGTAGCGCACGCGGACTCATTGAAGAAAATGGGAATCATTACAGATCGCGTCGTGAACGTGGGCGGATTCGCTAAACCGCAAAAGGAATTCCTGGAATTCCACCGGATGGAAGTTTTCCTGAAAAGAGAATTGACCGCGTGAAACGATACCTCCCCACCACGGGCTCCATGAAATCGTTCCTCAGATTCACGGGGATGACCGCAGATTTTTGCCGTGCGATAAGGCCGTCAACAAATCTTCGGAAATCGGAGAGGAAGATTATTTTCGTGGGGGCGGAAGCGAAAGCCGAGCCGGTGCAAATGATCGCACGCGTATTTCAGGCGTGGTGTTTCTTCCCCGAATGCGGCTCAGATTCCACGAACGCCGTTCTTTCGTGAGCCGGTCTTTGGTCACGCGAAATTCTAGCGGGAAAATCACACATTGTCCCATGTGGAGAGGGGTTCTCCGTGGGAACTGCAGGGAACGGGAAATGAGATCAGTTATTGCTCTACGGTCTCAGCGCGCCTGCGAGATAAATAGATTTTGGCGATGTCGAGGCCACGCGCATTAATACGTCGGGCCACCCCTTGGACTTATTGGCCATTATGAATGCGCCCAACCGCGGTCGGCCAGGATTTCCTGACCGGTGACGGCACGGCTGGCGTTGCTGGCGAGAAACAGGACCACATCCGCAATGTCGTGCGGTTGGAGCAACTCCGGCACACATTGAGAGCGGCGGACGAGCCGCTTCACCGCTGCCGTCACGAATTGTTTCAACTGACGCTCCGTCATGGTCCAGCCGGGCGAGACGGCATTAACGCGGATGCCACGCGGCCCAAGTTCGCGGGCCAGCGAACGCGTAAAGCCCATCACGCCCCCCTTAGTCGCTACATAAGCGCTCATCCCAGCGGGTGCGGTGTGAAAGGTGATCGAGGCGATGTTGATGATCGCGCCTGAGCCCTTCGCCATGTGGGGCGCAGCCTCGCGTGCCATGAGAAAATACGCCCGAAGGTTCGTGGCAAAAAGGTCATCCCAATCTGTCGCTGACATGCTTTCCAGAGTCATGCGGGGGTCACGTGCGGCGTTGTTGACCAGCACACGAACAGGCGTCCCGTCCTTTGTGACTTTCATCACCCAGCGCACAATCTGTGCTTCGCGGGTCAGGTCAACGCGAGTGAAGGAAACACGTGCGCCAAGCTCCTTTGCGAGAGACCGGCCCGCGGTGGTATCAGTGTCGCAGAAGAAGATGCGGGCGTTCTGGGCGTGGAAGGACCGTACGATGGCAGCGCCAATTCCGTTTGCGCCGCCCGTCACCAGGATGCTTCCGTCGCGAAGGTCTGCGTAGGTGGGCATTTTCCAATTCAACAGTTCGGGTCAGTTTGGGTTGTCGTATGACATAGGAACAGGTAAAATCCACTTATGCTCGATTGGGCCAGAAACACCCCGGGTGAAATGTCATTACTGATGCCTGATGGCCGGATAGCGGGTGCGACCACATGATCGCATTTTAATTCAAAAGCCAGAAGCGAACGTGGTGGCCGGCCCGATGTCTGAGAATGGCATGACCTTCTGTCAGGCGCGATTTTTGCCGTGGACGGCGGATGGACAGCCCATTGATCGGACCCAAAGGCTTGAGCTGTGATTCCAGCGCGTGCAAGCTGGGGCATGGCTGACCCTTCGAACTTTCCCCGTCCGGCACCTTTACCTCCGGTGGCGGGAGAACGGCTTACCCTGTTGCCAGACCCGCGCTTCACCGCTGCCATTCCGATCATCGAGGAGCGCCTTGAGGTAACCGGGCGGCAAGTCACCGGCGACAACTTCGCTTCGCTGCTCGACTCGCTGATGGAGCGGATGATCGCGGACGCCTTTGCGGATGCGCGGACGCATGTTGGAATAATCCTGCTGCTGGGGGACGATGCCAGGGAGTTGACCGTTGCTTATCAAGTTGGCAGCGTTGGCGCCGACTGGCGGGGCCGGCGGATTCCGGCGGGACAGGGCCGGCGCGGATTGGTGCTAGCCAGCCAGCAGGCGTTTTGCGGGAATCATCAACAAACCGATCCTTTGCAAGACCATTCCATCGAGGCCGAGATGGGAGCGGTGGTGAGTGCTGAGATCATCGTCCCGTTTTATTTTGCGCGGCAACTGAAAGGTTTGGTAGTGGCGCTCCAAATGAAGCCACGCCCCGAAGCACCAGATCCGGATGGATTTTCCAGAGAAGCCCTGGAAGTAATCGAACTGCTGAGCACCAGTCTCGGACGACTCCTCGATTATCGGCTCATCTGCAGCGCGCTGGGTATGGAAATGTAAGACTGCCGGAGAGATCCCCCGTTGCCCTGACTTGCGATTTCCGCCCAAGTTACTATGTCTGGCCTGCCCCCATGGATTACCCCTGAGCAAGCGGCCGAAGCCTTGCGGATAGGCACCGGCCGCGGCGTGCGGGTGGCGGTGTTGGACTCTGGAATTGATTGGAGGCATTCCTGGCTGAAAAGGGTTCGGCGGTGGGACGATGTGGTGCTGCGACAGGAGGAAGGCCGGCTGGTCAGCGAACCAGGCCGCGGCGAGGATGTCTTCGGTCACGGGACGGCCGTCGCGGGCATCATCCATGCCCTGGCGCCGGAAGTCGAGATTTCCAGCTTTCGCGTTTTGGATGAGGGCAATCAGGCGCGCAGCGAGATCATTTGCGAAGGAGCCCGTCTGGCGATGGACCGGGGCGCGCATATCCTGAACTGTTCCTTCGGCGCTCGACTGCGACAACAGGTACTCATGTTCAAAGCGTGGACTGACCGGGCTTACGTCGAGCACCGCCATGTAGTCGCGGCTTGTAATAACGAGGATTTCCGGCGTCCGGAATGGCCGGGAGACTTCACCAACGTCATCACCGTGAATATGGTTGCGGACGTCCCTGGGGACATATTGCTGGCGAACCAACCGGGTGCTCTGGTGGAATTTGCCGCTCTGGGCGTCAACGTCCTGGTAGCATGGCTCGACGGGCGGTGGGCGGTAGGCACCGGCAGCAGCTTCGCAGCTCCTCGAGCGACCGCCCTGCTCGCCCGCTTGCTCTCGGTACATCCCGGTTTGAGTCCGTGGGAAGCCAAAGCCCTGCTGTTGCGGGCAGCCGCCGTGAAGTCAGCGCACAGAACGCAGGTTGCAGAATGAACGGCACTTCCGCGCTCTGCCCTCTGCACTCAGCCTTTCCTTCGGCACTTGTCGTGCGAATATCAGCGCGTAACAAATGTCATGACCGCAAACGTCTCTTCACTGCTCCGTGTGCTTGTATCTCCCGCGGCCCTGCCCTCGGAGGATGACGAAGCCCTGCCAAAATTTTCTGACGCGGGAGCGGCCTCAGGCCTGGCGCGCACTCTGGCGCGGTTTCAGCAACTGGCGCGCCCTTGCGCAGTGCGCTTCCGGTTAAAGGGAACCGAGATCGAATGGCCAACCGAGCCGGCCGCTGAGTTGTCCTTGGTCGAGATGGAAGACAGCAATTCGGGGCTGACGTTGGATGAATCCCCGGCGGGTTCAAATTTGTCGTGGGCGGCGGTGGCCGAAGCGTTCGCGCGGCGGGTCGATTCCGAACATTTCCTCGGCGGTCCCGCGGAAGTACAGCGCATCCTGCTGGACGAAATCCGCCACGCCGCCTGTGAAGCGGCCCGCTTCTTTGGCGGCGAACCGCTCCCGCTCGTGGAAATCACCATCGTTGCACCACAGGTGACAGAATTCGTCTTCCTGGGTGTCTGGTTGCAGGACCAGGACGATGCCGCCCAACTCCTCAGTGCCCTGCCTCGTCAACGCTGGGATGACGGCCTTCCCGCTGCCGATGGGGTACTGCTGGTGCTCGATGACCCCGAAGCGGAAGGCCGCGGACTTCGCGATGCCGTGGCGGGACTGTTGCTCGCCGTAGTCTTCACTTCTCAACCCGCCCAGGCTGGCTTGTTTGGTTTTTTGGACCAAGGCCCCACTCCGGTCCTGCATGAAAGCAAGGCGACCGTTGATGGGACCCCGCTCGTCGTAAAGTCCCAGAAACTGGTCCAGGCTGGGCCGAAAATCTACCCTTCCGGGCTGATCGGTCAGGGGGCGGACGCGCCGCGCAAAGTGGTGGTCGATATCAAGGCCCAACGTGCCTACCTCTTCGTCGATGGCAATCTGGCCTTTGAAACGCCGGTCTCGACCGCGTCCAAAGGTCGCACCACGCCGCGCGGCACTTTCACTATCACAGAGAAGATCCGCAAAGGAAAGCACTCGACGATCTACAAGAGCGCCATGCCGTACTGGAACCGCCTCGATCAGACCGCCATCGGCATGCACACCGGCCAGTTACCGGGCTACCCCGCTTCCCACGGCTGCATTCGCATGCCTGACGAGGCCGCCCGTTTCATGTTCGAGCACGCCAGCCGTGGCACCACCGTCGAAGTCGTCGATGGACTTGCCGCCGCCCCCACTCCCACCCCTGCTGCTGCAGGCGTCGTGCTCGGCGTCGTGCTCGCCGCATCAAGGTAATTCAACCTCGGTTTTGTCTCGTTCCCGCACTTAGCCCGGATCGATCACAAAACGATTTAAGTTGCGCGGCTGCCGAGGTTTTTGCCGCGCGCCGCGAGGAGAGCGTCATGGGGATGCGTGAAAGGACGCGTTTTCCACCTGAGAGAGGCTTGGCTGGCGGCCCAGGGTAAGTTTGCCCCATCTCGCGGGCACAAGTTTCCGTGCAGCGGCTGCGAACTCGCTACCAGGAAGAAGAGTGTTGCCCCCTTCTCTTCAGCCTGTGTCCGCCAATTGCGTCAATTGCCCATGCGCCCGCGTGAAAAGTTCTTTGAGCGGGTAAGCCGAGCACAACTCAATGTGGATGCGCCGCACGCTCACTGTGATGCGCGCTGCAATCTTGAAGAGCCTCAGTCGGATCTGCCCGATGCTCGCTCGCTCCAGTTCGGTGCCTTTCAACACACAGGCGCGCAACACCGAAACCATGAGATGGGCAAAGGCCGAAAACCACAACCGCAGCTGATTGGAGGCCATCCAGTGCGTGCTGGTCCGATCAGCAAAAAGGTCCTGCTGCTGTTCCTTGATTCGGTTTTCCATGTCGCCCCGCGCGCAGTAAAAGCGCTCATAAAGAGCCGCCGCCTCAAAGCGCCCCCTCTTCGCTTCCCCGGCAAATCCTTCCTTCGGCAGTTTGGTAACAATGAAGCGCGGGTTGTCTCCTTTGGCTAAAATTTCTGCTTTGCCGACGACCCGGCGCTCTTTGCTCCAGCTATCAAGGGTGCGATAAGTAAACTCACAAAAGCTGCGGCAGGGTGCTTGGGCTTTTCCCGCTGCGATCTGCGCCTGCAAGGTTTTGAATTCCTCGGCCAGCAATTCTTCCAGCCGACTGTTGCGCGCCACTCCCAGGCAGTAAAACACTTTCTCCCCTTCGCACCACCCCATGATCGCCTCGCGCGCAAAGGCACTGTCGCCGCGCACGATGATGCGCACCTTGCGGCCAAAGCGTTTGCGGATGGCCGGCACGATTTTCTTTAATGCTTCCACACTGCCCTCGCTGGCATCACCCTTGCAATCGCGCAGCTGCGCCCAGAGCGCAATGTTGCCGCACAAGCAATAGAGAGGCAGATAACAATAGTTGCGGTAATAGCCGTGAAAATACGATCCCTCTTGCGCGCCGTGCAGCGGATCCTCAGTGGCATCAAGATCAAGCACGATCTCCCGCGTCTTGCGCGGGATGGCTTTGAGGGCACGCGCAATTAAAAGCGCCTCAATCTTTTCCGGCTGCGCCTTGATTTTGCGGTAACGAATGTCGGTCGATTCGGCTCCCAGTTCCAGACGCTTTAATGTCGAGTGGCCGGCCAGCGCCTTGCCTTTGTCCTGCTCCGTGGCGCGCTGCTCTCCCAGAATGTCGCTCTTCTCAGCGATCAGGGCGACCAGAGGATCCAGCCGCAGATGATCATGATCATTGAGGTCCTCGTAACCCAGCGCCAGGCCTATCACCCGCGGACCAAGCAGACTCTCCAGGCTGTGTTCGACATAGCGCGCATCCCGCCCATCAACAAAGCAGCGGGAAAAATCCCGCAACAAGCCGGTGCGCACTTCCACTTCGCGCAGAAAGAGTCCGCCTCCATCGCTGGAAAGATGCCCGCCTTTGAAATCCACCGCCACTTTGCGTTGAAGGAGGTCTTGAAAAAGCAGCGCTTGCTCTTTACACTCTGTCGTTGAGGTGGCGTCTGTGGTTGTTCTCGTATGTCGTTTCACACCAACATATTACATAACTCTGGCGCCACCTCACAGCTTTATTTGTGATTTTTTCGGGCTAGGGTCATTCCGTCCGAGCTGATGAATATTACTTCTCTTGCAACGCCGCGCCCGATGTGGCTTTGGCTTCCAGGATGAGCACCCAATCATGGTTGTGCCCGGCTGGTGGAGGACAGGTCCACGACCCCGCAGCATCGGCTTGCATTGTGGGCAACGCGGTTTTCGCACCAGTCACGGGATCGAAATACGTTGCCGCATATGCTCCTTTCGCGCCGAGTTCGCGGAGAACGATCGGCTCGCTTTCAGGCACGTAAACGACGCGCACTGAGCCAGGAATTCCCGCACAATGAGGAGCAAACGCTTCATCGCTCCGCTGATCGATCCTGCCCCACGGCGGGTCGCCATATCGGCCGGCCGCAAGCGCGTTGGACCATGCCGAGTCATCGAATGCAAGTGTGTCCCATCCAGTGGTGTCGCTCTCCGCGCAACGCCAGGTCGCGTCGGAAATCAGGTTCAACGATTCACCCCCGGCAAAGCGAATCTCGAGACAGGCGAGCAGCCCGGCAGGATTCGCGGGCACCGGCGCCGGCAAGTTTTCGCCGATGACCGCGAGAACGTTGCGGCCGGGCCTGAGCCGTCGCGCCACTTCGTTGAAGTGCCGGCCAGCCTTCCAGTCGCTTCCGCTCCCGACGGCTTCGCCATTGAGGCGTGCGGTGAACTTGTCGTCCGCGGAAAGCCGCAGCCGCGCACTTTCAATCACCTTCCCGTCCGGCAGCGAAAACGCCTTGCGGAAGAATCGTTTCTCGACCGGCGCGTCTTGCGCGGGTTTGCCTTCAGGGAACCAAATCCACTGGCACCGATCAAAGCTGAGGGATGCGGCGCGCGCGAGCGCCGCCCATTCGGGATGCGGCACGAACTCGTGCCAGCGATATTGCGCGAGCAGCTTTTTTCCAAGGCCAATCTGCTTCGAGCCGGGCAGGTTCATCGCCTCGTCCCATGGGATTACGCCGTAGCCGGTCGGCGGGCTTCCGGCCGTTGGCGACGGGCCGTGCGGCTCACCCCTCCGGTTGCACTGCCAGATTCCATTCGCGCCGTAAGTGTGGCCCGCGGCGCCATTCATCATGCATACCCAGAACATGGCGCGCGGCCATGCCGCCGGGATTTTGCCATTGAGCATTTCATATGCAGCCTCGCCATTGATCACGGGCAACACCGGCTTGTCCGCATAACACTCGCGGACCGTTCGCACAGTGGGCGGCACCGCCTCGCGCTCGCCGTGCGGCGTTTGCAACATGTCGATGTCGAGCAGGGAAATGTCTTCAATCGCGTTGCGTGCGCTGAGGCGGCCGATGCCGGTCGGGTGAATTGTGATGAGCCGGTGAAACGGATCAGCCTCGCGAAGGTAGCGCGTCACGTCGGTCCAGCCTTTGACTTGCGCACGATCATCGTAGGGAAAGCCTTTCGCCTGGTAGTAAGGCAGGTTCGCTTCGCCCGCGACGCACCACACCACCGGCCACGCACCGTAACGAGCGACGAGATTGCGCCAGTGCTGCTTCGCTTTCTCAACCCCCATAAACTTGATGAAGTAACCCCACGCGCCGACGATGCACGGCGTGAAGCCCTGCTCGACCAGCCAGGCGAGGCGCTGGTCGGCGGCATCGAAATACTCTGGCCGAATGCGGGCGTAGTCCTTCTCCCACGGAAATCCCGTCTCGTTTGCACCGCGTGGATCGAAAGGCGGCATGTCCGGGTAAAGCCCGGCGACGATTTGGACGACATTGAAGCCTTTCTCTTTCCGGTCCGAGGCGAGCTTCTTGAACTCATCCGGGAACTCGAGCCGATGGCACAGTCCCATCCACCATGTATCTCCGAGCCAAAAGAACGGCGTCCCGTCGCTGTGTTCCAGGTATCGCCGGCTCGGTGCCATTCGCAGCGGCCCGTGCTTGTAAAGAGGGTTCCCCCCCGTGTAAGGTTTGATTTCCACTTTGCCGGTGGCGCCGTGAAGTCCGGAATCCGCTGCATCCGGAAATTCGCTGCGGAACCGATGTGTCCCCAATACCGGCGATGCATAGCGCACCTTCCAGATATTCTTCCCATCCCAAAAAGCCGGCACGCGAAGTTCCCGCCCTGTCGGGTCGATGAACGAAACGTCAAGAGTGACTTCATTCGCTGGGTCGCCGTAGGTGCGGCTCGCAGTGAGCGTCAACTCGACCATGACGTTCGTCTCCGTTTGCAAAACCTGTTCCGCACCGAGGACGCCGAGTGCCAGCCCTGCCCAAACCAGGATAGCGGAGTATGGTTTATGCCTTGAGTATTGATTCATATTTCGTGAATGCTCTTCTTTTGAACTTAACTGGTGGCCCGGCGCGGTTTCGTGTGTAGAATTTCAACCGGTTCAATAACTACGACCCTCTGGTTGCACGCCCTGGTCGCGAGACTTCATTGAAATTCTAAGCTCTCCTCATGCAAGTGACACTTGAGCCTTGGCCGCGGGATGGCTGAAAGTCGAATCACTGGCTGTTGCGCCATCACCGATGCCTGGCCTTCATGCGGGCGAAACGGAATCGATCGCCCTGGCTCTGGCGGATACGGGAACGCGGTTGTTGATGGATGAAGGGGAAGGACGCGCCGTGGCACGCAGTCGCGGCATTCCACTGACCGGGGCGGTCGGTGTGATCATCGCGGCGCACAAGAATGGTTGGATTCCAGCGCTGGAGCCCGAACTGCTGGCCCTGCGTTCGGAGGCGCGTTTTTTCCTGTCGCCGAAATTCTTCGCCGGGGTGCTCACGGCTGTGGGAGAGAACCCTTGACGGAAAAAGGTCCGCACGTTGTCAGCGGTCAGCGTCGGCGGACTTCGGCGGCGGCTGAAACTTCCAGCGCGGATCGGTCAGTCGCCGGTTGAACTTGAATATCGCCATCGCATCGGCTTCGTCGGCCACAGTGACTTGAATGGTGGGAAATTTCGCGTCCCATTTATCGACCTGGACCCGCCGGATATTCTTTTCGGGCCACGGCTGGTCGTCGATCCAGACGTGGCCATCGGAATGGAGAAGGAGCAATGGTTTTTTCCATTCGGCGGCGGTCTGGCGAAATGGCGTGAGAAAGGGGGCAAACTTTTCCTTCGGATCCCCTTTTCTCAGCGGATTCGCCTGGGCGAGGATCACCGCCGCGCGCACGTCTTTCATGGACGGACGGGTGAGCACATCTTTGATCCACGCTGCGCTCTGCGGCAGTCGGGCTGCCCATTCCGCCGGATCGTGGATGCGTCCGCCAACGAGGTTGATGCCAATGAAGACCACACCTTTGCGGACGAACGCGAAATTTTCCGGGCGTTCCGGCTGGCGCTCTGTTTTCCAAGGCGGCCGAAAACGTTCCTCGAATTTGGAATAATACTTCAGCCACCATTGCCACCCCTGCGCGGGATCCTCCAGATCGTTCCATTCGTTGTCGCCAATCACGACCCACGTCGGAATCGTATTCCCCGAAGCGAGGATCTCCGCCGTCTTTCGATATTCGGCTTCGGAGGGCAGTTTATCGGGGAGCGGACCGGCCGGTGCGGCGCCGGCGGCGACATCGGCCGGCTTTTTTACCAGTGGCGATTTAAAGACATCGCCCAGGTGCACCATGAACTCCGACGTCCGATCGATGTTGTCCTGTTTGATATAAAACGCGGCCGCCGGCTCGTCAGCCGGTGTGTATGGGCCGCATCCCATCGCGGAAAAAATCACCGGCTCGCCAGGAGCGGCAACTGCGAAACCCAACCAGCCAAGCAATAGCGCGCAGAGGTGTTTATTGTGCATTGTGTCAGGCATAAAACGATTGGGTATTGAAGGGGGCGCTTCGCTTCCGGCTTTGGGCATGTTCAAGCCAGGTGCTAATTGCGTTTTTCGGCCTTTCGCTCCTCCAACTTCTTGAGCATTTCCCTCACACGAGCGCAAACTTTTTCCATCGTCGCGGGGTCCCGGAACGTTCCCTTTTCTCCGTTCTCTTTTTTCGAGATGACCATGGTGTTGATGCGTCCTTCGAGGGCTGGCAATTCCTGTTCGAGTGTCCTGGTCCACTCTGCCCGGAACGCGTCATCCAGCCAGTTCCTATCCGTGCCTCGTGAGTAGATGAGGAATTGTGTTTGGGGCTCGACTGCTCCAACAAGCCTGATGAAGCTGCGCAGCCGGGCGTCTGCCGCATCATAAATCGCTTGCCACTGTTTTAGTTCTTCGTCCTTGGCAAACGGAGAGTAGCCCAGTTTCAACTGGGCGGCGATCGGATGGAAGAACGACGAGCGGTGAATGATCACGATGTCCGGCTGCTGGGCAGCCACAATAGAATCACGCGCCCAGTCCAAGCCGATTCCCTCTCTGTGCAAGTGCTTCTGCAACACGATCCCGTCAAGCCCCGCCAACCCGTTGTAGAGCTCGTCCGCGTTGCTGCGGCCCGTGTCGTAATTGTCTCGGTCGTAAATCCCGCGCGAGGACGGCACCGGCTTCAGTCGGAACGTGATGGCAGCGAACGGCCGCGATGGACTGATCTGGCGCTACGACCTCAAGAACAATTATGCGCCCACGGCAGTCGTCAGCCTGAATCCTCCGGGCCGCGACGGGACACCGGTTGCTCCGGGAGTGTGGGAAACGAGCGGAATCATCGATGCCGAGCATTTGTTCGGGCGCGACAGTTGGCTCTTCGACGTGCAAGCACACCCGCCGACGGCCGCGCCAGATCCCAACACGTTGGAGGACGGCCAGCTCCTGTTGCTCCTGCCGGTCAAGTAAACCGCCACCTCTACGGTTCCAACCCCTGTCGCAAGTACTCGCCCTTGCGGCGGGGGTGTTTCCGTCCAATCCATCTCATGACCAACCCCCACAGAGACTATTGAGTCGTTAGCGGTTGTGAACCACAGTACGAACGGGGCAGGCTCGGGAATCCCCACAAGTACGTCCAAGCAGCCCGTCGGGAAAAATGCCTGGGGCTGACTTGCGAATCGATCCTCGCCGAAGCAAAAGGAGGATTCCGATCAGCAGACTTCATTGCCTTGTGGGCGCTGGTTGTTACACGAACAATGTCAGCGATTCGGCGCCGGCAGCAGATCGATGCCGGAATGGTCAACCCGCACGCGCAGTCGAATGCACCGAATCGCATTCTTCTGCGCGTCTGCGGTGCTGTGTCCGCCCGTGGCAAGGTAGGTGATGAACAGCGATCCATCCGGCAGTTCCATCGCCTTGCCGTAACCGTAGGAGTTATCGACGAGAAACCCATGGTCTTTGGCAGGTGCCAGCCACGTTTCACCACCATCGGTGCTAAAGATAACGCGCAGCCCGCTGTGACCGGGGGCATAGGAGCCGTGAAGGCAGAGGAGCGTCCCATCGCGCAGCACATAAAGACTCGGCGCAAACATTCTCATCCCGAACGTCACCGGCGGAGTCCAGGTTTTCCCCCGGTCGCCCGACCAGCTAATGTCTCCCTCCGGTCGCGCCATCATCACCAGCCGGCTGTCAGCCAGTTCCGCCACGGCGACTTCCTGAAGATCGTGGTTGGATTTGACAGTCGCGAGCAAATTCCAGGTTTTCCCGGAATCCATAGAGCGAAATATGCCGGCTTGATCCGGCGGGCCTTGCGGCCGGCCGTTGATCGCGAGCAGCACGGATCCATCCTTGAGTTTCGCAAACGGCCCGTCGGTCTCGTGGAAATACGGCGTCCCCAGCGGGTGCGGTTTTTTTTCCCAGGTTTTTCCCCCGTCGAGCGAGCGAAGGAAAAAAACATGGGGCAAGGGAATTTTTTCTGGCGCTTCCGGTTCGTCTCCGAGGTAGATGAAAAAGCAGCAAAGCACCGAGCCGTCGGGCAGTTGCACAAACGCCGGATGCCGATCATCTGCCGGCGTATCAATCAGCGTCTCCGGCTTGCTCCACGTTTTGCCTTCGTCCCTCGAGCGCGTAATCATCGCGCGTCCGCCAGTGGGCGCGATTATGTTCGTCGGCATTCCCATTTTTCGATATTCCTCCAGACTCTTTGGCGAATACTGCATGGGGGTCGAAACGGAGGCATGCCAGTAACCCGCGTTGAAGCCGACGAGCCAGTCACCATTCGCGAGTCGGATCGGCGATTCCCAGCCAACGAATCCACCGTAGCCGGGAAAGGGGTCTGGTTGATTCACGCCCGGACCCACGATGATCCCGCGGCACTCCTCGGGACTGGTTTTCGATTCGCCGTTCTCGACGACCTTGACGCGAGGTCCCGATGTTTCGTTTGCCTCGGCTAAAGGCACACCGGCGCCGCAGAGCGCAAATCCCAGCAAACCGGCGAGGATGCCCGCGCGACCATCGAGTCTGTTTCTTAGCGTCATTGCGATAATTTAGTAACCTTCCATCACGGTCCTCCACGAATGCGAAAGAAGTAAACCTTGGCCGTGCCCGCAGTGTCGGTGGAAGAGGTCAGATTGTCAGTGAAGGAACCAATGACATAGCCGTCCGCGGTCACCGCCCGGAAACCGCCAAGCGCATAGAGCTTCTCGATTTTTCGGCTCACGGCGTGATCAATCCAGGTGCGTCCGTTGTCCTTGCTGGCGAGGCAGCCAACGCGACCGTCGGGAGTATGGCCGACGCAATACAGCGCCGAAGGTGACGCCGCGAAGAATCCGTCGAGGCCGGAGAGTTCGATGGCGTCGCCCTTGAATCGCGGCGTGATGTCCTGCTCGCGTCGGGCGGTCTTAAGGTCGTAGCGCACGTAATGTTGTTCTGCAGGGGTCTTCTGCGCCAGATACAGAAAATGAGCTTTCCCGTCACGCACGAGGAAGCTCGAAAGCCACGTGTGCACCTCGAATTCATCGTCGAGCGAAATGCGATCGGCTGGTCCCGAGTCGTCGGCGATGATCGGCAGCGCCAGCGGCGCGCCATCCATTTTCTGCCACGTCACGCCGCCGTCTTGCGATTTGGCATAATGAATATCCCAATAGAGATACCGCTCGGGTAGCGACGTGGTCCACGCAAGATGCAGCGTGCCGGCATTGTCGAGGCAGAGCAGCGGATACTGCATCAACGCGTGCTTGCCAGCTTTCATCAGCGTCGTGGACTGCTTCACTTTCCCATCCAGTCCGACGACGTGAAACGTGTGATTCTGCGAACAGTAATAAAGCTGCCGGCGCGCCGCGTCATACGCCATGGCAAACTTGCCCGCGGCGCTCCCGGGAATGGGCGTCACGCGCGGTTTGCCATACTCGTCCGCGGCTGCGAAAAAGTACAGATACGAGTTCCCATCGAGGAAATCGGGCCGGGCCAAATAGAGATTCGCCTGTTCGTCCGTCTCGAGAACGGCCGGATTGGTAGCGTGGGTCGCCTCGTGAATCGTCTGGAAGGTCTTGCCCCCATCAGTGCTGCGCGACAATCGCCACTGCTGCGCCGTGTAGGGCTCGTTGCGCGACCGGATATGGCTCATGAAGATGCCGTTCCCGTTGGCCAACACTTTTTGATTATGGCTCTGAAACGTCCCGTAGCCGGTCGCCTTCTCATCAACACAGACAATCTCGATCTCCGCCGGCGGCGCACCTCGCACCCCTGCCGCCAACGTTACACCGAGCACAATGGTCACGATTTGTCTCTTCATCCTAAACCCGCGATTGGACTTGAACCCATGGCCGCAGATCGCCATGGACAGAAGATTCGAGCCGAAGGGAGTAGCGGTCCAACGGAGATCATACATAGATTTCACACGATTCATGAAGTCCTTTATCTATTCCTGTTCATTCGTGTCCATTGGCGGTTTACCGCACGACGATCTCACACCACGTTCAAACGCCAACCCATCGAACACCATGATCCGCCGAGCCTTTCTCCAGAAAACCGCGCTCGCTGCAGCCGGCGCTTTCACGGCCAGATCCTACTCGCAGGTCGCCGGTGCCAACGAGCGCGTGCGCATCGGCATCATAGGGTTCGGACTGATCGGCCGCATCCATACGCGCAGCTTTCACGGCTTGAAGGAGTCGAAAGTCGTGGCGGTTTCCGACTGCTACGGGCCGCGCATGGATGCCTGCGTCGAACTGGCGGGTGTTGATTGCGCAAAAATTCCCGACTTCCGAAAGTTGTTGGAGCGAAAAGATATCGATGCCGTGGTGATCTCGACGGGCGACCACTGGCACGCGCTGCAAACGATGCTGGCCTGCGATGCCGGGAAGGATGTGTTTGTGGAAAAGCCGC
>JBPCQC010000083.1:0-10087 GCA_050998515.1 Verrucomicrobiales bacterium
TGAGTGGAGTGTGTATGTTTTCATTGTTCGCATTGTCGCATCATTATGGGCTGCTCTCTTCGGAGTTCATGCTCGCAGCGACCCGGTTTCACCACCGGCCGCTCCTCTCCACCCTCATACCTCTAACTGCTCCGGGCGTCACAGCCTGTGCTCCCACCGCCTCGCTGCGCTCGCCCCAGCCACCTTTCTGCACAGGCTGCGCCGCCCTCAGCAGTCGCTGATCTTGAGGTCGTTAGGCGCTGCTACACGTCAGCCGTGAACGGAAGATTTCCAAAGCCAGTTACCACGACGCTCGTGCTCACCAGCGCGTTCTGGCTTTTTATGCTCTGGCAGCAGTCTGCTTTCGTTCTCCACAGCCTCCAGTCGCCGCCCGACCATCCAACGGTAGCGCGGTTTGCTCAGCGATACATTGTCACCAGTTCTGCGGAGTTGGCTGCGTTCCTTTTCGCTGCTCTTGCTTTCGGCACACTGCTTTACTGGCTCCGCGCCTCGTGGGCGGCAGCAGCGCTTACACTCATATCCATCCTTGCCGTCTGGCGCTATTTCCTAGCTGGCACGAGCATTCTCTTTCGTCCTCCGCTCGGCGACGGCACCCTCGGCGGAGCGTTTGCTGCACAGAGCAGGCTCGTATCGGAGCGTTGGTTCAGTTTCAGTGTTCAGACGGTTTTGCTGTTCGCGCTCGTCATCCTTTGGGTCATCTGTTTTTGTCGCCTTTATGCAGCCAACCGCAACGCCTAACGAAAATGGTTAGCATTGCGCGGAGCGACAGCGGAGCCGCGATGCTAACCATGGTTGAACGATTCGCGGGCGCTGCGGGACTGGCGTTGATTTAGAACGAGTCCTGCGGGTGGATGGCGCCGAGGGGGAAGTCTCGAAAGCGGAGTCCGGCTAAACACCTATTTGGACTCAATCGGGCCAGTCAGAGTTGGGTAAAGCCAGAACCACGAGAGGCCTTCCAGCACCGCGATCCAATGCCGCGGGGCGGTCCAGAAACTCGTGCAGTAAACCGACTGGCTATCCATTCAAATTGAAGGGCGGCTGCCGCGGCATCCTGCCGTTGCGCAGCCGGTGTGCGGCTCCAGTTTTTTGCGGACCTGCCAGTGGGGCGGATACTCCAAAATTGTCTCGTTCCGAGGTGATGTGTGGTGGTGAGTTTGCGATTGCTTCTTGCGCTTCGAGTTTGTAAACTCCGCTTGCTTGAAAGCGGAGGATAAGGCTCTGCGGGGACGCAACCTGAGCGCCGCCTTCGAGCCTGACATACGGCAGGGTCGGGGGTGTTCATCCGCCGCCCGGCTAGCCCCTGCCGGAGTCAGCTTCAAAGCGATAAATCCCTCCTTTCATTGTGGGTTAAAACAAGCAGCCACTGGCCGCAGGTCCCAATCAATGCGCCGGATTCCCTTGGCTTGCCCAACACAGAGCGGGGCGCTTTTTTGCGCAAGAACTCTGATCGGTTTATAATGGGGTCACATCTTGCCGTTTGACAATTCACTTTGGAGGCGAATACAAAATCCCCAGAGAAAATGGCAAACGGCAAGATGTGACCCCAATACCGCCCTGCCCACTACCGCCCTGCCCACTACCGCCCTGCCCACTACCGCCCTGCCCACTAACCGCCCTGGACCCCACTACCGCCCTGCTGGTCGTGCAAGGTAGGGCGCGATGACCCATCGCGCCGTTCACTTGGCGCGGACGGCTGGGGTCAGCCGTCCCTACCTTGTTTGTTCCCTTGGCCGCTTTCCCAGATTCGTTAGCGCATTTAATAAATGGCCTACTTAGTTTCACGCCCTAAATGGCCTACTTAGTTTCACGCCCTCAGCGCTGCGTCACTCTGAGCCGGACGAACTCCCGTCCGGCGGGGCCTGGGGGCGGGGGAGAGATGACCCATGTTTGGAGCTCGCGGCTGGTGGTGGGATTATGTTGCGAGGCGGCGAGAGTCGCGCGCGTTCCTGCCGGGAACCAGGTGGCGAGGTCGTTCGAGAGTTCGATGGCCACCACCGCGACTTCAGCGGCGGGATTCCAAGAAAACGTCAGGATGAGTGTGTTGTCGGACTCGCTGGAGATCGTGAGGTCGAGCGCTCCGGGAGTGTTGTCGGACAAGCCGAAGGCGTATTCGACGAGTGCCGTGATGCCGTCGCCGTCGTTGTCGGCACCGGGAGCACCGGTGAACGGGACGGTGTCGGAGCCGCCGGGACTGCCGCCGCTGGCGGACGAAGCGCGCCAATTTTCTCCCATCGAAGGATCGGGGTGCGAAAACGGGTCGATAAGCACGAGGCTCGTGCCGCCGCCGTCGGGTGTCGTGGGCCAGGGCGCAGTGTCGTCGTACGTGAAGGAAACGACCGCCGGCATGATCAGCCCGAATTGCAGCGTGAGGAGATCGCCGCCGTTGCCGAGCTTGTCATTCGGATCCCACGCACCAGCGACCGGGCGACCGGCGCCGTAACGGGCGGTGAAGGCATCGACGTTCTGGACAATGAGCAGAGCGGCCCCGGGAGCGAGCGTGGTGTTCTCCGGGAAGACGAAGTCGAATCCCTGCGTGAACTGGATCCCGCTCAAGTTGACCGGACTGGCGCTCACATTGCGCAGTTCGAGGTAATCGAACGAATCGTCGTCCCAGACCTGGGGCGGACTAAGCGCGGCGGCGGCGGCCAGTTCGGCGGGCGTTGGATTCGTCGCGTGATACATGATCTCGCTGACAACCAGTGCGGCGGCGTAGACGCTTATGTCCACGGTGCCGGCGGTGAATTCCGCGGCGGGACTCCAGTAGCTCCAGCGCCCCGTGTTGTCCTTCATGCGGACGCGCGCGCGATAGCGCTTGCCGGGCTCGCAAGCCGTGGTCGGGAATTTAAATTCGCCGGCAAACGTCGGAATCTCGCCGCTGTCGTAGCTCGCGATGACTTCCAGCAGTCGCTTTTCGCCGGCCGTCCATGTGGCGGAGGGATTCACTTCAGCGATGCGCCACTGGATGCCGGCGAACGTGCCCGCACCCTGCGGATCATTAAAGGCTGAGGTGGTGAAGCGCAGATCGTTCACCGGGAAGTCGGCGGCGCCGGAATAGGTGATGGCCGGCGTGGCGGGATATTTGGTACTGTTCTCGCCGAGGCTGTTGCCGAGCTGATCCAGAAAGGCGGCTCGACCGCCAACGCCAACGTTTCCGCCGGGCCATATACTGCCGCCGCCATTGGCATCGAACGCGAAGTCCTTCATGCTTGCCACGTAGATATCGAGTGCCGTTTGGCCGTTGGCGTTGAGTGCGGTGTTGTTCGGTCCGAAGAGACCGCCAAAATTGCCGGCGTCCGCGGGCGCGCCGTGCCAGCGTGTGAACTCGGCATTCACGAACGGTCGAATGACCGCGGCATATTCATCGATGAGCGGATTCATTTGGTCCGGCTGCCAGACGAGCGCGCGGATTTCGCGCACCTGATTGAAATAATTCGGCCAGAGGGTGGGATTCGTGCTCGCATCGCCCCCGATGCTGGCACTGTCATTGAAGAGGGAGTTGTGGACGATGTCATGGCCGTTGTTCCATGTCGGACCCCATGTGGCGTCGAGGTCGTTTGGCAGATACCAGAGCACTCCCTTGTTTCCATTGGTGGCGTCGTATTTGGGATAGAAGTACCAGCCTGCGTTGTTGTCGCCGCTGGGCCAGTAGTCATAGTTGCGGATTGCCTCGCTAAACGCGTGATAGCGGGCCCAGAGGTCGAGGTTGACGCGGCCCGTAATAAAGGCCGGCGTGCTCGTGCCGCGAAGTTGATTGTGGATTTCGTCGTGATCCGAGCCGTCGGTCACACCGAAGGCCGACTGGTAACGGAACTGAAGCAGCCCGACGGTGCCGTCGCGGGTGAGCTTGTACAGGTTGCCTTTTTTCAGGTCGTGCGCCGCGAGGAAGCGGCGGTCGTAATCCTCGTGCACCCACATGAGGCCCCAGAAATCGCCGTGCCATTTATCCGGCTGTTCGGCCGGCTGCATGATGGTGCGGAAGTGTGACCAGTGCCCCCGCGGCGAAGGAATGCCCAGCTCGTTGAGAACGCGGAAGCTGACCATTTCATTGAGCGAGAACGTGTAGCTGGCGCGGTTCTCCCAGAGGTTTTCGGTTATCATGGTCGACCACTTTTCCGGGTACTCGTTCCCCTCCTGATCAATGGCATCGAACTCGTAGCCTTTGTGGAAAAGGAATTTGAACGCCCGCTTGGCATTGCCCGCGCCGCCCGTGCCGGAAGCGGTGTAACGGCCGTTTCCGCCTTTGAGCCGATAAGGGATGTGATCATAGACCACACCATTGCAGACAAAACAGGCCTTCCAGTTTTCGAAGGTCCAGCTCGCTCCCGCCGAGATGCGGAATGCGGGGTTGTAAGCCACACATTGATCGTAGTCTTCCTTGCGGGTGAGGAAGTGATAGACCGGCAGGGTCTGCAGGTCCGCAGCGCTGGTGCCCTCGTAGGCCGGCACCCCGTTGTAGACAAAGCAGGCGAAATTCAGCGACGGATCGCCGACATACGGGACGCGAGCGCTCGCGCCGAGATTGTCGGCGACGGTGATGCGATAGCGGACCAGGGTGCGATTCACCTGGGGCGGGATCGTGCCCGTCCAGAGACCATCGCCGCCCAGCACGTCGTCGCCGAGGCCGTCGTCATTCATTGCAACCGTGGCCCAGTTGGCCGGGTCTTCGAAAGCAGGATTGGGCGCGAGCGGGGTCGCCACATTCACAAAATTGCCGCTCGAGATTGCCTTCGGCAGCGTCGAGGGGATGAAATTCCCCGGCGCGACAAGTTGATAGGCGAGCGACGCGGACGCCACACCGTTGGGATCGGTGATTTTGGCGGTGACGATGATCGGATCGCCGTCCGTGGGCGATTGCGGGGCGTGCTCGACCTTCCGGATGGCGGGCGCGGCATTGGCGGCGTAGCTGATGTTGCGTGCCCCGGGCGAGGCAGCGTCGTTCGTGGTCACGCCTTCTTTGAGTTCCAGATTGAAGGAAAAGTCCGATGACGTCTTCACATCGTTCGCGGCAAGGATGGCGATGACGTTGGTGCCTTCGACGAGATTGTGGCGTGCGAGGTTGCTGATCGTGTAGCTGTCCCAGTTATTCGGGGCGGACTCGTGGTTGTTGAAGGTGACGCCGGTGAGAAACGAGGCGTCTGAGGGGTTGTGCGCCGGTGTGCCTGCGCCGCAATAAAAGCGCCGTTCAATTTCCACGCCGTTGATGAAGATGATGCAGCCGTCATCCACGTAGACCCGGAGCGCGAGAGCGGCAGGCATTTGTCCGGCCGGAATGGTGAATTCCTTGCGGAAATACACTCCCTGATAGCCGCTCTGCGTGCCTGCAATCAGTCGCATGTCATCCAACGGCACCGCATCGTCATTATCGGCGTAGCCGAAGCCGAAATACGGAACCGTGGCATTGCCGGCGGTGGTCGTGCCGTCAAGCCAGCCGGTGAGATCGGCGCCCGTTCGGTCTTTCCACGTGGAGGAAGGGGCGGTCGTGCCTTTGAAATACTTCCAGCCGCTCGTGGCTGCGGAAATGTAGGTCACGTCCGGAACGACGCCGCTGTGCTTGGCCGCGCGCCAGTTACTGCCGTGAGTGGTGTCGAGAGCCGGATGGATAAGTTCGATGGATGAGCCTTCGCCATTCCCCTCAGCGGGCCATGGGGAGTGATTGTTATAGTCCACTTCGGTGACGACATTGTTTGCGGCATCGCGCAGCCGGACGGTATCGCCATCGTTCGAGAGGCCGCTGGTTTCCTTCGAGCCGTCCGGATAGGTGATAACCGCATTCTCCCACGGTCCGAGCGCCACCGCGCCCCAATAGCCAAGCACTGTGGCCGGGTCCTCGGCGATGACGAGGTACGAGTTCGGTGCCATCATTGTGCCCGCCGGGAACAGGTAGTTCACCCCGCCGGCGAGCCGCCATCCGGTGAGGTCCCTGGTCGCTGCGCCATCGTTGTAAAGTTCGACGAACGAATTGCGCACCGTGTTGTTGGGGCCGTTGTAGTGGATCTCATTGATCACAATCCCGCGCTGCTTCTGCACCACGGAGAGCACAAAAGCCGCCTCGACCCAAAGCCCGGAAGCATCGGTCGAGCGAATGCGGATGCGCTGCGGCGCTCCGGTGAGCGCCGCGAACGAGGCATTGGCGCGCAACTGGTGGCCGACGATGCTGAAGTTCGCATTCTCCTGGCTGCCCGCACCGCTCACCAGCGTGAACGTGTGCGCCTCACCCTGATTCGGATCGGGGCTCGAGAGAGTCGAGAGGAAATCGCCGGCGACATTTCCCGGATTGATCGTCAGGTCATCGACGATGACGCTGGTCGGCGCGAGTGGCGGTGTGCTCGAGTGTGCCGGAACGACGGAGAGCATTGCAGCCGCGAGGCCGCCAAGCAAACGTTGGGGTTTCATAATGGGAGTCGAGGGGGCTGGTATAATACCTCGCGTTGAGCAAAGTGACAAATGCCAGAATCCCCCGAAGCGCCAATTCACGAGCTGGAAGTCTATGTCCATGGAATGAATGAGCGTCACTAGAACGGTTACGGCTCCCGCTCACGGAGTTGGAGCGCCGGAACTCGAGGTTCTGGCCGGTGAGTAGTTTGTTTTCCGGATGGCCAATTGATTTGAAGTTCGTGAAGTTCTTCGCCTGGGGCGAGTGTCACGCGAATGGCAGCGGCGTTTTGTGAGGCCAGGCCTTCGCCGAGACTGCGGCGGAAGATGCGGCGGCCGATCGAGGTGACAGCCAAAACCGTTGCCCCGCCGGCATCGCGATTGCTGAGTTCGCTATTTGCCGCGGCGTGATTGCCGCCTTCGAGGTGCACGGTGAAGAGGCGGCTGGTAGCCGTCAGGGCGCCGATGCGGTTCCGAAAAAGCCGGAAGCGCGGGGCATTGGTGCTCATGAGAGCAATATCGAGCCAGCCGTCGCTGTCGAAGTCGAGCATGGCAAACGAGCGCGCGTCCTCGCGGCAGTCCACGCCACTGACGAGTGACAAATCGGAAAAGGCGTCAGGCCTTTTCAGGAGCAGGCGGTTGCGTTCATGGCCGCTGAACGAGTTGCTTCGCCATGCGGGGCCGTCGTCGCCGGTCAGTGACAATCCACGATCCTGTTTGACGCGAAGCTGGAAGTTGAGCAACGGCGAGCGCCAGTGCGGAGACTTGCGGAAGGCCTCGGATTTTGACGGATCCGAGAGCACGACCGTGCTCCAGAAGCAGCTTCACAAATCCACTGCCGTGGCGACTTCGTCCGGCGCGGTGTAGTAGCCGCTCGGGATGTAAAGATCGAGATGCGAGTCATTGTCGAAATCACCGAATTGACCGCCGAAGGCCCAGCCGACGCGGGCTTCCGGGCTGTCGAGGGTGGCGCTTTGCAGGAATTTGCCGCCGTCATTGCGATAGAGGAAATTTCCCTGGGCCGAGACAGCGATGCGAGGATCGACATCGCCGGCGATGGCGATAATGCGGTTCCCGGCCTTGGAATACATGTTCGAGACGAAGAGGTCGAGATCGCCGTCATTGTCGCAGTCGCCGAATGAGGCCCCCATTCCGAAGGCCATTTTATTCTCCGGGAAGAAATCGCGATAGGCCTCGATGAAGACCGGGTCTGCCGCGCCGCGCGGCGTGTCGTTGCGGAGAAGAGTGTCGGGCGCGAAATCGTTGCAGACGTAGAGGTCTTCGTCGCCGTCGCCGTCGACGTCGGCCCAGGCAGGCTGGTAGCTCTTGCGCCACAATTCCACAACTTCGCCTCCAGCGCGTTCGAGTCGGCCGCCGCCACGGTTCATTAAGAGGACGTTGGGTGCGCCGCGATCGTCAAGATAGGGATGCGCATTTTTTAGCAGGGCATCGAGCTTCTCCGCCTGACCAGGCCGCAGGTAACGTTCCTTCCAAATCGGGAGGACATCGGTGCCGGGGTTGTAGGTCGCAAGATAGACATCGAGAAGGCCGTCGCGGTTGACGTCGGCGGCGGCCATGGCAGAGACGAGGAACTGGCTGCCGAGATCGGTGAGAGTGGCGGTGGCATCTGTAAAGCGGCCGCGATCGTTCGTTAGGTAAAGTGTTGGTTCGACGGAACGCCCGAGCAGGAGATCAGGATCGCCGTCATTGTCGAAGTCGGCGAAGAGCGCGCAATTGACCGCGTGTTCGATGTCGAGGCCGGCGCGAAACGTAGTGTCCTCGAACGTGCCGTCGCCTTTGTTGCGCAGAAGCTGGCAGCGGCCCCAGCGGGCAGTGAGAAACAAATCGTCGCGCGTGTCGGAGTCGTAGTCGACGACGCTTACGGACGGATACTGGTAGGCACTTTCCATGTCGGCGGTATCGACATATTCCGGCTTCTGGAGGACGAGTTTTCCGCGAGTCAAAGCGGCTGCGGTGATTTCCTCCTGTGGCGAGCGGCGGGCGAGATCGCGTGCCAGATCGTCGGGCAGGGCGGTGTCGAGCACTTCCTCGAAGAGCAAATGTTTGGCCCGCAGGACGCGCAGTGACTTGTGCCGCCATGCAGTGATGCGCCATTCTCCCTCGGAGCTCTTCCGCCACGCGATTAACTGCGCGGCCTTCACGCCATAGCGCATGCCCGTCGCGTCGCTGCCGCCGGCCTCGAATTTCGTCTCGAGGATCAGATCGCCCTTTGTGCGTTCGGTGAACTCGCCGCCGCGCACGCCGAATTTCGGCGCGGTCCAGGCAGCGATCCGTTTCCGCACTTCCGGCCATGGCGGTAGTTCCATCGTGGCCGGCGCGGCAACGGCGGGCCAGTCAAAGGATTCGATCAGTGAATCTGGCGCGAAAACAGGTTCCCCGGCAGCGGGGGGGTGATCCACCGTAACCGGACCGCGCACGGCCGATGGGACCTTGTCGTCTGGCCCGGCGGAAAGCGATTTCGCCAATGCCGACAGCAGCGGCGTGATTTCCTGGATGGCTTCCTCGACCGCGATGATTGTTTCGGCCCGCTGGTCATCGGTGAGCGCGCTGGTGGTCTGTTCGATTTCAGCGGCGGCTGCGGGAGACGACCTGCGTGAGCATCCGGTAACGAAAGCGGCTGCGGTCAGCAGTGAGAGCGAAAATCGGAGTTGCTCCCGGTATCTCCGCCTTTTTCCATTCTTTGATGACTTCTCTCGCACAATTATTTTCCTTATGGTGCACGGCATTTGCGATCAACGCGGCATGAGCACCTCGAAGCCGAGGACGTGGGCGGCGGCGGCCTGCTGATCGTCATTCGTGAGGAGCCGTCGCAACCCGAGGTCCTGCATCACCGCAAGGTGCAGACGATCTAGAGTGGGGCAATAAACAGTCGAAAGTTGGGCTTCGGCGATTTGAAAGATGGTCGCGCGGCAGGGCACAGTGCGAACTTTAGGAAAGGCCATCAGCTTGTCGAGTCGGACGCGACGCTTGTGCGCGTTCGCCTCCGTCAGTTTCCCGCCAGCAACCAACGAGTGGATGATGATCAGACCTTCCAAACGGGCGAGCGACGAAATGACGACCTCTGTCTCGCGCTGCACAAACTGGACTACTCGCGAGGTTTCGGGTTCAGCGAGGAGCAGTTTTCCGACGATGCTTCCGTCGAGGTAGAGACTCATTGGCGGGCGGGAAGTAATGTCCTTTGTTGCGGATGTCGCGGAGGATTTCGTCCGAGGATGGTCTGTCCGGTGGTTCGTCTCTCGATACTTTTTGCAGCCATCGCAAGTGCTCCGCAGCGTCAAAATCTTTAACCTGGCGTTTGGTCGAGCGTGGCGGCGCAATGTACGGCACGATCTTCGCGACGGGTATCGAATCGCGAGTAACGATAATCTCACCCTCTTCGGCCAGAGCTTTCTCCGCCTCAGGCCAGTGCTGCCGGATGTCGCGGACGGTCATGGTTCTCATTTGCGATGTGTAACATGTTTCACCGCGCTTGACCATCGCAGAGTTTTAGCCTCTTGCGATTAGCGACGTCCTTTCACTCGGTTGGCAGCTTCCTCTCAAGCCAAGCGACGGCGGGGTTGAGACCTTCGTAACCGGCTGACCAACCCATCTAGCCGATTTGTGCGCGGCGGGCGAAGATGTTGGGATGAAGCGACGAACATTGCGCGAGGGCGAGCGGTTGGTGCGGGAGTATGAGCAGAGCGGGGAAAGCCGG
>JBPCQC010000107.1:0-49409 GCA_050998515.1 Verrucomicrobiales bacterium
TGCTCCTTCGGCCCGCGCCAGCCAGACCTGCCCGCGCGGGATTGAGGTGGATGTAATCAGCCGCCGTGCACAGGTAGCCTTCCGGCCCCGACCCCTCGACCAACTGTGCTTTGTAACGCCCCTGCAAGACATGGCCGCGCCTGCGGTGGCGACGATTGAAACCTTGCGTGTAAACCTGCTGTAACCATCGCATCCCAGTCACCAGGTTTGGTTCCGGTGTAACGATCAGGGGATGTTAGTGGTTGCGCATCAACACCCAGGCGTGGACTTCCCAGCCGCCACCAAATTGGGCTCGGGTGTCTGAATAAAAAGATAACAATGGTTGCTCATCAAAACCCAGGCGTGCGCCCGCCACCCGGTCATCAGGCACGCCTCCCCCAAGGTCTGCAGAAAAAAACCGCCGATCATCATCATCGAAAACATTGTGGCGCTACGCAGCCGATCGAGGGTTTCAATGAGTGATGTCGCGTGACTTGGCTTAGGAGTCCGCCCGATGGACGCCGAATCTTTTGGTGTTATTCTAATCCCCCGCGCCCCCGAAAATGAATCGTCGTATTTGGATCCTTTGTTGGTTGGGAATTGCTGTGCTTACGGCTCACTGGTGGGCTGGTCGGCGGGATGTTCGGCATGTTGTACCATGTCCTGATTGCGCGCCCGCAGCCTGGCAGGCTGCGTCGAGTCATTCCTCGCCGGCAGGGTCTCCTTCTGCGGTCGCGGCAGGATCCGAAGCGTCCGTGACTCTGCCACCACGGCAGCAAGATCTTTGGCAGCGCCCGGTCCATGAGCCGAAGTTTGCCGCTTTCAAGGAATGGGTCACTCACTGGGAAGCAGCTGGGCCCGATGAGCGGTCTGCCCTCGTGAGCGAGGGCGTCGGGCTGGCTAAAGCTCGCCGGCGCGCGCTCGCGGATTTGATTCAGGGCAGCCCACGGCGCGCCCTCGAGCTGGCAGTGCCGCCGGCGATTACCAAGGCGCTGCCACTGGCGGTGCGCGAATTGATCGAGGAGCGTGTCAATGCTCGCGGTGATTATTTTGTTGCGGGCGCCATGCCCCTGCCTGGCCAGGAGGATGAAATTCCGGCCATGACGCGTTGGGCGGAAATCAACGGCGAAAAGTTGCAGGTCTTCACTTTTGACGAAGGTCTGGGCTTCGTCACCAAGCGCGCGGTTCCCCTCGATGGCATTGCCCTTCCGGCGTGGGCGGGGACGAATCCACCTGACGCCTCGATAATGAAGCCGGACAAAATCATGGCGCTGAGCACCTCGCCTGTGCGCCAGATGGACGCGGATGAAGTGGGAGAGGCGATTGCCGCCACCGACACTCTGCCTCTTTGTCCCACTTCCGGACAGGAAGTGACGGTGAACGACGAGCCGGTGGGTACGGAATTAGCGGGTGAGACTTTTCTGTATTGCGGCGAGTGGCACGCCGCCGCAGCGGCGTCGGCTGCGATGGACTCACTCGATTTGTCGCGGCCGGACGGCGCCGCCCCGGCCGGCCTCCCGCCGGTCGCGGAGTCTGGGTTCACGGAAGGTTACAAGCGGATGCTGATTCTTCGGGTTGATTTTCCGGATCACGTCGACACGGGTGGCAACGTCACCATCGGACTGACAGCGGCACAAACGCTCCTGCAGGATTTGCGCAATTATGTGCGCCTGATGTCCTACGGCAAGCAGACCCTGGCACCGCTCGGGCCGGGCGGATCAGCTGTCACGCCGGTTCTGCGGCTTCCCAATAACGTGGCCGCCTACGATAACGAAGGGCTCGGTGATTTGTTAGGTCACGCCCGCACGGCGGCGGCGTCGGCCGGTTTTGATCCGGCAAATTATGATTGGGAAGGAGTTTTTACTGGAAGCAGGCCCGCGGCAGGCTACGCCGGGCTCGCCTGGGTTGGCGGCGTCGGCTTTCACATGGCCAATGGCTATTACGGCAAACATGTAGTCACCCATGAATTCGGTCACAACCTCGGGCTGCCCCACGCCCATCGTTGGAATACCTCGGACCGCACCATCGTCGGAGCCGGGGAACTCGTCGAGTATGGCAACCGCTATGATCCCATCGGCGCCACTTACGACAGCATTCCAGGAGAAAAACACTTCGTGGGAAGTTACAAAAACTATATCGATTGGATTCCCGACGCCGATGCGCCGCTCATAAATTCGACCGGGCTTTTTCGGATCACCACGACCGATGACATTCACTCCGAGGGCCGCCGTTTGCTCCGGGTGCCAAAAGATAACCGGAACTACTGGATCGAGTTTCGGCAAAACCTCAACGATGCGCTGACATCCAATGGCGTCTTTTTGCAATGGGCCAACCCCGACGGCCGTGAGAATTCTCTGCTGGATTCCTTGCCGGGAAGTTCGGGAGTCAGCATTGCGATAGGACGCACATTTTCAGACCCCAACGCCAACAATGGAAATGGGGTTCACATTACGCCAGTGGCGAAAGGTGGGACTTTCCCGGAATCCATGGATGTGTTTGTTGGCATCGGTTCGCCGGTTGGCAACCGATCTCCGAGGGCACGAGTCAGTGGGAACACCGAGGCGGCGCCGGCCAGCACGCCAGTCGAGTTTACAGTGGCCGCGACCGATCCCGACAATGACACGCTCGCCTATTACTGGGACTTTGGGGACGGCACCTCGAGCATGGACAACAAACCTTCGCAGACCCATTCGTTCGCCAATGGCGGCGAGTATGCCATCCAGTGTGTTGTCAGCGACATGAAAGGTGGAACCGCGCGTGATACGTTCGTGCTGAAAGTGGGTGTCACACCGGCCTTCCGGGTTTCCGGCCGGGTTCTTGATCCCAATCAACGGCCGCTGGGCGGCGTGAAGGTGACCGCCACCAGCGGCAGCAACAGCCGTTTCGTCTTTTCCGACAGCGACGGCACTTACACCATCCCCGGTCTTTCTGACTCCAACTGGACGATGGCGGCTCGGGAGACCGTCTCGGACGCCTTTAATTTCTCGAATCCATTTTTTACCAATCCTGTCGATATCGGTCCGGCCCATTTTGCCAACGCCGATTTCATCGGCTCGACCGGGCCGCAGGAAACGGTGACTCCGCTCATCGCGAAACAGTCATTGTGGAAATACTTTTCCACTGGGGCCGCTCCGGTCGGCGCCTGGCAGGCGCTGGCTTATAATGATGCAGCGTGGGAGGAAGGCAACGGGGTCCTGGGTTACGGCAACGAGAATGGCCAGGCGACCACCATCCCGTTCGGGCCCTCTTCAAGCAACAAATGGACCAGCTACTATTTCAGACGGAAGTTCAGCGTCGCTGATCTCAGCACGTTTACCGCTTTGCGGCTCGATGTTTTGCGGGATGACGGCGTTGTTGTCTATCTTAACGGTGCGGAAATCTTCCGCGACAACATGCCGGCGGGCACCCCCAACTTTTCGACGCGGGCGAGCGATCAGGTGGAACCGGCAGCTTACCTCAATAAAGACATTTCACTGACGGGCTTGGTCGTCGGTGAGAATATCATCGCTGCCGAGGTTCATCAGGTGGCCGCCGGCAGTTCAGACGTCGCGTATGATCTTGCATTCAGCGGGGTCGTCCCGCTCGAAGGGGCCGGCAATTCCCTGGTCGCACTCACTTCACCTGCAGACGGGCAATCGTTCGAAGGGCCGCTGCCCTGGGTGACGATGACTGCCAATGCCCGGTTCAAGAATGCCGCTGTGAGCAGGGTTCAGTTTCTTGCCGATAACATAGTGGTGGCCGAGGATGTCACTTTTCCTTATACGTTTAACTGGCCAAATCCCGCGCAAGGACCGCATTCTCTAAAAGCGATAGCGACACCAGATAACGGACCTGAGGTCGCCTCGGCTGAAGTGCAAATTCTCGTAGTTGCGCCCGCGGCGGTGCTCATCGCTCAAAATGCCATCTGGAGCTATTACTCGAATGGTACCGGGGCGCCGGGTGGCTGGCAGAATTTGAGTTTTGACGACGCTGGGTGGGCGTCAGGGCCGGCCCAGTTAGGTTATGACGATGGCGACGAGGCAACCACGATTCCAGGCGGTCCCGCCACCAATCGCTATCTCACGTCCTACTTTCGGCGCAGCTTCAACATCGATGACCCGAAGTCTGCACAACGTCTGTTCGCGCGATTGGTGCGTGACGACGGTGCTGTGGTTTACCTCAATGGCACGGAAGTCATTCGGAGTAACATGGGGCCCGGGGCAGTGACCTATTCAACGCTGGCTTCCGGCGCCGCGTCCACGGAAATAGAGAACGCTGTTTACAGCTACGATGTCAACCCTGCCTATTTGGTGCCCGGCCGCAATGTTATTGCGGTGGAAGTGCACCAGGCGGCCGCGAATAGCTCGGATCTGAGCTTCTCTTTTGAACTAAAAGGGGACGTCACCGCCCAACGTGCCCGAAGCCTAACCCTGACCGGCCCCGGGGCCATAACGCTGCCGGCCGGAGGTGAATGGTCAGCCGACCCGGTGGCCGGAGGCGGCCTCGGCATCACGAAGGTCGAGTTTTTCTGGGACGGGGTCAAAATTGGTGAAGACTCCTCTGCCCCGTTTGCGATCAATTGGATCGCGACCTCGACCGGCAATCACGTATTGACCGCTCGGGCCACGGATACCGGGGGAGGGCTCATTTCGAGCAATGAGGTGGCAATCAGTGTCAGCGCACCGTATCAAACCACCGCGTTGGTGAGCTTCGGCGAAACGTGGAAGTTTTTGGATGACGGCTCGGGGCTGCCATCGAATTGGACCTTCACGCCCTTTGTGGACTCCGCGTGGTCAAGCGGTCGCGCCAAATTGGGATATGGCGGCGATGGTGAAGCGACCGTTGTGAGTTACGGCGCCGAGTCCAACTCGAAATTCATCACCACCTACTTCCGGAAAAAATTCACCGCAGCGGCGCCGTCCAGCTTTTCCTCGCTTATGCTTCGGCTTGTTCGTGACGACGGCGCGATCGTCTACCTGAACGGCACGGAACTGTATCGCAATAACATGCCTTCGGGCGCCGCGACTTCTACGACTTTGGCTGCACAGGCGGTTGATGGTCCTGCCGAGATTCAGTCGGTTCAGGTGACGCTGCCGCGGAATCTTTTGGTATCAGGTGAGAATCAACTGGCGGTCGAGGTCCATCAGGCCAGTGCCGGTAGCAGCGATGCGGGGTTTGACCTCGAGTTGCTGGGCGCCGCGGTGGGTACGCAGCCGTTTTATCTTACGAATCCTGCGAGCAATCAGCAAATCAGCGCCGAGGTTGATTTTCCCTTGAGTGTGCGGGTGGATGCGCTGCTGGGAGTTCAGAAGGTCGAGTATTTTGCCGGACCAGCGGCGATCGGTGTGTCGTTTAGTTCGCCGTTTACGGTCTTATGGACGACGCCGCTGTTGGGCACGTACCAAATTACTGCAAGAGCGACGCTCGCCGATGGCGGTTCGTTATCCTCCGCGCCGGTCACGGTAGCGATAGGACAGGACTACATTTCAGCGACGCTGATCCCGGCTGGATCCACCTGGAAATACTGGGACGCGGGAACATTGCCGGCCGCGAACTGGAATGCGGCGGCTTACAATGATGCCAGTTGGAGCAGCGGTGCGGCGCGTCTGGGATTTGGCGGGGACGGAGAGGCAACGGCTCTGCAGTACGGCGGCGTGGGGGCGGACGGCAGGTTTCACAGCCGACTTGCCTATTATTTCCGGAAAACTTTCACCCTGGCCTCCGGTTCTTCGTTCGAACAGGTCAGTCTGCGTTACCAGCGTGACGACGGAATCATCATCTATGTCAATGGCACCGAGGTGCTGCGCAATAACATGCCCGCAGGGCCGGTGACTGCCGCGACGGCCGCCAGTGCCAGCGCGACGGATGAGACGGCGTGGCTCAGTGCCACGGTGAATCGATCCTTGCTTGTCACGGGCGCGAATATCGTGGCCGCTGAGGTGCACCAGCAGAGCGATACCAGCAGCGATCTTGGGTTCGACCTCGAATTGGCCGGTTACGGAACAAATGCTGCGGCGGTCGCCAACTCGGCGCCGACTGCGCCACCGGCCATCGGCCTCGAAACGGCTGGCGGCCCTTCGGCCTCGATGCAGGTTAACCTGCAAGATGGAACCAACGGCAGGCTCTATCTCATCGAATGCTCGAACGACCTTGCAACGTGGGTTCCGTTTAGCTATGAGCTCGTGCGCGGCGGTGTGGTGGATGTGCCGGTGTTGCGCTTCGCGCCTTCGCAATTCTATCGCGCGCGCTGGCTTCCGGCGCTGCCGTAGCTCTACCTGCGGCTCGAGCGAAGCCAGAGCAGCCAGGGCCATCGCCACAGAAGGCCCAGCAAAAGCCGGAGATGCATCCACGTCAGCACAACGTTCGTGCGCACATAGTGGAAATGGGAGATTCCTCCTTCGTGGCTGCCAAAGTATCGACATTCCGCCTCGATGTTGATGGGGCGGCAGCCGCGCCAAACCATCCGCACGGCAGCTTCGGGATCGAAATCGAAGTGCCGCATGAAGGGATTGATCCTCATAATGCTGAGCAGTGTTTTAATTGGGTAGAGTCGGAAGCCGAAAAGCGAATCAACGATTCCGAGCCAGAAGGTTTCCAGATTCGCTAAAAAGTTTGAGATCTTGCGTCCATGCAGGCGCTCGCTCGGGACTGAGGCATCGAAAACCGGCACGCCGAGCACGATGGCGTCCGGATTGGCGTGTGAAACGCGCATGAATTCAGGGATGCGGTGCGGGGGATGCTGTCCATCGGCATCCATGGTGAGGGCATGGGAGAATCCACGGCGGTGGGCTTCCCGAAGACCGAGCAGCACCGCCGCGCCCTTGCCCGAATTTCGCGCGAGCCTCAACACCTCGAGACCCGGATCGTCCCCTGCCTTCGCCTCGAGGAGATCCGCGGTGCCGTCAGTGCTGCCGTCGACTACAACCCAAACCGGATTCCAGACCTGTCGGGCCGCCTGCAAAGTTTCGAGCACACGTTTTCCGGTGTTGTAACTTGGGATGATTACCAGATGGGTCCTGGAAGGTGTCATCATGAATCGAAGCGCAGAGTTTCAATCTGCTGTGTCGCTGACCTGCCGTCAGCCTCGTTTGGTTAAGTCTCTGCCCTCTGCAGGCCTGCGGTAGTCTTTACGTTGCCATGGCTGGCGCGTTCTTCACGAAAATAGTCCTCGAGCTGGCGAACCCAGACCTTCACGTCTTCGTGCTTCGCTGGGGGGTTGAAACGTTGGCCGAGGCGAGCGCGTATCGCCATGGGCCAGCCAGGCATTTTATACCACGGAAGATTCTTTCCCAAATAGGGGGGATCGACTTCAAGGAAAATCGTTTGGACGGGCGCGGCGGCTTCGCGTGCGATAAGAGCGAACCCTCCCTTGAATGGGTTCAGGGGTCCTTGGTCGAGCAGACTGCGGGTGCCTTCGGGAAAGATGAGCAGCTTTCCGCCGCCGGCCAATTCCGCCACGCCTTGGCGGACCATGCCAGCACCGGCGTCGTTGCGGAGGTAATTCGCCCAGCGCGCACCTCCAAGGAAAGGGCTGTCGAGCAAAGGTGCTTTTAAAATGCAGACCGCCTCCGGCACCCGGGCGATGACCAACACGGCGTCCAAAAGCGTGGGGTGGTTCGGAGCAATGATGATCCCGCGTTCATGGCGCAAGGTATCGAGCGGGCTGACGTCGAAAGTCGCGATTCCAGTATGACGGAGCAGAGTGAGGAAGCTGCGAAAGGCGGCACCGACGGCACGCCGCCCAGTGCGATAGCTTTGGGGCACCGCGAGGTGCGCTATCGCACCGATCAACGTAATGGCAAGTCCGCCGAGGCCGAAATACAGGAAGCCGACAGCTCCTGCGACCAGGTCACGACATCGGCGCAACGCTGTCAGCAGCGACCTCACCCGGCGGCCTCCGTGCCGCCGCTGGCGGCATTGGGTTCGAGATCAAAGTACTGATGATCGCAAAGGCGCCGGTAAGCGCCGCCCAGATTATAGAGTTCAGCATGGGTTCCGGATTCGACGACGCGTCCTTCCTCGAGAACCAGGATGCGATCAGCTTTGCGAACCGTGCTCAGACGATGGGCGATAATAAATGTAGTCCGTTCAGCCATCAATTCATCCAATGCCTCCTGGACCAGCCTTTCATTCTCAGAATCCAAGGCACTCGTAGCCTCATCCAGAATCAAGATCGCTGGGTCGCGCAGCAGCGCGCGGGCCAGGGCGATACGTTGCCGCTGACCGCCGGAAAGGCGCGACCCGCGGTCACCGACACGAGTCTGGAACTTGTCCGGCATGGCGTCGATGAAATCCAGCGCCCTGGCCTTTTCCGCCGCGATTCTTATTTCATCGAGAGGCACGTCCGGTTTCCCGTAGGCGATGTTCTCCGCGATGGTTCCGCCAAAGAGCATGACTTCCTGGGTGACGAACGCCATCTGGCTGCGCAACCAGTGCAACGGGTAGTCAGTGGCCGGCCGGCCGTCGATGAGAATTCTCCCGCTGGTTGGATCGAAAAGCCGGCAGACCAATGAGGCCAACGTTGATTTGCCCGCACCGCTGGGCCCTACCAGCGCCACATTTTCTCCCGGCTCGATTTCGAGCGAAATCCCCCGCAAGACGCCAGCGGCGGGCCGGCCCGGATAGAAAAACTCGATCTCATCGAATACGACTCCTCCGCGGATTTTTGTCGCTGGCGGCGGCGGGGACGATGGGGCATCGGGATGCTCGGGCTCTTCTTCGAGCAATTCGTGGACCCGGGCGGCGCTGGCGATCGCCCTGGGAAGCCGGGAAAATAATTCGGCCAGCGTGCCGCCGGAAGAAAGCACGAAACCGACCAGGAACATGAAGTTGAAAAATGCGCCGGGAGAGAGTTCGCGGGGATGATCGGGGCGTTGTTCGATCAGTCTCGAACCATGCCACATCATGAAAACCCAGGCGCCGAGCAAAGCCAGGACAATGATGCAGATGAAGAGCGCTCGATGCCTGGCGCCGCGAATCGCCGGCAGCAGCGCATGATTGAGGCTGCGCTGGTAACGCGAGACCTCCCATTCTTCGGTCGCGCAAACTTTGACATTTTGAATTCCGTGCAACGACTCTTCGAGAATGACCGCGCTCTCGCCAAGCCGGGTCTGGCTTTCCGAAGCCCGACGTCGGATGAACCGTCCCAACAAAACGGCTGCGAGGATCATCACTGGCGCCACCACTGCCAGGGCCGCCATCAGTTTCAATGAAGTCAAAGCCATCAGGGCCAGGCTGGCAATGACGATGGTGCCGTGAGTCTGAAGCTGTCGCAGATCATTAATCCAATGCTCCTGCACATGGGCCAGGTCAGAAAGGAGCCGGCTGCCAAGGTCACCCACCCGGCGGCGGGTAAAAAAGCCCATGGGAAGATACATCAGCCGCGAAAAGACGGCCACGCGCAGGTCCGCAATGGCCCGCTCGCCCAATTCGTAAAACCACGTCAGTTCAAAATACCGGCAGAACACCACAACGAGCATGAGGACGCCGAGAGTCGCGCCGACAACATTAATGTTCTCGACTTGCAGGATCGACTTCAGCCAGGGGGTCCAGACGTTTCCGCCCTGATTCGTCAGCCCAAGGGTGCCGTCCACGAGGCTGCCGGCCACCACGGCAAAGAGAAGTTGAAGCAGATTGCCGACCTGGATGGCGATGGCTGCAGCGATCAACTTGCGACGATACTTCTGGAGAAATGTGAGCAGTCTGAAGCCAGACCGCCAGGTCGCCAGACGCCGCGATTTCGAGGAGTGGGTGCGAACTGAGGGAGCTGGAGCGCTTTTGGACATGATGCGGTTTTCAGCCTACGCGCAGTAGCGTAAGCTTCCAACTTTCCTGTTGCGCGCGGTCCAAGCTGGAAGGCTGCGTGATGATCCATCCGCGTCGGTTTGTTTTGGCGGACGCCTGAGTCAGGCGTCCCAGGTAGGGCCGCGATGACCCATCGCGCCGTTTGGGTTTGGCGGACGCCTGCGGCGAGGCGTCCCTACCCAGGCCGCTTCGAACGTTGTGTTGTGATTCGGCGCTGCCCAGGAAGACCTTCGCCCTACCTGCGTGCGGCCGCTTTGCGCAAGCGGTCCATGATAGCAATTCCTACGCCTTTCTCGGTGACCGACTCGGCGATGATTTCATCGACCCCAGCCTCATCGAGCTGGCGCATCACTGCGAACAGGCGTATGGCCGCCTCCTGCAGTTTTCCCGATCCGGGGCTTAGAGCGGCGGTGACGGTGAAGTCTGCAAGATTCAAATGGGGCGGATCGCCGTGGAAGCTCAAAAGGGCGTAGCGTTTGCCAGGTTCGGGCACAAAGATTTCGCGATCCTCGAGCAGTCGCAGCGGGGTGCGCGGCGCGTAATGACTCGCGAGTTGGCCCGGCGCCGCCAGAGGCTCCTCGCGGCCGCTGAATTTCACCTGACCGTGGAGCTGGAGTTGATCCTTCGTCACCGGGCCGGCTCGCAGTACGCGAATGAGCGGCTTCGTTTTCTCGGGCTGCGCAAAAATGCAGATGATGGTCGATTCGAGTCCTTCCGGACAGGCACCGCCATCAAGGATCAGCGGGATCCGGCCTCCGAGTTCTTTTAGGACGGCCGAGGCTGTGGTCGGACTGATGCGCCCAAAGCGATTCGCGCTCGGCGCCGCGAGTGGAAAACCGCAAACTCGCAGAACACGCCGCGAAATCGGATGACCCGGCACACGCACCGCGACAGTCGAAAGTCCGGCCGTGACCAGGTCCGAGATGACCGGCTTTTTCGGCAGGATCATCGTCAGCGGGCCCGGCCAAAAGGCGGCGGCGAGGCGGTCCACGGCGTGAGCAATGTCGGCGGGAACATCAACAATTTCACGCAGGGTCTCATGACCTGCCATGTGGACGATCAGGGGATCGAATTCCGGTCGGTCCTTGGCGGCAAAAACTTTGGCCACCGCGAGTGGGTCGAGCGCGTTGGCCGCGAGGCCGTAGACAGTTTCGGTTGGCAGCGCGACGATTTCCCCGCGCTTGAGCAGATCGGCGGCGCGCTCGACCGCAGCCTCAAGAGCTTTCTTCGAATCGGTGGGTGCTACTTCGGTCGTCATCTCCACGCACATGGGTTAGCCGAATTTGCGCTGGCCTGCCACCCTCAATTCAATGCCACAAAACTCAGCCTACCATGGAACGAGTTTCGTTTTACCTTTCCAGCGTCGTCGTTCCCGGAGGCCGCGACCAACTGCGAATCATGTCTGCCGCACAAAACCTCGTGCTCATTGGCTTCATGGGCTGTGGCAAGACCACGGTCGGGCAGCGTGCGGCCGAAAAGCTCACCTGGGAGTTTGCAGACACCGACTCGCTGATTATCGAGCAGGCCGGGCGGGCGATTCCGGAGATATTCGCCGCCGAAGGCGAAAGCGGTTTTCGAGCCCGCGAATCGGCAGTGCTGAAAAGTCTCGCCGACGGCAAATCGCGGGTCATCGCGACGGGAGGAGGCATTGTCACTGAGGCGAGGAACAACGAAGTGCTGCGGCAACTCGGTTTTGTGGTGTGGCTCAATGCCAGCGAAGAGGCGATATTCGACCGTGTCTCCCGGAACAAAAACCGGCCGTTGCTTCAAACGGCCGACCCCAGGCAAACGATGCGCGATCTCCTGAAGCTGCGGCGCCCCATCTATGCGAAGTTAGCGCATCTTGTGGTCGAGACCGCGGGGCTCGAAGCCGACGAAATCGCCTACGGCATTTGCGAAAGCACACGGCATTTTTTCCGGGATCAAAAACGATGAGCGAAGCGATTTTTAAGGAGCCGGCATTCTTGAGAGGGCGCATTCGGCAAAAAGCGCAGGAAATCGGATTCGATGACTGCCGCTTTGCGCGGCTCGCACCGCCAACCCACGGCCGGGAGTTCCAAAGCTGGATTGAGGACGGCTGCCAGGGGGACATGCAATGGATGGCACGCGGGATGGAAAAGCGGCTCGATCCGCAGAAGGTTCTTCCTGGCGCGCGAACCATCATTGTGGTGGCGCTCAACTACTTTCAAAAGGAACAAAAGAGGTCCGGTGAGGCTCTGTCGAGCCGCGCTGAGTGCGAAGCCCGGCCGGCTCGACAGAGTCTCGCCCCACCCCAGGCCGCCCGCCTTCAGCCTGTGGCGAGCGAGGCTGCATGGCCCCCAGCCAAGGGCATTTTCGCGCGTTACGCGTGGGGGGATGACTATCATGGTGTCATCGAAGCAAAACTGCGTGAACTGTCGACGTATCTTGCCGAACACGGCGGCCGGCAGCGGGTCTACGTGGACACGGGGCCTGTGCTCGAACGCGACTTCGCGAGTGACGCCGGGCTGGGCTGGAACGGGAAGAGCACGGTACAAATTCACCCCAAGCTCGGCACCTGGTTTTTTTTGGGCGAAATCCTCACCACGCTGGACCTGCCGATCGATCCGCCCATGCGCGACCACTGCGGCAAGTGCACCCGGTGCCTGGATGCCTGTCCGACCGGCGCCATCACTTCGCCGCACCGCGTCGACGCCCGCCGATGCATCAGCTACCTCACCATCGAATACCAGGGCGCCATCCCGCTCGAGTTTCGCCGGGCGATGGGTGCCCGTATTTTTGGCTGCGATGATTGTCTCGCAGCCTGTCCGTGGAACCGCTTTGCCCAGGAAAGCCGGGAAGCCGCTTTCGCGGCGCGCGACTTTGTCAACGACTACACTCTGCGGGATTTTCTTTTCCTCAGCGACGAAGCGTTTCGAACGCTGTTCAAGAATTCGCCGGTCAGGCGCACCAAACGCGCCGCCTTTCTACGTAACGTCTGCGTGGCCTTGGGAAATGTCGGCGACGCCGGTGACCTCCCGGCGCTACGCACCGCGGCGACCGATCCGCATCCGCTTATCGCGGAACACGCGCAGTGGGCGATTGGTGAAATCGAAAGCCGGATGGCGGTGAACAATTGAGAAAGGGGACCTGAGCGTGCCGTTTGGGGCTGTGAATTTAGGTTCGGCCACGCTGCACGTGGTGGGGCGAGACTCTGTCGAGCCGTCGGCCGCGCTGGCCTGTTCCCCCAATTCCTGTAAGCCTCCGAATGACGGGAAGGCGCTCTGAGTTGCGGAGAACCGTTTCCCATCGAGCATTGAAGATGGCTGATTTTTCCCCCAAACCGGAGGCGGCGCTGGTGCTGCTGGGCCATGGCTCGACGTTGAATCCGGATTCTTCATCGCCAACCTGGCAGCACGCCGACGAATTGCGGCGCCGTGGTGTCTTCAACGAGGTGGTGTGCGCATTTTGGAAGGAGGAACCAAGCTTTCGCGAGGTCTTCTACATGCTTGATGCAGCCGAAGTCTACGTGGTGCCCCTCTTCATCAGCGAAGGTTATTTCACCCAGGAAGTGCTGCCCCGGGAATTGCGGCTGACCGGCCGCAGCACGAAGTTCATCGGCAAGACGGTTCGCTACTGCGATCCGGTGGGGATGCACCCGTCAATGACCAGACTTTTGCTGAGGCGTGCCGAAGCGCTGGCTGCTGACGTCCCGCGCTCTTCGACAGCCCTGATCGTGGTGGGGCATGGTACGAGTCTGAATGAAAACTCGAAGGCGGCGGTGCGGGCGCAGATGGCCTTGCTGCGGCGGGAAAAATCAGGTTTTGCCGAAGTGGTCGAAGCCTACATGGAAGAGCCGCCGCTCATTTCAGGATGGGACCAGTTTACAACGGCGCCGCACGTCATCGTGGTGCCGTTTTTCATCGCTGACGGCCTGCACAGTTACGAAGACATCCCGGTAATGTTAGGCATTCGCGAAAAAAGCGCCGGATCAGCAAGCGCGAGTCAACACCGCATCTTCCATCAAAATCCCCATGAGATTCGTGGCCGGCACCTGTATTATTCAGCCGCGATTGGCACCGATCCGCTCATGGCCGAAGTTATCCTCGACCAGGTGACCTCGTTCGACAATGTATCGAGCCGGGCCGGCGATTTCGTCGTGGCGAAAACTAACCATGTCTGCTGAACCTGGCGCGATCACTCGCGGCGGCGAGAGCCTTACCCACGAGCTGGCGTCGTGGCTCGATGCCGGTGGGTCGAACATCGGCCAGGTGTTTCTGAGTCGACTGCCGGGACGCTATGAGTTGCGCCACATCGATGACCGGGATGCGCCTGGACTGACTCTCGAGACGTTTATTCAGCCGACGGATGCGCGGGAGATCGCCAGGTTTGACTCCCAAGGCAGCTTTCGGCCACTCAAGTCCGCTCCAAACTTGCGCCGCGGCTGGCGCATTGAGGTACCCGCGGTATCTGACGTGCGCCAGGCGCTCGATTTTTTCTATCCGGCTGCCGTGGGCAACTGGGCGCGTTTTTCGAATGGCGAGGCGCAGCCCGTGCCTTTGCGGGAGACCCTGAATCGGCAGACCGGCATCTATCGGATCACCGCGCTGATGACCGACGAGCAGGCCGCTCACGTTATCTGCTCGACTTGCGAACCATCTCGCGGCTGCCTGCGCCGAATCACGTGGACGCTTGACGGCGTCCGCAAAGTTCCGGGGCTCCCAGCCGGGAAATTCTGCGTCGAGGCCACCGCGCAAGAGCTTCCGGTGCTCTGCCTCGAGGCCTGCAACTGGTTTATCAGCCAGGCGCGGAGCCATCTCAGAAATAAACAGGCCGACGCCGCCCCGGCACCACCAGCGAAGTGGTAGGTTCATGGCCAATCGTCGTGGCAGCGATCTGTCGCTGTCGATGAATCCCGCCCCGCGAATTTTGCGACAATCGCCATTCACTGCGGCTCGCGATACGCTCGCCCTCCCGCCGTGGCAGCGCCACTCCTGTGGCTGTCGCTGAATCCAGACACTCATCGTCGAAACGACGATGCCACCGGAGGTTCCATCAGCCGCAATGGTATCTTCATAACCCATGAGAAGAATTCCCGAATTTTCTAATGGTGCCGGTCGGCATTCTCATCAGACTTGCTGCCGGTCTCGCCGCTTCGGCAGCCCGGTTCTCGACTTAACCATCACCAATCATGAAAACCTCACTTCTCGTTTTTGCCGCCCTCCTCGCTGCGCCCGCAACAGCACAAGAGCTCGAAAAAATTGCCCAACCCGGCGCGATCACCGGCAGCGTCAACATTAACTTTGCCACCCGCAGCAGGGTCAACGAGAAAGGCAAGCCGCAAAAAGGCACCAGGGACTCGTACGAAGTTTCCCTGGGCGTGGCCAAGACCACGGAGTTCAAAGGAAAGATCGAGCGGCAGCCGCTGCTCACGAGCGACATTTTGGGCCGCGTCGAACAACCCGGCCAGCTCAACTACGGAATCAATCTCGCCGTCATCAATCCGGTGGACATGACTCAGAAGAAGACCGTTGGCAAATGGGTGGGTACCGTGCCGATCAATGCGCAAGGTGTCTACGAATTGGAGGGTGTCGCCGACAGCAAGCACCGGATCAGTGTTGACGCCATCGGCCGCGCGCCAGCGTTCACGGAGAATTTTTCCGGGCGCCTGATCGGCAAAGGCAAGAAAGCGGGCGGAGTCATGTCCTACGTGCGCAAAATTCAGGGCAAGGAAGTGAAGCTCGAGATCAAAAACTCGGACCCGATGCGGTTCGAAAATGTTGTGCTCGCTGCTGGTCCCGCCCAGACTTATCCGCGCACGACGGTCAACGGAAACCTTGATTACGATTACGAAACAGGGAACTGGCTCACCAACGGGCTGCGGTTCACCTATTCCCATAATGGGAAGCCGATCGAGGACGTGGTGACGGGCTCGATCAAGTGGGTCGAAGATGAAAACCGCGCGAGCAACGGCAAGGGTCAGTATGAATTCAACCTCCGCTGGAATGAGGCCCAGGCCAAACCTGCGAGCACCGAGGCTGATGCCTTCAAAAACCTTTCGGATGAAGAGGCCTTCTTCGCGGTGGACAACTCGATCCCTTCACTGACGGGAGCGGTCAAATACGAGGATACCTTCACGACCGTTAAAGGCGAGCCAACCCCGAGTGCGAGCAAGGTGACCTATTCCCTTGATGCCAATCAATTGACCAAGCAGCAGATCATGAACTTTGTGAAGTTGTGGCTCATCGCCGTCGGGCCCACCAACGACGAGTGAGGATTCCATCCGGTTGTTCCGACCTCTTCACACGATGAACTGTGGGCGTGTTCCCTTCTTTCGCCAAACCACTCGCGTGTTGCGCGAGGCTGCCTATCCGCGGCGCGAATTTCTGCGGCGCTCAGCCGCAGCGGCTCTCGGTGCATTGAGTGCGCCGCTGGCTTGGGGCAAGGAGGTCAAACCGGGCGATCCTGTCGATGCGATTCCTGTCGGCAAGTTTGATGGCCCGGTGGCGGTGATCGGCGGCGGCGTCGCGGGGCTGACCGCGGCGTGGCGTTTGAAGCAGGCCGGCGCCGAGGTCGTAGTGTTCGAAGGCAGTGAACGCCTCGGAGGAAGGATCTTCACGCGCCGCAAATTCAACAAGGACGGCATGTTCGTCGAGCTGGGTGGCGAATTGATCGACACCGGCCACACCGCCCTCATGGGCCTGGCCAGGGAGCTGGGCCTCGAAATGCAATCGTTGCGCGAGGGCGAACAGGGAGTCGAATTTTACTTCTTCGGCGGAAAACATCGAACCGACAAAGATCTTATTCCGCTTTACCAGCCGATGGCCGCGCGGATCGCCGCAGACGCTGAAGGGATCACCAATGCCGATGACGAGTGGACCGACAAAGCCCGGCAGTTCGATGCCGTTACCCTCAAGGACTATTTGCAAAAAGTCGGCGCCGGAATCGAGAAGTGGCTCGTCGACATGATCGAGGTCGCCTACGTCATCGAGTACGGCGTCGACGCCGAAAAGCAGTCCGCGATCAATCTCCTTTCCATCATGGGCACGGACACCAGCGAAGGCTTCGAGATATTCGGGGACAGCGACGAAGCCTGGCGCATCCAGGGCGGCAACGAAAACCTCACCGCCGCACTCGCCCAGCGCATTGGGAGCCAGGCAAAAACCGGCCACCGCTGGGTGAAGGTTGCTTCCGAGGCTGACAAATTAAAACTCACATTTGTCGCCCGCGAAGGCGTCGTGACTAAGACGTTTACGCACGTTATTTGTGCTCTTCCCTTCACTACGTTGCGCGAGGTTCAGGGCATTTACGATCTCGCGCTCAGTGACGAGAAAAAGAAAGCGATCCGCGAGTTTGGCTATGGTTCGAACCTCAAGGTGATGTTTGGGTTTACAGACCGCCACTGGCGGAAGCCGCTGCCGGGCCGCGAGGACTTCTGCAACGGCAATCTCTACGCCGATCTCCCGTTCCAAACGGTCTGGGAAAGCAGCCGCAGTCAGGATGGCCAGAGCGGCATCCTCACCAATTTTATGGGCGGAACCACTGGTGCCCAATACACGGCGGATCGCCTGGAAAAGTTCCTAGCCGAACTCGACAAAGTATTCCCCGGCATTCGCTCGAAATACGACAAGAATTCGACCATGATGAATTGGCCGGCGATGAAATGGATGAAAGCGAGCTACAGCTGCCCTTTAGTCGGCCAGGCCACCTGGATCGCCGATGCCGCCGCCGCCGCGGAACTCAAAGGCCGCATCTGTTTTGCGGGCGAACACACCAGCGCCGACTTCGGCGGCTTCATGAATGGCGGCGTCGAGTCCGGCCAGCGAGCCGCCAAAGAGCTCGCCGCGGCGACGCTTTGACGGCCAACCAACGCGCGGCACTGACCACTTCCCACGGCGTCGGGATCATCCGACGTAGAGCTGGCCTACGCTCAATGTCAGTCCCACCGATTTTAGTGTGAATTCGCCTTTGGTGTGTGTCTCGCCCGGCTCCCAACCCTCAGCGCGGCGATAAATAGAAACTTCCGGCTGCTCGGGGTTTTGACTGACGATGACGTATTCTTCCAACGCCGGGATGCGCTGATAGGCGAAATATTTTTCGACGCGGTCCTTGTTTTCGTCGGCTGACAAGACCTCGACAATTAATTTGGGCTTTTCGATGTAAAACGGATGCGTGTCATCGGGATCGCAGCCCACCATCACGTCTGGATAATAAAAGAGATCGCGGTTTAACAACCGGATGCGCAGCTTGACATCCGACTTGTAAACCCGACAGCCTTTTCCGCGGAGATGATTGCTGAGTGCCACCGTGAAGTTCACTGCCACGAGTTCATGGTTCTGGCTGACCGCGGCGCGCACGGTGACCACCCCGTCGCAATAGTCGTACTTAAGCTCCTGGTGCTCTTCCCACTCGAGATATTCATCGACGGTGAGGCGAGGCTCGTATCGCAAGGCGAGGGAACTCATGAGGCAATCTAATCGGAGCAAATTCCACATCAAGATGGAACGTTTTCCGTGGCAGTGACAGGAGTGTCGCTGATGTGAGTTTGGCTCAGCGACAGGAGTGTCGCTGCCACGGTGAACCAGCCCAGCGACAGGAGTGTCGCTGCCACTTCGAGACAAACCTCGCTTTAACCTTTGCGGGTGCAGGATAAGTTTTTCACCCCCCGAAGCGGCCCAGCCACCTGGATCGCCGATGCCGCCGCCGCGGAACTCAAAGGCCGCCTCTGTTTTGCCGGCGACCACACCAGCACCGACTTCGGTACAGGCGGCTGAGTCCCACTGGTTTTCAATCGAAAGCTGAGATGTTACTCGAGTTCTTTGGTGACAATATGGTAACGCTCGCGGGCGCGTGTGCTGCCCACTCCCCGGTTCTTTCCTCTTGCGTGTTGAACGCGGCCATGTCTGGTGCGCGCCTTCCCATTCTCCGCACATGCCCGACTGGCTCGACGCGCTCCTCCTCGGCCTTATCGAAGGCCTGACTGAATTCATCCCAGTCTCGTCGACCGGCCATTTGATCATCTTCGAGTCGCTGACGAACAGCCGTCGCCCCGACGCTTTTATTGTCTTCATCCAGTGTGGTGCCGCGCTCGCTCTTCTGCCGGTCTTTTGGAAACGCATCTTCTCGATGACATCCGGGCGGGGTGGACCGGCGGAGCGCGCCTACATGCTGAAACTGATGCTCGCCTTCCTGATAACGGCTGCGGGGGGCCTGGTGCTGGATGTGCTCGACTTCAAATTGCCGGACAATGCCACGCCCGTGGCGTGGGCCACAATTATTGGCGCCTTTGTGATCTTCGCCATTGAACGGTGGACAAAGAACCACCAGACGTTCGATCACGTTACCTGGCGTCTGGCCGTCATTTTTGCCGGGGCGCAGCTTTTGGCTGCGGTTTTTCCCGGATGTTCGCGCTCCGGCGCCACTATCATGTTCGCGATGGCCTGTGGATTGGCGCGCCCTGCCGCCACCGAGTTCTCATTTTTGCTCGGAATGCCCACGCTGCTTGCGGCCGGCAGCTACAAATTGCTCAAAGCGATCAAGGATGGCGAACTGGCGGGGTCCGACTCGATGAGCCTTGGGATCGGCTTTCTCGCAGCCGGCGTTTCCGCGTTTCTCGTTGTGAAATGGTTGCTGCGTTTCGTCCAAACCCACACCTTTAATGGCTTCGCGGTGTATCGCCTGCTCCTCGGGATCGCGCTTTTGGTTTGGATCGCCTACGGTCCGACTCCCGCGAGCGCCGGGCGCAAGGCCGCTGATCCGATCCCTCCCGCGAAAAGTGTGCTGAGCTCATCGTAGTCAGCATAGCCCGAAAATGTCAGGCGACCGTGCGCAGTCCGCCTGCCTGGCAGTCGTGAACTAAAATTTTCATTTTTTATGGAAATTCACCCCTGGACACGGGGGGCCGGTCAATTACGCTCGGTGAATGCAAGAGAGACCCTGCGCCTTGCTGCCCCGTTACCCCGGAACAAATGCTGACGAGGAAACTGCCCGCGCGCTCAGGGTGGCTGGCTTTGAGGCCCAGATCGTGCCCAGTGCCGTGATCACCCCCGCCGAGATCGAAGCGGCGCAACTGATTGTGCTATCCGGAGGGTTCAGCTACGGCGATTACGTCATGGCGGGGCGAATCGCCCAATTAGTCACTCAACAGCGGCTTGGCGACACATTGCAGAGCTTCGTCGACCGGGGCGGTTATATTCTCGGCATCTGCAACGGCTTCCAGATCCTAACCAAGCTCGGTCTTTTGCCCAAGGCCAGCCTGATCGACAATTCATCCGGCCGATTTCAGTGCCGTTGGGTCCGGCTGCGGGTTCAAAACGCGCGGAATCCGTTCCTGCGGGAGTTGCCCACTGATAGCGATATCGAATTGCCCATCGCCCACGCCGAAGGGCGGTTCGTGGCGCCGCCCGGTGAGGCCGAGCGTTACCGCCGCGAAGGTTTGGCGGCCTTGGTTTACGTCGACAACCCGAACGGTTCTGAAGCCGACATTGCCGGTCTCCAGTCATCCGACGGCCGCGTCTTTGGCCTGATGCCACACCCTGAACGGTTTCTCTTCAAAGACCTTCACTACGATCGCGATTGGTCCGGCGACCCCGAGTGGGGCTGGGGCTATTACCTGTTCAAGTCGATCTACTACGAAATCACCGGCGCCCGAAAATTGCTGGCGGCTTGAACTGCTTGCGACTGGGGACAGGTGCGGCTGGCGCTTGTGTCTCATGCAGCCGCACGAGGACGGCGGCGCTATTTCCCTGTTATTGAAGCGGCCTCTCTTCACCACCAACCGCTGCCGTGGTAGCGTTGATTGAATATCCACTTTCGGTAGATCGCCTCGAGTCGGAAGTGGGTGTGGTAGCCGCGCAGCAAACCAAACCAACCCTCATTGAATACAAACAAGTCCTCCCAGTTCGCGGTGCCGCGAAATTCGGCCACCCGGAATTCGTCCCCCGACCCAAGGTTCCAGGCGTTGATCCAATCATCCTGCCAGCTGCCCTGGGCGGTAAAGCCGAGGCGGGGATCGGTCGTCGATCTGAGGATGCCTAAATACTGCGTCGCCCAGTTGTCCTTGTTGTAGACCGCCAGATCGTCGTCAGCGTCACCGTCGACATTGGCTGGATAAAAGCGGTCGCGGCGCTGCATCTGCCACCCAGGCAGGGGATTTGTGTCGTTATCATAACGGCGGGCTCCAGTGAGAGTCCCCAGATTGCTGCGGAGATATCCGAGATAGACCGGCCCCCAATCCAGCCCATTAAAGATGGCGATGTCCGACTCTCCATCGCCGGAAAAATCGAGAACGTAAATGCGATCATTACGGCGCATTTGCCAGAAGCCTGGGATGGTGCCGTAGTAACGATCCGCCAGAGCCAATTGCGGTCCGGTCGAGGTGAAGAGCATGAAGTGCACCTGTCCCCAGCTCTGGGTATTGAACGCGACCACATCCTGCCTTCCGTTATTGTCAAAATCACCGACCGAAAACTTCTCGTGCCGGCCCATTTCCCAGCCGGGGAGGAACTTGTCGTAGCGGCGTGACATTTGTAGTGACGCGCCAGTCGAGCGCAGCATGCCGAAATATGGGATGCTCCAGTTGCTGCCGTTGAAGACCATCAAGTCATCGCGGCCGTCGCCATTGAAATCAGCCACATAGAACTGATCACCCGGGCGAGTTTCCCAGCCTGGGAGGTCGCCATCATAGCGCGCCACGGGTTCGAAGTGATCGCCGAATGACTTCAGCATTCCGATATACGGCTTGTTCCATGCGGTCAGATTGATGATGAACAGATCGTCCTTGCCATCGGCGTCAAAGTCGCCGGGCAGGAGGATGTCTGTGCCCCGGACCTGCCAGGAGCGGGTTTGCGCGGCATTGCGGATATAGTCGGTATTATACCATGTTGGGGTGAGCACTCCGGTCACTCCTCGCGGAGGTGAACCGCTCACAGGATCGTCGGCACCTATGTTTCGATCGCCGGCGATATAGAGCGCCAATTGGCGCCCATCGAGCAATACAGCGTCAGTGCGCCCGTCGCCATCGAAATCACCGACAACGTTTCTCCGGAGATCCGCGTCTTGATACGGCCGGAACTGCTCCCGGACGTTGGTGTAGCCGACCGGATTATGGACCGGGCTGTTGTTATTCATCCGGCCGACTGAACTGGGTCGGAAGATGCAACTGGTCCATTGTCCCGACCCGATCGTCGCCCCCGGAAAGAGTCCGACATCCTGGGTGTTGCTCGCGACATTCGCCATCGTCGTCGGCAACGGACGCCATGAAGGCACCCACACATTCCACTTGAGCGACGCGCGGCTGGTATTCTTGGTAAGGTTGGGAGCGCCGGGCTCGCCGCCTCCATAACACCCGCATGAGCCGCCGCAGGTATACTCGTCGCCCAACGTGCCTGGTCGGTGGCCAAACTCATGCGCCACCACCGACCAATCCGCGCCGCGAGTCACCGTGAACCGGTTCCCGCCCGCGCAGCCGCCAAAGCTGGTGGTATTCAAGAGCAGCACCACGAAATCGGCTTGCGGGCAGAAATCCTCGACCACCTCGTCGATTAACGCCTGGCTGTTAGGACCCGGCTCCATCCAGCAGCGGTTCCAATCGCCACTGAACCGATACTCCAACGCCGTGCTGCGAGCCGTCGTGACCGTACCCGAGCTGTTCACGCGAGTGATGCCGCTGTCCTCCGAGAACGTATTGACGCGAAAAATGTTCATGCCGTTGAGCACCGCAGGATGGATGTCGCGCGTCCGCAGCGTGTCCATGATCACATCGGCAGCATAGTCGTTGAAAAGCGTCTGATCGGCGGCGATGTCGCGGAAGCCGTCACACATCACCGCCACATTGAACTTGCTGCCGTTTGATCCGCTACGGTGCAGGGTCGTGACCTCCGGATTTTTGGTGGCGGCTAATGGGCGAATGCCTCGCCGCCCAAGTAACTCCGCGATCTCAGCGCCGGTGGCCCGCGCGACTACTGGAAATAAGTTTGGATTTCGTTCGATGACATCCGGAGTCAGCAGCCGCGCCTCTCCGGGATAGGATCCGTTCATCCTGAGGACGGACAATTCGATCCCCTCGAGTCCTTTATTCACGTCGTCGCCCAGGATGGGAAGTGTCAGGAGCACCGACCCATCCGCTGCCACTTCGTGGCCGTGCGAGCCGCCCTGCGGCGGTTGGTATGCACGCAGATTCCGCGGATCCTCGAACGGCATCAGATGATAAATCTGACCGTTCGGATTTCGCACCAAAAGAATGAACCATCCTTCCGCGGGTATCGGAAACGGCTTTGTGAGAAGGCCATTGCCAGTGTCCTGTGCAAGCGCTTTTTCAAAGGTGAAAGTGTTTCCATCAAAGCGCAGGCGCAGGCGGACATGCTTGCCGGGAGCGAGATCCACATTGCCGGCTTGGTCCTCTTGAGTGTCGCCGGAGATATCGGTGTTGTATCTCATATCAAAACTGCCCGGTTCCGGCGGTGACTCCGTCCTGCCGGGAAGTTCTTTGATGTCATCACCATTCCAGCCGTCTTCGATCTTTCCGCTTCCACCATCGCCGGGCACTTCGTGCGGTTCTCCCTGATTCGTTTCCAGCGGCACGAACTGCTCAGCCAGGAGTCCATCGTCCCTCTCGGGCGCGGGTTCCCAGATCGGGGCGCCCAATTGTTTACCCAAATGAAGAAGGTCAATGCCGCGGTAAGTTCCCTTTTGAAGTGAGGGCAACTGGCTGCCGGGCGACGTCTCCTCCGAATCCGGCGAATACGGCAGGATGAAAAACGGCGATGTCCCGAGCTCCCGATAAAGCCCGATCAGGATCTCATCCAGCGACACCCCGTCTTCCGCGACGTTGACCACAAACTCACCACCTTGCCGCATAACAGCGACCCGGGGAGGCTCGACGACGATTCGGAAAAAACCGTCTTGTGGCATATCGACCAGCGGCACCGAAATCGGCGTCGAAGAATCCAGTGCAACCACCGGCGGCGTCCACGCTTCCCAGCTTTGCACCAGCAGGTCGAAGCTGCGCTCCAACCGGATCCGGGAGAGCGGCGCACTGGCGACTTCCAGGTTCACCACCGCCGGATCGGTTCCCGCCTTTTCCATATAATCGACCGCTTCGATTGCGGCATCCTGCGACCAACCTTCAATCGTGGATCCCAGCCCGAATGCGGCGATTTTTAGTGCTAGCGGAAATCGCGCGACGCTGCGCCTCATCATCGATCCCCCATCACCGCCTTTCGACGTTTTCATCCCGCATCATGCCCCCACACCGATAAACATGTCACTCTCTTTTTTCCAGTCGGACGCGCTTTCGAGTGCGGGAGCTGAGCGAGTCAGCTACAGGCTCGGAATCAACACCTTCACGCGATCAATCGACCTTCATCGGACTGTTGCCAAATTTCTGCTTGCTGAGTGCCGAAACGTGCGGAAGTTCACCGCCCCACAATTCGGGCGGCTTCAGCGAGCCCCGGGTTCTGTTTGTGAGGAGAAACTGCCATGCCCTACGCGATTTTTAAAACCGGCGGAAAACAGTACAAAGTCCAAAAAGGCGACGAGATTGACGTCGATAAGCTGGCTCTCGACATCGGGGGCGAAACTTCGTTTGGTGACGTGCTGTTTTTTACCGATGGTTCGGCGATCAAAATTGGCGATCCGATGGTCGAGGGGGCTTCGGTCACCGCGAAGGTGGTCGAACAGTTTCGCGCCAAAAAGGTGACGGCTTTCAAATTCAAGCGCCGCAAAGGCTACCATCGCAAGAAAGGCCACCGGCAGCACCTGACCCGGGTGGAAATCACGGGTATCACGGTCTAAATTGACTTAACTCAGTAACGAAGCGTTTCCATGGCACACAAAAAAGGACAAGGGAGTGTTAAGAATGGGCGCGACAGCCAGAGCAAACGGCTGGGCGTGAAAAAATTTGGAGGGGAGCGGGTTATTCCGGGCAATATCATTATCCGCCAGCGGGGCACGAAGTGGCATCCAGGGCGCAACGTGGGGCTGGGCCGTGATTACACGATTTTTTCGCTTGTCGAAGGCAAAGTGCTGTTCGATCGGGATGGCCGCCGGGTGAATGTCGAGCCGGTCGAAGCCGCCAACTGAGCCAGGGGAGCGCGAGCCCAGCGTTTCGCAGGCAGATGCTGATGTGCAGACGCAGCCGGCGTTTCAGGTTGTTCTGGTCGAGCCAGAGATTCCACCGAACACGGGAAACATTGGGCGGCTGTGTCTCGCCGCCGGTGCGCGGCTTCACCTGGTGCAGCCGCTGGGATTTTCGCTCGAAGACCACCGGCTTCGCCGCGCCGGACTGGATTATTGGGACGAACTCGACTGGCGGCTGTGGGATTCGCTCGACGTTCTGACCGGGGCGGCGAGTGGTCAGGCCCGATTCTTTTACTTCACGACGAAAGCGGCCCAGTGCCATTGGGACGCCAGGTTTGCCCGCGGTGATTATCTGGTATTTGGCCGGGAAACCAAGGGCCTGCCGGAATCGTTGCTCGAGGAAAACGCGACTCGTTGTTTCACCATTCCGATGAATGTAGGGGCGCGCAGTCTTAATCTGGCCACCGCGGTGGGCATTGTCCTCTATGAAGCGCTTCGACAAACACGGGCGTGAGTCGAGTGGTCATCGGGACGGAACGGTGCCACGGCGCTTTTCCGACCGTCTCCGCGGAACGTAAAAAAGCAGCCATCCGGAAAGAATGCCGCCCACAAAGCCGAAGACGTGGCCGGCGACAGACACGGTGCCGCTGGGCAAGAATCCCCCGAGCGCGCCCGAGTAAAGGATGCCAATGATGACGGCAACGATCACCCAGCGGACGCTGAGCTCGAGAAAGCCGCGCACCAGCAGGAAGCCGAGGTATCCATAGACCACGCCGCTGACACCCAGATGGGGACCGGGCCCCGTGCCAAACACCCAGGTGCCGGCGCCTGCGGAAAGGCCGCAAATCAGTGTGACCTGCCAGAAAAGCCTGTGGCCGCCCAACAGCACCACCCATCCGAGGAAAAGCAGGGGCAACGTGTTGTTCAGTAAATGGCTGAAGCTGCCGTGAACCAGCGGAGCAAAGAAAATCCCCGGCAGTCCCCACCAGGTGCGTGGCACAACCCCAAGATAATCCAGCGTGTACACAGGATGAACACGCCCTAACAACTGATCCGCCACTTCGATCATCCAGAGGACACCGACCAGCACAAAGATAAGACGAAAATTTCGCCATAAGTGCGCCCCGGCGCGACGCGCGCCATCGCTCAACGTCTGAACGAGGTGCCGGCTGCCATCGACACGGTCACCCATGGGGTTGCTTTGCTGATTTCCACATTTTTCTCCCGGTAAGAACAAGGAAGCTTAGCATGTTTAGAACAGCCAGGGCCAGCCACACGCGAAACAACGGCTGCGCCCAATCCAGCGCGGATAGCGCTGCGTACGCGGTGGCAAGCCATAGATGAATCTCCTCCGAAAGCCATCCGGCGGGCAGAGGCCTCTTCGTTTTGTTTCCGGTCGCGTCGAAAGGTTCCCGCCCCAAGTGAGCAGATTCCGACTGTTCGGTCTGGTGGCTATTTTCCTCGACGGGGCCGGCCTCCTTCGAGCGGAGACTGTCTGATCTCATTCTCCTGACCGATCCAATAAGCAGATCGACGCTGATGGGAACAACGTGCAGGACGACAAATGCGCCTGGGAGCGCCAGCAGCGCTGCGACAGTCGAGGAACACACAGACTCCAGCATTTCAAACGCCGCCAGCCCGGCGAAAGCAGTGAAAAAGAAACTCAAGAACGCCAATTCGGCTGGGTTCTGGCACGAAACGCCGGGCTGAACAGTCAGAGGCGGCACAGCCTGCCCGCCCCGTCCACTCAGCACCTCGATCAGCTGTCCCAGCGCTGTCCGCGAGCACCTCATGCCTAATCATTTGGCGGAAAAGCACCAAGCGCAAACCGTTGCGTCGGCCGGGCCTCGCGGGTTTTTCCAAGCCTGTCCAGAGGGGCCCATGGTATTATGCGTGGACAACGCAACGAGAATGTTTCATCTTTTTGCTACGTCGCCATGCATCCGGGAGCCATTCTCATGATCGTCGCTTTGGTGATTTTTCGCCTCGTCGGGCCGCTGATGGGCGGGGACGTCGCTGCGGCCGTCGCAAATTTTTCCCCGATGGCGGCAGCAATGGTGGCGGGAGCCATTTACCTGCCTGGCAAGATGGCGTTTGCGGTGCCCTTCGGGGCACTTTTTGTTTCCACACTTTTGGTCAATTGGGCCAAGGGCGTTCCGCTAACCAACTGGTTCGTGCTTGGCGCAGTGGCGGGCTTTGCGATTCAGTTCGCGCTGGGCTGGCTGGCCCGCGGCACACGGCGGATTCCTCTCGTCCTCGGCATCATGGTCGCTGGATCCCTCGTTTTTTATCTGTTAAGCAACACGATGTCTTTCTTCTTTGAACCGGCCTATCCCAGAAACTTCGGCGGGTGGATTCAATGTCTGACGCTGGGTCTGCCGCTCCCCGGGGCACCGCCGACCTTTGTCTTCCTCGTGCGGTCTCTGTTCAGCGACCTTCTCTTCATCTCGTTATTCATACTGGCCTGCCACCCCTCTGCGTCCCCTCAACAGCTTTCCCGGCACCCCGTCCAGGCCGCCTAACTCAAAATCCCCCATCCATGCCTGCCGCTGTCGAAACCCTCACCGATTCAGCCAAAGCCGATATCAACGCGAAGCTCACTCCCGAGCAAAAGAAGCAAATGCTTCGGGATATGATCCGCGTTCGTCGTTTCGAACAAGCGACGCGCGAACCGTATTCGAAGAAAAAAATGGGCGGCTTTTTGCACCTGTATATCGGCCAGGAGAGCGTCGCGGTGGGCACGGTGTCGCTCATGGGTGATAACGACCACATCATCACGGCGTATCGAGACCACGGACACGCGCTGGCCGTCGGCATGTCGATGGACGAATGCATGGCGGAACTTTTTGGCAGGGCCAGCGGATGCTCGAAAGGCAAAGGAGGATCGATGCACTTCTTCGCGCCCGACAAGCATTACTGGGGCGGCCATGGTGTCGTCGGCGGACAGACGCCACTCGGTCTCGGGCTGGCGTTCGCGCTCAAATACAAGGGCGTCACCGGCTGTTGCATGACCTTCCTGGGAGACGGCGCGGTCAACCAGGGCGTTTACCACGAATCGCTGAATCTCGCCAGTCTTTGGGACCTGCCCGTCATTTACATCATCGAGAATAATGGGTATTCCATGGGCACCAGCCAGAAACGATCGAGCGCCTTCAACACTTGCCTCGCCGAACGCGCCTCCGGTTACGGAATCATCTGGGATGTCGTGCGCAACGGATCGGACATCTACGAAGTGCGCGAAGTCACCCAGCGCGCGATTGATCGAGCCCACAATGAGAGCCGGCCAACTGTCCTCGAAATCACGACTTACCGCTATTACGGACACTCCGTCTCGGATAACGCCGGCTATCGCACTCGCGAAGAGGTCGAGCATTACCAGAAAAATTACGACCCTATCGCGAATTTCACCGCCAAGCTTATCGCCGAAGGGCTCGTCACTGCCGAAGAGGCGGCCGCGATGGATGCCGCCGCGCAAAAGGAAGCCGAAGCGTCCGTCAAATTTGCCGAGCAAAGCGCGTTCCCGACCGTCGACGATATCTTCAGCGACGTTTATTGGGAAGTGGACCACGACACGCCGGCTGGGAATTCAGGCCGGCATTTTTTCAACGACTAGGCCGCCGCGAGGTCTCTTCGCCCGTGCTGGCGCGGTTCTCGTCCGCCAACGTCCGCCAACTTTCTTTTTCCATCCATGCGTCAAATCAGATACCGGGAAGCCCTCAACGAAGCATTCGCCGAGGAGATCGAGCGCGATCCCAGTGTTTTCCTGATTGGGGAGGAAGTCGCTGAATACAACGGCGCTTACAAAGTCACCGAGGGCCTTTGGAAGAGATTTGGTGACAAGCGAGTGATGGATGCGCCCATTTCAGAGGCGGGATTCATCGGCCTCGCGGTTGGGGCCTCGATGATGGGGCTACGGCCGGTGGTCGAGCTGATGTTCTGGAGTTTTTACACGGTGGCGTGGGATCAGATCGCCAACAACGCCGCGATGGTGCGCTACATGTCCGGTGGTCTCATCAACTGCCCGATCGTGATCCGCGGTCCCGCCAACGGCGGCACCAACGTCGGAGCGACTCATTCCCACTCCCCGGAAAATGTCATGGCCACCATCCCGGGTCTGAAAGTCGTCTGCCCAGCCACGGGCCATGACGCCAAAGGACTGATGAAGACCGCCATTCGCGATAATGATCCGGTCATGTTCATGGAGAATACGCTTTTGTATAACGATCTGGGCAATGTTCCCGATCCCAGCGAGGGAGATTTTCTGATTCCGTTAGGCATCGCCGATTTCAAACGCGAAGGCGGCGATGTTTCGCTCATTGCGCACGGACGGGCCGTCCTGACTGCGTTAAAGGCGGCCGAGATTCTAGCCGCGGAACACGGAATTGAATGTGACGTGCTTGATCTTCGGTCGATTCGTCCGCTGGATGAGGAATCGATTCTCGAAACGGTTGAGAGAACGAACCGGGTTGTCCTGGTGGACGAAAACAAACCCTTCTGCGGCGTGAGCGCCCAGATAGCGGCCCTGATCCAGGAGCTTGCCTTCGACGATCTTGATGCGCCCATTCAACGCGTTTGTTCTCTGGACGCCCCGGCAATCTACAGCCCTCCGGTGGAAAAGGAACAGCTTCCCACCCCGCAACGAGTGGTCGATAGAGTGCTTTCCATCGTCTAACGGCAATTCGAATGGAACCGGCCGGCACCATAGATAACCCCCAGGGGCCGGTGAGATTTTCCGGTGGCGCCGTTCATCGGCGGATGCTCGCCGGTTTCATTTTTGCTTTGTGTTCACATATGCCGATTCAAGGCGCGGTTGTCCTCGGTTCCAACGCATCGGCTTCGGCTCAGAGGGCATTTCCGGTGGCCGAACCAACCGGGGCTCTGGCCAAAGCCGGCACCGGATTCGTGTCCTTCGGGTCATTCCCAACGTTCAGCGACACTGAGATACGTTCCGCGCTCACATCGACGGAGGCCTTCTCAGCCCTCGTGGCCGACTTCCGTCCGCTGCGTAACGCGCAACATTTTGGTCTCAAAAACGGCGTCGACGGCGTTTTCAATGCCAGCACCAGCGCCAGCCTCGATGCGAACTCAAGTCTTGTGGGGCATTCGATTTTTCTCTTCGGTGGCACCGAAAACAGCGCCTTCGTCTTTAAATCATCGGAGACGTTTCAGTTGGATGACCGCCCCCTGAACGAATCCGTGGTGAGTCTGTGGGCGCTTTCGGAGAATGAACTCGCCGCCGGCTTGCTGCTGGGCTCCTTGGGAGAACAGGTCAGCCTGACCAAGATGAACACGCTGCAAACCAGTCTGGTCATGCACGGCTCCGCCACCGGCGACCTCCTCGACATTTCCTCGATGCTCGAACTCGTCGACAAAGTCGCAATTCCGGATGCACCCCCCGCGGAATCTCCTGTGGTCAAGGAAGGTCGGGGCGAAAGTGTGATTCCGCCGACCAGCGACGAGCCGCCCGACGAAACGGCCGTTCCGCGCGAGCCCGAGATCTTGCCTCAACTCGACTCACGTGAAGTTCGGGAAATCGGCGAGATTGTGGACATCGCTCGACCCATCTTCGATCCTTCGCTCATGCCCGCGCTTGAGCGGCCAATTTCGATCGAACGGCGGGGCATTGAGTTCATGGTCATGACCTTTTCTGCAGACGGTCTTCAATCGCCTGGCTTCACCTTCAGCGAAATCCCCGAACCTGCCGGCACGACGATTGCGGCGACTGGGTTGCTTCTTGCGGCGCCGCGCCGCCGCCGCCACCTGCCATGCGGCGTCTAATCCGTTCCCCGGCCGCCAGGATTGTTGAATCACTCGGGCGGCATGCCTATCGCGCGGTCCTGCCAAACGGTCACCATCTGACGGCGATTGTTCCAAAAAGGAGCGCCGACTTTATGCTGCCGCTTTCAATTGGTGACGACGTCGCTATCGAGATTTCTCCCGCGGATTTTTCCAGGGGACTGATCTGCGAAATATTGAGATCCACCAGCAGCGGCGGTGCTGTGCAACCCCTTCCCAAAAAAAATCTTCAGGAGGATAACGCTGCTCCTGCGCCAGGTTACCCATCGCCTTCCGAGACGGAGGCCGGCGCCTCATGATGGCGGCTGGGCCCCTCGCCGATCTTCACGTCTTCCCAGAGCATTTGCTCGCCGTCAAATTTGAACCAGGCGCGAAATTTTTGGCCGTCCAATAGTTGCGGCAGCCATCGGGGATCATCAGCCCACATCTGCTCGAAAGGGATATCGCTGACGGGTGTCCACAGGGGAACCGCCTCATCAGTTTCGGTTGGCTCACCATCAAACTTTGTCGCCAGATATACCAGACAATGGAGCCGCAACCCATCGGCAAAATCGAAGTGCAATTCCCCGCGCAAATCGGCATCCAGTACCGTGATGCGCAACTCCTCGAATACCTCTCTGACCGCGCCTTCGAGAGCCGACTCTCCGGCTTCGATGCGCCCACCAGGTCCATTGATCTTGCCTGCACCCAAGCCTCGCTTTTTGCGGATGAGAAGCACCCGGCCGCTGCGAACTACGAACAGAAGAGTCGCGCGCATGGTGGGTTGCCAGTCTGTCCAGTCGGTCACAGGTCCATCGTCGGGAAAATCCGCCCACAGTCAAAGCTTGCCCACCAGCTTAAATTTCACACAAGCCTGCTGCATCCAGCAAACGGTGGGACGAGACTCCGTCGAGCCGCCGAGCGCAAATCCTGGCCTGCGACCCTACAGTGGACGCCTCGCCAACTTTTTCCGCAACCATCACCCGTCCGCGCGGTTAGAGCTGGTCCATACAAAACCAACTAAACAAAAACATGAAATCCACGCTCAGCATTCTGCTTGCGACCATTATTGGCGCTTCCATGGCCCTCGCGGCCGACGAAGCAAAGCCAGCCAATCCCGCCAATCCCGACAAACCTCAGCAACCTGAGAACCCCGAGCGACCCAGGGGCAATCCAGATGAGGCCTTCAAGAAGCTCGATATCGACAAAGACGGTTCGATCTCCCTCGAAGAGTACAAGGCGAGTCCACGTGCCAAGAGCGCTCCTGATCGCGCCGAGAATTCTTTCAAACGGCGTGACAAGGACAGCGACGGCAAGTTGAGCCTCGATGAGTTCAAAGCTCGCGGTCAACGGCGGGAGAAGGACGCACCTCCTGCCAAGCAATAGCTTGGCGAGGCCCTGTTCGAGCGGCGGCAATTCCAGCCGCCGCTCTAGCTGGTGATAAATTGCATAAATTAATGAGTATTTGGCAGCGCGCCGCGGCACCCAGGCTTCGAAGTGGCCTCCTAAGTTTCGTAACGAAACCTTTTCTCGAGCGCGTGGGAGGCCCAGGCGATAGGCAGAGTTAGAATGAGGTAACCGACGGCCAGGGGGACGTAGGCCTCGATGCCGCCGTAGGTTTTTGATTTGTACACGTTGGATTGGTAGGTGAATTCCTGGACGCCGATCACCATCAGCAGCGAAGAGTCTTTAATCAGCGAGACGAAAAGTCCGGCCAAGGCAGGGAGGACGCGCCGGATTCCCTGGGGGAAGATAACGTAGCGATAAACTTGATAGCGGTCAAAGCCGACCGCGCGAGCCGAGTCCCACTGCGTGCGGGGAATGCTTTCGATGCCGCCGCGGAGGATTTCGCCAAGATAGGCGCCTTCAAAAAGCGAAAGCAGAAGGATGCCGATGATGACTTTGTCATCAACATCAAGGCGCCCGAGTTCACGCCCAAAAAGCGGTGCGAAGATCAAGAAGTATCCGATGAGCAACTGCACGAGCAGCGGGGTCTCACGCACGAGTTCGAGAAACGAGCGGCAGGCGATTTTGAGTGGAGCGATGCCGCTGCGTTGACCCAACATCAGCAACAGACCGACCAGGGTGCTGCCGAAGAGGGCTGACACTGAAATAATCAGGGTCAGCAGCCAGCCTCGCCAAAGAATGATGCGGTAGCGCCAAAGTGTGCGCCAATCCCACTCGGGCGCCAGATGCCAGAGCAGCGCTACACAAAACCAGCTAAAGAGCGCAATCAGCACGATGGCAACGGTCCAGTGCCAGCCTCTGCGCGATTTCATGTCCGTAAGCGTCAGGTGGGATTTTTAATCAGATAGCGGAGCCGAAAAGGAGGACTTCTCTGTGTGCCTGATCTTAGAACAATCATTTCGTTCTGCGTTATCAGTACATTCCTGTGCTTCTTGGGTCGTCGGAGAAGGCGAGTTACCGCAAAATGAAAGGGATGCCCATGCTTTCGAGCAGTTGCTTTTCCTCGCCGAGGAACTCCTCGCCCAGCCGCGCGAATCCCTTTTCTGCGCGGAAACGGCGCAGGAAATCGTTGATCTGGCGTTTCAGTTCATCGTCGCCCTTGCGCAGGCCGATGGCCCACGACTCCTCGACGATGGGTTCGAGGAGTGCTCGAGTCGTCCTGGGATTTTCCTTGTGATATCGGTAGATGGAAAGTTGGTCGTAGATGAAGGCATCAGCGCGGCCGTGCGCGACTTCGAGTACGCAGGCGGCTTCGTCCTGAAACGCCACCCGGGCGAGGTTCGGCAAGTTTCTTTCCGCCCAGGACTCGCCTGTGGTCGTAGACTTGACGACGACTTTTCCGCCGCGTCTCGAGAGATCCGCCACCGACTGAATGTCCGAGTTACTCCCGACTAGCATGGCCAGCGCAGTGAAAGCATAGGGATCCGAAAAATCAATGGACTGCCGCCGGTCATCGGTCGCCGTCATCGATGAAATCACGAGGTCGATGCTGCCGGTCTTCAGGGCGGGGATCAAACCATCGAACTGCATGGGCACGATTTTCAGTGGGCGATTGAGGTCATGGGCCAGCGCTTCGGCCATTTTCACGCCGACTCCATCGGGGCGGCCCTGGTCATCCTGCATTTCAAAGGGTGGGTAGGTCAGTTCCATGCCCACCCGGAGGGGTTCGTCGCCGCGCTTTTCCGAGTGCGTGGCCTTGCCGCACGCCGCGAGGATGCCCGCCGCGAGCACCAGCGCCAAATGCTTTGGTCTCACGCCAACGAAACTAACGGAACCGGTAATCGAGTCACGTGGTTATTGCAGGCTGACACAAAAATGCAGCAAACATCCACGCCAGCAATGAACGAAAAGGCGAACACCTGCTGAAATTATTCGTGTCCATTCGCGGGAACCCTCGGTTCTCCCACTCGGCCGCCCCCTGCGATAGCCGGGCGGGTTTCAACTTTATAAATCTTCATCCCACGAGCTTGGTAATTCCGGATGGCCGCGGGATGGTCGCGGTTGCAGGTGTGCACCCAAACCCGGTGCGGCGTCATCCGCCACGCCTCCTCGATGGCATGCGTCAGCAGCGCTCCCCCGAACCCGCGCCCAATGAACGCTGGAAGCAGTCCGAAATACGCAATTTCGACGCCTTGATCGTCGCGATGCAACTCGCAATAGCCCGCTGGCGATCCATCGTAGTAGGCGGGAAATGTGCGCAAGCGGTCTGACTCGACGTAGCGGCGCCACTCTTCATCGCTCCATTCGCGTCTCTCGTTCCAGGCCCAGGCCGCGCCCACGGTCAGATACAAAAAGCGATTAAACTCAAATTGCGGAACCGTCGCTTCGGAAACCCGAAATCGCTCGTCGGCAACATGCCTCGGGCGCAAATCTTCGGGTTTGCACGTCTCGAGATAGGTTGTGACGCTGGGCGAAAAAAGGCTGGAGTTTTCGGGCAGGGTTTCAGGCGTCATACGGTGATTAGTCTTTGATAATCCTCCGGAGTATCGAGATCGGAGTCCACGGCCGGATCGTCGATTTCCAGAAGTTTCACCTCGTTTGCGTGGGCGTTCAGGAAGTGCCGCAGAGTTGGGTGCGCGCTCGCGGCGAGATCCCGAAATGCCGCCGCGGGCAGGACGACCGGGTGTCGCGGACGGCTCCGCCGCGCGGGCTGGCAAATTGATTGCGGATGTTCTGCCGCAAACTTGCCCAGCAGGCGCACCGTCCGCGGCTGCAAATGCGGCTGATCGCCCAGCATAATCATCCAATGAGTAAGATGCGGTCTCCAGCCCTCCCATTGCGCCGCACATCGCACGGAACTGAACATGCCTCGACTGGGATTGGGGTTGATGATTTGGGCGCTGGCGGGAAGCCGAACGCGCCGCAACTCCACCAAAATGTCCGTCGCTCCCGCTGCGATCACCACGGTGACCTGCGGTCTGGGGAGTTGCCGCCCGAGTGCGATGACGTGCCCCAGTACGGTCGTGCGTTCCCAGGGCAGCAGCATCTTTGCCTTGCCCATGCGCCGTGACGCGCCCGCGGCGAGAATGATGACACCCCATCTCAGGTGGCGGGAAAGTGTTTCCATCGCCTTCGTCGCGTCGTATTGCTTACAAACCTATGCCGCTCTCTCAAGATTCTTATGGTTCATCAGGAGGCCGCCGCCGTTCAGGTTGCTTTTTGCCACCCCGGTTGATGATCGGGCTTGTTATCGCAGCAATTGCCATCGGCAGCTATTTTGTGACAACGAAAAAGGAACTCAACCCTGTGACCGGCGAAAATCAACGCCTCATGCTGACCCCGCAGCAGGAGGTGGCGCTGGGATTGCAGGCGGCGCCAGAAATGGCCGCTCAGCACGGCGGCGAGCACCCGGATGCGCAGATCCAAGCCGTCGTCGATGAAATCGGAAACAAGCTGGTCGCCGCGAATTCGGACGGTCCGGCCGCGGATGTCTTCCGCCATTATCGCTTCGATTTTCATGTACTTCGTGATGCGCAAACCGTGAATGCCTTCGCCCTGCCCGGCGGTCAGGTTTTTTTCACCTATGGCTTGATGCGTCATCTGAAAACTAAAGACGAAATCGCCGGCGTCCTCGGTCACGAAATTGGCCACGTCGTCGGCAGGCATTCGAACGAGCAAATGGCGAAAAGCAAGCTGTGGGCCGGCCTGGCCCAGGCTGGAGCGGTCGCTGGCTCCGATTACACCGCGAGCAGCGGACAGATCGCGCAACTCGTCTATACGATGAAGACGACCAAGTTTGGACGCGACGATGAAAATCAGGCCGACGAACTCGGCGTCAAGTTCATGCACCGTGCGGGGTACAATCCGGATGCGCTCATCCGCGTCATGGAGGTGCTGAAGTCCGCCGGCGGCGGGGGTGGGCAGCCGGAGTTTTTCAGCACCCATCCGGATCCGGGCAATCGTATCGAGCACATCAAAGAGGTGATCGCGAAAGTGCGCTCCGGGGAGCAAAAGAAGCGATAGCGGCGGACACCATCCTGCCGTTGGACGTCAATTCAGCGACAGGAGGGTCGCTGCCACGAGCTGGGGGCCTCATCGCCATTGACTGGCCGGGCTGTGCCGTGATCATCCGGGATGGCTGAGAATACGCTGAAGCGCCAGATCAAGGAAGCGATGGTCGAGGAGCTGATGCTTCGGCAAAGCGCTGATGAAATCGGAGATGAGACTGTGCTCTTTCATGCCAGTGGACTGGGCTTGGATTCTGTCGACGCCCTGCAACTCGTCGTAGCCCTCGAGAAGCGTTTTGGGCTGAAGATCTCTGACGCGGAAGCTGCGAAAGGCATTCTCCGCAACGTCAACAGCATCGCGGAGGCCATCCAGGCGAAGGCAGCGTGACTTTCCAGAACGGCCGAATCGAAAAGCGGGATAATGGAACAGATCGCTGCGGCCTCCTTTCAAATCCAGTCCCGAATTTAGGATGACTCGATACGACGCAATCATCATTGGTGGAGGTCCTGCCGGGAGCACCGCGGCCACGGTGCTCGCGCGGACCGGCCGCCGTATCCTCGTGCTCGAAAGGGAGAAATTTCCGCGCTTTCACATCGGTGAATCGCTGCTGCCATACAATCGGCGTCTGTTCGGCGAGTTGGGCCTGCTGCCGCTGATCGAGCAGGCGGGCTTCGTCCGGAAATTTGGGGCGCAGTTCTGGCTGGGCGACGGCTCACGCCACGTCGAGGTACGCTTCGCGGAAGGGGCCTTCAACGAAGAGACCAGCGCCTTCCAGGTCGAACGTTCGATTTTTGACGATCTGCTGCTGCGCCACTCGGAAAAACAAGGCGCGGAGGTTCGCGAAGGCTGCAGCGTCAATGGCTACGTCGTCAGCCGCGATGGGGTCCATGTCCAGACCGACGCAGGTGAATTTGCATCGAAGTTTCTTATCGACGCCTCGGGGCAGGCAAACTTTTCCGGCAACCGGGAAGGCGTGAAGGAAATCTACAGCCGCCACCGCAAGGTAGCCGTCTTTGGCCATTTCACCGGAGTCACCGTTCCCGATGCCGAGAAGGCCGGAGACATCGTTATCGTGCGGCTTTCCGAGGAATGGGCGTGGCTCATCCCGCTGGCCGGCGGCAAGATGAGCGTCGGAGTCGTCATGGATCTCAAGCGCGTGAAAGAGTCCGCGCGCGCTCCGGCAGAACTTTTTTGGGACATTGTTAGGCAATCATCATTGCTGGCGGAAAAACTTCGGCCGGCTGGGATGATCGGCTCACTGCGGACGATTTCCGACTACAGCTATTCGAACCGCCGCTTCGTGTCGCCGCGCCTGGTGCGGGTCGGGGACGCGGCGGCGTTCATGGATCCTATTTTTTCCTCCGGGGTTTATCTGGCCATGCGATCGGCGCGCGAGGCAGCTTTCGCCATCGAGGACGCGCTGATTCGGGGAGCAGCCATGACCGCCAGGTTGCGGCGCTATGAACGGTGGCTGCGACGGTCTATGTCCCTCTACTGGAAATTGATCGAGAAGTTTTACACCCGGCCATTTATCGAGGTATTTCTGGCGCCCGACCCTCCGTTCAAGGTTAACGCGGCGGTCAATTCAGTGCTGGCCGGGCGGATCGAAGCGACGTGGGCGGTGCGCTGGCGGCTCGCGCTCTTCTATCTTATCGTGCGGGTGCACGAACGATTTGGTCTGCCCCAGGTGCCTCGGATCGCGCAGTCATGAGATCTGGGCGGTGGTGGTTATGGGGCGGATTTCTGGTTGGACTCGCCGCGTATGTGTGCTTCGGCTTGTCCAGAATCACCCTCGATGTCGACATCACGCGGCTTCTGCCACCGCGGATGAAAGAGACCGTTGGCTACCAGCTTTTCCTCAAAAATTTCTCCCATCCGAACGAGCTGCTGATGACGCTCGAGGGGGCCGATGCGGAGGCTCTTGAATCCGCAGCGGCTGCGATCGATAAACAACTGGGCGCGGGGAAACTGGCGCGCCGTGTGGTTTGGCAACTGTCGACCGACCAGCAGTCGCCGGCATTGATTGAACTGACTGCGTGGGCGCTGATCAATCAAACGCCAGAACGGCTGGCGGAACTCGAGAAGCAACTGGCGCCGGAGCGCATCAAGGCGACGCTCGAAGCAAACATCGAGCGCCTGGCCACTTCGCTCGACGCCTCGGAAGGCATGCTCGGCTACGATCCGCTCGGCCTGACCAGCCCTCTGCTCGCGTCCGCCCGCGACCTCGGCGATCTGGCGCCTGACTTCGTCTCCAAAGACGGAACATTCCGGCTGCTCTACGTCGAGTCGGCGTTCCCTTTGCGCAATTATCGCGTTGCCACTGACTGGATCGGGCAAGTGCGCACCGCCGCGGAAGCAGTAGCCGCGCCGAACGGGGTAAGCGTCCATTTCACCGGCGAACCTGCGTTTTTCTCGGAAATCTCGGAAAGCATGGAGCGCGATATGCGGAACTCCGGCTTTGGGACTCTGCTTCTCGCGAGTCTCATCGTGTGGTGGGGCTTTCGCAGTTACCGCCCGCTGCCACCCTTTCTGGCGACGCTAATCCTCGTCTTTGTGCTCACGCTGGCCACCGCTGGATTTTTGTTAGGCAGCTTGACCGTGCTCACCGTAGGCTGCGCTTCCATCCTCATCGGGTTGTCCGCAGATTTCGGGGTTCTCATGTATCATGCCTCGATTGCGGGGGGCGACACCTCACCAAGCTCATTGGCACGGACCCGGCGGGGCATCACCTGGGCGGCGGCGACGACCTCGGCCTCGTTTGCGGCCCTCATTCCATCCGGCATGCCCGGTTTGGCTGAGCTTGGCCTTATCGTCTCCATGGGAGTCGCCCTGGGCGCAGTCGCGTTCATGTTTTTGTTTCCCCGGTGGCTGGCCTTGTTGGCTCCGGAGCGAACGCGCGGCCCCGATGCCGCCGCCCGTTGGTCGGAGTTCGCCCGCTCCCTTCCCACTCACCACTGTGCCTTCGTCGTCGGTCTGCTCGTCGTTGTGGCTCTGAGTGGTCTCCTGGTCAGCGGACCGCCCAGGATAAACCCCGAGGCGGGTACGCTGCGTCCGCGATCAAGCGAAGCTTACAGCACGCTCGATCGCGTGCAGCAAGCACTTGGTGGAAGCAGCGAGCTGCTCAGTGTGCTCGTCGCTGGCGCCAGCGAAACTGAAGTCGCCCACAGGCTCGATTCATTGCAGGAAGCGCTCGAACGCGCCAAAGCCGCGGGGAACGTCCGGTCGTTCGCGCTGCCCCGTCTGCTCTGGCCAAACCCCGGAAATCAAAAGACGAATCTTGAAGGCGCCGCGCTCCGCCTCGCTGCGGAAGCCAGCCGCCTCGAGCAAGCCGTGCGTGAGGCTGGTTTCACCGACGATGCCTTTGCACTCGCGAAATCGATTTTCGAGCACTGGAAATCATGGGTTGGATTGGATCGGGTCCACCTGCAAGGCGAGCAGGCGCGTTGGTTATTAAGTCGTTTTATGGTTGCCGGTGCGCACTCAGAGTCCACCCAAAGCCGGCCTCCATTTGTCTGCCTCGGCATGATTCAACCATCGAGCGCGGAAACCATCGCAGCGCTCGAAACCTTGCAAACCGACGGCGTTTATCTTGCCGGCGCCCGACTGCTCAACCGCGTGCTCGAGCGCTTCCTGAGCGCAGGGTTTGTCTGGCTGGCCGTGATTTTTGGCGGCATCACGTTCGCCATTCTGGCCTTCGCGCTGCACGGCTGGCGCCCGCTTCTGCTCACACTCGTGGCTTTGATCTTCGCGTTTTCCGGCCTGGCTGGGGCCATGTCCTGGCTGGGCCTGAGTTGGAATGCGTTTACCCTGCCCGCCCTTCTTTTGAGCCTCGGCACCGGGAGCGATTACTTCATTTACGTCATCTTCGAGCTCGAGCGCCACCAAAGCTCCGCGCTCATGCGGGCAAACCTCCTGCGCCCCATCCTGATGTGCGGCGGCATCAGTACTCTTGGCTTCGGCTCCCTGGCCTTCGCCAGCAACCTCGGCCTTTCAAGCCTCGGCGCCGTTTGCGCCCTCGCCCTCACGTTCAATATCCTCGTCGCCCTCTTTGTGCTCCCATGGTTGTGGGAGAAATGGAACTCCGCGTAAGACAGGCATTCTGCCTGCCATACGCCCCAGGCAGAATACCGGTCACTGCCTCCGTTCCCTGGTCAGAGCCCTCGCCAGGCTATTCGTGTCGCAGGGCGTCAATTGGGTTTAATGCAGCCGCTTTGTGCGCGGGAAAGTATCCGAAGAGGACGCCGACGGCGAAACTTACGCCGAAGGAGACGAAGATCGAACCGGGGGAGATCAGCGCCGGCCAGCCCGCGTACTTGGTCAGCAGGTGTGCAGTCCCAATACCGAGTCCGATGCCGATGAGACCGCCGACGGTGCTGAGAACGATGGCTTCGACGATAAATTGAAGCCGGATGTCGCGCCCGCGGGCGCCGACCGCGCGGCGGATGCCGATTTCGCGCGTCCGCTCCGTGACGCTCACGAGCATGATATTCATGATTCCGATGCCGCCGACGAGGAGTGAGACGCCCGCGATCGATCCGAGCAAAACCGTCATCACGCGCGAGGTCTGCGTGGCCATGCGGATGAATTCGTCCTGGGTGCGGACCGAGAAATCGTCCTCGCTGGGATCGTCGATCTTGTGACGATCTCGCAGCAGAAGGTTGGTCTGCTCCTGCGCGATGGGGAGGTCCTCGCTGCTCGAGACTTTGACGTTGATGGCGCGCAACTTCGTGGTGCCAATGATTCGCTTCATCGCCGTCGTATACGGGACGAGAACGATATCGTCCTGGTCTTCGCCCCAGGGTGTCGCGCCCTTTTTGGCGAGCACGCCGATGACTTCAAAGGGGATCTGGGCGACGCGCAGGGTGCGGCCGACCGCTTCCCCTTCAGGGAACATGCGATCTGCGACGGTCTGGCCTAACAAAGCCACAGCCCCCATGCTGCTAACGTCCTCGTCCGTGAAAAATGTCCCCTCGCGGCACGGCCAGTCGCGCACCTCGAGGTACGACGGCGAAACTCCGCGAACGGTACCAAACCAGTTTTTTCCCTCAGCAGCGTAACGTTCACCGCTGCGCACCTCGGGGCTGACGGCTATGACGCCGGTGACTTCCTGCTCGATCGCTTCGGCATCCTGCACACTCAGGGTGCCGGATCCTCCGAAACCGCGATACATGCCGCCGCTAAATACCTGGCCGGAAAAGATCAGCAGCATGTTGTCACCCATGCTGCGGATTTGATTTTCAACCATGGCACTTGCGCCGCGTCCGATGGCCACCATGGCGATGACCGCCGCAACGCCAATGATAATTCCGAGCGCGGTCAGAAAGGTGCGCAGCTTGTTTCGCGTCAGAGCTCGGAAGGAAGTCGAGAGGATGTTGAGGGCGAGATACAGCCAGCCGAACAGCGAACGCCCCTTATCGCCGCCGTCGTTGGCGGCAATCGCAACGGGATCGGCGCGCCGCACGTCGCTTTGAATCTTTCCGTCGCGCATGACCACCGTTCGGCGCGCGTGCGCGGCGATATCCCGCTCGTGCGTGACCATGATGATCGTGATCCCTCTTGAATTCAGCTCCCGAAAGAGGGACATGATCTCTTCACTCGTGCTGCTGTCGAGATTGCCGGTGGGTTCATCCGCCAGCAGGACGGCGGGCTTGTTGATGAGCGCGCGCGCGATGGCCACGCGCTGTTGCTGGCCGCCGGAAAGTTCATTGGGAACATGATCCAGCCGCTCACCCAGTCCGATGGCCTCGAGTTGATCCTCAGCAGCAGCATGACGTTCTTCCGGTCTCATGCGCCGCGACGAATAAATGAGCGGCAACTCGACGTTCTCGGCCGCCGTGGTGCGCGGAAGCAGATTGAATCCCTGGAAAACGAAACCCAACTTGCGGTTGCGAAGGTCGGCGGCCTGGTCGCTATCGAGATCGGAGCTGTCCACTCCATCGAGCAAATACGTACCCGCGGTGGGATGGTCGAGGCAGCCGAGGATGTTCATCAACGTGCTTTTGCCCGAGCCGCTGCTGCCCATGATGGCTACGAAATCACCGCGCTGGATTTCGAGACTGACGCCGCGCAACGCGTGCACCTCGCCGGCCTCCGAGACGTAGGTTTTCTCGAGGTCGCACAGGGAGATGACGGTGCCGTTGGTCATGCGCAGCTTGAAACTCCGGGGAGCGCACGCGCCCTCGCGTGCTTTGGTCGGCGCCCTCGCCGCCACAAAGTGAGAGAGCGAACCGGCGAGGGCGCCGGTTCAGACACGCGAGGCGCGTGTGCTCCCCGATACCTAAAATTCGCATTCATTGGCGGTCGGTTGCATTACCGCGAACGACGGCCGCCACCCATGCCCCCGAAAGGATTGGTCATCTCATTGGCGGCGTTCTCGGAAGGCTTGAGCAGCGTGATGACCGAGTCGCCTTCAGCCAGTCCCTCGATGATTTCGGTGAAAAGATTATCGCGCAGGCCGAGTTTGACTTTGACCGCCAATGGTTCGCCGCCCGGTGTTTTGGGAGGAAGGTAAACTTGTTTTTGATCCGAAGCTTCCTGAAGCCTCGGTTCCCGCCGGCGCGGACGCGGGGTGCTGGCAGCGCCGGTCCCTGCGGCTGCGCCCGCGCCGTCGCGGGATGGCCGCGCGGAGCTGCCGCCCTCGCGCGACGACCGCTGCCCGCCGCCGTCTCGTGAAGATCGGGATCCAGACCCGCCGCTGTCTCGCGGTGGCCGCGCTTCGCCCGGTGGCCGTCCGGCCCCGTCCCGGCCCCCTTTTGCCGCAGGTTTGAATCGCAGCGCCGCATTCGGGACCCGAAGCGCGTTGGTCCGCTCGCCGGTGATGACGCGCACCGTCGCCGTCATGCCAGGCTTGAGTTTCAACTCCGGATTTTTGACTTCAATGATGGCATCGTAATTGACGACGTTCTCTTCCGCGATCGGCGAGTTGCGCACTTGCACCACCTTTCCAAAAAAGTCTTCACCCTGGTAAGCGTCGACGGTGAACTTCACCTTCTGGTCGGGAGCCACAAAGCCAATGTCCGCCTCGGAAACCTTGGCGTTGATTTGCATTTCTCCAAGATCATTCGCCATCACGAAAAGTTTCGGCGCACTGAAACTCGCCGCTATGGTCTGGCCGATCTCGGCCGTGCGGTCGACGATCACCCCATCGATCGGAGCGAGAATAGTGCAGCGATCGAGATCGACCTTCGCTTTGCTAACCCGGGCGGCCGAGAGCTGGACCTGGGCTTCGGCGCGGCGCAAATCGGATTCAGCTTTGTCAAAGTCCGCCTTGGCAAAGAATTCCTTTTTCATGAGTTGCTGCTTGCGGTCGACGGTGCGGCGCTGGAGATCCCGATCCGCCTCGGCGCTCGCCTGCTCGGCCACCGCCTGGGCGTAATTCGCCTTATAGGTGGCAGGGTCGAGTTCGCAGAGGATGTCGTCCTTCTTTACGGCGGAATTGAAGTCGACGTGAAGCTTCCAGATGGTGCCCGAAATCTGCGAGCCGATCTCGACTTTTTTGAGCGGGTTGAGGTCGCCGGTCGCGAGCACCTCCTTCGTGATCTCGCCGCGATCGACGGTGGCGGTTTCGTACTCAGGAACCGCTTCTTTTTTTTCCTGGTGATTGAAGTAGGTCCAACCGATCCCCCCCGCGGCGGCGAGAAGGGTCAGAATCCAGGGCCATTTGCGGCGTCGTCGGCGTCTCATGGTTGTAAAAGCGGGAGGCCTTTTGTGGCCGGACTGGATTGAACCCCCGGCGAGACGAGACGTTGCACCGCTTGATCGACTCGCGCCGACTGGAAGAGAGCCAGCACGCTTTCCAGATCCCGGTAAGCGACTTCGAGGTCATAGGTCGAGGAGACCAACTGGCCTCGGGCTTGCGCCAGGTCGCGAATGGCGGTCTGGATATCGAGACTGGTGCCCAGCCCGGACCGATATTTTTCCTGCTGCACTTTGAAGTTCGCCTCCGCCGAGGCGAGTTCCACCCGGAGACTGGCGAGGGTCTTCTTTAAGAGGTCCACCGCATACCAGGCATCGATCACCTCTCCAGCGATCACACGCAGGGTATCCTCGACGCGAAGACCTTCCTGGCCGATCTGCAATTTATTCGCTTTGAGATCGAATTCGCGCTGGCCGCGGTCGAAGAGTGACCAGTTCAGAGAGAGCCCGGCGGTCCAACCGATGCTGCGTTCCACGGACGAACTGGTGCTGAGCTCGCGGCTGTGTTGAAAATCGAGCGTGGGAGCATAACGCGCCTTGATTTCGTCGCGCTGGGCATGCGTCCTGGTCAGCGTAAGCTGGGCAACGCGAACGTCTTCGCGCTGAGAGTGGGCGACGGAAACTGCCTGCCCGAGATCGTTCGCCGCCAGGCGTCCTTTCGCCGGCTCGACCAGCGAGAGGGGGTGGGTCGGGTCCAGATTGAGTGTGACGCTCAAGCGGGCGCGAGCCAGGGCCAGATTGTTTTCTGATTGCATGACACTTCGGCGAGCCCGTTCGTTGTCGACGCGCGCCAGCAGCACGTCGCTTTCGATGACTTCCTCGGCTTCCAGACGCGCTTCAGCCTGTTCGATTTGTTCGCCAGTCAGCCCGAGGGTTTTGCGTCCCTCTTCGACCAGACGGTCCTGTTTAATGACCTCAAAATATTGCTGCGTGACTCCAAAGAGCACCTCGCGCACTCGCTGGCGAAGCTGCCACTCGGTAATCTGACGGCCCAGCTCCCCCTGGCGCCGCGCGGGACCAAGTGTGAAATCGAGGATCGGTTGATCGAAGTTGAGGCCGAGTGATTGCTGGTTTGACCGCGTGCGCGTCCAACGCGTTTCCCGGACGACCCGGGGTAGCACCATGACTGGCGCGTCAGCCTGGCCGCCCGCCGCCGGTGTGCCAGCTCCTCCGGTCGCCGCCGGTGTCACGGTCGCAGGCGCTGGCTGTTCGATTTCGACGGTCTCTTTGGTGCGATTGCCGCGCCAGCTCGCGTCGGCTCCGATGGACAGGCTCGGCAGCATTCGTGAAAAGGTCCGCATCTGCTCGACCCGCGCCTTGCGCACCTCGTAGTCCGCGATGGCGATCGTCTGGTCGGTCGCCACGACGCGGTCCAAAGCCCCTTCGAGAGTGAACTGGGTGGACCCGCGGGGAGCCGCCGCCAGTGAAGAGGCATACGCCAACCAAAGCGCCAAAACAGCGCAGCCGTTTTTCAACAAGTCGTTGTGGGAGTTCGGGAACACAGCGCGATCGCTCAGCCAGGGGGTTGGTTCGAGCCAGCACTGGACTGCATGGGCGCGCCATTTGCAATTCCGCGCCGCAAAAAATCCCGTAAGCGGCGGGCTGTTATCGGATGGCAGGGCGCGATGACCCATCGCGCCGGGCCCATTTGGCGGACGCCTGCGGTGAGGCGTCCCTGCCTGGGTAGGGCGCGACGACCCGCCACCTACAACTTCATCGCGTAATGGTGCGACGTGAGATCCATTCCTTTGCGGGCATAGAACCGGTGCGCGGCATGGCGCTGCAAACCGGAATCGAGGTGAAGCTGCTGGCATCCCTGGTTGCGAGCGAATTGCACCAGCCAATCGAAAAGCCAGCTGCCGAAACCGCGTCGTTGGTCGGAAGCCCTGGTGCAGAGGTCATCGACATAAAGAAATCGACCCCAGGCCAGGCACTCGCAAAGCCGGAACCCCGCGACGGCGCGAATGACTCCTTCGGATTCGAGTAAGACGAGGGCATACCCGTGCTCCCTGCGCTGACGCTCGACCTGCCGAACGAATTCCTCGACTTCAAGGTGCGGACGCAATTCACACAAAACCTCAAAACAGCGCGCGATTTCGTCGCGATTCTCGGGTTGCCGGATTGAAAACGTCTGGGGCGAAATCACGACGGCGATCCTATGGCGCATCACCTGTGGCGCAACTCGAGCCTGCGAGCGCGAATGGCCCGTTGGAGCTCACCGCTACCTGGACCGCCGGCGTTTTGAAGCCCGTTTCTTGCGATCGCTCTTGCCTGTTTTTCGCAATCCCTCGCGCGGCCGGCTTTCGAAGGTCCATTTTCCCTGTTGAATTTTCGCGCCGTAACTGGTGACCACCTGTTTGCGCACGCCGTCGTAGGTCTCGCTCGCATCGTCCAGATGAAGGGTCGTTTCCTCGCCCGCCACGTTGTGCGCCGTCTCAACCCCCACAAATCTGTTGCCGCGGGCGTAACAGTCGGCGCGATCCTTCGTTTCATGTTCCTGCCAGCGGATCCCCGTGGTGCCTCCAAAAATGGTGCAATTCTCGACGATGGCGTCTCGCGCGTCATTGAGCTGAATCGATTTGTCGCCATCGCCGTCATTATGAAACGTGCAGCCTTGAGCTTTGAAGCCAGGAGCACGATCCACGACCGTCGAAACCGCATCCTCGCCCACATTCATCCAGACCATGTTTTCGACGGCACCGCCTGCAGCGCGAAAAATGAAGCCTCCCCACAACTGGCGCACGCTCCCATTGCGGATTGTGAGCTCGGGCAGGCGGATATCGAGGCCTGCGTTTCTCTCGTCCTGTTTCGAGCGGTAGCGTTTGCATTTGCGGCCGTCGATAATCCCGCCGCCGAGGTCCCAGACGATGCGATTTCCCTCGGTGGCAACTGTGCTCCTTGGGAGTCGCCGGGCATACTCGCGCAAGTGGTCTCGATTCCGGATCTGCGGTTCTGCACGGAGCGCCAAAACGCCCGTCTCCATGGGCGCGGCTGACGCAGGTGAGTCGACGCTCAGAGCTGCAATCACCAATATTTCTATAAAATAGAGGACTTTCATATGTTATTCGATGGGGCCTTTGGCAGGAAGGATTAAGGAATAAGCTTATAGCTGAACAGTCACAGCCGATCCAGATTTAACGCCCCGTCTCTGCCCTGGAACAACTTACCCGGAACCTCTCGGCTATGAATCATTGGACGATAAGCAGAATCTTGCCTCCGGCAGCACCACCCTCCCAGGACAAGTGTGCCGCCTGGCCTCCGCTCTCGACATTTACGGTGAATAATCGGCATACCGGTGAAATACGCACCGTGACGTGCTGCGGAGCCGGAATGCTGTTGGATCTGATCGGGCAGGGGCGCTTCGACGAAGAGACCGCCCAGTAATTTCCTATTCAACGTCTTCGCAGCCGAAAAAATCTCGCGTCGGGCGAGGTGGCGGCACCATAGGTGGTTTTGCAGTTGGCCGTCACCAGCGGGTCGGTGATGGCGTTCCATGTTACGAGGTCGAGGCTCGTTTGCAGTGCGGCGCCTGTTCCGGTGGCCGGCCAGGCGAGCACAAATTGGCCACCTTGGCGCGCCACGGAAAAGCGCAGCGGTGAGCTGTCCACTGCGCCCACGGCCAGGTTGTCGAACTCGATAAAGTCACTTCCGGCGGTGGTGCGATCAAGGCGCTCGAGCCGAATCGCCCCCGCAATGGCTGTTGCGGCAGTGCCATGGCTGAGCGCGCCGAAGGATTGGCCGTTGAAAAAGAACTCGGTCGTATTGGCTGCGGTGTCTATCTTCATGAAGAGATCGTCCCAGACGTTCAAGCTGGTGTAGAAGCCGGTGCCGAGCGTGATCTGTGATCCAACCGGCGCGCCGGTGTTCAGAGATTCCTGGCCGCCCATTCCGGTGTCGGTGCCGAAGCTGGAAAAGAACCGGCGCGCCAGGGGATCGAATGCGACATCGCCGCCAAATTGCGTATCACCTTCGAAGGCCATCGAGTGAGCCAGCGGTAACAGCCCGCCACTGAGTGTGCCATCGATGGCGACGAGGCGTCCAAATTGATCGTAGGAATACCCGGGGTTGGCGTTGTCATTGAATTGGACGAGCCAGCGGTTGTTGACCGAATCATAGGCGGCGCATGACCTGTCTTTTGCTCCGCCACTCGTAATAATGAGGGGGTTTCCGACCAGGGCACCATTGCTCGCGTCCAGCCGGCGACCATGGATGTTCCCATCCTCGTTATCCCACGTCACCAGGAATTGATCGCCCAGTGACGCGTGCGAGACGGCCGGATAGCCAGAAAAGACGCCATCGTTCGAAATATTGAAATTGCTTCCCAGCAAGGCGCCGGCGGCAGTGACGCGCTGGCCGTAAATTTCAATGTCCGGGTTTCCCGGTCCCCAATAAACCACAAGGTAACCGTGGGGACTCGAGGCTACGGCCGACCGGATGCCGCCAAAGATCGAGCCGATGGCAAAATTATTTCCCGTAAGTGCGCCGTCGGCGCCGCGAACGCGCTGTGCGAAGATGACGCCGCCGCGATCGCCCGCATCGTCCCAGGTGACGAGAAATTCATTGGTGATCGTGTTGAAAGCGACCGCCGGATAAAGCGCGCCAAACTCGGCTTCGGAAATCGCAAACGGTCCGGCGCTCATCGTGCCATCGCCCGTCATCAAACGCCCGAAAATGCGGCCGGCGTTGTAATCAGCCCACACTACCAGGAACTTCCGACTGACACTTCCGAACGCCACATCCGGAAAACGGCAACCTGGGCCTGAAATTTCCATCGTGGTGCCGACGAGCGCGGCTCGCGCACGGTCGTTCAACGCTCCGAAAAATAGGAGCCATACGACCAATAGGAGCGATTCGAGCCTGCGGCAATATTGCCAGGGAATGATTCCCAAGCCAGCGGAAGCGGAGTGTTTGAATGGTGGAGACAAAAGCGGCACAACTCCTCATTCTATGGCGCATCGTTGCGCACGCGCAACGCTCCCGCGAGATAGGTGTCGCACACGTCGTACCGCAGACTTTCAGTCTGCCGTGTCGCAGATCTGTGATCTGCATCACTAAATTCGGCCCCTGCGACCCAACAGCACCAAAGGCCAAAAGTCTAGGCTACTTCTTGGCCGGCTTCGATCCCGGCCGCACGACTTTTTCCCGAGACCACTTTTCGTAAAGCGAGACCACGTCATCGGCGGTGGTGAACTTCCGATAAACGGCTCGCGCGTGGAAGGAGAATTCGCGGTTTACCGCGTAGTCGCGCTGGAAATAGACGAAGTCCCAGGCCGGGTTGCCGGTTCCGCCGCCGGAAGGCGATTGCGCGAAACGGAGTTCGCCGGCCTTGCCCGGACGCTCGAACATCATGACGAAAACGTGGTCGCCGGAACGCCCAAAATAGAACGGATAAACGTATTCCAAATCCGAAATGCCTTCTACGAGATCGATGTTGAAGCCTGGATCCAATGGCGGGTCCCAGGTGCTGCCGGCGGGACGATGGTTGGCCGCGACGCCGTGTTTTTCCGGCAGATGTTTGATCCAGCGCGGTCGGGTATCGCCGCGGCCGAGGCGCGAACGGCCGATGAATTCGAGCGACATGTCCTGGGGTTGGTCGATATGGTTCCTCCGCAGAATTTGTGGGTGGTTTTGCGGTGACATGGCGCGTCCGTCCTCGCTTCAGTCAAGCGGGACGGCGGCATAAAATCGGGAGCTCCAGCGTCGGTAGTGAGGGCTGCGTGGATTTA
>JBPCQC010000143.1:0-24608 GCA_050998515.1 Verrucomicrobiales bacterium
CAGAAACCACCTGTTGGAAATTCCTACGAATGGCTTCGCGTCGCGCTGCTCGACTTCGTTGCCGACTTCGCCAATTGGGATAACTCCACCGTCCGCGAATACCTCGACACCAGCCGCGCGCTCACGCAGGCCGCGCATGAGGCGTTGGGCGGTGCGCCCGGCACGCGCCCACTCGTCGTGGACCCGTTTTGCGGCGGCGGCTCCATTCCGCTCGAAGCCTTGCGGGTGGGCGCGGATGCCTTTGCCAGCGACCTCAATCCGGTGCCGGTGCTGCTCAACAAAGTCATCCTCGAATACATTCCCAAATACGGCCAGCGCCTCGCCGATGAAGTCCGCAAGTGGGGCGCGTGGATCAAGGCCGAAGCCGAAAAGGAACTGGCCGAGTTTTATCCCAAGGACGCGGACGGCGCGACGCCCATCGCCTATCTCTGGGCGCGGACGATTCAATGCGAAGGCCCCGGCTGCGGCGCGGGCGTGCCCCTTATCGGTCGCTCAATCATTGCAAGCCGTAACCGCGCCGGCATCGCGTTCGCATTTGAAGGAAATCCGAAGGACAACAAAATCAACGTGTCCCTGGTCGAAGGAAAAGCCGCGAAGGAAACTAACGGAACGTGCAAAGGTTTTGTGGCAACGTGCCCTCGACCTACCTGTGGATATTCTACACCGAAAAAAAGCGTTCAACGCCAGTTGACGGCTCAGCACGGCGGGGCTGACGCATCGCGATTATTGGCTGTTCTCACCGTCGGAGCGAAAGGACGCCGTTTTCGCCTAGCTACCGATGAGGACATTAAAGCGGTTAAGGCTGCTGAGGCCGCTCTCGAAAACAGAGCAAGAAAGCATCTGGCAGGAACGTTGAGCTTTCTTCCCGACGAACCAATTCCAGACAAGAATGCGCACCGAGCTGTTGGTTCACAACTTCCGCTTTACGGCTTTAAGACTTGGGGAGATTTGTTTAGCTCTCGCCAAAAACTGGCTATTACCACGTTGCAACGCGTCACCCGAAAGGTCTACGCAAAACTATCAGACCAGCACAATGATGAGCAATTTGCCCGTGCAGTATTTCTTTTATTGGCATTCGCTGTGGACAAGCAGGCCGACTATTCGTCTTCACTTTGCAGGTGGGTATCTAAGGGCGAGTTCATCGCAGGAACTTTGGCTGGCGAAAAAAAGTTTCCGATGATGTCCGATTTTGCGGAGTCAAATCCAGTAGGTCCTGGGTCTGGAAGTTGGGACAATCAGATCGATTGGATCGCACGGTTCGTTGAGAGAGAAGCTTCTTCTTTTTCTCATACAGGAAATGTTTGTCAGGCGTCAGCCGATGAGACAGCCCTACCAAGTGACGCGGCCGCGGCAATGATTACCGATCCTCCATATTATGATTCAGTGCCGTATGCAGATTTGAGTGATTACTTTTATGTTTGGCTGAAAAGGACAGTCCATGGCATTGAGCCATTTTCAGAAAGCCCCCTCACACCGAAAGACCGCGAAATGACGGTGAACCAGCCGTCCAATCAAGATCAAAAAGTTCGCTACGAATCTCTGCTTACAGGCGCATTTGATAATGGTCGCAACTTCACAACTCCAAGCGGAATTGGAGTGATAGTGTTCGCACATAAATCAACATCGGGTTGGGAGACCCTTTTGGAGGCGATTATCAAAAGCGGATGGATCGTGACAGCTTCGTGGCCAATTGATACCGAGCGAACCGCGAGGCTGAATGCATTGAGGACAGCTTCCCTTGGCTCCTCCGTTCACATCGTCTGCCGCCCGCGCGAGAATCCCGACGGCTCGGTGCGCACGGACGAAATCGGCGATTGGCGCGACGTATTGCAGGAGTTGCCCCGCCGTATCCACGAATGGATGCCGCGCTTGGCTGAGGAAGGTGTTGTAGGCGCGGATGCCATCTTCGCCTGTCTCGGCCCGGCACTGGAGATTTTCTCCCGCTATTCGCGCGTCGAGAAAGCCAGCGGCGAAACCCTCACGCTCAAGGAATATCTGGAACAAGTCTGGGCCGCCGTCGCCAAGGAAGCTCTCGGTATGATTTTTGCGGGCGCGGACGCGACGGGCTTCGAGGAAGATTCGCGGTTGACCGCAATGTGGCTATGGACACTGGCCGCGGCGGCTAACGGATCGAGGACCTCGGAGGCAGATGATGAAGGGGAGGCTGAAGGCGAAGAGGAAGGGTCCAGTAAGAAGGGGAAGACCAAGGGTGGATTCAGTATGGAGTACGATGCGGCCCGGATGATCGCCCAGGGCCTGGGCGCCCATCTGGAGGATTTGCGTCATGTCGTCGAGGTTTCTGGCGAGACCGCCCGCCTCCTCCCTGTGAGTGAAAGGACCGCTTATCTGTTCGGCAAGGAGCAGGCTGACGATTCCCCATCGAGCAAAAGGAAAAGGAAAGAACCTCTCCAACTCGATCTCTTTGCTCAATTGGCGCAGGAAGGCGTGACTGAGCAGACGTGGACAGAAAAAACCGTTTCCAAGATCGGAGAAACCACCCTCGACCGCATTCACCAAAGCATGATCCTATTCGCCACCAGCCGGAACGAAGCCTTAAGACGATTCCTCGTGGACGATGGCGCGGGACGCGATCCGAAATTCTGGCGCCTTGCCCAGGCTCTCAGCGCCCTCTACCCCAAGACGAGCGAGGAAAAGCGTTGGGTGGACGGAGTGCTCGCGAGGAAAAAGGGACTGGGACTGTAGGCTATGACCAGGTTCGCCGACATGACCTGCCGAGACGGCAATTGTCCCGCGTCAGCGAGATGTCACGGGACTGCTGCCGCCTGAATCGACTAAGAATTTGAATCCATTGCAAGCCCACGAAATCAACCAGACCGTCGTGAACGGCAGCGGGCTTACAACACAGAAGATTTTTGATGCTTTAAACCGTTACGATCTCGGTCGGAAAACTTTGTGACTGTGGATTCCGTAGAGCAACTTCGAGCCAGTCTTTTCAGGACGGCCCAACATCAGGATTTCTGTGAGCCGCTCAAGTCTGCATCCCTGGCAGGAGACCTCGCCTCGTGGACGACGATCTTAACTCGATGCTTGGTGGCTGCCTGCCGGGAAATTGGTTGGAGAGCATCAGCAAAAGGGCACGAATGCGAACTTCTCCCGGTCCGTCGCAGCGAATATCTGGCACTCGACGTGACCGCCTTCCCGGCAGGCGAAGCCCGCTGGCTGTTTCCCGTAGCCGTGATGGAACTTGAGAACAGTCCGCGGGAAGACCAAATCGCTTATTCGTTGTGGAAGGTGCTTTGCGTCCGCGCCGACGTGCGGGCCGTTTTCTGCTACCGAAGAGAGGCCACAAGGATTCCAGCCCTGATTCAGTTCCTCCGGCGGGAAGTGGTCGAGGCCATGAGCTTGCCGGGCCGACTCGGTCTTGGCGGACGTACGCTTCTTGTCTGCGGCTCACGCGCTGACGCCGAAACCTTCCCTTTCGGGTTCTTCAAGTGGTGGGAGCTGGACTCCAACACGGGCCGTTTTGAAGGAATCCAGGGGTGAGGGTGGCCGGAGCTTCCGCACGGAGTGCCTGGGATAATCGATCACACTTCGGGATCAAAGCCATCTTCGGGCTCGTGAATGATGGCCTTGTGCATGGCAATGTACGTTTCTTCGTCAAGATGTAGCTTGTCAGCTCCAGGAACTTCCTCGAAGCGGAGTTTCCTGTAGAAGCCAACCTGGTTCTCGATGGCATTCAGCAGCACTTTTCTGCAATCGTGATGGCGGGCAAGGGTAAGCGCGAACCGCATGAGAACTCCACCCAATTTTTTCCGCTTCCATGCGTTGTCCAAGGCGACCTCGTCCACGACGAGAATTCCGGTGTGAGGTTCTTGATGCACCGAAAGCAGGCCGATTATTCCGTGCGCATGCTCCAGCACGTACGTCCGAACGCCACGGTCCTTCGAGGCCGATTGCATCGCGAAAAGCCTATCACTCCAGGTGACGCGATCGATCGAGTCGACATCTGTCTTCAACAAAGGGCTGCGTACGCTCACCTCATCCAGAACCGACATACAGACGTGGTGCTGCCCGGCAGCGTCCCCTGCGAGCAGGCGATTGTTCGGAATTGTCTCAAGACAAAAAATCGCACGATCTAAATCGTCGATCATCATCCCCCAAAACGTGGGCACATGCCGGCTGCCCCGCTTCACAACCAGTCCATACGAAGTGATTTCCGCGGCGTCACGCTCGATCAAAAAACGGCGGCAGCGATTCATCAGACGGCCGGTGTGGACTGCGCTGTCGATGAGGAGACATCGTTTATTCTTCAACTCCTCTTCCGGTGCGCCCGTGACATGTAACTTGCTGCCCGCAGTCTTTCCAAATGAGAGCGTCACCGCCGACCGAAGGGGACATGAGTTCTCGGCGGCAATGAGATTCGTCAGTCTTCCAAGGAGCTGTACTCCAGAACTGGTCACCGCACAGATTGCGTCCGGCGGCTGGCCCATCAGGCGCAGTCGATCCAGCAGGTCTTTTAGATACGCATCAATGGTGGCATCGGAAAGAAAGTGGGTATTCATCCGATTGTTTTTCAGCACGCCACCCTCCCCGGCGCTGAGTCATCGACTTCGCGTCCGGCCCGAAGTGATCGGGTGGGCCTCCACAATTTCGCCCAGTTGATCGTAGTAGTGGTCGCTGCAAAATACTCCTGCTTGTGTTTCGTGACGCCCCGTAACGGTTTCCTCAAGCGTCCGGCCGCACTGCTCACACTTGTCGCCAACGGGCTGCAATTCCTGAATCCGTTGTGGATTCGCAATGAGATCGGCAATGGTGAGCGGCATGGGTCGGGGGGAAACGAGCGGGCAAATCTAGATTCTTTGCGCCATTAGCAAAGCGAAATTCAGATTGTCAAGCAATAGTCAAGTTCGGTAGTGGTATAGTTTGACGATTCGGTCGCAAAAACGATGGCGGGATGCGCCGCATGTGGCACGGTTCGAAATGCCAGAACGCTCAAGCAGGCCGAAGCGCCCTCGCGACCCGAATCAACTGGCCAAGCTGATTGTTGATCTGTCCACCGGAGCGAAAATGCCAAAGGCCGAGCCAGGGCGGACGAAGAACCCTGCCGCCGTAGCGCTGGGCAGGCTTGGCGGATTGAAGGGCGGGAAGGCGAGGGCAAAATCACTTTCGGCTAAACAACGCAGTGAAATTGCCAAAGCGGCCGCTCAGGCTCGCTGGTCGTCTGACGATTAAGTAGACCTTGGATTTGGCGGCGATTGAGGCAACGGCTTAGCAACCGCCTTTTTCTGGTTGATAAGCTGCTGCAACTGTTGAATAGGGATTTGAACCTGCTGCAACTGTTGAATAGGGATTTGAACCTGCTGCTGCGTCTTCACGAAGGCTCGTCCTAAATGATTCTCAATGATTTTGAGGGCGGGAGTTGCATTAAACGTGTGATTCGTGGCATGGAAAACCGATAAAACCTTCTCCTGCAACTGCTGATCGTCCTCCAGCTTGTCGATGGTCAAACCCTTATCCAGTAATTCATCTCTCGATAGGTGCCGACCATGACTTTTCGAGTTCTTATGCTTGGCCAGCCAGTCCGCGATTTTATCCGCTTTCTTCTTGCTGTTCGCTTGTCCCTTGAACATGTAGCTGGACAACCAGCCATGCGCCAAACTCTTGGACAATGAGCAGGCGTGCTGACATTTGATCAAAATGTCAGGACCGTACGATTTCAGTATGGGAATCCAGGCTCCCATCTTGGCCGGGTCTGCGCAGTCTCGTTGAGCCTCTTCAAACTGTTCGCTAATCTCTTCTGCTGAAACGCTTCTGCGGCCCAATTCCGTATTGATGACAAACTGAGGGTCTATTGGGCCGAGGAAAGAGTGTTTCCCCATCACAATACGGTCGGCGGCGCAAGCGATCATGGTCGCCGCCGACATCGCCAAATTAGGAACAATGACCCGGATGTTGTCGAATTTTGATCTCATGTAAAGCACCAAGCCCTCAGTTGCATCAATCGAGCCACCCGGACTATGCAGGATGAGGTCCAAATCTGGACAATTGATGCCGTGGAAAACCTCCATCAGTCCTTGAAGGTCTTCGTCATTAATACTGAGCATCTCCGGCGGGGCCGACCCAGGGGCCACAAATTTGGTCGCATAGAGGATGACGGCCCGATTTGTGTATTGGTGCAACTCTACCAAATACTTCCGCCTGATATTGTCGTAAGGCGACGGGTTTCCTGCGGCTTGCGCCGCTTGCAACTCCGCCAAAATTCCACCCCAAGTGGGCATTGGAAAATCCTACAAGGGCACCGGTGCCGTAGAAGAACTTGTGACCGATTCGGGAAATATGTTTTGATAGAGCTGGTAGGCGCTGAGTGACTGCTCAGCCCTACCGGAGGCTTCGTAAAGGCGAACGACATCGGCAACGCCCGGATGTTTCATCGCTTCTTTCAGAAGGTCATCGCATTTTTTTTGGTCATTTCCTTCTGTCGGTGGGATAGTCGGGGGCGTAGCGCTTGTTTTTGTTTTTGTGGGCGGCATGGGCTGGTTGGATGAACGATATTTGCTGGTGCGTGTGAAATATAGCACAGGAAACACCAAAACCAGCCGGGTCTGTCAATCCCTCATTTTCGGAGAACTTGTCCTTGAACGATCAAGCATAAGTGATAGTTTGACTTATGAACAAGCTGAGCACCGAAGAACGCACGCGGGTGGTTGCGGCCCTTGTAGAGGGCAATTCGCTGCGCGCCATCACGCGCATGACGGGCGTGCATCGCACCACGATTATGAAGCTGCTCGTCGATCTCGGGACGGTTTGCTGGTCGTATCAGGAGAAGGCATTTCGAAACCTCAGGTGCAGGCGGATTCAATGCGATGAAATTTGGAGCTTCGTCTATGCGAAAGAGAAAAACTGCACGGCGGAATTGAAGGAGAATGGTGCTGGCGATTGCTGGACGTGGGTCGCGCTTGATGCCGATACAAAACTCGTTCCGTGCTGGTTGGTTGGCCGTCGAGACGCCGGAACAGCTTATCATTTCATTCACGATCTCAAAGACAGGCTCGCTAATCGAGTGCAATTGACCACGGACGGCCACAAGGCATATGTGAGCGCAGTTGAAGACGCCTTTGGGGCTGACATTGATTATTCGATGCTCATCAAAATTTATGGAAACGCTTCCGAGGGGCCGGAAGTGCGCTACAGTCCCGCGCAGTGTATGGGCGCGAAAAAAACGGTCATCGCTGGCGAACCGGATTTTAAGCAGGTCTCCACGTCGTTCGTCGAGCGCCAAAACCTCACGATGCGGATGCAGATGCGTCGCTTTACGCGACTGACTAACGCCTTCTCAAAGAAGATCGAGAACCACGAGCACAACCTCGCGTTGCACTATATGTTTTACAACTTCGGGCGCATTCATCAAACCTTGCGCATCACGCCAGCGATGGCGGCGGGGGTCAGCGACCACGTTTGGAGCGTCGAAGAAATCCTCGGTCTGCTCGACTCAGAGTGAAAACTATACCACTACCTCAAGTTCCCTTAAAAATCTTGCTCGCAGTGCCTCCGTCGCTCCTGCCACCGCCCAAACCGATCCGCGCCGCCTTCATTCGTCTCGCGAAGTACTTTGAAAGGCGGGGGCGCAAGATCGAAGGCGAAGCCCAAAGCAAGACTTTCCTCGGCAGTCCTTTTCATCATGATGTGAGGTGTGACTGGACCTGAATTGACTCCAGCAACCGAGATCAGCCGCCCTTAAACCGCTCCAATGAAACTGAAGCCGTGGTATGACGTAGTGAAGCCGCGTGAGGACCTTCGCGAGGGGAAATCACAAGACGCATCCGAATTTGCAGTCCATCTTGACCGCGTTCGTGACGGTACGGGACGCCGGGATTACGCGGACCCGGAACAGTTCTTCGCCAAAACATTTTTGGCGGCGAACCTCCTCGATCTGGCTTCGCAGGTTGTCCGGCGGATGGCGGGCGAAACCAGCCACACCTCGCCGGTGTTCAATCTCGCCACGAACTTCGGGGGTGGGAAAACGCACGCGCTGACGCTGTTGTATCACCTGGCAAACAATGGGCCGAAATCGCATGGCTGGCTTGGCGTTAGGCAAATTCGGGATAAAGCAGCAGTCGCCGGAGTGCCCAAAGGCAAAGTGGCCGTCTTTGTGGGAACGGAGTTCGACTCACTGACCGGACGTGGCGGTGAAGGGGAACCGCGACGGAAAACCCCTTGGGGGGAAATCGCATGGCAACTTGGCGGCTCCGCCGCCTTCGAACTTGTTAAGGAACACGATGCCAAACGGATCGCGCCGGGCGGTGACGTGCTTCGTAAGATCGTGCCCGAAAACGAGCCGTGCCTGATCTTGATGGACGAGCTGATGAATTACATGAGCCGCTTCCGGCGGGAGGGCTTGAGCGATCAGTTCTACGGTTTCCTCATGAACCTGTCCGGCGCAATAAATCCTAAGTCGGTGCTGGTAGTCTCTGTGCCGGCTTCGATTGATTTGGAAATGACGCCGGATGACGTGGCCGATTACGCGCGGATCACCAAGATGCTCGACCGCGTGGGCAAGGCCATGATCATGACAGCCGGCGCGGAGACTAATGAGATCGTTCGCCGTCGTCTCTTTGACTGGGACACGCGCGCTTTGGGCGCCGACGGAAAGGTGGCGTTGCCTGAGAAAGGCAGAGACGCCTGTCATGAGTATGCCCGCTGGGTTGCGGACCATGCGCAGCAATTGCCAGGGTCAATTCCGCCGGAACATGCCCGCGCCTACTTCGAAGCTTCATATCCGTTTCATCCCTCGGTCCTAGGCGTGTTCGAGCGTAAATGGCAGTCGGTCCCGAAATTTCAGCAGACTCGCGGCGTGTTGCGCATGCTGGCGATTTGGGTTTCGCAAGCTTACAACGCGGCCTATCGAAAGGCGCATCCCGATGCGCTTCTCACGCTTGGAACGGCGCCATTTGCTGATCCGATTTTCCGCGCAGCCGTTTTCGAGCAACTCGGGAATCGCGCACTTGAGACAGCGGTCACCACCGACATCGCCGGGCGCAAGGATTCCCACGCATCGATCCTGGATAAGGAAGCTTCAGACGCGGTTCGCAGCGAACGCCTGCACCAAAAAGTCGCGACCGTAGTGTTCTTCGAATCGAACGGAGGAGCTGCGCGGGCAGAGGCCACCGTTCCTGAGATTCGGCTCGCCGTCGGGCATCCCGATCTCGACCTTGGCAACATTGAGACGGCGCTCGATGCGCTGGTGGACAAGAGCTACTACCTCATCGTTGAGAAGAAGAACTACAAATTCAGTCTCAAGGAGAACCTCAACAAGCGCTTTGCCGACAAGCGAGCGAACGTCAAAGCGCCGCAGGTTGAAGAGCAGGTGAAGCAGGAAATCCAAAAACAATTCATAGCTCGCGACGGATTGGATCGAGTCTTCTTTCCGGAAAAGAGCATCCAGATTTCTGATCGACCCATGATCACCTTAATCATCGGAGACTTGAACCACACGATGGAGGATGCATCAGCAACACTTCAGTGGGTTGAAGCGATGACGAAGGAATGCGGATCACAAGGGCGAACGTTTAAAAGCGCACTTATCTGGGTGATTGCCGATGCACCGGGTGTAATGTTCGAAGAGGCGCGGAAGGTGCTGGCGTGGCAGGCCATCGATGACGAGACCGAAGAACTAAAGTTCGACGAACCGCAAAAACGCCAACTCGCCGAGAACCTCCAGAAAGCTCGTCGCGATCTTAAGGAGTCGGTGTGGCGCTCGTTCAGGTACATCTTTCTCTTGAGCAAAGACAACTCAATGCGCCAAGTGGACCTTGGCCTCGTGCATTCGAGTTCCGCCACTGGCGGACCTATCGAAAATATCCTGAATCACTTAATGACGGACGGTGACTTTGACAAAGGCGTTTCGGTTCGCCTTCTGCTCAAAAATTGGTCTGGCGCATTCACCGAATGGCCTACGAAGTCGGTGCGCGATGCGCTCTATGCCTCACCACAGTTCCCGCGAATTCTCAAAGGCGCCGCGGCAATTCAGGAGACAATCGCGAAAGGGGTCACCGCGGGCGAAATTGCCTACGTCGGCAAGACCACTTCTGGAAAGTATTCACCCTTTATTTTCGGCAGCAGCCTCTCGGCTAGTGACGTGGAAATCTCGGAAGACGTTTTTTTAATCCGCCAGGAGACCGCGGAAGGATATCTCAAGGCACAACCATCAACGCCGCCAGTGCCGACACCGCCGGACGGCGGGGTAATTGGAGCAGGCACGACACTAACGCCCATCCCGCCACACCTACAGCCAGAACTCTTCCCACAAATCCAGTGGACTGGTGAAATCCCTCCACAGAAATGGATGAACTTCTACACGAAGGTGCTCTCGAAATTCGCATCGGCACAGGGTCTGAAGCTGACATTGAAAGTCGAAGCCAAACCGGAAGGCGGTGTATCGAAGCAGAAACTGGACGAAACGAAGTCTGCGCTTCGGGAGCTTGGCTTGAATGACGATGTTTCGGCGCGATAGACCACTATTTTCCGACGGCCGAAGGCTTGAAGGTCACTGGCAAACAATTCGGACACGGCCTGCTTAAATTCAGTAGTGTCAGGCGTCCGTGCCTCCGCAGGCAGGCCGGACGTATCGAGCGCCTCAATGGGAATGTGAACGGTGACCGGCTGGGACATGCATCTTTGTGATAATGCGAAGCCGCCTGGCTGCCATGGCCAATTCAGCGGCGAAGATTGACGGCAGGAGCGGTTGTTGGAATTTTGCGGCGATGGATGAAACCCGACCCCTGTTCGAAGTTGGAAGGGTGACGGCAACACCTGCCGCCATCGAACTGCTTCGGAAGGTGAATGTTGATCCCGTCACATTGATCGACCGTCACGTGACCGGCGATTTCGGTGAGGTGGGGAAAGTAAATCCGGACAGCCTCCATGGAGATCCGGCGGACGGTACTCCGACGGTCTGGCGCTTAATACCTTGGCGGTTCTGAACGGCGAGGACCGCATCCTGAGCCGATTCCCGCCCTCGCCTCCACTCGCTGAAATCCATGAAAGGGCGCCATGCGGGCTCGAGCACTTGACGACAGTCAGGCGGTGGCGACCAGCCGGTCGAGCGATTGACTGATGAGTGGGGCGGTCTCATCCCAGTAGCGCAAATGCGCGCCCGCGCCGATGCAGAAGTCGGCGACGCGGGCGGTTGGAGCCGGAGGGTGCTCGGCCGGCTCGAACCTTCCCTGGTGTTCCGAGGTTGCGCTGAGCGTGTCCTTGGTCCCCCACATGTCGCGTCCTACGTAATCACCGCTGCGGTAGGCATTCCACCAGCGGCAGAGTCCCGCGTCGTCCAAATTTGGGATGGGAGTTTCGCCTGCCGGGTCTGCTTCGCCTGCGTTGTTTGGTTGGTTCTTTTCGGGGGCGTCGCCGGTGCTGACCCGGGCGTGAGTTACCGGCGTTCCGGCCCAGTAATAGAGATGAGGAAACCGTTGGAGGTAGAGTTGGCGCAATGGATTGCCCATGGTGAACAGCGAGATGGGAAGGGAATCGTCACCGTGGCTGAAGTAGCGGGATAACGGCTGACTTCGTTCGGCGCCCCCGGGCTGACGGCTGGCAGCACGACGTTTCCAAAAACGGAGTGTCTCGATGGCGATCATCGATCCCTGACTGTGCGCCAGGATGACGACCGCGTCGTAGCCGCGTCCGGTAACCGGATTCTTCCAACGCTGAAGATGGTGCAGCATTGCGCTCAGGCGCGTGACGATGCGTGCGCGCGGCGTCGCCTGGCGCGGGCTTGGCCGCAGCCAATTGAGGGCGTCGAGACCAACGTCGAGGGCATTGCGGAAGCCAAGCGCCATGACGCGAAACCAGCCGTGAGAGAGAAGGAGGGCGAGCATGACAAGGCCCAGCAAGCGTGCCAGCACGGGACCAAACCTCTTCTCAGAGGTCAAAAAATCGGTGACCGGATCATTCCACGACGGCACCAATGACGCCATCATAAGCAGCACCACAAGGCACACGGCCAGGCACATGACATTTCCGGTGTAGCGAAGAATGCGAAAGACGGTGTCCATATCCCGACCCTGGCGGATCGAAGTCTCGCGGCGAAGGTTGGATGCGAGCGCCGCGAGAGCGCGGCTGCCAACGCGGGTTTCGGCGAGGAGCGCAGGCAGCAGTCCCCAGAGCGCCAGGATGAATCCGCCGCCCAGGAGGAGCAACCCGCCGGGGAGATAGCTGGAACTGTTCTCGACCAAGGCGCGAATGGTCTCACTGGCGGGCTTCGTGGGGTCGCCACCCTGATTTCTTTGCCCGGCGGCCTCCTCGGACCAGTCGTGGAGTTTGCTGCCATTGAGCAGAAAATGTCTTCCCCACCAGGGAGGTGTGACGGAAAGATGACGTGCCCGGTCGAGGGCATTTGTGATCGTCGTGCCTTGCTCGCCGGCTTTCGTTTGCAACTCTTGCGCCGGCCCCACGATTCGCGGCAAGGCCACTGCAACCGCCCAACCGAGACTGATGTTGATCATCATCAGAGCGATCGCCGGAAGGAAGACTGAAATCGTCGCGGTCCATCTTGCCGCCCGACGCGCCGGCGAATGGGACTTTTCGAGCGGCACCCAGAGCCAGGCCACCGCCACCATCCCTACAAAAACGACGAACAGGGTGACCCATGCCAGTTCCGTAGGGAGGATGAGCCATTCCGCGGCTCTGATTGTTCGATCAATCAGCCAGTCGAGGTTATGTTGGTGAGCGCCTGGTGAAAGCCACTCCCAGGCGAGACAGGCCACCGCAGCCGCCATGATGGCGCCTGCCATGGTGAGGTGAGGCCAGAGCGGACCTTCGCGACCGCGGCCCCAGCGCCACAGGCCATAGGCCAGAGCCAACCCGGCAGCAGCTGCGACCAGGGCCGCCAGCAAAAGCAGCCGTTCGTTGGCCCAAGTGCAGGCGTCCGCCAGTCGGTGTAAACCGAAGAGAATGACAGCGCCCACCGCTGCGATGGCCAGCAACCAGCGGTAGCTGCCGAGATGACGACGGCTCGCGTAACCGATGATGCCAAGCGCAAAAGCCGCTCCCATTCCCGCAATGGCCCAGGCGTGCCAATCCGATGGCACCCGGGCGACGAGCAAGGGTGTGCCCATCCAAAGCACGGCCATGGCGAACATCGGGAGTATTCGCGTCAGCAGATATTTGCAGGTCTCATGAAGAGCCCCGAAGACCTTCCACGAGCGTGGATTGCCGTCTCGCTGGGCCGCGGTGGTCACAGCGATTCCACCTACGATGCACATCAGAAAGGTGAGGTCATAGAGTTCCACCAACCACCGTTGCACGCCGGAACCGAGTCGCGACAGGTCGGCCCAGAACATTTCGTAGACGTGGACTTCGCGGCGTTCCTGTGTCCGCAGGTCCCGGCGCCGCGCCGAAAGCCGCACGGTGTCATAGCAGGAATCGTCATCAGCCGGCTCATAATTCGCCAGTCTTTGACGCATGAATTCATCCTCGACGTCCCCGCCCATGGACTGCGACTCGACCTTCCGCACCGGGACGTGAAGACGCGATTCCTCGAAAGTCGTGTAGTCGGCCTCGGAGGAGAGTTCGAGCAGCGCAGCGCCCGCCCTCGCCGATTCACCCTGCTTTTGATCGGCCACTCCGTGAACGACCAGCACCGCGACGTGGCGGGCGGTCTCCGTGGCAGTGGTGGTCTCCATCATGAGTCGCAATGTTCACTGCGGTCGCGCATTTCGACGAGCCGAAAGTTTTGTGTGTCGAAGGCTCGGTGTATTGTTGACCTCGATGGCAGTCGTCACATGGCGTCCTGGCGCAGTGAGTTTGCAGATCGCGGTTGCGGTGGCGACGGGATGGCCTGCGGGGGCCCAGTGGATTCCAGCGCCGGTGCCGACAGTGACTGAAACCGACGCGACAGCGCCAGTGTGGTTCCGCTGCTTTATTCGTGTGCCGGACGCCATGGTGACTCCAGCGGAAGCGGATCTGTGGCGGGACTCGATTACGTTGAGTCTGGGCGGAATTCAGGGCTCGTTTACGGTGTTCCTGAACGGCCAGAAACTCGCTCAGGCGGAGGCCATAACGCCGAGGCAGAGGCGCCGCTTCAAAGTGCCGAAGGGGATTCTCGAAGGCAAAAAGTTTAACCTGCTTGCTTTGCGGCTGGAAGGTGATGCGGCGCGACGCGGACTGGGGATGGCCCCGATTCTTGCCGGTTATCACGACGAGTTGGTGCTCGAGGGAACATGGGAAATGCTGCGCGGTGAAGCCGACCAACTCAAAGCGGTCACGAGCCAACCCCCGACAGCGTTCTTTACTGAAGCCGGTTTCCGTCCGTCTTCGACGCCGCTGGCACAGAACGCCGAGCTCTTTCCGGGCGCGCGCCTTCCTCCAGCGGAATCGTTGGCGAAAATGCAACCGGCGGATGATCTAGCGGTCGACCTGGTGTTAAGCGAGCCGCAAGTGGCGCAGCCGACGCACCTGAGCTTTGACGAACGGGGCCGCCTCTGGGTGGCGCAATACCGCCAATACCCGTATCCCGCGGGGGTTCGGCAAATCAGCCGGGACAAATATTACCGCGCGCGCTTCGACCGCGTGCCGCCGGCGCCGCCGCATCACGATCGCGGAGGGGATCGCATTACGGTGCATGAAGACACGAATGCCGACGGCATTTACGACAGCCATCGGATCGTGCTCGATGGACTCAACATGGCGAACGCGGTGTTGCGCGGCCACGGCGGACTCTGGATCATGCACACGCCGTATCTGCTTTTTTATCCGGATGCGAACGGCGATGACGTGCCCGACCGCGATCCTGAAGTGCGGCTCGCCGGTTTTGGTCTCGAAGACACCCATTCAGTGGCCAACGGACTCGCGTGGGGACCGGACGGCTGGCTCTACGGGGCGCAAGGCAGCACGACGACGAGTCGGATTCTCCGGCCTGGACTCGACCCGCCCGCTGCTCGAGGCGTTTACTTTGAAGGATGCATGGTCTGGCGCTATCACCCGCGCAGCAGAACTTACGAAATCTTTGCCGAAGGAGGGGGCAATGTCTTCGAATTGGATTTCGATTCCGAAGGCCGTCTCCATTCCGGTCACAACGGCGGTGACACCCGGGGATGGCATTACGTCCAAAGCGGCCTCTACCTCAAGCAGGGAGTGGATCCAGGGAAATTCGGACCGCCCGCGAATCCGTTCGCGTTTGGCCACCTCGACATGATGAAGAGCCTGAGCCCAGTCCCGCGTTTTTCCCACGCGACGATCGTTGCGGACGGGACCGCCCTCCCGCCGCATTATGCGGGGAGATTTTTCGCCGCCGATCCGCTGCATCGCAAAGTTGTGGTAGCCGAGCGTTATCGCAAGGGGGCCACATTCGAGACGAGCGACTCCAGGGTTGCGCTTGCTGGGGCCGACCCCGGGTTTCGCCCGGTTTACCTGGCCAATGCCCCCGACGGGGCAATCTATGTGGCGGATTTCTGTGAGGAATTCATCGCACACGGGCAACACTATCAAGGGCAGATCGATCCGGAGAGTGGTCGGGTTTATCGCATTCGCGGTCGCGAGTCCGCCTTGAATCGGGAGGTCAACCTCTCGACGCGGACTCCTGCGGAGTTGGTGGAATTGTTAGGGCACGGCAACCGATGGCACCGCCAAACTGCGGTGCGGCTGCTCGGCGAACGGCGCGAAGCCGCGAGCATCGATCCCTTGCGGAAATCATTGGCGGATCCCGCGACGCATCCCGCACTCGAAGCCCTCTGGGCGCTGCATCAAATGGAGGCGCTCGACGAGGCGACGGCACTGACTGCGCTCGAACATCCGGCCGCACCGGTACGCGCGTGGACGGTGCGATTGGCCGGCGACCGCAATTCGCTTACGGAAAAGTTTTTCGCCGCCGTGCTCCGTGGAATCGCCGCTGAACCCGACGCCGAAGTTCGTTGCCAGATCGCTTCGAGTGCGCGGCGCCTGCCTTCGAAACAGGCGCTGCCGCTCGTTGCTGCGCTGCTGCGGCGCGACACGGATCAAGACGATCCGTTCATCCCGTTGCTCTGCTGGTGGGCAATCGAATCCCATTGTTCGAGTGATCGCGAAGCGGTCTTGGCGGCCCTTCCGTGGGAACCTCAGGCGGCCAAGAAGCATATCCTGGGCCGGCTGATGCGCCGTTTCGCCATGGGCGGCAAACAAGCCGACTTGCTGGCCTGCGCGCACTTGCTCGAACGCGCGCCCTCAAACGATCATCGCCAGCTCTTGATGCGAGGCTTCGAGGAGGCCTTCAAGGGCCTCGCAGTGCCATCGTTGCCGGATGAACTGATCGCTTCACTCGGCCGCCATGGGCTGGCCTCGCCTCGCCTGCGTGCGCGTCTCGGCGAGCGCGAGGCGATGGCCGACGTGGTGAAAACTATCGGCGATGCGAAGACCAGCGTCGATGAGCGGTTGCTTTGCGTTCGACTCGCCGGCGAGGTCAAACTCCCTGATGCGGTGAAGGGACTGTTGCGGATAGCGAAAACCGACGAGGCCATGGAACTCCGCAAGGCGGCGTTGAGCGCCCTGTTGCTTTATGAAGGCGATGACATCGGGCGCGAAATCGCCGTCTCTTTCCCGCAGCTTCCAAGCGAATTGCAACCGACCGCGCAGACACTGCTGACGAGCCGTCCTGCGTGGTCTCTGACATTTCTCAAGTTGGTGGAAGCCGGCAGCGTCCAGCCTTCGCAGCTTCCACCCAATGTCGTCGATCTTCTGCGCAGCCACGAGGACTCGATGGTGGCAGCGCTCGCGAATCGGCTTTTCACGGCCCCGCCGGCGAAACCGGACCACCGCGCCACGATCTCGCGAGTTCTCGAGGTCCTTTCCGATGGCGCCGGCGATCCGTACAAAGGTGAGTCGATCTACGCGCAGCGATGCGCGGTTTGCCACACCCTGTTTTTCAAAGGCGGCCGCGTCGGTCCCGACCTCACGGCGTTCCAGCGCGACGATCTCGGCACGTTGCTCCCCAGTCTCATCGATCCGAACGCGGAAATTCGCGAGGGCTATGCTCACCAAATCCTCACGACGAAGGATGGCCGCAGTGTGAGCGGATTCGTCGCCGACGGCAATGGCGCCGTTCTGGTTTTGCGGGCATTGGATGGCCAGGATGTCACCGTTCCCCGCGGTGAAGTTCGCGAGCTCCGGCCCACTGGCCGCAGCCTCATGCCTGAAGGTTTGCTCGAAGGGCTAAGCGACCAGCAGATTCGGGATTTCTTCGCCTACCTGCGCCTCCCGCAGCCGATAACTCGATGAGCGGCCGCGGCCGAGGCAGGGTTTTTGGTAGGGCGCGATGACCCCATCGCGCCGCCATGTTCAAAATGGACGCCTGGGTCAGGCGTCCCTGCGCGCTCCGTCGCGTGAAAGGTAGGGCGCGATGACCCATCGCGCCGCCATATTAGGCGGACGCCTGGGTCAGGCGTCCCTACCTGGATCGTGCGCGATGACCCCATCGCGCGCCATGTTCAAAATGGACGCCTGGGTCAGGCGTCCCTGCGCGCTCCGTCGCGCGAAAGGTAGGGCGCGATGACCCATCGCGCCGCCATATTAGGCGGACGCCTGGGTCAGGCGTCCCTACCTGGACGCCATGCTCAAAACGGACGCCTGGGTCAGGCGTCCCTACCTGGATCGTGCGCGATGGCGAATCGCGCCGCCATGTTCGAAACGGGTTTGCACGCCGTCCGGGGCATGATATACCGAAGCTGAATAAGCCTTGGATGAAAACGCCTCGCTCGAAAAAGCGCGTGAGCCGCCCGGCGTCCACAATTCGTGCCACTGGCCGGCCGATTGCTGCTGATCCCGAATTATTGCAGGCGATGTCATTGTCTGTGCCGACGCGTGGGGGCGGAAGGAAACAGTTGACGGGTGAGGAGATCGAGCGCGCGCTCATTTCTGGAGAGCACGCGCGAGTGCTCGAAACGTATTTCGGGGAGGTCGAGTATGCGGAACTGACGGCTCTCGCGGCTCGTGCGGCGCGGCAGGTTCGGCGGGGTGCGCCGCGGGTGCTCATTCTGCCGGGCGTCCTTGGGTCCACCCTGGCGCGAATGAGAGGCAGCGAGCCGGATATTTTGTGGGTGGACTTTTGGGACATGGCGCGGGGACGGCTTGCCGAGCTGGCGCTGCCGGATATCGGGAAGACGATTCGCGCGGTTGACGCGCATCCCGGCACTTATTTGAAAATGAAGCTGTGGCTGCGCGCCGAGGGTTTTGACGCGGAGACGCATGCATTTGACTGGCGGGCCAGCCTTCCCGAACTCGGAGCTCAGCTCGCCAGACGCGTCGCCCATGATCCGGCGGGTGAAGTCTGGCTGATCGCCCACAGCATGGGGGGACTGGTCGCGCGAGCCGCCTTGTCGAACGGCCTGCCGAAGTTGAAACGGCTGATCATGCTCGGCGCGCCCAACTACGGATCCTTCGTGCCAGTCATGGTTTTCCGCGGCGTGTACCGATTTTTGAAAATCATCGCGCTGCTCGATCTGGCGCACAGCCCGAAGGAACTCGCCGGAAAAGTCTTCAACACGTTTCCTGGATTGACTGAATTGATGCCGCAACGCGAGAAGTTCAACAGCGTCGATCTTTACGATATTCGGGCCTGGCCGACGCAAGGCCCGCGCCCGCTCGAGGCATTGCTGAAGAGCGCGCCGAAAGTGCAGGCCCGTTTGAAGCTGCCGCCCTCCGGGAAAACAACCGTAATCGCGGGGGTCGACCAAAAGACCACGACCGGCCTGCGTGTGCAGGGCAATGAGTTTGTTTTCGAGCAAACGAATAACGGAGACGGCACGGTGCCGCTGGATTTTGCGCTCCTTCCCGGGCTGGACACATTTTTCGTGCGCGAAAGTCACGGTGAATTGCCCAGAAACAAAAAGGTGTGGCAGGCGGTGAAGGAACTGATGCGCGGCGACCCCGTGACCCTTCTTGAGCGACAGTGGAGCCGCAGTCGCAGCGGCGTTACATTGGTAACCGAGTCTGAGTTGGCGGCGACCCAGCAGGCGTTGGCGGCGGAGCGGGCCGCGGAATTGCGCCCCGCCGATTTGCGCAACTTCATCGAGGAATTTGCCGCCGGGCCGCGAGCGGCGGAAGCCTCGCCCGGGCCATTGGCCGCGGTCACCATTAGTGCAGGCGCTCCCGCGCTTCCGGCGGCCACGATCTCTGAGGTCCCGTTTAGTTCGTTGGTGGTAAGCCGGCGAAGACAGCGCCGCGTCGAGATCCGTCTCGCTCGTGGGAGTCTCACGCGTGTGAAATCGCGCGCCTACGTCGTCGGTCTTTTCCAGGAGGTGCAACCGGCGGGAGCCACGCTGGCGATCGACGCTGCCATGAATAGCGCCGTGACTGATTTCTCGCGCCGGCGGATGATGTCGAATGCGGTGGGTGAGGTTTTCATGCTGCCGGCGGGACGCACGGAATTGCGCGCCGATATGGTGCTCTTCACCGGGCTTGGGGCCTTCGACCGCTTCAACGCGCAGGTTCTCGAGACGGTAGCAGAGAATCTCGCGCGCTCGCTCGTGCACGCGAACCTCGAGGAATTCGCCACAGTCCTCATGGGCGCCAACACTGGCCTCGATATCGAGGCAGCCGCGATAGCTTATATCCGCGGGTTTCTGCGAGGGCTGGTGGATACCGACGAGGATCAAAACTTTCGCGCCATCACGATATGCGAGATCGATGAGGCCCGCTACGAGGCGCTGAAATGGGTGCTTTACCGGCTGGCTAGCGGGCCATTGTTCACCGAGGTCGAGGTGACGTTCACGGAGATCGGCCTTCCTGCGGCGCCGGTGGTGCCGGCGGTGGCCGCTGAATTGCCGCGCGCCGATGCGCTCGGGGCTGTGCTAACGATTTACCTGCATGTGCGTTCGTTGCGCGTGGGCAATTCGGGCTGGCGCTTTTTTACCTCGGTGATGACCAGCGGCGCTAAAGCCACGGTCATCGGCGGGGAGATTGAAGTGTCATCCAAAAAACTCGACGCGCACCTTGCTCGGATCGAGGGGGCGGCCTTCAATCACGCGAAGCTCCCGGAATTTGGCCGCCAACTGGCGGGCCTGGTGCTGCCGGCTGACGTTATCGCTGCGCTCGAAGGCTCGGCCAGCCAGCACCTCGTGATCATCCACGATGCCGAAGCGTCGCGCATCCCATGGGAGACGCTCCATATCGGCGGACGGGCCCCCGCGCTCGAGGCCGGAATGAGCCGGCGCTACATCGCGGCCAATATGTCCGTGGCGAAGTGGCTCGAACATCGCCGGCAGTCCCCGACTTTGAACATCCTTCTGGTCATCAACCCTACCAGCGATCTGCCCGGCGCCGCCAAGGAGGGAGAACGCATCAAGGAACTCTGCCAGGCGAAGAACTCGCAGGTGGATTTTACCGAAATCAAGCAATCCAGCGCGACCTGCGCCCGTTTGATCGAGGAATTCCGGTCCGGCCAGTACGACGTGCTGCATTATGCAGGTCATGCGTTTTTCGATCCTGCGACGCCGTCGCGCAGTGGACTCGTTTGTGCTGACGGCCATCTCACCGGCGCCGATCTCGCCTCCCTCGCCACGCTGCCCAACCTCGTTTTTTTCAATGCCTGCGAATCGGCTCGAGTGCGCCGAAGAGTTAAGAAAACCAGGCACCCGACTCACAACTTGCGGCAACGCCTCGAGCGGAGTGCAGGTCTCGCCGAAGCGTTTTTGCGCGGGGGCGTGGCCAATTACCTCGGCACCTACTGGCCCGTCGGCGATGCCGCAGCGGACACCTTTGCCGGTGTTTTTTACACTGCATTGCTCGAAGGCGTGTGGCTCGGTCGTGCCGTGCAGAAAGCCCGCAATGCGGTCAACGCCATCGCTTCCCCGGACTGGGCCGACTATCTCCAATACGGCAGTTTCGAGTTCGCCCTCAAGTTTCCTTCCACAAAAGAGCGCGGCTCGCGGATCGGCGACTGAGACTTTGTCGACCGATAATGTGTTAGGCGCCTGAGCACACTTCAATTCCACGGCAAACACAGAGCATGAAAACAATAGGCGCAATCGTCGCATTACTTGTGTCCGTCGCCGGTGGAGCAACGCTGCTGATGGAAAGTTTCTCAACGTGGCGATTCTTTCGTTACCGGAGCCCTATCTGGCTGATATTCCGATTGCAAACAGGAGCAGGCTATTGTCGCAACTCTCGGACTCGGCCTTTGAAGACCATGCGCTTGCTCTCGTGTTCGAATCGGATAAACTGAAGGCATGATCCAAACGCTTGAAGCAGTGATTGACGAGCATGGAATTGTTCGCTTGCTCGAAGACATTCATTTGCCTACGGCACGGCGCGCGGTTGTAACCGTTCTTGAAGACGAGCCATCTGGTCGTCCTTCCGAGACCGCGCTACTCAACGAAGCAGCCCTCGCCGAAGATTGGAACCGACCCGAGGAGGACGCTGCGTGGGCTCATTTGCAGCAGGCTCAGTAGTTTTGGTCCGATTTCCGCTTTCTGATCTCTCGCAGTCCAAGCTGCGACCGGCTGTCGTGCTCGCGGAATGCGGCCGTGGCGACTGGTTATTATGCCAGATTACGAGCAGTCCGTATTCGGATTCTCGCGCTGTGCAGCTCGCTGAGTCGGATTTTCGCATGGGTTCGCTGCGCGTCACCCGTTACGCCCGCCCGGTGAAGCTATTCACCGCGCACCGCATATTGATAATGACGGACATCGGAGTTTTACACCAAGTGGCCCTCAACCGAATTAATGATGTTATGATCCACTTACTCCAACCGAAGGGATGAATGGTCAACTTTCACTTCGATCGTGCGCGTTGGCACTACTGGTGGTTTGCCTCGAGTGCGCTGCGGCACTGAACGCGGCGGCCGCGCAGATCGAGCTTTTTGCGGGCGGTGGAGAAATCGAGCAAAATGCGCCGGCTACTCGCTGCCGGCTCATCCAGCCGTTTGGTTTCGAGTTTTTGCCGGATGGCTCGGCCGTGATAGTGGAAATGGTATCGAGCAACCGGGTGCTCAAGGTCGATCCGGCCGGCAAGCTGACGGTGATCGCGGGCGGCGGCCCGAAAGGTTTTTCGGGTGACGGAGGCCCTGCTCGCGCCGCGGCCTTCAACGGCATGCACAATCTAGCCATTTCCCCGAAGGGCGACATTTTCCTGGCTGACACCTGGAATTATCGCGTGCGCAAAATCGATGCTCAGACTGGCGGCATTACGACCATCGCCGGGACGGGCAAAAAGGGATTTGGCGGCGACGGCGGTCGTGCGGTTGAGGCGGATTTCAGCAGCATCATCAATATCGCGCTCGCACCCTCGGGTTGGCATCTCTACGTGGCGGACATCGAAAACCGGCGGGTCCGGCGCATCGATATGGCCAGCGGTGTCGTGACCAGCGTGGCGGGCGACGGGCGCAAAGGCGTGCCCGCCGACGGCGCGGAGGCAAAGAGCGCTCCGCTGATCGATCCACGCGCGGTGGCCCCAGGGGCCGATGGAAGCTTTTATATTCTCGAACGGAGTGGTCATGCGCTTCGTCTGGTCGATGCGGCGGGCAAGATTCGAACAGTCGCCGGCACGGGAATGCCCGGCTTAGGCGGCGACGGCGGCAAGGCGATCGAGGCCCAATTGAACGGCCCAAAGCATATTTGTTTGGGCGGCGACGGTTCGGTATTCATCGCGGACTCTGAGAACCACTGCATTCGCCGCTTTGACCCGATGAGTGGAAAGATCGAACGCGTTGCCGGCACGGGACGCAAAGGGCCTGGAATCGTGCGAGGCTCACCATTGGCAGTGGCCCTGGATCAGCCTCACGGCGTGACCGTCGGGAAGGATGGCTCGCTTTACATCGTGGACAGCCACAACAACCGAATCTTGCGATTGGTGAAGTAGCCGCGCGCGTCACGCGTGCACCCAATTGCAGGGCTGGGAGCGCTGAAGTTCCGCGGGCCTGTCTGCCCATGGGTGGGGTGCGACTTCAGTCGAGCCGACTGCGGCATTCAGACGTGGCTCGACGGAGTCTCGCCCCACCAACGTCTCGCCCCACCAACGTCTCGCCCGCATACTTGTCATTGGAGCCGGCTTCGCCGCAACGCGGCCGCGCGAGGCCGGCGACGCTCCCAAGCGACATTCAATGCTGGTTCTGTGTAGAAACATTCGTCGGCAGGCCAAATTGAAGTTGAAACGGAAGCTGGCACTGGCAGTCGTCACCACCAGGAATGTCACGCACGTACACATTGCAGCCGGATGCGGCCGGGTTGCCGGAAGTTGAGATCGACTTTTCGCAGGCGCTCAACCCGCAGCAATTTGAAGCCGTCACATCGCCACCCGGTCAGGCGCTGGTGATTGCAGGCGCGGGATCGGGGAAAACGCGGACGCTGACCTATCGGGTGGCCTATCTGATCGCGAACGCAATCTCACCCGAAAACATCCTTTTGCTCACCTTCACCAACAAGGCCGCGCGCGAAATGCTCGAGCGGGTCAACGATTTGGTTCCCGGTCAGGCGGCATCGGTTTGGGGCGGAACATTTCATTCCATCGGGAACCGGCTTTTGCGCCGCCACGCCGATGTCCTGGGCTTCACCCGCAGTTTCTCGATTCTCGATTCCGACGATCAGAAGTCGCTGCTGACGAAGATCATCAATTCCAGTGGTTTTGCGGTTGATGGTGAGGCGCCGCGCGGAAAGAAGGGCCGCCGCAAGAGTGACTCGGGCTTTCCGAAGGCTCCCGTGCTGGGCGGCATCATCAGCCTGGCCACGAACACGTGCCGGGCGGTGGATGAGATAATCCGAGACCGTTACGCCTACTTCGAGGAAAGCAGCGCTCACATCCAGCAGGTCGCGGCGTCGTACGCGCGGAAAAAAAAGGAGAGCAACAGCATGGATTTTGACGACCTGCTCGCGCTCACGGTTAAACTCCTGCGGCAGCACGAAGCGGTGCGCCGATATTACCAACGCCAGTTCCAGTTTATTCTCGTCGACGAGTATCAGGACACCAACGCCCTCCAAAGTGAGTTCATCGACGTGCTCGCGGGGGAGGACGGCAATATCATGGTGGTGGGAGACGATGCCCAATCGATCTATTCGTGGCGGGGCGCGAATTTCGAGAACATCCTGAAGTTTCCCCAGCGGCACCCGTCAGCGCAGGTTTACCGGATCGAGACGAATTATCGCAGTGTGCCCGAGGTGCTCGAGCTGGCCAATGAATCGATTCTGGCCAACAAACGACAGTTTCGGAAGGTATTGCGGGCGGATCGTACTTCCCGTGGGGCAAGACCGGCGCTGGTGGCGCTGGCCGATCCGCAAGTGCAGGCGGCCTTCGTCAGCCAGCGGTTGCGCGAACTTCACGAGCGGGATGGAATTCCCTGGCGTGACATGGCGGTCCTCTACCGGGCCCATTTTCAGTCGATGGACGTGCAGATGCAGCTCACGCAGGACCGCATTCCTTTTCTCATCACCAGCGGCCTGCGGTTTTTCGAGCAGGCCCATGTCAAGGACGTGGTGTCGTTCCTGAAGTGGGCCGCCAACCCGCGCGACGAGGTCTCTTTTGACCGGATGGTCCGGCTGCTTCCAGGCATCGGGGCGGGAGCCGCGGGCAAGCTCTGGCTCGAGTGGGTCGAGAGCGGCGGTGGTGGCATCGGCGGTGGTGGCATCGGCGGCTCGCCGATGGGTTCGACTGGCGGCCCGCCAATGGGGGAGAGCATGGACACGGAAAAG
>JBPCQC010000008.1:0-74661 GCA_050998515.1 Verrucomicrobiales bacterium
GTGCGCGATGGTCAGATAGAGTTTGAAGTCGGCCGCCTTGAGCGCGGCACGAAACCGGTTGCGCATGCGGACGGCCAGCGGCTTGGCCGGCACGAGAATGGCGGGGTTCCTCGGGCGCACCCAGCCGGTGTCGCTCAGCGCCCCGCCGGGCACGAGGTAATGAATGTGCGGATGATAACGCAAATCGCGCGTCCAGGTTTGACTGCCGCCGCCGCCTCACGGCGTCGCAGCCCTGCGGGCCAGGCTGCGCCTGGTCTATCTCAGCCCCGCGCCAGGGGCTTCGGTTGCAGCACGCCGCTCATGCCGATGTGACCGCCGAGATGGCGCGGATCAGCGGCCAGATCGCCGAGCGCACCGGCGCTTTCATGGAAGAAGAGATCATAGCACAAGCGCTGATGACTTCGGAAGAGGATACGGAACTCCGAAGGCACCGTGAAGGTCACCAGATGATATGGCACCGGCTGAACGGGCACGAAGACCTTTCAACTGGACGTGCCCGGCGAACCGAGCTATCGAATCATAGGTTGTTAAGTGGTCCATCCTCGCCCCTCACCCCCCCGCCTCACACGCCCAACCTTTCACTGCCTCCCAACCAGCACAGCGTACTCGTTGTCAGCGAAGCGCTTGAGCGGAGCGAACTCGTTCAACATGGCGGTGGAGCCAACTCCGCTGCGCTTCGTGGCTCACCTTTACGTTAGGCGTCATTAGCATGCGTGTTCTAGTCGGAGCCATTTTATTTCTGTTCACGGGACTGGCTGCTACCCGCGCGGCCGGCTTTTCCGTCGGCATCGACATCGAAGGAGATGTGTTCGCTTACGAGTTGCGTGCGACAGACACCAAAGAGCTTCTGTTTTGGGCACCGACTTCCTACCAGCCCGAAGGAACGGGATCGCGCGATTTCTGTCTTCATCACACCAAAGGAGCCAAGATCGAATGGAACGGAGATCGATCCGCTGTCGCCATTACTGAGTCCAACCACCGCTTCATCGGACACGTCCTACTTCTTCAGCAGAGCTCGAGTCGCACGTTCGAGAACGTCCTGACTCCCGCGGTCGAGGCGCAAATTCGCAAGGAAACCAAGCTGAACTGGGAGAGATGCCGCTTCTACTTCGATCGCTGGCTCGAACGCGATGTTGCTGCCGTGCATCTCACCGGCTTGTATTACACCGACGAGGCGAAGGGGAGACTCTGCGACCGTCCGGACTATCCTTCGCCTGCATAACCTAAACCCGATTGTTTCTGTCGAACGCCAAACCGAATGACGCCTAACGAAAATGGTTAGCATTGCGCGGAGCGAGAGCGGAGCCGCGCTGCTAACCATGGTTGAACGATTCGCGGGCGCTGCGGGACGGGCGTTGATTTAGAACGAGTCCTGCGGGTGGATGGCGCCGAGGGGAAAGCTTGTGAAGTCTTGCTCGCCGTTGCGGTGCGAAAAACCGCCCGGGCGGCGCGGTGCGGGTTGCGCCGGGGGCGAGGTGAGTTGAGTTGGGGAGCGAGGAGAAGCGGATCGGAGGCTTGGGAGGGGCTCGTGAGATGGCGGGGATGACAAGATGTGCTAGCCGTTCCCTTCAAGATGGCGGAGCAGCTCGCGCCGCTTCATGCGTCCACCAGTTCCAACGTGCGCAGTGGCGGCGACCCGTTGCCCGTACGTGGCGTGTCGCGCCGGTCGGCGAAGACCAGTTCGATGGCGGCGCGTAGACTGGCCAGCACTTCCTCTTCGGTGCGCCCCTGCCCATTGGCTTCCGGCACCTCCGGACAGAAGGCCGCGAACCATTCGCCCTCGCGGTAGATTTCGGCGGTGAGATGCATGGCGTTGAAGTGAAGATGCGGCCTGAAAGCCCCGGCGTCAATCGTCCTCGGGGCAGTCTGAGACGGGGTGAAACCCTTCTGCGATTTCATGGGCCGGTGTATCAGAAGGTGTATCAAAAAGCCCTTTTGACCCTAGCCATCGAGTTGTAACTCACTGATTGTAAACGACTGGAGGCGAGGGCGGGAATCGAACCCGCGCATTGAGGTTTTGCAGACCTCGGCCTTACCACTTGGCTACCTCGCCTTTGATCCATCGCCGCGCGGACGCGGGGTGATTGTTAACGTGAATTGCGCAGCTTGTCAAAATCATGGTCCTGTTGCCGTTCGGAGTTGAGCACGGGGTTAATAAATATTGATGGGCGGAACTACGATTTTGGCATTCCCGAAATTTGGTTTGCCTTTGCTGCTTTCGATGCTGGAAACGACCTCGTCGCTGAAGTTCACGGTCAAGCGCCCGGTCTCGACCTTGATGTAGGTGATCGTCTCGTAAAGACGCCCAAAGCGGTCCCGAAGCAGATTTTTCTGCGGGACTCGGTCGTAGGTAATGTATTCGAAGGCCAGGGACTGGCCGTTGCTGTCGGTGCGTGAGCTCTCGGCATCAGGCTTGCCGAGCGCCTCGAGGACTTCGTCGGGCGTCATGCCGATGGCGACTTCCTTGCGCGCGATGAACTCTTGAACCTGCCGCTGCCGATCGGCGATCTGTTTGAGTCTGTCGAAAAAGCCGGCGTCCTTGGGCTGAAGATGGTTGATGCCGACCCAGCCGGCGACGTCTCCATGGGAAGCGCGCCCGCGAACCCGGCAAGCATTCTCGGTGAAGGCGACGAGGGTAGCCCACTGGCCCGCCACGAGCGTGCCCAACGAACGTTCGCCCCGAAGATTGCTGTAGACCGGAGCCATGGTCTTGACTCGCAGTTTAATCGGCTGCTGCGCAAAATCCTCGACGTAAACGGCGCCCGTCTCACGCGTAAGGTTGCTTTTCGGCGCCGCGTCCGAGACGGCGGAGTCGAGAACAAAGACACAAACCGCTGCGGCGGCCAGGACGCCCGTTTTCATGAGCATAGAATAGAAGACTCCGCGTGCCCACGCAATCACTGGAAAAAAGTCCCCAGCGCGGCATTTTTCCCATATGCGCAAACGGTTTTGTGGCATGACTGTCATCGCAATGGCCGCAGGCGCAGCGTTAGGCGAGCCGGTCTCCTCTGGGGTCGCGCCCTCATGGCGAGGCGTTTTTCAAGGCGTGGAAACAACAGAATTAACCGCCGCGCAGCCGCGTCTTCTGCGGGGGCACGCGATGAAGATCGATTTGCGGGCGCCGGGTGTCGAGTTGCTGCCCACGCCTTCCAATGGGGATCAGCCAGGAGAAACGGATGGGATCAAAACGACGGCGTTTTTGGAAAAGCACCGCCTGCAAGCCGCCATCAACGCCGCTCCGTTCGATATCATACATGCGGACGAGGGCCGCCCGCAGGAGGTGCATGGATTGCTCATTTCCTGCGGCGAGACCGTTTCTGCAGCGGCAAATCTTCCGGCTCTGCTGGTGAGCCGCGACAAACGGGCCTGGATCGCCGACGCGCCGGTGCAGACAGCCGGGGCCTGGAATGGGGTTGGTGGTTTCACCGTGGTGTTGCGCGCGGGAGCGCTAACCCATCGAGGCGACAAAAAGCTGCATCCACGAACCGCGGCCGGCGTCTCGCGCGACCAGCGGTTCTTGTTTCTGCTCGTCATCGATGGCCGGCAGCCTGGTTATAGCCTGGGAGCGACCACCGAAGAGGTCGGCGTGTGGTTGAAAGGCCTCGGGTCTTGGGACGGCATCAATCTCGACGGGGGCGGAACGGCGACCATGGCTCTAGCGGATTCCGAAGGAAAAGCGAAATTGCTCAATCGGCCGATCCACGGCGGATTGGCCGGCAGCGAGAGAGTTTCTGCGTGCCATCTTGGCATCAAGGCGCGCGCCCTGCTCCGGAAATAAGCTGCGATACGCGGTCCCGCAGGGACTCGTCTCGTATGATGAGCGCCCTGCTTTGCTCGGTTGGGATCCTGCCGAGCCGCGTCGACTGCTCACTGATGAATTGGGATTGCCAATTGCCGATTGCTAATTGCTAATTGCCGGGTGTCACTTTCACAAAGCCTCTTTGAGCGGGCGAAGCAATGCATTCCAGGCGGGGTGAATTCGCCGGTGCGGGCGTTTCGCAATGTCGACGGCGAGCCGTTTTTTGTCCGCCGTGCGAAGGGCAGCCGGATTTGGGATGTCGATGGACGGGATTTGATCGATTACGTTGGAACGTGGGGGCCGGCGATTCTGGGCCACGCTCCCGATGCGATCATCGCGGCGGTACACAATGCTGCTAAAGACGGACTGAGTTTCGGCATTCCGAGCCCGCTCGAAGTCGAAATGGCGGGCCTGATCTGCGAATGGGTGCCTTCGGTGCAGAAGGTGCGCATGGTGAACAGCGGAACCGAAGCAACCATGAGCGCGATACGTCTGGCGCGCGGATTTACCGGCCGTGAGCGCGTGGTCAAATTCGCGGGCTGTTACCACGGACACGTCGATTCGCTACTAGTCGCGGCGGGGTCTGGCGCCCTGACGCATGGCCGGCCCGACAGTGCCGGCGTTCCGAGGGCATTTGCAGAGTTGACCAGCGTTCTGCCATTCAACGATCGCGAGGCAGCCGAGAAGCTTTTTGCGGAGCGAGGGGATGAGATCGCTTGCGTCATCCTCGAACCGGTCCCCGCGAATGCGGGCCTCTATTTGCCTGACCCAGGTTTTCTTGGATTTCTGCGAGAAATAACGAGCCGGCACGGCACCCTGCTTATTTTCGATGAGGTCATGACTGGTTTCCGCGTCGCGCGCGGCGGTTACCAGGAATTGTGTGGAGTCGTTCCGGATCTGACCTGCCTTGGCAAGGTGATCGGCGGAGGCTTGCCGGTTGGTGCGTTCGGTGGCCGCGCGGAAATAATGGACCACCTTGCGCCTGACGGTCCGGTCTACCAGGCTGGGACCCTGTCGGGAAATCCACTCGCCATGGCCGCGGGCCTGACGCAGCTCCGCGAACTGCAAAAAGCGCACGGCTGGGCCCGCCTCGAGGAAATAGGTTCGGCTTTCGAGACTGGTGTGCGGAGTGTGTGCGCTAAGGCCGGGAAAAATTATACCTTCCACCGTCTAGGCAGCCTGTTCTGCCTCTTCTTCACCGAGCGGCCGGTGAGGAACCTGGCCGACGCGATGTCTCAGGACACGGCCGCGTTCCGGAAATTCTTCTTCAAAGCGCTCGAGCGCGGCGTCTACTTCGCGCCCTCACCCTACGAGACAGGATTCATTTCCCTGGCGCACAGTATCGAGGATGTCGAAAAAACATTGGAAGTCATCGAGCAATCCTTGCGTTAGGCAATCCAAAGCGCCGGCCTTCGTCCAAGCGTCCAAACTTTGTCGCATATGCGACAAAGTTTGGAAAGCGGCCACCTATCGTGGAGTGGATCCCGTGTTGGTTTACACCAGCGCCCGTAGGCGCCCCGCCATTTATCGACGCCGGCGCGCATGGCGGCTTCCTGGGCTTCCGACACGATTTTTGTTAGGCAAGCCTGCGCCGTGGGACCGCCCCTTGCTCAATGGCAAACTAAAGCGGCCCTCGTCCGAGCGTCAAAACTTTGTCGCATATGCGACAAAGTTTGGAAGGCAGCCGCCTGTTGTGGAGCGGAGCCCGTGTTGGTTTACACCAGCGCCCGGAGGGCGCCCCGCCATCTATCGACGACGGCACGCATGGCGGCTTCCTGGGCTTCCATTGATTTCACCAGGGCGGCTTGAACGCGAAAGCGATCCAGATTGTGGTCGGGTCGATCGATTTTGAAATAGTGATCACCCTCGAGGTAGTCGGTCAGGAAGCGGAGGGCGACTTCGAGCGTGATGAGATTTCCGGAGAATCCGAGGTTTTCGATTTCGGTTTCGGTCAAGAAGCTGCCTGCTCCTTCGAGATAGCCTTTCACGAGGGCTTCGAACATGGGGAGACGCATGTGGACATTTTCCGAGTGGACCTCGTCCTCTGCGGTCGAAATGGTGGTGGTGCGCACGAGGTCGCCGAAATCGTAGAGCACCAAACCGGGCATGACGGTATCGAGGTCCATGATGCAAACGCCGCGGCCGGATTCGGTGTCGATCATGACGTTGTTGATCTTGGTGTCGTTATGGGTCACGCGCTCCGGGAGCTGGCTTTTGGCCTGGAGATCGAGCAACACGTCCACCATCCATTCGCGTTCGCGGCAGAAATCGATTTCTGTCTCGACTTCGCTGGCGCGGCCGCACCGGTCTTCACTGACGGCGTGCATGAGCGTGTCAAAGCGGCGGCGGGTGTGGTGGAAATCCGGGATTGTATCGCCGAGGCGGCCACCCGGCAGGTCGGTAAGCTGATGTTGGAATCGTCCGAAGGCGCAGGCGGCCTCTTCGGCCAGGCGGGGATTGTCCACGTGGTCGTGAGCGCGGGCGCGTTCGATGTAGACGTAGCCGCGCCAATGATTGCCGGCGGCGTCCTGGTGCCAGAGCCTGCCATCCCGGCAGGAAATCAGGCTGAGCACCTTGCGGTCCGGTTCGGGCTCGCCGGCGCTGCGTAATTTTCTGGTGATGTGCTCGGTGACGCGCCGGATATTGTCCATAACCAGGTCAGGGCGCTTGAAAACGTGGTGGTTGATCCGCTGCACGATGTAACGCACGGGCAGGCCGCCCTGTGAAAAACGAACTTCGAAGGTGTCGTTGATGTGACCGTTTCCACAGGGCTGAGCGCTCAGAAACTCACCTGGCATGGCGAAGTGACGCGCGACGGCACGAACATCCTGCGCCTGAAAAGCACTGCTCTTGGACATAACCCGCGAAGGGTAGCGGACATTTCCAAAACCAAAAGTCCAAACCGGGTGAGAGTTGATAGTTCCGTCGTCCGAGATTGACTGCGCCCATGAACCGTCTTCCTTCGGTCATGCCATTTTTAGGCGGCGCCCTGGTTGGCGCTGTGCTCGCCGGGGGTTTTGCCTTTTATTGGCACAATCGGAACATCACCGGGCTCAGGAGCGAATGGCGGCGTGCCGAGGCCAGCGTGGCGAGGCTCAACGCTGAGCTAACCCATGCAAAGCAGCGTCAGGAGGCTGCGCCCGATGCCGGAGACGTGAAGACTGACGGGCGCCCTTCGAAGAAGCGCTCGACTCTGACCTTCAGCCAGGGCGGTGGGGTGACAACGCCCGAGGACCTGGATACGGTGAAAGCAGAGGCAACCAAGCGTCTCACGGAAAAACGACAGCGGCGGATCGACGAAAAAATTGCCGCCATCAGATCCCGCTTGAATTTATCCGACGAACAGGCGGCGAAATTGCGCGGTGTGTACGAAGCCAACGTTCCGAACGCCGCCGAGTTGTTTGTGAAGTTCCTGACGGCTAGCGAGAACGGCGGCGAAGGCGCCGAGGATCTCGTTGCTGAACTTTCAAAGGCTGCCCAAATCGAGAGCAGCGGCAGTCCACAACTTGATGGCCAAATTCGGGATCTGTTAACCTCGGAGCAACAGACGGCGTATGCCGATTACAGGCAGGAACAACGTACAAACCAGATCGAAATCACGGCCAGCAAGGAGCTCACGAAGCTGCAAGGCATGATGACGCTCAGGCCCGAACAAAAGGATACAGCGTTCGGGATTCTCTCAGAATTGGCCTCGAACGAGATCGACGCGCCGTCCGCGAGCCTTAGTGATCCTGAAGCGATGACGAAGCGGCATGCGGCCCGTTCAGCCGCTTTCCAAGGCGTTCTCACGCCGGAACAACTCGCCATTTATCAAAACAGCAGCAGCAGCTTTATGGACATGGCAGCGCCCTTCATGGATCTCTTCGATGTTTTCGATCCGCAGACTTTCTCGGACGAAAAGGAAGACGACGCCGAGCCGGAAAAACCAGACGCGCGTTGAGGGCAGAGCCGCGGCCGGCGACACTCACCGGCAAAGACTCCTGCAACCATTCAGCGCCACGGGCGAGACGTCCGGGCCCCCTTCGTTCCTGGCAGCGACATTCTTCTCGCGGCTTTGAACGACCCAACGACAAGAGTGTCGCTGCCACGCTGCAGCCCTTACACGTCGTAATACATCACGTATTCCTGCGGGTGTGGGCGAAGGCGAATGGCATCGTATTCGGCGATCTTCATCTCGATGAAGTTTTCGATGAAGTCTTTCGGAAAGACATCGCCTGCGCGCAGAAACTCGTGGTCCGCCTGCAAGGCCTCGAGAGCTCCCTTGAGGGATTCGGGCACCGTCTTGACTTTCGCAGCTTCCTCGGGCGGGAGGTCGTAAAGATTCTTGTCCATCGGCTCGCCGGGATGGATTTTGTTGCGGATGCCATCGAGACCGGCGAGAAGGATGCCGGCAAAAGCGAGATACGGGTTGGCCGCGGGATCCGGGCAGCGAAACTCGACACGCTTGGCTTTGGGGCTCGGGCTGTAAGTGGGAATGCGACAGATCGCCGAGCGATTGCGCGCGCTGTAGGCGAGATTGACTGGAGCTTCATAACCGGGAACCAGCCTCTTGTAACTGTTGTTGGTGGGGTTAGTGATGGCGCAGAGGGCGGGCGCGTGTTTGAGCAGGCCGCCGATGTAATAAATCGCACTCTCACTGATTCCGGCATAGCCGTTTCCCGCGAAGGTCGGCTGGCCGCCTTTCCAAATCGAACTGTGGCAATGCATGCCGGAACCGTTGTCTGCGAAGAGCGGCTTGGGCATGAAAGTGGCAGTCTTGCCATTTCTATAAGCGACATTTTTGACGACGTACTTATAGACACACAGCTTGTCGGCCATCTTCAAAAGGGTGTCGAAGCGCATGTCGATTTCCGCCTGGCCGGCGGTGGCGACTTCATGGTGGTGGGTCTCGATGTCGATGCCGGCCCTTTCCATCTCAGCGACCATTTCGTCGCGGATGTCCTGGAGTTTGTCCTGCGGCGGAACCGGCAGGTAACCTTCCTTGTGGGCGATTTTGTATCCGCGGTTGGGCTGGCAATCGTCTTCGGTTTCGTCACCGGAACGCCACGGGGCTTCAAGTCCATCGACTTCGTGGAACATGATGTTCGGGCCCGTCTCGTAGCGCACGCTGTCGAAGATGAAGAATTCGGCTTCCGGACCGAACCACGCAGTGTCCCCGATGCCGGTCGAGGCGAGAAAAGCTTCCGCTTTTTTTGCGATGCCGCGGGGGTCGCGGCCGTAAGGCTCGCGGGTCAGCGGATCCTGCACGTCGCAGATCAGACTCAAGGTGGGACGGACGATAAAGGGATCGATGAACGCTGTGTTCGCATCCGGCAGAACCAGCATGTCGGAGGCTTCGATGCCTTTCCAACCGCGGATCGATGAGCCATCAAAGCCATGGCCGTTTTCGAAGAGGTCGTCGTTGAGTTCCTTGACGGGGATGGAAAAATGCTGCCAGCGGCCGTGGATGTCGCAGAATTTCAGGTCGACGGATTCGATCTTGTTGTCCTTCGCCAGCTTGAAGACTTCGTCGGATGTCCTGTTGGTCATTTCAGTATGAGTTTGGTTGTGAGAGGGGGTTTTTACCAGCCGTCGGCAGGGTGTCAACAGAACGTAGGCGTTTCTGCGCCTCCGAAGGCATGCATCGGAGTGCGAAGGGCAAAGCAAATCGTGTGCCAGAGTGGTGCCGATTCCTGAGGTGGCGGAACGAGAAAATCTGCGGCGCGGGGGCGCGCCGGCTCGAACCGGTGACCGGCACTCAATAAACGACTTTGCCGGGCATGGCGTGCCACTGCCTCATGACGAGGAGCGACTCGCGGCGCAATAGTTGCTTCGTGGGGATGCGCCTTTTGGCGTGTGGGAGCGCTAATTCCTTATAGAGACGGTCATCGTCAAAGCCAATGGCGGCGGCATCCTTGCGGGTGGCGGCATAGACGATCCGATCCAGTCGTGCCCAATATGCGGCGGCCAGGCACATTGGGCAGGGTTCGCAACTGGTATAGAGTTGAGCGCCAGCCAAATGAAATGCGCGTGAGGCACGGCAGGCGGCACGGATAGCCACCATTTCGGCGTGGGCGGTGGGGTCGAAGCTTGAAGTCACCTTGTTCCAACCTCGGCCAATGATGCGGCCATCGTGGCGCACGATGGCGCCAAAAGGGCCGCCAACACGGGAATGGGAATACTTGTGTCCGAGCCGGATGGCTTGGCGCAAAAACTTCAAATCATCCGGGTCGGGCATGTTGGTCAATTGTTCTCGGGTAATTGTACTCGGCGTTGAGTTAAACTGCCGGATCGGATTGGCTTTGTGTCCCGAATAACCAATATCCAATAAGAAATAACGTGAATCAGCGATTGTATCGCTGATTCATCGCCGAACCAATGTCTGACCGCGTTCCGGGCCTACACCCACCATGGTCACCGGGATTCCGGCCAGCTCGCCGAGGCTGTCGAGGTAAGCGATGGCGTTTTGCGGGAGGTCCGCGAAGCGCGTCACCGTGGTGGTGGCCCTTTGCCATCCCGGATGCTCCTCGTAGATCGGCTTGACCCGCTGCCAATCTTCGGCGCGCACGGGGGGAAATTCCACGCGGCGTCCATCGAGGTGATATCCGACACAAACTGGGATGGTTTGTAAATCGTCGAGTCCATCGAGGTTGGTGACGGCCAGTTCATCCATGCCGCTGACGATGGCGGAATAGCGCAGCAACACGGCATCGAGCCAACCACAACCCCGGGGCCGGCCGGTGGTGGCGCCGAATTCCCGGCCCAGCGCATGCAGCTTTTCCGAGAGCGGGCCGTTTTCCGTCGGAAAGGGACCGCTGCCCACTCGTGTGGTGTAGGCTTTTGCCACGCCAACCACCCGGTCGATGGCATGCGGCCCGACGCCGGCTCCGGTGCAGGCACCGCCGGCAATGGTGCTTGATGAGGTAACGAAGGGATAGGTTCCGAAGTCGAGATCGAGATGCGTTCCCTGTGCGCCTTCGAAAAGCAGGCGCTTGCCGGATTTGATCGCACGGTGCAGGTAAACCGCGGTGTCCGTGACATGCGGTTCGAGTCTTTCGCCGGCGGCCAGCAATTCATCGCAGATTGCAGCCAGGTCGAGCAGCTCGGCGCCGGCGTGCTTCAATTGCTCGTTGGTTTCGTTGACGCGGGCAGTCAGTTTCCCACAAAAGTCATTGGGTGAAAGCAGATCGGCCAGGCGCAGCCCGACGCGGCTGGCTTTATCCGCGTATGTGGGGCCAATGCCGCGGCCGGTGGTCCCGATTTTTTTGACTCCGAGGTGGCTTTCACGGAGCCGGTCCTGGACGCGATGGATTGGCAGGCACAGGTGGGCTCGATCACTCAAAAGCAGCCTTTCGGGTGAAATCTGGACTCCCTTTTCACCCAGGGAGTCGATCTCCTTGAGTAGTGAAACCGGGTCCATCACCACACCGTTGGCAATGACACACACTTTGCCGGGCCAAAGAATCCCGCTTGGGATGAGGTGAAGCACATGTTTTTCGCCATCCACGATGACGGTGTGGCCAGCGTTGTTGCCACCCTGGGCTCGCACCACAATATCGGATGATTCGGTGAGGAAATCGATGATCTTCCCCTTGCCTTCGTCGCCCCATTGGGCGCCGACGATCACGACATTGGACATTTCGGGAAAAGTGATGAGGGACCGGGAGCCGGTGCGTTAAGGCAGATCCGTCCGCGGCTCCTCCGCGCTCAGGCGGCGCTCAGGAACATAAGCACTGAAACAATTGCTCCAACGCAGGCCGCGATGCCAATAATGCCAAGCGTCATGATGCCGCTCGCGCCGGAATCCTTCTTCTTTACCTTCTTGCCAAAGGCCGCAACAGGTTGGGTGGTCTCGTTCACGGGCCGTGAGTCAAGCGCGCTTTCTTAACGTTGGCAAGAACAATCAGCACAGTCAGCGAATCAGTGAATCAGAGAGTGTGATTTTCACTTTTGTCTCACTCGAGGAAGCAAAAAACCCGGACACCGCGCGGATGTCCGGGTTCGAATGGCCGTCGCAAAGGAACTTTGTGAAAAACCCCTAACCCTCAGGGTTCTTAATGTTGCTCTCCTGCAATTCCTCGTCGAAGGCGTTGGAGAAGAGTTCGACCTGCTGGCCGCCGCGGGTCTTCATGATCTTGAGCGTCTTCTTGTCGAGCGCTTCCTGTTTTACCCCGCCGTCGACATAGACAATGATGGCCTTGGTCCCTTTCCATCTACCGCCTTTCTTGTTTTGGACCTCGGCATATTGGCCGACCGTGTCGGTGAAACCATCGGCGATGATTGGGAGGTTGGCATTCGAGGTGTTGTTCAGGCCATTGATGTAGGCCCAGTGATTCTCGCCCCGCTCGAGGGCTTGAGCGTAATCTGGCCTGGTGCCAACGTCGTCGTCCGGCTTTTTGTTCTTGGCCCCATCATGCCAGGCTGAGCCGGGGACATAGAACGGCTTCTCATTGGCGATATAGTCCGGGATTAACTTCTTGTAGGCTTCATTCGCGGTGTTCTCGGTCGACGGAAACGAGCCATCGTTGTCGCCCGCGTAGTTCATCAAACCGAGGTGTAAACCATGGGCCTGATTTCCCGCCGCGGTCATTTGTGCGTTTAATTGCGCGCCAGTGAAGGCCGGAATGGCCACACTTGCGAGCACGGCGATGATCGAGATCACCACCAGTAGTTCAACCAGCGTAAACGCCTGGTTGTGTTGGAGTTTTACTTTCATGTTATTGAGTTTTTATAAGCAGTTATGATGTATGTGTTAGTGCAGCCCCCGCGAAGTGCAGGCAAACGGTCCTGCGCTCCTTGATCCGGGCGGCGACTCAACCTAGAGGATTCCCCTAGGCCCAGCAACACAAAATGCGTCGCAGCCGGCACTTTCTTTCTAAAATCTTCGCGCGGTCTGCGCAACGGGTTTTTGCGGGCCCCAGTTTCTCACGCATCTTTCAAAATGTACCTATTGTTGACGAGATAGCGCGCACCCGACCAAACCGTGGTGAAAACCGCCAGCACCAGTAACAGCCTGCCGAGCGCAGTAGGCGAAAACAGGGGCCAGGTGAAGAACGGAGCCAACCACGCGAAAGGCGGTTCTTGGATTGCCAGGTGGATGAGACCATAAATGACCACCGCAATTTGCGCTCCCGTCTTCCATTTCCCCCACCCTTCGGCCGAGACCACCGCGCCCTGGCTCGCAGCCACCAGCCGCAACCCAGTGACCAGGAACTCCCGAGCCACGACCAGGCAGGTCACCCACGGGGGGATTTCCTCGCTGCAAGACAGCAGCACGAAAGCCGAGCACATCAAAATTTTATCGACCAACGGATCCATCAAAGCGCCAAAGTTCGTGACCAGCCCGTGTTTGCGAGCCAGGTAGCCATCGAAGTAGTCGGTGACCGAAGCGATGATGAAAAGGATGGCGCCCCAGCTCCACGCCCATCGAATCTCAGCCACCAGCACGAGGACAAACAGAGTGGTCAGGCCTAGCCGGGCCACTGTTATTTGGTTGGGAAGATTCACATCGAGCTGGAGCGATCGGCAAGTCCTGCCGGGGGAAGCCGCCGCTGGCGCCCGAAGAAAATCGCAAGTGGCCAATCCGCAACGATCAATCCGCTGCCAGCACGGCTTCCTTCCAGATTGGCACCTCGGTTTTAACTCGGCGCAGAAGGTGGTGGCAGAGCTCGAACGCGGCCGTGCTGTGTGGCAGGGCCACCGCCACAAGCACCGAGGTCTCGCCGGCAGCAACGAAGCCAATCATGTGATGAATCAAAACTCTCGCCTCAGGATGCTCGCGCGCTGCCGCCCAGGCAACCTCGCGCAATATTTTTTCCGCCATGGGCAGGTAGGCCGAATAATTCAAGCCGGCAATGGCGCGTGCATTCTCGGTGCCACGAACGATGCCGCGGAAGTGAACTTCGGCGCCGTGGGCCGGCGAGCCCAGGACGGCGTTTTCCGGCGGCGGATCTGTCGACAGCACAGTCTGGATGGATGGGTTTCCCATTTGCGCGCTCTGGATTTGCGCCTAGATACTCCGCCTTTCCCAGGGCTACAACAGCGGGGCCTGCGCGTTTTTTCAACCGGCACATTAACAGTCATCCAATGAGCGAAAGCGACTTCGGCCTGATCGGCCTGGCAGTCATGGGGCAAAACCTTGTTCTCAACGTCGAGAGCCGTGGGTTTCGGGTCTCCGTTTACAACCGCACCAAATCCGTCACGGAAAAATTCGCGGCCGAAAACGCGGGAAGAAATCTTTATGGCGCCGCGACTCTGGAAGACTTTGTCAAAAGCCTCAAGCGCCCGCGCAAGATCCAGATCATGGTCAAAGCGGGCGCTCCGGTCGACGCCGTGATCGAACAGCTTGTTCCTCTGCTGGATCGCGGGGATCTTATCATCGACGGTGGGAATTCTCTGTTCTCGGACACCGAGCGCCGGTCAGCCGCACTCGAGACAAAGGGACTGCTCTTCATCGGCGCCGGTGTTTCAGGCGGCGAAGAAGGCGCGCTCAAAGGCCCGTCCATTATGCCGGGCGGGCCGGCCTCGAGCTGGATCATTATCAAGCCGATCTTCGAAGCCATCGCGGCCCGGGTGAATGGCGAACCGTGCGTCACTCACATCGGGCCAGGCGGAGCGGGCCATTACGTGAAGATGGTGCACAACGGCATCGAGTATGGCGACATGCAGCTCATTTGCGAAGCCTACAACATTTTCAAACACGCGGGCTTCACCACCGGTGAAATGGCCCGCATTTTTGCCGAGTGGAACAAAGGCGAGCTGGAAAGCTACCTCATTCAGATCACGGCGAAGATCCTCGAGCAGAAGGATCCCGAAACGGGCCAGCCGCTGGTCGACGTGATAATGGACCGCGCGGGGCAAAAGGGCACTGGCCAATGGACATTGATGAATGCCATTGAGAACGCGGTCGTTATTTCAACCATTAACGCAGCTGTTGAGGCGCGGGTTCTTTCCTCAATGAAGGCTCAACGGGTGGCGGCGGCGAGAGAATTGCAGGGCCCCATTGCCAGTCCTGGCAGTCGCGCACTGACCGGCGTTGGCGACGAGGCCGGCGCTGAGGAAACGTCCGCCCTCGTGCGCAAAGTTCATGATGCACTCTACGCTTCGAAAGTCATCAGCTATGCCCAAGGGCTCGATCTCATCAAGACGATGAGTGAAAAGCAAAACTGGGATTTGAATCTGGCGGCCATCGCGCGCATCTGGCGGGGCGGCTGCATCATTCGGGCGAAGTTTCTCAACCGGATCACTGAAGCTTACGAACGCAATGGGAGGCTCGGCAACCTCATGCTCGATCCCTATTTCAAAGATTTGCTCAATGGCACGCAACAAAACTGGCGCGCTGCGGTCGCGCACGCGGTCACACACGGCGTGCCCGTCCCCGCGTTCAGCGCCAGCCTCGGGTACTACGACAGCTACCGTGCCGAACGCCTCCCAGCCAACATCCTTCAGGCACAACGAGATTTCTTTGGAGCACACACCTACGAGCGCGTCGACAAACCAGCAGGCCAATTCTTTCACACCGACTGGCCCGAGGTCATCGAATAATCCGCCGATCAAGCTGGGGTGTCCGCACGCGGAAGGGAACTAAAGCGTCAGCACCCTGGCTTTTGTATTGCACTAGAAGGCCCGGCATTGAACGATGGCTTCGATGGAAGCTGAGCGAGAATGGCGGGTGCGCGACCTGCCAGGCGCCGCACTGGATATCGTGCGCCAGTGCGAAGCGGGACGCGCGCTGCCTCGCCTCGTGCAGCGGTTGATCGCGTTGCGCGGCTTCGCCCATGAAAATGAGCTCGCCGGGTTCTTGTCGCCCCGACTCGAGCATCTCTCGGATCCTTTTTTGTTGCCTCATATGCGCGATGCGGTGGACCGGCTGTTCCGAGCCATCGATCTCAAGGAATCAGTGGTGCTCTACGGCGATTACGATGTCGATGGTATTTCATCGCTGGCGATACTTCGGAAGGTTTTCGATGCTTATGGGCTGGAAACGCGACTGTTCCTGCCCCATCGGCTGGACGAAGGCTACGGACTCAGTGAAGACGGGTTGCGGCGGTGTCTGGCGGAAGGGGTGCCAAGGCTGCTCATGGCGGTCGACTGTGGCACGGGCTCCGCACATGAAATTGCGGGCCTTCGGGAGCAGGGAATTGATGTGATCGTGCTCGATCACCACGAACCTGGACGGCAGGGTGTCCCACCGGGCACTGCAGTAGTCAATCCGAAGCTTGGGCCAGCTTTCCGTTACCTGTGCACAGCCGGTCTTGCCTTCAAACTGGGCCACGCGATGTTGAAGACCAGACCTCTCACGGGTTTCGACCTCCGCGAGTTGCTCGATCTGGTGGCGCTGGGAACAGTGGCAGACGTAGTGCCTTTGATTGGTGAAAACAGGCTGCTCGTCACCAAAGGTTTGCAACAGCTATCGCGAACCCGGCATGCGGGCCTGCACGCTCTCAAAGCCGTCGCTGGCCTCCGTGGCATGCCGCGTGCCGCAGACATCGCCTTTCGACTCGGTCCCCGACTCAATGCGGCGGGCCGACTCGATACCGCTCAGGCGGCGCTCGACCTCTTGTTGAGCCAGCAGAGCGAAGAGGCGCTCGGTCTCGCTCAGGAACTCGACCGACAGAATCGCCAACGACAGAACGTGCAGGCTCTCGTCCAGACACAGGCCGAAACGCTGCTCGAACAGAGTTTCGATGCCGCGCGGGATTTTGTGATTTTGTTAGGTTCGGCAGCGTGGCATCCGGGGGTGGTTGGGATTGTCGCCGGTCGCCTGGTGCGTCGCTATCGGCGGCCGGCTTTTGTCGTGGCCTTCGATGAGACGGGAATGGGAAAGGGCAGTGGCCGCAGCGTGGAAGGTATTTCGCTGGTGGCGGCCCTCGACGATTGCCGCGAATTGCTCGTTCGCGGCGGTGGTCACGCGATGGCCGCGGGATTAACGGTTTCGACGGATTCTTTCGCAGCTTTGCGTGCGCGCTTGGAGGAGTCGGTCCGACGGCAACTTGGCGGGCGTGGATTCGCTTTCTGCCTGAACCTCGATGCCGAGGTGGAACTGGCCGAGCTGGATTTGCAAACGCTGCACGCCTACGAACGTCTCGAGCCATTCGGCTGTGAAAATCCAGCGCCGGTTTTGCTGGCGCGCGGAGTGGTGCCAGCCGGCGAGCCGAAACTGTGCCGTGAAAAACATCGCCGCTTTGTTCTTCGCCAAAATCACGCGACCGTGCAGGCGATCTGGTTCGACTCGGTCCATCGCGAGTTGCCGGCGGCACCTTGGGATGTGGCCCTGACGATTCAGCGCGGCGAGTACCGCGGTCAAGAACGGCTGGAAATTCACATAGCCGACATGCGCAGTGCCATCTGATCCCAGGATGGCCAACCGGCATTTCTCCCGCCGCGACGGCCACGGAGAGGGGCAAATCCAGTTGCAAAGGCGGGGCACCATCACATAGTCCCGCCTCACTCATTATCCGAACATGGCTCACTCCTCCATCGTCACCATCGATTCGGGCAATTTTGACAGCGAGGTTGTCAAGTCAGACAAACCTGTGCTGGTAGATTTTTGGGCGGAATGGTGCGGTCCGTGCAAAATGCTTTCCCCAGTGCTGGACGAACTCGCTGCCGAACTCGGAGACAAAGTAAAAATCGCGCAGGTGAATGTCGACGACAACCGGGAACTGGCTGTCCAGTTTGGGGTGAAATCCATTCCCATGCTGTATTTCTTCAAAGACGGCGAAGTCAGAGATAAAGTCGTCGGCTTGGTGCCAAAAGACACGCTTGCGCAGAAGTTGAACGGCCTGATTTAACTGCCGCTGCCGTCGGCTGACAGCGCCCATGTCACCCGTGGCACTTTTTCACTGAATCGAAAGAAGCCTCTCGATTTGGGCGCGGCGCGCGGCATGTTCCGCGTCGGAAATTACGGCGCTGCCGCCGTCAAATTCGCGTTCCGGCAATTCAAGCCAGGAACGGCAGCCACCAAAGGCCGGCGTGGTCCGCAAAATCCATGGCTCGTGCAGTCTGAACACTCGCACCAGGGCCAGGCTCACACTTGTTTTCTCACCGCATCCCAGGCGTTCGCGGATGACCTCCTCTCTCCAAATATGGAGCGGCGCCAGTGAAGTCGCCGTCGTCCAACTGGAAATAGTCCACGTCCTGTCGAGCTGCGCCGCAAAGCGAATGATTATTTCATCGTCCCCGCCCATCGCATCGTGCGCTTCCGCAGTCGGTTGCCAGATAACTTTTTCAGCCTGCTCATGAAAGTGCGTTGGAAACAGAAAAAAGCGATCGGCTTGCCATCGAAAGCCGCCACGCCCTTCGGCGATTCCCCCCTTGCGCAGAATGATTGACTGACGGCCGGTTCCCAAAGCATCGCATACCAACGACCACTCTTTAAATGCGATCCACCGTGATTTGAGACCTGCCATGGAGTAAACCTGTTTTGAGCTAGCGATCAGGGCCAAAGAATCACTTGGCAACCAGAAGCCGGCCAGTATAATTCGCCCCTCGTTTTAGCGAATGGTGGCCGTAGCTCAATGGTAGAGCTCCAGATTGTGGTTCTGGCTGTTGCGGGTTCGAGCCCCGTCGGCCACCCCAAATTCCGCCTGGCTGAGCGAGAAAACGGCAGGTTTATCCGTTCGATGGAGCCCTTTGATTGCAAAATGGAGCCGTTGGAAACCCGTATGAATTACCGGTTTACAAATTCCCTCCTGCTTGCGCAGGCCTTGACGCATCCCAGTCTGGCTTACGAAACTCAAGGCGCCCCGTTTGACAATCAGCGTCTCGAGTTTTTGGGCGATGCGGTGCTGCAACTCATTTTTACTCGCGAACTCTTCCTTGACTTTCCAATGCTGGACGAAGGGACGCTGACGAAACTCCGATCCCAACTCGTGTCCAGTAATGCGCTGCATCGTTATGCCCTTCGGCTGAAGCTTGGTTCCTATCTCAAAATGGGAAAGGGCGAAGCGGCCTCTGGAGGTCGTTCGCGCCCATCCACACTCGCTGATGCATTTGAAGCACTCGTGGGTGCCCTCTATCTCGATAGCGGACTGGCCGAGGCGACGACCTTCGTCCTGACTCTATGTGAGACTGAACTGCAGCAAATGGATGTTGATCCCGACGAACTTAATCCAAAGGGGCAGCTCCAGGAACTAGTGCAAAGCGCCGCCGGAGTCAGCCCCAGCTATTCCATTGTCTCACAAGACGGCCCCGACCATCGTAAGAATTTTGTCGCCCAGGTGGTGTGGGACGGCGTCATCCTGGCCACCGGGTCCGGCCTTAGCAAAAAACAGGCCGAGACTGCGGCTGCCCGCCAGGCCCTGGATCATCCGTTGGTTCGACAATTAAAACTGTCATTCTCGGCGGATGGCGAGTAACAACCTAATCGACGGTGAAGTAGTGACTGACACATGTGAAGAACAGCCGCAGTGAGCTAAACGAGTTGATAAGACCCGGGTTACGCCCAGGCCTCTGAGGTTTTTTTCACGCGACCTCGAGCTGTGGAACGACCGTTGGGCTTAAGAAAGCGCTATTTCTCAACGTTATTCGCCAGCTAGAAGAAGAGAATCTTAAATGAAAAAGTGCCCAAGTACTTCGCGGATGGAATTGACAGCGAGCTGCCGCAGTTCTTTGGGTTAACTTGTTTATAATAAACACTATATGCTAAAAAAATGAGCGATCAGGAGTTTGTTTACCCCAGAGGTTTTGATGTTGTCGTCGTCGGCGGGGGCCATGCCGGGGTCGAGGCCGCGCTGGCTGCGGTGCGGATCGGCGCTGAGGTCCTTTTGCTGACGCAAAACCTGGACACTATCGGCCAGATGTCATGTAATCCCGCGATCGGAGGTGTCGCGAAAGGACATTTGGTTAGGGAAATTGATGCTCTGGGGGGTGCCATGGGTCTCAACGCGGACGCTACCGGTATTCAGTTTCGAATGTTGAATCGTTCAAAGGGGGCGAGTGTGCATTCTCCGCGCGCTCAGTGCGATAAGAAGGCGTATCAGTTTCGGTTGAAGGCGTTGCTGGAGGCGACGCACAGACTTGACATCATACAGGGAACGGTTTCGGAATTGCTCGTCGAGGGCGGGGAGATTCGGGGGCTGTGCACGCATTGGGGACTCAGAATCGCAACGAAGGCAGTTGTAATCAGTGCCGGCACCTTTATGAAGGGGCTCCTCCATGTTGGTTTTCGCAAACAGGCCGGTGGGCGGTTGGGGGATGGAAGCTCGACTTTGAGTGACGAGTTACAACGCATAGGTTTGGAGGTTCGGCGGTTCAAGACCGGAACCCCGTGCAGGCTGAATGGGCGATCCATAGACTTTGCGAAGTGTGAGCGACAGGATGGAGATGAGATTCCGCAACCGTTCTCGTTTTGGCCGGAGCGACTTGCGGGCGATCCAGCAGAGATATTCACATTGAATCATTGGCGCAATAACAGGTTCCACGTGGAACAGATGCCGTGCTGGATTACTTATACGACGCCCGCCACGCATGACGTCATTCGTCGCAACCTGAATAAATCGCCCCTCTATTGCGGAAGAATCGAAGGGCGCGGACCGCGGTATTGTCCGTCAATTGAAGACAAAGTGGTAAAATTTGAAAGCAAAGACCGGCACCAGATTTTCCTGGAACCGGAGGGGCGACACACAGGTGAGTATTATGTGAATGGCACTTCGACGAGTTTGCCCTATGAAGTCCAATACGAGTTCTTGCGCACGATACCTGGGCTGGAGAAGGCGGAGATCATGCGGCCAGGGTACGCTGTCGAGTATGATTACTGTCCTCCGACGCAACTCCAGACAACCTTGGAGACAAGGAATATAGGCGGCCTTTACCTGGCGGGACAGATCAATGGGACTTCAGGTTATGAGGAGGCCGCGGCGCAGGGTTTGATGGCCGGCGCCAATGCAGCACTAAAGATCAAAGGAGCGTCTCCGTTTATCCTGGCCCGTGACGAAGCCTATGTTGGTGTCCTGCTCGACGATTTGACGGTGAACGGCGTGGTTGAACCGTACCGGATGTTTACGAGTCGAGCCGAGCACCGGCTGAGTTTAAGGCAGGATACGGCGGATCTGCGGCTAACCGTCCGCGCGGGAGAGTGTGGACTGACAAACGCCGAAGACGTGCGTCGAGTGAAAGCCCGTGCAGCATTGATGGCTGAGGCGCGCGCCTTATTGCAAAGTGTGGGACCGGACAGCGCCACATGGGAGAAATGGCTCCGACGGCCTGAGAGTTCTTTTCTTGCCCTGCCGGCCAGCATTATCGAACGAATGCCTCACTCTATTTGGTCGGTTGTCGAAGCTGACATAAAATACGCGGGGTATATCGGGCGCCAGGATCGCGCACTTGAACGCATGGCGGGTTGGAATCAACACCGTCTTTCTGTTAATATCGAGTATGGTAGCCTCAGGGGTCTGAAGAGAGAAGCTGTGCAGGCACTCACGACTTACAAACCAACAACCTTTGCCGAGGCGGCGAAACTCCACGGAGTGACTCCCGCTGACTTGAACGTGTTATTGGTTTGGAGCGAATCCAGGCGCAAGCATGGATCCGGCGGACAAAGCATCCCGGTGGCGGCAAGTCGGGATTGAAGCAGCGTTCCCTAGTTGCGCGGCCATGCAGAGTGCGGCTCAGGCTCTCGAGCAACGTCTAAGAGCCAACTGGGGACGTGGGATTGGCGACCCGTTGTGGCGGGTGGCAATGGAATTTCTCCGTTCCACGTGGAACGGACGTGCTAATTTACCCCTTCGAGAGAATCTAAGGACAGGACTCAAGTAGACCGCGACTCGGAATACGGCAGCGATAAAATAGGCATTGAATGATATCTCAGTCAGCAAGAATACTAGCTAGAATAATTACCATCATTACCATATCAAAGGAAACTTGCAACTTTGAACCTCGCGCTTGTTATTATTAGCGGAGCTGATGAGTTGGGTTCGGCCTTCACGCGACTCGGCTGGGTGGCGTTAACTGGTCATTCGAAATTGCTCCACCAAAAACCATCGGCGCCCTCACTTCACTTGACTGTGGACGATGCTGTGGCGTTGATAGGCCGTCTTTGACCCTTTCCAGATGACAAAAACACTAATCATTGCGGAAAAACCAAGCGTGGCCTCGGACCTGGCTCGGGTATTATCGCGAAAGCCCGGCATGACCAAGTTCCGGCGCGAAGGCGACTATTTTGAGAACGAGACACATGTCATTTCCTCCGCGATTGGACATTTGGTCGAGCTGGCATTGCCGGGCGAAGCGGACGGGAACCGTCCAAAATGGAAGTTTGAAAGCCTGCCGATCATTCCGGAAACGTTTGCGCTGCAGCCGCGCGAGAAGGGCCAGGAGCGTCTGAAATTGCTTAAACGACTGATCAAGCGTGCTGACATAGGGGAGTTGGTCAACGCTTGTGATGCTGGTCGTGAAGGCGAATTGATTTTCCGCTATATCATGGAAGCCACGGGCGCGAGGAAGCCGATCCGAAGACTTTGGATGCAATCGATGACGGATCAGGCGATTCTCGAAGCCTTTCAGCATTTGCGTCCGGACTCCGAAATGCGAGCCTTGGCGAATGCTGCGCTGTGCCGCAGCGAGAGCGATTGGCTTGTCGGGATCAATGCGACGCGGGCGCTGACAGCCCACAATTCCCGCCTGGGTGGATTTCGTCTGACGCCGGCCGGCAGGGTGCAGACTCCCACTCTGGCTATTCTGGTTTCACGGCACAAGGACATCAGCGCTTTCGAGCCGCGGGCGTTTTGGGAAGTGTATGGCGATTTCGGGGTGGAAAAAGGGGTTTATCGAGGGCGATGGTTTCGCGAGGATTTTCAAAAAGACGAAAGAAATGCGTTCGCCCGCGCGGAGAGGTTGTGGGCCATCGCGGATGCGGAAGCGATTCGATCCCGGTGTGAAAAAAGGACGGGGACCGTCAGCGAAACCAGAAAGCCCTCGAGGCAGGTGGCCCCGCTGCTTTACGATTTGACTTCGCTGCAGCGCGAAGCTTCGAACCGATTTGGCTTCTCGGCCCGGCGCACGCTCCAGCTCGCTCAAGGGCTTTATGAAAAGCACAAGGCGCTGACCTACCCACGGACCGACTCACGCTATCTGCCCGAAGACTATCTCAATACGGTGCGGAATGTAATGCAAACGATCAGTGCGCGCTCGGGTGGTGTGTTGACAAACCTTCCCGCGCTGGCCTCCCGGCTGCTCACGGAGGATCGCATCAGCCCAAGCCGGCGAATTTTTGACGGCAGCAAGGTGCGTGACCATTTTGCGATCATCCCGACCGATCAGATTCCTGCGAAGCTGGATGAAGCTGAGCAAAAACTTTACGACATGGTGGCGCGGCGATTCGTGGCGGTTTTCTATCCGGCCGCGGAATTCGAGATTACGACACGCATCACGCGAATCGCCAGTGCAGAAGCAACGGATGCTTTTTTAACCGAAGGCAAAGTGCTGCTCGTGCCGGGATGGCTCGAAGTCTATGGCAAGAAGCTGGTTGATGATGACGACTCCTCGGTGGCCCTTTGCGAGGCGAAGGACGGCGAGTCGGCGCTGAACAGAGCGATCGAAGTCAAGGAAGAAGTTACCAAGCCGCCGCCACATTACACTGAAGCGACTTTACTTTCTGCCATGGAAGGCGCTGGCAAGCTGGTGGACGATGAAGAATTGCGCGAGGCCATGAGCGAAAGAGGACTCGGGACTCCAGCGACGCGGGCACAAGTTATTGAAGGTCTTATTCTTGATGGATATGTGGTGCGCAATGGCCGGGATTTGGTCGCCACCCCAAAAGGAATTCAACTCATCGATCAATTGCACGAAGCCGGGGTTGAAGTTCTGGCCTCGCCGGAAATGACGGGACAATGGGAGTATCAATTGAAGCAGATGGAGCTGGGCCGAGCCGAACGTTCGGCGTTCATGCGGGAGATCCGCGAGCTCGCAGCAAAAATCGTGGAACGGACCAAGGCGTTTTCGGCGAAAGCGAAGGAGGTTGTGCTGCCGGATTTGGACCTGCCTTGTCCACTGTGCGGTGCCGTCGGTCTCAAGCAGACCGAGACCTTCGTTTCCTGTCACACGCCGAAATGCAAGCTGCGCATCTACAGAACCATCGCCGCGCGTCCCATCACCCGCGAAGAGCTTCAGCAATTGCTCACTAAAAAGTTTGTCGGCCCTCTCGACGGATTCCGGAGTCGATTTGGGAAGGACTTTTCGGCAGCCCTCGAACTGAAGGAAACCGGCAAAGCCGACTTCGTCTTCGAGAAAAGCCCCCAGCAAGAAGCGGCGGTGGTTGCCGCACAAGATCCGGCCAACATTCTATGTCCGTGTCCGGTTTGCCGCGAACAAGGCCGGTCCAGCAACATCTACGACACCCCGGCGGGCTACATCTGTGAAACTCATCTTCGCGAGAAGGGAGATCGTTGCAAACCGAAGGCCAGTTTGCCCAGGGAGTTGTGTAAAGTCCCCATCAACCGTGACCAGGCGCTGGCTTTCTTCACCGAGGGACGGACGGGAGTGATCGATAAGTTCATTTCAAAAAAGGGCCGGCCATTTTCCGCCCAGTTGCTTTGCGATGTGAAAGGCAAACGCCTGCTGAGATGGGAATTTCCGCCGCGCGCGGCAAAACCAAAATCCCCGCGAAAGAAAACGCCCGCGGCGCCGGTGGGAGGCTAGGAGTCTGTTGGACAAGGCCTGCATCCCGTCGGGAGCAGAAAATTGCGAGCGCCCGGCGGCGCAGCCCTGCGGGCTGCCTTCGGGAGGCAGTTCCGGTCCGCTCGGCTGCCGTGGCCCATGGCGCGACGAAGGACCGGAGCGGGTATGCGCGGGCGCTCTCTTCTTGCCATCCACCGAGCCCAACCCTGCGCGGGCCGCAGGAGTCAATTCAAAAGACTCTTAGCCGCTGATCTGACCACGGGCAGCCTGGTGCAGCATATTTTGCAGGCCCTTTATGTCATCCTGCAAACGAAGAGTTCGCTGACGCAAAACCTGCAGACGCAACTTCGAAAGGTTCGTCATCCCATACGGCCCTTCCTGGACCGATTTCGCTTCCTTATTGATCCGCGAGATTTCAGCTTTCCGTGCAAAGATGCGGTCCTTGAGCCGCTTTAAAATGATAGGGTCGACGCGCGAGGCGACATCCTTTGGGATGTCCGCCTCGGGAACGGCTTCGCTGGCAGCCGCCTGCGCCAGTTTCGCGGCCTCGATCGCCTTGATCTCCTCGGGATCATAGAAAAACTTCTTCTGCCATTCGGTGGCAAGTTTTTCCAGCGGGAGACGACTCACGCCTCCGGAATGCTGAAAGCTCAGCGTGTCTGGCGTCACGTCGGAGATGGTGACGCCTTCAAAGACTTTGCCGTCGGCGGCTTGCAGCATCGGAATTTGCAGACCTTTGGCCTTCTGACGCATGCTGATCTTATACTTGGCCAGGTGTTCCTGCAGTTCCTTCCTGCTCTTGTCGGCCTCATCCTGGGCCTTCTCGAGTTGCTGCTTCAATTCGTCATTCGCCTTCTGAAGGTCCTCCGCCTGTTTCAGCGCGTTATGGTATTTGTTTTGAAAATCCTCTCGGAGCAGCTTCAGTTCGCTCTCCAGCGTCAATCGGACCTTCTCTGCGCGCGCCAATTCCTGTCCCTCGACGCTGACCTCAGGCTCCGGGGGGTTGCCGCAAGACACTGGGAGCCACAGGCCGAAGAGGGCGAGCGAGAAGCGGAGAGACATTGCTGCGGTGCATTTCATGGCTTTGGGAAATACGGATGAACTGAGAACAATTTAGACCTTGGCTGAGTTTTTTCGCTCAAAGGTTTTTCCTTGCGTGGCCTCCGGCAAAGGAACTTCCAAAAGCTTAGAGAAAACACCTAGTGAGCCGCAAACGCTCCACTCTCCGGCCCGCTCTATTTCACCGCCACGGGAGAGGGATCGCTGGGAAACTTGAGCAGCCGGCGCGTTTCTTCGAGAAGAAAGTCTGGCTTCATAAAGGGATTGAAGCTGATATGCTGCCAGCGAATGCGCCCCTGGCCGTCGATGAGTACGGTAGAGTGCAATGGTCTGGCTTCGAAATTGTCATAGGCGCGAAAGGCTTTGAAGGCGGCCAGGTCGGCACTTGATACCAGACTGAAGGGAAATGGGTTGCCGGCCTTATCGAATGTCTTCTGCAAGCCCTCGAGGTTATCCGTGCTCACGGCTATGAGCTGCAGTCCCGCATCTGAATATTCCCTGGCCTTGGGCGCAAAAACATTGAGCTGTTCCATGCAATGGGCGCAGCTTTTGCCGAGAAAAAAAAGGAGAATGTAAGACTTTCCGGCGTAGTCGGTGGCTTGATGGCGGTCACCCGCGATGCCGGTGAGCTGCCAGGATGGTGCCGCCGGCGGGTGCCAGTGAGGAGGTCCGAGCTGGTCCAGTGGCGGACGTTTGCCGAGGTCGGACCCAGGCGGTCCAGGTTTTTGCCAGCCGTTCTGAGCGAGCGGCGACAGGCGTTTGAGGGCCGGCAAATCGGGATCAGCCAACTGAGCCAGTCTGCTGAGTTTATCGAATTCGGTTTTTGCTTCTGCTTCTTTTCCGGCGCCTAACAAAATCGAGGCGTAATTGGCGAGCGGTGCGAACTGGCCGGGGGCGGCTTCGGACGCATTCTTCGAGAGTTCGATCGCTTTGTTCTGATCGCCCGCCCGCGCGAAATAACGCGCCAGGCGACCGTCGGGCACACCCTTGACCGCCGCGAGACGCTCTTTGGCGGCATCGACCTCGCCTGAGGTCAACTTCTGCACCAGCAATAGTTCGGCGATTTTTTCGCGCAGCCGTTTCAGTTTTTCATCAAACGGCTTGCGAACGGACAAGGCGGCGGCCTCGACATCGCTCGCGCTCTTCTTTTCATCTCGTGCTTTTTTTTCAGCGGTGGCAGTGCTGTCGTCTCGTTCTTTCTGCCAGGCGTGCTCCTTTTCGAAAAGGGCGACGATTTTGCGGAGGCCTTCCAACTGGCGACCGGTTTCGAGGTTGGCCAAAGCGATGAGCCGGGCGATGCGCAAGTCCTCCTCGGCGTCTCCCGCAGACTCGAAATAGGGCGTCTGTTCCAGCTTCAGCACTTCGTCCCAGAGTTCGAATTCGAGTAGCGCGTGCAGCAAGCGGCGGCGACCCTCGGCCCAGGCGGAGCCGTCTTTGCTCCAATCCTGATTTGCGGTGTTGACGCCGGCCTTCGAACGCGGAATGCGCGGCAGCTCGATGAGATTTTTTGCCAGAGTCACGGCATCCCGTGCTCTGCCGATGTAACCCCAGTCTTCGACCAGCCAGCCATTGTTATGCGCGTAGTTGTGGATTTCATCCGGCATCAAGTGGTATCGGATCATGTGGGCGTGGTCGACCCGGGCGCTGGCTTCCTGCTGCCAGGCAGCGTCGGCATATCGCTTGAGCGCCGAATAAGTGTGTCCAGGCATATGCCAGTTGTGAGCGATCCCAGGAGCCGACGGGCCAAGCAGCGCGGCCGAATCGAGTGCGCGCTCGTCCTTTTCGTTGTTCCAAAGATGAATCCGGTAGTGATGAATGCCGGGATGATCGGGGGCTTTGGCCAGCACGTCCTTCGCCAGCGAATCAACAGCCAAGTGGGAGTTGATCTTTAAATCCTGATGATGGGCATTGCGCCAAATGCGACCGACCAAAAATGCCTTGGCCTCGAGGTCATCCGGATGGTCGCTCACAATCTGTTCCCAGTCCCGCACCAGGTTGCGCAAGCGGTTTTTTTCATCATCGCCGCCCTTCTTTTTCTCATAGAAATCCGAGAGGCTTTGCAGCCACGCCCGCTCCTTCGGGTTAAGGTGATCGAGCTTCGCTTTCATGCCGTCGCCGATGATTTGCCGCGCCCGCTCCGTGTTCTCGACGTTTGCCATTGAGATGCCCCAAAAGGCCATCGTACAATCGGGGTCGATCGCCAGGACCTGGCGGAACGAGCGCTCGGCTTCGAGAAACCAGAATCCATGCAACTGGGCCACCCCCTGATTGAAAAAGCTCTGCGCGTCTGCGCTCTTCGTCGTGACCGGGAAACTGCAGATCCCGGCCACGCCGGGAAGAAGGTCGGCTTTCTGGCGGGGCCCTTCGGAAAATCCTTCTCCCTGCACTGAGTGCCCGGCTTTGAGGGGCGAGTCGTCAGTATGATCGGCCAACCCGGCTGATAGAGGCAGCAAACAGAGAATGAGAGTGCGAAAGCTCACGGGCGCCATGGTAACCCGAAATGCCCAGCCGCACCACCGGAACGCGCAGCCGGTGTTGTAGGTGGCCTCTGCGAGGCCGCCTCTCCGGGGTCTCAGACCCCGGCTACAGCCGACAGCCGGTGTTGTAGGTGGCCTCTGCGAGGCCGCCTCTTCCGGGGTCTCAGACCCCGGCTACAACCGACAGCCGGTGTTGTAGGTGGCCCTCTGCCAGGCCGCCTCTTCCGGGGTCTCAGACCCCGGCTACAACCTGATCATGAACGCCCTGCCACCGTGCGCCACCAATCGACAAATTTTTTCACACCTGCGTCGACGCGGGTTTGGGGATGGAAACCCAGGAATCGTTCGGCCTTTGAAACATCGGCGCTGGTTCGGGGAACGTCTCCGGGTTGCATTGGAAGCTGGTTGATGGTTGCTTTCTTGCCACAGGCGATCTCGCACGCATCAATCAGTTCGTCGAGCGTTACGGTTTGGCTTCCACCAAGGTTGAAAATATCGAACGTTGGTCCGCGGTAACTGAGCGCACCGAGGACGCCGGCCACAATGTCGTCAATGTAGGTGTAGTCGCGACAGGTGGAGCCGTCGCCATATTTATCCACAGGGCGGCCGTCGAGGATCGCGCGGCAGAATTTCGAAATGGCGAGATCGGGACGCTGGCGCGGGCCGTAGACGGTGAAGAATCGGAGCGCAACCACCCGAAGCCCGTGCAGATGGGCATAATTCGAGCAAAGGTGCTCGCCCGCGAGTTTGGTGGCGGCATAGGGTGAAATGGTGGCCAGCAACGCATCCTCCTCCCGGAATGGGACCCTCGGATTCAATCCATAGACTGACGAACTCGAAGCAAATAAAACGCGCTCGATGCGGGCGCGGCGCGCCGCTTCCAGGATATTGAACGTACCCTTGATGTTGACGTCGAGGTAAAGCTCGGGCTGCTCGATCGAGGGGCGAACTCCCGCGCGCGCAGCGAGATGAATCACGGCATCGAATTCGCCGGCTTCAAAAATGCGCTCAACCAGAGGCGCATCGCGAATGTCGCCTTCGATGACCCGCACGTCGCCTTTAAACTGTGCGACATTCTCGCGCTTGATGGCGGGATCGTAGAAGTCATTGAAGTCATCCAGAACGGTGACGACTTGCCCGTAGGTTGCGAGCAACCGGTCGACCACATGCGAGCCGATGAAACCCGCGCCACCCGTCACCAGGAACCTCACACTTACTGGGTCGGCGGCTGTTGTGCCGTGTTGCTGGCAACTTTGCCACTTCCCCACGAGAGCACATTATCTTCCCACGTAGCGCCATCCTTATCTGGACCTGCAGAGTAGATGAGGACTTTTTGATAGAGTTTGGGACTGCCCGAGGCGGGATTGGGATTGTCAATCTGCCCATTGTAATCCGAGTCCATGATCACGTAATATTCTTCACCCCAAGGATCCACCACCGTGGACAGATCACCGGCGGATTTCAGACCGTTCTTCCCGGTTTCTGTCGCATCCTTCAACTCGGGCAAAAACTGGATTTTCTTTGGATTCATCATTAGATCGGTTCCCAGAAGCGCACCGATCAGCACTTCATCAGTGCGCAGGGCCGTCACCTCGCTACCCGGCGCGTCCGCCGGCAGGGGAAACCGGTTGTATTCGGCATAGTACTGGCTGATCGAGTTAACCAGCGACTTCGCTGTGGTCTCCGCCTGCATGCGCGTCATCTTTTTCAGGATACTTTGGTATGCTGGAATCGAAATACCGGCCAACACTGCGATGATCGTGATCACCACCAGCAGCTCCACCAAAGTGAACCCGCGACGGCTTGGCGAAAAATCGAGGCGCGACGTTTTCATAAATGAGAAGAGTTGAGAGTTCGAACAGAATCGCTGTGGAGCGCAGACCGGGAAACTTTGCAATTCCCAAAGCTAGCTTAAGAGAATCCCCTAACGACGCAAGCGCTTTATGGCCTTATTTTGTAGATACATGGTGAGTTGGGACGGCTGGCGGCCTTACCCTTCGGCCAACGACTCGGGCAAAAACTGAATGCGTTTCGGGTTCAATGACAAATCCATGCCGGACAACGCCGCGATCAGCTTTTCGTCGCTTCGCAAGACAGATGAGGTGTCTGCCACGGGCCACCGATTGTACGCGGCATAGTACTGCTTGATTGAGTTTTCGAGGGCCTTGCTGACCGTCTCGGCCTGACGCCTGGTCATATTCTCCCGCGTCATTAAACCCGGCAACAAAAACGGAAAAAGCAGAAAAAGCGCCAGTAGAAGTAACGTGACAACCAACGGCCCGTTTCGCCCATTTTCTTCCGCGCGAGATTGGCGTGGGAATCGGATCGCTCGCAGTTGGATCGGAACGCGAGTCACCAGGCGCAGGAGAACTCATCGATATAGCGTAAGCCAACTCCAAATTTCCCAGGCTCAAAAACGGCGAGGCCATCTTCGGAAGGATTTCTCGGTGTTTCGATTTGCGACCGAGCGGCGCGCGCGTTCTAATCGGGGCAGATGAACAGCATGACTGGATTCGGGCGCGGAGAATTGGTGAGCGGAGGCTGGCGCTACGGCGTCGAGATGTCGTCGGTCAATCGCAAGCAAAGCGAGATCGTCATCAATTTGCCCCGGGTGTGGCAGGAACTCGAGGGGAAACTCCGGCAGCTCATTGCGGAAAGGATTTCCCGCGGCCGAGTGCAGGTGAGCGTGACGGTCGAACGGGCTGGCGGCTCGGCTGCGAGCGTGCGGTTCGATGCCGAGCTGGCGCGCGGCTACCTTGCGGCCCTGAAAAAAATCGAACGATTGCTCAAGCGGCCGGTCGACATCGAGGCCACCGACTTGCTGCGCGCGCCCGGGGTTTTTGCGGTCGAGGAGATCGAACTGGGCGCGCCGGATGTGTGGCCGCAAGTGGAACGGACGGCCCGAAAGGCGCTCGAGGTGCTTTCGAAGGCGCGCCGGGTTGAAGGCGCTGCCCTTAAAGCGGACCTCCAACACAGGCTGGACGCGCTGGCGGGCATTCGTGCGCGTATCGAAAAGCTCGCCGCCGGTCTGGTCAGCCGTTATCGCGAGACACTCCATCGGCGGCTGATCGATGCCGGTCTTACTCTCGCCCTCGAGGACGACCGTCTGCTCAAAGAGGTGGCGCTTTTTGCCGAGCGTTGCGACATCAGCGAAGAGCTCTCCCGTTTTGCCAGCCACCTCGGGCAATTTGGTCTCGCTCTTAAGAGCCACGAAGCCGCGGGCCGCACGCTGGATTTTCTCTGCCAGGAACTGCATCGCGAGATGAACACCATTGGCTCGAAGGCCAACGATGCGGCTATTTCGCATCTCGTGGTGGCAGCAAAAACCGAGGTGGAAAAACTGCGCGAGCAGGTGCAGAACGTGGAATGAGTCCTTCGCGCACCGGCCTGCTGTGTGTGGTTTCCGGTCCTTCAGGCAGCGGGAAAACCACTCTATGCCGAGCGCTGAGCGCCGCGGAAGGTTGTTATTACACCGTTTCTGCGACCACGCGGCCCGCCCGCCCGGGCGAAGTGGATGGCAGCGATTATCATTTTTTGTCCGATGAGGAATTCCGCCGACGCCTCGAGGCGGGTGAGTTCCTTGAATCCGCGAATGTGTATGGCCGGCTCTATGGGACCTTGAAAAGTGAAGCGCTCCCGCAAATCGCCCGCGGCCGCGAAGTCATTATGGATCTCGACACTCAAGGGGCCGCGAGTCTGCGCATGGTCGATCATCCACTGGTGCGGGCTGCGCACTTCGATGTATTTCTCTTGCCGCCAACCTTGCAGGAATTGCGCCGGCGTCTCGCCGGCCGTCACTCGGATGCGCCACAGATCCAGGCAAACCGCCTGGCCAGCGCACTGAGCGAAGTTTCACATTGGCGGGAATATGCCTACACCCTCATCAGCGGCACACGCGAAGATGACCTCGCGCGGTTTCGCACCCTGCTCGCCGCCGAACGCATGCGTTCGAGCCGGCTGGCCAATGTGGACGGATTCTAACTAAGTTTGAGCAGGAGCGACAGGAGCAGGCTTCAATTCAGCGGGACCGGCCCCAAGATTGCGTGTCTCGACCCAGCGCACCGAATAGCGAACGAGGGCCGCTCCGTTTGGCAGGCCGAGCTTTTCCCGAATGCGGGCGCGATGGACCTCGACGGTTTTCGGACTGATGCCGAGACGTTCGGCAATTTCGTTGGTTCCGAGCCCTGCCCCGAGGTGTTCGAAAACTTCGAATTCGCGGTCGCTTAATTTCGCCACGGCGCCCCCGGCTTCGGAACGTGCGGCGGCCTTGCCCGCGAAGGAAGCGAAAATCTCGCCGGCCATGCGATCGCTGACATAGAATCCACCAGCCAGCACCCGACGGATCGCTGTAAGAATGGTGTTACGTTCGGCGTCCTTCATGAGGTAACCTTTCGCTCCGGCCTTCAAGGCGCGTTCCGCGTAAAGGGTTTCGTCGTGCATGGACACAACCAGGATCGGCAGTTGGGGCTGTTGGGCAATGAGGTCCTTGATAAGTTCAAGGCCATTACGGCCCGGCAGAGTGATGTCGATCAATGCGAGATCGGGTTTGGTTTCGAGGATGCCCGACAAGCCTCCACCCGCATCCCCGGCCTGTGCAACCACCTTCATGTCCGGCTGGCTATTAATCAGTTGAGCCATGCCCTCACGCATCAAGGTGTGATCTTCCACGATGGCCACGCGGATGGTTTTTTTTGGATCGGCCGATGTCGCCACCGGGGCTTCATCGTCGGGAGGAGCGGCATTTTTCGTCTTTTTCATTTGAGCGGCAAGGTGAGATGGACGGCTGAGGTGCCTCCATCGGGAGGATTGTGAAGAAAATACATGGTGGCGCCAATGCTTTCGGCACGATGTTTCATGAGAGGCAGACCCACACCAGTTTGAGGTGGATGCGTCGGGAACGGGTCGCCGTCGTTGGTGATCGTCAGCACGACTGCGGCCGGCGTCGCGTCCATGGCCAGACTGACGGCTGTGGCGCGAGCGTGTTTCACGGCATTGGCAATTCCCTCCTGCGCGATCCGATAGATCTGCGTGGCGACATGATGATTAAGGCCGGGACACCCCCCTTTGTGGTGGAAGTCACAAGTGATCTGAAAAACTTCCTCGGCATTGCGTGCCAGACCGCTTAGTGCCGCCGGCAGCGCTTCGTGCCCGATGTCGACGGGGGATAGTCCACGCGCCAGGGACCGAGCGGCTCGCGTGGCCTCGGATAAATGTCGAGCGATGACAGTGGCTAGCCTGGAATGCTCGGGATCAGACCGTGAGAGCCCTTCACTTAAGTGCTGAAGCTGCATCTTGATCGCAGCCAGACGCTGGCAGAGATCGTCGTGCAAATCCTGTCCGATGCGCCGTTGTTCCCGCTCGGAGACCTCCAGAATTTCAGTTTGCATGCGTTTTCTTTGCTCCTCGACCTCGATTTCCTCGAGAACCCGCGTGACCACGTGCGGCACGAGCTGCACGAGCTGCGTGTCCTTGAGCAGGACGTCGCGCGCTCCACGGCGGAAATAGTCGACTGCGGCACGGGCATCGTTCACGCCGCTCAAGACAACATAGGGCACTCTCCGCCCGATCCTCTCGACCCCGGTGAGCACCTCAGCGCCCCCGCGGTCGGGCAGATCAACATCGAGCAAGAGCAACGTTGGCAAACCCTGATCCAACGACTCGAGGGTGTCAGCGGCATTCGAGGTGCAAGCAACCTCGAAGCCGGCACTCGACAACGCATTTTTGATCAAGAGGCAGGTTTCCGGATCACTCTCGGCGAGAAGTATGTTCGAGCACGCGATTGCCCCAGGGGCGCGCCGCCTGGCCCAGCCCGACGCTTCCGTCCTCAGTGGAGGGTGCTCGATCATCGATTCGCCCGCACCTTGGGATCAAAAACAGAGGGAGGTTTGACTGGATCTCTCTAGACAAAATGAGTCTCTGAGAAAAGCCTGCCTTTCCACGAGGGGCGAGGGCAAAACTTGGCGGCAACCGGGGCCATCGTCCGACATGACCTGCCGTACCCTATCTATGGTGGTGATCAGCGCCGTGAACGGCTGCCGAATCTCGAGGGTCCAGTTGCGATTGATTCGTTGCCAGAGCGGGCCCGGAATTATCGCAGCCGTTCCATCAACCACGAGGTGGGAGTCACTCTCGGCATCATAAAACTTCCAGCGCACAAATGGCCATGCCGCAGCACGGGTGCAAATTTCATGGTCAGGGGGAATCGGACTGAAGAAGGTTCCGTCTCCGGCAGTCGAAACAGGAGTCCCTATCCACAAATGCTCCTGCCCATGCACGTCATAGTTGATAAGCAGACCGGATTCGACCCGATTGACTACTGCGCGTGTCTGGTGGAGCACGCCTTGGGGGATGGAGAACATAAAGAAAAAAGCAGGTGAGTAAGGCCGATGCGGCGGCAAACAGATAAATATAACACCTAGAAGCAGAGCAAAGAATGACAAGCAGCGCCCAGAGTATCATCCCTTCGACACGACGCTTATCCTCATAAGAGCCAGCTTTAGGGAGGCTAGGGAGGAGGCTTACTACGTAGTTACCCCTTGGTTAACACCGCATCCAGATTGAGGAGGGTATTAGCGATGAGCATGTAAGCGGCCATCTCCGGCCAATCGATCGCTTTTGGCATCGCGTGAAGGGGATCTTCAGCGAGTTTTTTGGCCTCTGCGGGCACGGCGGAATAGTTTTTGAACTCAGAGTCGAACAGTTCGAGGAGGGTTTGCAGTTTTGCTGGACTGGGATGTTCGAGCGCGCACAGACGGTAAGCAAACGTGAGCCGCTCGTTCGGCGTTGCCCCGCCCTCAAGCACGATTCGGCGAGCGAAGGCCCTTGCCATTTCAATAAAGGCGGGATCGTTGAGTGTCACGAACGCCTGGAGCGGCGTGTTTGTGCGAATGCGGCGCAGGGTGCAGGTTTCGCGGTTTGGCGCGTCAAAGGTCATCAGGCTCGGATAAGGCACAGTGCGGCGCATAAAAACATAGATGCCGCGGCGGTAGCGGTCCTCACCGGTCGAGGTTGGATAACTCCGCTCGCCGTTGAATGCGGCGCGCCACAACCCGTCAGGCTGCGGCGGATAAACACTGGGACCAAACATTTTCCGATTAAGCAATCCGGAAATCGCCAGCGCCTGATCTCGCACCATTTCCGCTTCCAGGCGGAAGCGGGGACCGCGGCTCAACAATACATTTTGCGGGTCTTTTGCCAGGTGCTCATCGCTGACCTCACTCGACTGGCGGTAGGTCTGCGAAGATACAATCGCCTTCAGCAGCCGCTTGACGTCCCATCCACTTTCCATAAATTCAACCGCCAGCCAATCAAGCAATTGGGGATGGCTGGGATAACTGCCCTGCGTGCCGAAATCTTCTTCGGTCTCGACGAGTCCACGCCCAAAAAGTTGGCTCCAGAAGCGGTTGACCGCTACGCGCGCGGTCAGCGGGTTTTCGCGGCTCACCAGCCATTTCGCCAGCGCCAGCCGGTTGATTTCGCCACTGGAATCCCTCTTCAGCTCATCTGTCAGCGGGTGAAATGCGGCGGGGATGCCAGGTTCGACGTTCTGAGCGGTCGAAAGATAGTTCCCTTTTACCATCAATTTGGTGACCCGGCGCTTGTCCTTGGTCAACTCCCGCATGATGGGAGTTTCTGCCGGCTTCAGCGACGCGAGTTTTTTTTCCAATTCCGCCACCTGCCTCGCGCGGCGATTGAGCTCCGGATCAAGGGTTGCGTAAAATGCGGCGACCTCGGCCGCTTCATTTTGGGACCGTGTGGCGGCGGGTTTGGCTAGAACGGGCACCAGCGCCTGTGGCAAAGCACGCAATGGCGCGGGCCGGTTCGTCACGCCGAGGCGAAACCTGCCTAACGAATGCTTCGAAAATGTTTGCGAAATCTCCACGCTCAGCCCGCAATCGCCGCCCTCGCGGCAAATCGGCTCGGCCAGTTCCAAGACCAGCGTGTGCGGCCGCCCAATGTGAGGCGCGATCGCCCATCCGCTGTCCTTCCCCATGCTTCCATCGATGGCTTTAGCCGCGCCGAATTTTTCCTGCTCGAAGCTGGCGCTGGCGACACGCAGCGGGATTTCGCGGCGGCCGTCCACGGCTACCGTGGCGCTCGGCCGCGGCCCAGCGCCCGGCTTTTGGGAAAAGAGTTCCTTCCGTTGAGCGTCGAGAATTTTCACTACGTAGCCATCGAGGCGATTCTGCAATTCGTGGTCGGTGCGATTCCATAGGGTGAGTTGTGAGATCCGGTGCTCGGCCCCGAGATCCACCTCCCACCACGGGTTGTTTTCCATGCGGGTGTGGATGGTTGAGTTGGCCGCGAAATCACCGTCGGTATTTCCGTCGTTAGCGCGTTCCGGAGTGCCGCCATAGTCTATGCTGGACTGTCGCCCCTGGCCCTGCGGGGCGATATTCTTTCCCGCTGAGAAGACCTGCACCTCAGCGATGTGCAACTGACGCCCGTCACCGGGCAACTCGAGCCGCACGAATCTGCCCAACGGCGCCCCGCCAGCTTTCGGCCGTTCGAAGAGCTTAATTTCATTCACGACAAAGTTGCCGCTACGGTCATGGCCGGGACCACCGCCGGGAAGCCTGGCATCGGGCAGCGCCTCGATCCGCAGACCGGTGATCGCCTGCGCTGGCGCCGGCGCGTCGATCGAGTACACGTCTGATTCGACACCAGCGACTGCCAGCCAGGAACCATCCGGCTGCAATTGAAGCGGCTGGCCGCTCTGGCTGGCGGCCGTTGCTCCTTCGAGGCCGCGCCAATGTTGGTCCTGCTCGACCAGCGACGCTTCCCACGCATCCTGCTGTGCCAAAAACTCCGCCGACGGCTTCGCCAGCGTTTTTCTGAGCGCTTCGATTTGCATTCTCAAGGCATCGGCCCCTGCCTGCTCGTCGGGTGTTGGCGTGGGCGCGGTGGGAAATTCGTCAGGACGATCACTGTCCTGGCTCTGGTTAAAAATAGCGTAAAAGCGGTAGTACTCCTCGTTGGTGAGCGGGTCGAACTTGTGAGTGTGGCACTGCGCGCATTTCAAAGTAAGTCCCATCCAGACCTGGGCGGTTGTTTCGGCGCGATCCTTCACCGCCACCACTCGGAATTCCTCATCGATGGTTCCGCCGAGCGTATTGGTGAGCGTGTTGCGATGAAATGCCGTGGCCAGTAATTGCTCGGACGTCGGGTCCGGCAATAAATCACCGGCGAGTTGCTCGATCGTGAAACGATCATATGGCAGGTTGCGATTGAAGGCATTGATCAGCCAGTCCCGGTAGCGCCAGATGTTCAGCCGGAGAGGATCGGAGCCATAACCGCGCGAGTCCGCATAGCGCGCCAAATCCAGCCACATTCGCGCCCAGCGCTCGCCGTATGCCGGCGAGGACAGCAGATAGGCAATGAGATTTTCGACGTGGCGCGTCGCGCCGCCAGTCGCTCCTTCCGGATTCTGCGTTCTGGACGCCTCCCTGGCCTCCGGCGGAAGGCCGGTGAGATCGAGAAAGAGCCGGCGTGTGAGCGTGCGGGCATCTGCTGGTGGTGAGAGCGCGAGTCCTTCTTTGGCGAGTCGCTGGGAAATGAAGTAATCGACCGGATGGTGTCCTGTGGGAACCGGTGGCCGGACCGGTTTTTGAAACGCCCAATGACCATCGTATTTCGCACCCGCGTCGATCCATCGCCCCAGCAATTCGATTTGTTCGGCTTTGAGGGTGTGCCCTGATTCCGGCGGCGGCATCAACTTGTCGGGATCATTCGACGACACCCGCTGCCATAGCTGGCTCTCGAGGCGTTGACCAGGAACGACGGCGTAACCGCCTTTTTTCAGCAGCGCCGTTGCACCGTCGCTTCGATCCAGTCGCAATCCGGCTTTGCGTTCATGCTCGTCGGGCCCGTGGCAGGCAACGCAGTTGTTGAAAATGATAGGCCGAATATCGCGGTTGAAATCCGGAGCCTCAGCCCGCACCGCGCCGCTGACACCTGCCCACCAGGCGACGCTCTTTCCCACCACACGAATGAACGCGAACTTCACTTGAACCGGAAAGTTATCGGTTCACGCCGCCAGCAGCAACCGCTTTCGTTGGTTCGCCACCACGGGCGGGGGTAGGGCGCAATGACCCATCACGCCGCCTGATTCGCCGCGGACCCCTGTGATCCAAACGTCTACCTTGGGCCGGGACGACACAAAAAATTGCTTGTGGTGATCGAATTAACTTTTAATCGTCTGTTTCATCACGCTTCGCGGAAATCCTCATGGCCTGAAACTCAACACTCAATAACTTATGGGCATTCTTTCATGGATCATTTTCGGTTTGATCGCCGGGGCGCTGGCCAAATTCATTATGCCCGGCAGGGATCCGGGTGGCTGCATTGTCACCTGCATTTTGGGCATCGTGGGCGCGGTGGTTGGCGGTTGGGTGGGCACTTTGATGGGCCTCGGCAAGGCCAACCTATGGGACCTGCGCAGTTTTGGACTCGCCATCGTTGGCGCCATCGTTGTGCTGCTCATCTATCGGATGATTGCGGGAAAGAGGACCCCGCCTTCCTGACTTTGAATAAAGCGGCGAGGTCCAAGAATCACTGATTCGGATTCGCCCAATCGCTACTGACACGCCAGCTGCTGGCGTGCGCCGAGCGCCCGCCCCACCGGCGGCAATCGTCCCCGTGGTTAGTTTTTGCACGCTCACCAGCTGCAACGTAATTAGGGCCGATGACGGACAAGCTGCAGGAGATCATTGAGCACAAGAGAGCCGAGGTGGCGCGGATTCTGCCCCTCGAGGAAAAATATCGGCATCAGGCTGCGATGCGGAATGACTTTCGCTCGCTCGAGCGGGCGCTGGATGTCGAGCCCGATTGTCTGGCGTTGATTGCTGAGGTGAAAAAAGCTTCGCCGTCGGCTGGGGTCATCGCCGGTGGTGTTGATCCGGTGAACCAGGCGCTTCTTTATGCGCAAGCGGGCGCGAGCGCGATTTCAGTGCTCACGGACGAAAGATATTTTCAAGGGCGGCTCGATTATCTGACGCGCATCCGGAGCCAGGTCCCGGTTCCGGTTTTGCGAAAGGATTTCATCATTCACGAGGTCCAAATTTACGAAGCTGTGATCGCCGGGGCTGATGCTGTTCTGCTCATCGTCGCGGCGCTCGATCAGGCGACGTTGCTAAAGCTGCTCGGATGCGCGCATGCCTACCAACTCGACGTGCTGGTCGAGGTGCATGACGCCATCGAGCTCGACCGTGCGCTCGATACGGACGCCCGAATCATCGGCGTCAACAACCGCAATCTCAAGACCTTCGCCGTCGATCTGCACACGACCGAGCGGTTGAGTGAAGAGGTGCCAGATGACATTCTGCTGGTCAGCGAAAGTGGCATCAAGACCGCGGAAGATGCGCGCCTGGTGCATTCGTGGGGTGCCAATGCCATCCTCGTTGGCGAGACACTTATGCGGGCGGACGATGTCGATGCCACCGCCAGAGTGTTGATGAACCCGCTCGGGGCGCCGGCCTCGTAAGGCGGCGGCCTTGTCTCACGCTCAGGATGCGGCATGGTCCGCGGCGATGGCCTCGATTTTCCGACGCATCCCGTTTCGCGAATCGCGTGGGCTGGTCATTGTCTGTGCAGTGATATTCGGAATGTTGCTGGCGGCGCGGATTCTCATCCCCGCCCCAGTGAGGGCGGAACGGTTGATCGAGAAACGCAAGGCCGCCGGCCAGGACATCCGTCCCGAGAGCTACGTCCCCGTCTGGCTTCACAAGGGGTTGCGTTGCAATCTTTGGATATCGGGCGCGCTCTTGCTGGCCAGCCCATGGCTGGGAAGTCGAAAACCGCGCCAACGCGAGGCTGGGATGAATCAGCCTTTCTCGCGGTGGACTCGCTGGCAGCTCGCCGGTTGCGCTGGGGTGATCGCACTGGCGGCCTGGCATAATACCCCCAGGCTCTTTCAATCGATGTGGGGCGATGAAGAATTCAATGCCAGCCGTTTCATCATCGACGAGGCCGTCCGGAAGGCTGATGGGGGGTTAGAAATTCGCCAGCGCCCGTGGCAAACGACGCTCTGGAATTGCCGCAAAACCACCAACCACATGGGCTATAGTGCGGTGGCGCGGCTGTCGCACTCGATGTTTTTCAAAAAGCGGGATGGGCCGAACGATCCATGGTTCAGCGAAGCCATCCTGCGCTTGCCAGTCTTCGTCGCTGGTTTGGCACTTATCCCGGCGTGGCTCTGGGCGATGAAGGCGTGGGGCCTTAACGGCTGGTGGTCGCTCGGATTTCTGGTATTGCATCCATGGTTTGCGCGCTTCGGTGTCGATGGACGGGCGTACGGGCTGATGATGCTCTTGGGTACCATCATGCTCGGGGCGATCGGTGAGGGCATGCGCCGGGGCGGCTGGTTCTGGTGGGGTCTCTTTGCGTTTTGCGAATCCTATCTGCTCTGGTGCAACGCCCAGAGCCTCTACTTGTGCGCCGCCGCCAACCTCACGATCGGTCTCGCCCTGATCGCATTACGGGCCAGGGGGAGCGAGCCCTGGCCGATTGCGTCCCGTTGGCTGGCCGCCAATATTTTCGCCCTCATGCTGGTGGTTGGTATGCTGGCACCGTGCTGGCCGCAGCTGCGCGAGTTCATGGCGACGCACCCAATTTCAGGTTCGCTCGATGCGCGTTGGTGGCGCGATTCGCTTTGTGGATGGACCTTCGGTCAGCCGTGGTCGGCCGCTGGCAGTTCAGCCAATCCCCTGTTGCATGCGATGACACTGTCGATGAAAAACGCGGGATTTATCCACTGGCTTGGCATTGTCGCTGTAAGCGCATGGTTGGGAAGTGGTCTCGTGTTAATGGCACGCAGTCCAAAGCTGCGCCCTTTGCTCGCGTGGAGCCTCGGCGCGCCGGTTTTAATGCTGGTCCACATGGGCCTCAGCCATACCCGTCCTTACGATTGGTATCTTGTGCCGTTTTTGCCCGGAATCCTGATCGCCGCTTCGGCGCTCGGTGATGCCATGACGCGCGCCGGCTGGCGGGGCCGTGGCCTGCTAGTCCTCGCGCCAACCCTGGCGTTTTTTGCGTATTTGACGCACCGCCCGCGGCAGCTTTTCCGGCAACATCCGACGGAACCCGCTCGCGAGTCGGTGGCGTCTTACCGCCCAGTCACCAATCCGCGTCATCCCGACATCGAGAAGCACGTGATCAGCGGTGGCTTCAGCATGTTCACTGAAGGGTACGACCCGTGTCTGCATCGCTTCGAGGATGTGGCTGGCCTCGAGGCTTTGATGGCTCATGCCGACCGAACCGGCCGCGAGCTGTTTATCAACGCAGGATTTATCGACTTCCTCCGATCGGCTCCCGGCACGGCCGCGATCGTGGCGATTCTTGACGATCCGAATCGTTTTGAACACCCCCGCACGTTTTACGGATTGCTCCCATCCACCACGCGCGAGGTATACCGCTACCGCGGAAAACGCGCGGCCCCGTGAGATTCGATCCCGCCGCCGATTATTCTTGCGCCTCGAGCCGCAGAAATCGGGTGGCACCACCTGCCCATGGCACGGTAACATCATTGGTTTCTCAACAGACTCCCAGCCCAACAGCAGTGGCAATGCGCCCAGACCGCACCCAGCCCGGCGCAAATCCTGGCCAGGTTTGTCCAGCAGGAATGTGTCGCGCCCGCGGTCATGACCTTTAAGGTCTCGCTTCGCAGAAATGAGCGCGCCTTCCGACTCTACGCGTCCCCGCGTCCTCGCGTCTCCAGGTCTTCGGACCGCGTGGGCGATCGTGGCCCTCCTCGTGCCGGTGGCGCTGCTCAACTACCTCGACCGCCAGATGCTCGCGGCGATGAAGTTCTCTGTCATGCAGGACATTCCCAGCATCGGCCTCGAGGCGAACTGGGGGAAAATTCTCGCCGTCTTCAAGTGGGTGTATGCCGTCCTTAGTCCCATCGGCGGCTATCTCGCGGATCGGTACAGCCGCCGCCATGTTATTGCCGGCAGCCTCTTCGTCTGGTCGGCGGTGACGTGGGCCACCGGCCACGTAACCACCTACGAGCAACTTCTCGCGACCCGAGCGCTCATGGGTATCAGCGAGGCATTTTACATTCCAGCGGCGCTTGCGCTTATCGCGGATTTTCATCTCGGCCATACCCGCTCGCGCGCGGTCGGGTTTCACCAGATCGGCATTTACGCAGGAGTCATTGTAGGCGGCTTTAGCGGCTATGTGGCCGATAACCCGGCACTGGGATGGCGCTGGGCCTTCGATGCATGCGGCATCATCGGGATACTCTACGCGGTGCCGCTCTTTCTGTTTCTGCGAAACGCCGCGCGCCCTTCGGGGGTGCCGGAACGCGAGCCCGTTTCACCCAGTGGCTCGCTGCGAGAGTTGCTCGGCAACGGCTCATTCATTTTGCTCGTACTCTATTTCACACTGCCCGCGCTCGCCGGCTGGGTCGTGCGCGACTGGATGCCGGCGATCCTGAAAACGGAGTTCAACATCGGCCAGGGCAAGGCGGGCGTCTCCGCCACCCTCTTTTGGCAGACCGCGGCCATCGTCGGCGCCATTTCTGGCGGCTGGCTCGCGGACCGTTGGATGCGGCGTGACGAGCGCGGCCGCATTTTCGTCAGCGCCATTGGCATGTCGCTCATTGTACCGGCGATGTTTGGCGTCGGCTTCGCTCCGCAGACCGGACTGCTGTGGGTCGCCATCGCCTTTCTCATTTTATTTGGCCTGGGCTGGGGATTCTTCGACGCGAATAACATGCCGATTCTCTGCCAGATCGCCCGCCCGGAGTTGCGCGCGACCGGCTATGGCATCATGAATCTCGTCAGCATCAGTTGCGGCGGCTTCGCCGATTGGGGCTTCGGCCTCCTCCGCGACCGCCAGGTGCCGCTGTTCGGCATTTTCAGCATTTTCGCAAGCGCCGCTGTGGTTTCCATCGTGCTTGTTTTGCTGATTCGTCCGCGCCATACCGATCCCACTTCGGATCCCATCGCCCGTTGATTTCTTCTGAGATGACACTCACACATCCACTCCAAGGTCGGGTCGCGACTACGCACACACCATTTCACGCCGGCGAATCGCTGAATCTTGCCGCGGTCGGGATTCAGGCCGCACATTTGTTGAAGTGGCATCTCAAGATGGTTTCCTCGGCGCCAGCAATGGCGGGAGCAACTCGCTCTCACTCGATGAACGCCGCGCCCGCCCGCTCCGATCGCTTGACGCGACCCATAAATATGGGCGAGGTTCCCACGATGAAAACCGGTTAGGAATGTCGGCACCTTGGTCCACGCTAAAGAGGATGGCCGTTTTGGACAGGGTCAATTTGGGAGCCGCTCAGGGCGGGCAGCCCCTAATGTGCGCCGAATAGCGGCAGTCCACTTTCACAACGCCACCGAGGATGGAAGAAGTATCTCTACGACTGCTGCCAGCGGATCATCGTTTGCGACATGCTCCCAGATTTCCAAGAGGTCGATTTCCGCGCGGGAACTGCGGTAAACCGTTGCCATTAGCCACGACAGTCGGCTCCCGACCGAGCGCGGGCTTTGCGTTTGATGTCTGCCATGTCGAGTGGTGCGACTTCGCCCCGCGCAATCTGGTCGAGGCCGATTTGAACCTCACCGCGCAATTGTTCGCGTCGGACTTCAATGACGTCTATCGCTTCACAAAGCCATGTGACCAACTCGCTACGCTGCTCCGTAGGGAGATTCGCAGCGGCGGCTTTGATTTCCTGAAGCGTGCTCATGCGCACTACTCTACCAATCGCCTCCTGGCCTTGCAAAGACGGATTCCGCTCGCCCAGTGTGAGACGTTTGCCACCACCTTCCCGTAAGGTTCTCACCCCTGCCTGTCTTCATGGACGGGCTGTGAGCGTCGGCATCTCGAACATCGGTGACTTGGTTACACGCAGCAGGACGGCGAATGCGAATTTGAGATGACGGATCGTTAAGAAATGGGATTAGTAAGTCGACGACATCGCCTGGCGGATGATCATCCAGCAAGTCGCAAAGACGATTGATCGGCGCTTCCGGCAGAAGACCCGTTCCTGTGGGAATAGTGAGCTTTGCTCGAAATGACTGGTCAGCAAGAATCCTGATAACTGCCGGATGCACTCGCGGTCCCAGCGATTGAAGAATCCGTTTTTCGCCCCACGCATCATCGCTGGTTTCCACATCGAAAACAAAATGCCTTACCGCCTGAGTGATTTGAGCGGCGTTCCAACGCTGGGCCCCTTCGGCGTCATGTTCGGCCTCGAGCCGTCCTTCGGCTATCGCGGTCCACAGGCCGGGATTCTTCACAAAATCCTTGAACCTCGGGAATCGGGTCCCATGAGATTTCCGGAACACCCAGACAGCCGCGATGGCAAACGCCGCGATGAACAGCCAGCAAAAGGGTGATCGAATCAAAGTCATTGCTTGCGACGATAGCGATCCAGCGAATTCCTTGCCACAAAAAGAACAAACACCGCTGCGCACTCGCAGTGTGTCGGCACATCGCGCCCACCCTTTACAAGCGAACAAAACCATGAACACCAAAGAGCTCATTCGCCTTGGCGTGCCTGAAGGCATTTAGCATTTAGCATGTAAGATTGAGGATTGGGATTCTTACGATGAACAAGGAAGAACTGAAGAAACGAACGAAGGCCTTTGCCCTTCGAGTGATCTCCCTGGTGGATCATTTGCCAATCACGTCCAAGGGGCGCGTGCTGGGCGATCAATTGTTGCGCAGCGGCACGTCCGTAGGCGCAAATTATCGGGCGGCTTGTCGCGCACGATCGACCGCGGAATTTGTCGCAAAGCTCGGGAACGTTCTCGAGGAGGCGGACGAAAGCGGATTTTGGCTCGAACTGATCGTGGAGGGCGGATTGCTCCCGGCGAAGCGGGTGGAAGCGCTTCTCGCAGAAGCCAATGAACTCACGGCGATTTTCTTCACTGCGCGACGCACAACATCGACCAAAAATCCTAAATCTTAAATCCTATATGGTAAATTTCCGCCAGTGGGGGGAGGGCCTTGAAGCTGAGCCGGTGAAGCAGATGGCCAATGCGTGCGCGCTGCCGGTGGCGGTGGCGGGCGCGCTGATGCCGGATGCCCATGTGGGCTATGGGCTTCCCATCGGCGGCGTACTTGCGACGGACAACGCGGTGATCCCTTACGCCGTTGGGGTGGACATCGCGTGCCGGATGAAGCTGTCTGTGTTCGAGGGCAAGGCGAATATGATCGCGGGTCAGAAGGGTCGCCTGGCCAATATCATCGAGAGCGAAACCCGCTTCGGCATGGGCTGCGAATTCAAGCAGCGCCGGCAGCACGACGTGATGGACGAGGACTGGAGCGTTTCACCCGTGACACAGCGTTTGCGCGATAAGGCGTGGGCGCAACTCGGCACCAGTGGTTCGGGCAACCATTTCGTCGAGTTTGGTGCGTTTTCTGTGCCAGATGTTGCCGCGGCTGCTGTAGCTGGGGTCTGTGACCGCGGATCCGGCCTCACAGAGACCGGCTACAGTTCCGGCCTCGCAGAGGCCGGGTACAACGTGCCCTCGGGCGAATATGTGGCGCTGCTCTCGCACAGCGGATCGCGGGGCACCGGCGCGCAGGTTTGCCAGCACTACAGCCGCATCGCCATGAATCGCCGCGCGGATCTGCCCAAGGAACTCAAGCATCTGGCGTGGCTCTCGCTCGAAGACTCGGACGGCCAGGAATACTGGGCCGCGATGAATCTCATGGGTCGTTACGCGGCTGCAAATCACGCGCTCATTCATCACCACATCGCGAAAGCACTCGGCCTGCGCGTAATCCTTGACATCGAGAATCATCACAACTTCGCGTGGAAGGAACGCCACGTGGTGAACGGAGTCGAGCGCGAGGTCATCGTGCACCGCAAGGGCGCAACCCCGGCGGCCACGGGCGTCCTCGGTATCATCCCAGGTTCGATGGCCTCGCCCGGATTCGTGGTGCGCGGCAAGGGCGAACCCGAATCGCTGCACTCGGCTTCGCATGGCGCCGGCCGCGTGATGAGCCGCACCAAGGCGATGCAATCCTTCACCTGGAGCGCGACGAGAAAACTGCTCGCGGAGCGCGGTGTCGAGTTGCTCAGCGCCGGCCTCGACGAAGTGCCGGGCGTCTATAAGGACATTCACACCGTCATGGCTGCCCAGACTGATCTGGTCGACGTCCTCGGACGCTTTGATCCCAAGCTCGTGAAAATGTGCCCCGCCGGCGAGAAGGCGGAGGACTGAATGAGTTTGAGCTGGCCGCGGTGCCGGAGCCCTCCGCGCTTCTCAGCCTCGCGCTCTCCGTGGGCTAGGCAATTCTGCACCGCCTCAGCCGAGGCTTTGCCATTCGGTGAAGGACCTGCGGCCTCAAACGGCGGACGCGGCGGCAGCGTCTGGAATGGCCCTCTGGCAGTTTGCCACCAGTTGCTCGAGGCGCCGTCCATACTTGACGTAACTTTCGAATTGCTCGCGTGCCTTCTCTTCAGGATCGCCGTTCTGTTTTTTGCTTAAATCATGAAACACCACACTGACGTGCGGTTCGATGCTGACAAATCCGCGGTATCCGCTGCGCAGCAGGTCTTCCATAATTCGCGGCACCTGCCCGTCGCCTTCGCCCGGCATGGTATAGTCGAGGTCCTTTCTGGAAGGGTTCCAAATCCCATCCTTGACGTGGACGTGGGCGATGTGCGCCTTGACCGCCTGATAAAACAACCACGAATCCTGACGCTGGCCGCGACGATCGCGATCTTCGTTAAAGCAGGGATTGCCGGTGTCGAAGACCCATTTCAAGCCCGGCACATTCTCGAGCAATCGCCGGGCATTGGTAACTGACATCCCGCCGTAGTTCATGCAGTTTTCGTGCACAGAGATGATGCCGGCATCATCGAAACGAGCCTTGATTTCGCGCAGCCGGCGAAAGCGCTCCTGCTCCATTTGATCTGGAGCGTCTGAACCATCCGCATTGAGCCGCGGTTTGTAACTCATAATCCGCACGATCTTCGTATCGAGGCGCTGCATTTTGGGAATGGCGCGCGCAATTTCCGCCTTCGTAATAGCGAAATCATCCTCGATGTCATGGGCCCAATTGCCGATCACGGAGCCAAATCCTGCTACGCCAATTCCCGCCTCGTCCAATCGGGCACAGAGCACATCAAAGGCACGATCTGATAAATCGTGAACGTTTCGGACCGGCTCGTCTCCCACCTCCACGTTGCGCAATTCGATGTGTTGCCAGCCCAATTCCGTGGTGGCCTTGATCTGTGCCTCGATGGCATTGCCTGCTTCGTCTCCGATACCGGTGAGAATCATCTCACAGCATTAGCACGCCAGGAAGAGGGGGCAAGTTGCGAGCGTGCCAGAAGCGCTTACTCCCACCCGCGCCAAAAGCTCACGTCGTTTGCGACGATCTTGATGAGAAGTCCGCGGGCGGCTGCACAGGAACCTTAAGACCGACTACATGCCCGGCATCGTCATGCGCGTGCCGTTGCCGGGCACGCGCATCGCCGTGTGAGGTTGCAATCAGGAGCCTCGCTATTTCGGGCTGGTCGTCGTGGTCGTCGTGCGTTCTTCGCGAGTTTCGACGGCCGGAGGCGGCACGCTGACGGCTTTCCGAACGATCACCTTCGAGGCAATCATGCGATCGCCTGTGCGGGTGTAATGCACGGTGACCGGCAAGCCCGACTTGAGCAGCTCGCGAGAAACCGGCGCGCCGGTTTCGTCTACATACGTCGTCGTTTTTGAGTAGCTGTAGCGGAGTGGCTCGGGTGAGCTTTCCGTGCGCACGACTATGGTTTCGGGGCCGAATTCACTCAGGGTCCCCATCGTGCGTGTGGTCGTTGTTGTCTCCTTGGCGAGAGTCCCGCCGGGCGTTATCGAGCTCTTTTTCACGACGACTTTCGAGGCGACAAGACCATCCGCAGATTTGGTGTAATGAACGGTCACGGGCAACCCGGCTTTCAGGTAGGTCCGCTCGACCGGCGCTCCGGTTTCATCCACGTAAGTGGTTGTCTTCGAGTAGCGGTAACGCAACGGCTCCGGGGCTGCCTCAGTGCGTACCACAATGGCATCAGGACCAAACTCGCTCAAGGTGCCGACACTGGTAGTCGTGGTGCTCGTCGATGACTCGACGACCTGAGCATAAGGCGTGACAGCCAGCATTAGACTGCAGACTGCCGCACCGGGGAATAGGCGTAGGATTCTTTTCATTGTCATTGATTGGATTGTATTTTTCCCGCGGAACTTCGCGGGATTACCAAACAATACGCAGCCTTCCCGGTCTTTGAACTCCTTACGGCCCGCAGGGTTCCCGCGGCACAATTAAGGAATTCCCTTGTCGCAATCCGTGGCGATCATCTATGCCCGCAACGCAGCTTTTACCCTTCGCAAACCCACCATGAGGCATTCTGTGCGAAGACGGCGCATCGGCGCCACGCGTGTCGAGCCAGCTTCGTCAACTTATTCCCACGTTTAGGGGCGCTCCATCATCCGCTTCGCCACGCGATAACCCATCGCATCGCTGCGCCGGGTGGTGTGCCGGAGGAGGTCGCGGGTTTTTTCGAAGGAGTGCTGACAAAAATAGCGAACGAGAAGATCGAGCGGGGAGCCATCGATTTTTGTCATGCCGGAATAATTGTTTTGCGGTCGCGGCCGGGCGTAATGACCCAGCGGGCGGTTGTTTCTGGATTCGGACGCCTGCGGTGAGGCGTCGCCTTTGGATGCGTTCATCAAATGAACGGCCCGGGAGACGGCCGCCGAGGCTGCCATCAATTCTGCGCCGGCCTCGACGAGACGGCCGAGGACGAGCTGCTCGCGGTCGAGTTTGGGTCCGAAGCGCGCCAGCGCGGCGAGCAGCGCGCGTCCGAGCATTCGGCTGAGGCGGGCGATCTCGCGGGCTTCGCTTTTGAAGGGCCCGGCGTCGACTTTGGGTCCGAACGGCCACAGAAGAGTTGCGACATGCGGTATGTAGAATCGAATCGCGCCGCCGAATGAACGCAGCCGCTGTCTGAGTGGGCGCCGCGAATCGAGCAATGGGGCGCCAGCCTTTAGATGCGGATCGAGCGCTTCGCGTGCGATGAAGAGGCGCATGATTTCGCTCGAGCCTTCGAAAATTGTATTGATGCGGGCGTCGCGCAGGAAGCGCTCGACTGGTTCGGGCTGTTCTCCACGGGCCCGCAGACTGGCGGCGGTTTCGTAGCCGCGACCGCCGCGGATTTGCATGGTGTCGTTGACGATTTCCCACGCTCGTTCTGAGGCCCACATTTTGGCTAGGGCGGCTTCAAGGCGCACGTCCTCTTTGCGGTCGGCCATGGCGGACACGTAAAGAACAAGGCTCTCGATGGCGAACGCCTGAGCGGACATTCGCGCCAACTTGTCTGCGATGGCGGCGTGGAAGCCGATCAAAGAACCCCATTGTTCGCGTTCGGAGGCCCAGCGGCGTGAGATTTCGAGACAGCGACTCGACAAACCGGCGCACGCCGCAGGCAAGGTGATGCGGCCGACATTCAACGTGCTCAGCGCGACCCGCAGCCCCTTGCCCTCGCCTAACAGAATGTTTTCCCGCGGCACCTTCACGTCACGAAACCGAATAACTCCATTATAAAGAGCGCGCAGGCCCATGAACCGGCAGCGATGCACGACTTCGACGCCTGGCGCGTCCGCATCGACGATGAATGCGGTGATGGGGGCGCGCGCGCTTGCTTTGCTTCCCGCGGGAACCGCCGTCCGGGCCATCACGACGAGGACGCCCGCGCGGGTGCCGTTCGTGCACCAGAGCTTTTCGCCGTTGAGGAGAAAAAAGCTTCGATCTTCGCTCGGTGTGGCGGTTGTTTTCAGGCGGGCCGGATCGCTGCCGGCGTCGGGTTCCGTGAGCGCAAAAGCGGAGATTTCTCCACCGGCACAACGCGGCAGAAATTTTTCCTTCTGAGCCTCGGTGCCAAACATCAAAAGCGGCTGTGGAACGCCGATTGATTGGTGCGCGGAAAGCAAAGCGGTGATGTTGCCACAAAATGCGCCGAGTTTCATCGCGGCGCGGCTGTAATTTATTTGCGAGAGACCCAGGCCGCCGAACCGCGCAGGAATTTTGATTCCAAAGGCGCCAATTTCAGCCAGCGCGCTTATGACTTTGGAGGGAATCTCGCCGTCGCGGTCGATCTGATCGGGATCGGCCTGTGCGAGCACCGCGTCAAGTCGAGCGATAAAGGCGTCACCCTGATCCTGATCCTCGATTGTCTGTGCGGGGAAGGGAAAAAGTTTGTCGAACGCAGGACGGCCCAGAAACAAAGTGCCGGCATAGTTTTCCCGCGCTTCTTCACGGGCGGCTTCGGCTGTTTCCAGCGCGGCCCTCTGGCCGGCCGACATCTTCGAGGTGTCAATGACCGACCCGGGGTCGCTCTGGGGCTCAGGTTGGGGAGGAGTGAGGGGTTTCATGGGAGAGGTCTTTCGAGAAGAACGCCCCGTCGTTGGCAATTCGTGCCAGCAGTCCTTCGGCCGGGGCAAAGGCGGGGCCGCACAGGTTTTCGAGTTGTTGAAGCTGGCCGGCCACGAACTGCAAACCGGTGGCGTCAGCGTGACGCAACGGCCCGCCGCGAAACGGGGGATAACCAGTTCCAAGCACCATTGCCAGATCGATATCTGATGCGCTCGATGCGATCTCTTCGTCCAGACAGCGTGCGGCTTCGTTCGTGAGCAGCAGGGAGAGTCGGGTTTGGAGAGCCTTCGGGTCTATGGCGCTGCGGTCGCCCAGCGCCGACTCTTCGGAATGCGGGACTGGAGACGACGCGGCCGCGCGCCGCCGCCCGAAGGCGGGCCGTCTCCAGAGTGTTGCGACTGGTCTTTCGCCGCCCCCTTTGTAGCTGTAGAACCCCAGTCCCGATTTTTTTCCGAGCCGGCCAGTCCCGAGCCAATCAGCAAGAAACGACGGAGCAGCGGCTTGCCGTGGAAAGGCGGCGCCTAGCGTTTTCGCGACATCAAGCGCGACGTCCAATCCCACTTCATCGAGCAGACGCAGCGGCCCCATGGGCATGCCAAAGTCCCGCATCGCATCGTCGATAACGCGCGGGTCGACGCCTCTGTCGACCATGCGCGCCGCCTCCATCAGGTAAGGCATCAGGATGCGGTTAACGAGAAATCCGGGGCTGTCTTTGACGACGATGGGAAGCTTGCCCATGTCCTGAACGAATTTCACGGCGGTTGCGGCTGCATCGTCGGAGACGCCTTCTGGCCGCACGACTTCGACGAGCGGCATCGCGTGGACGGGGTTAAAGAAATGCAGCCCGATAATCCGCGGTTCGGCGTGCAAACTGCCGACCGGGATCGCCGAAGTATTGGTTGCCAGCAATGCATCTGGACGGGCACGGGCGACGATGTGTACAAAAAGGCGGCCTTTAAGTGTCGCGTCCTCGGTGGCTGCCTCGATGACGAGATCGGCGTTGCGGAGGGGAACCTCGTTGAGTGCGAGAGTAACTCGATCCAGCCCGAGACGGGCCTGGGCGTCGGTGAGCAACCCGCGTCTGCGGGCTTGAGCATAAGATTGGCGCAGCCGCTGCCTTGCGGCCGCCAGCGCTTCGTGCTTCACATCGAGCAGGAGGACCGGCCAGCCGCGAGTGCTGAGCCAGTAGGCGATGCCTGATCCCATGATGCCCGCTCCGATCACCGCCACCCGCTTGATCCTGGCGGGCGAGCCCGGCGGCTTGAGCTTTTTCGCGCGTTCGCGGTCAAAGAACAAGCGAACCAAATTTTGCGTCTCGGTGCGGCGGACGAGTTTATTAAACTCACGACGCTCTTGCGTGAGTGACTGCGAAGTCGAGCGCCACGGGGATCCGCAGATGAGGTTCAGTGCTTTGAAGAGGGCGGGGTAGTTGCCGCGGGTTTGGCGCATGAGCCGACGCCGGGCGATCAACCAAACAACGGGCGATGTGACGGCCGTCCAGCCGCGGCTGGTTTTCGAAACGCGGCCACTTCGAACCAGCGCCTTGGCGCGTTTCACCAGGCATTCACGCGGCATAACCTCATCGACCAGGCCGCGCTTCCTGGCCTCAGTTGCGGAAAACTGGGTACCCGTGAGGATGACATCCGCCGCCTTCGAGACGCCGATGAGTCGCGGAAGCCTGGTGCAGCCTCCCCAGGCGGGCAGGAGACCAAGTTGTGTTTCCGGGAGCCCGATTTTTGTGGTCGAGTCGTCCGAGGCCAGACGCCGATCGCAGCAGAGCACAAATTCAAAACCGCCCCCGAGACAGGCGCCATGGATGACGGCGATTTTCGGCAGGCGCAGCCTCTCGAGTTTCGTGAAGATGCCCTGGCCTCGTTCGATCATCTCGTCAATCTCGAGCGTCGTGGCGCTCGACAGCGATTTCAGATCGGCGCCCGCGATAAAAATCCTCGGGTGGGCGCTGGAGACGATCAAGCCGGCTACGTGGCGTGATTGCTCGAGCCAGTTCAGATGCTCTTCGAGTTCGAGCAGGGCATCAATATTGAAAACGTTGGCGGCGCCCCCGGGCGCGTCGAAAATGAGATGGCATACGCCGTCATCATCGAGCTCGCGGTGAATGAAGTGAGAGGGGCGGGAAAATTGCGGGCTGGAAGCGTGCGCTGCCGGCGCCCCACCTGGCGGGGTGGCGGCAATGCGTGGAAGCGAGTCGCGGGAAATAGCAGTGCTCATGATGAAATCCTTTCCAGCCAGACCGCGCCGCCCTGACCGCCGCCGACGCAGAGAGTTGCAAGGCCGGTGTTTGCCTTGCGTCGTTTTAGTTCTTTCAGGCAGGTCAAAATGAGACGGGCGCCGGAAGCCCCGACAGGATGGCCGAGAGCAATGGCGCCGCCATTCGGGTTGAGTTTTTCCTCTGCAACGCCACCGAGTTCTTGCAGCACGGCCAGCGATTGCGCGGCAAAGGCTTCGTTCAGTTCGACGACATCGGCATCACCGACGGGCCGGCCGGCTTTCTCGATGGCGTTCACTGGACCGAGGCCCATCCGCCGGGGATCGCAGCCGGCATACGCGTAGCGTTCGATGCGGCCGAGCGGCTCGAGGCCGAGAGCCTGGGCGCGCGACGCGCTCATGACGAGCAGAGCCACTGCGCCATCAGTGATTTGGGAGGAATTGCCTGCGGTCACTGTTCCGCAGCCGTGATTGAGGAAAGCCGGGGCCAATTTTGCCAGTTTCTCGAGCGTTGAATCAGGACGCACACCGTTGTCCGCTGTGACGGCGGTGCCATCATCGAGATGTACGGGTGCGATTTCCTGCGCGAGACTCTCCTTTCCAAGCTCGGCGCGCTGATGGGAACGGAGCGCGAAGCGATCCTGATCTTGACGCGAGATGTGGTGCTCGCGCGCCAGCAATTCTGCGGTTTCGCCCATATTCATACCCGCGACCGGGTCCACCAGCGCGAGTCGAAGAGCGGGCACCGGTTTGAAATCAGCGGGGCGGAATTTCAACGAGGCGCCAAGCCGCGCGGCCAAGCCTCTCCCTCTAGCCAGTCGCGCAAACTTGGCACCAGTCCCTTTCGGGAAAAGCAACGGCAGGTGGCTCATGCTCTCGGTGCCGCCCACGATGAAAACTTCACCGTGCCCGGCGGCAAGTTTCTCGACGGCTGAGGTCACCGCTTCCATGCCCGAGGCGCAGTTTCTATGAACGCTAACCGCGGGAATGCGTTCCGGCAGACCGGACCGCAGGGCGATGACCCGCGCCACATTTGCTGAATCAGCCGGCTGGCCGACGCACCCAAAAATGACTTCGTCAACGATTTCGGGATCGATTCCCGTCCGCGCCAGCAGTGCCGTCACGGCGATACGGCCAAGATCAGCCGCGCCCAGGCCCGCCAGTGTCGTGCCAGCTTTGCAGAAGGGCGTTCGCACGCCGTCGATGACAACCAATGCATTCATATCAGCAGGGCCGGTGAGGCTTCATCGGCAAAAAATTTTTCTGCTTGTTTTGTTTTGCCCGCCATAGCGGAACTCTCCGGTCTCCGCGGCACTGCCTCTGGCACTGGACGGTGATCGACGATCTTCTCTTCTTTTAACGCTCGACCGACACCCTGCCGGTCACTGAGTTCTTCGCGCGAATGCCACTCGAACCGGTTTGGCCGCAATTCGGTCACTTCCAAAAATCGGCGGGCAACCGTCTGTTCAAGATCGTGATGCCGGCCGCTGCGCTCAGTCGCGGCATGGATGACGATCTCATCGCTCTCGAACGGGTCATCATTATGCTTGCGCAGTTCGATCTGCCAGGCGCCGATGCCCTCGACGTCATCAAGGGCATGTTCGAGCGCATTGAAATCGACCAGGGTCCCTTTGAGCTTGGCGACATCGACGCGACGAAATTCGCTGACGCGGGAAATGTTTCCCACCAGCCGCGGACAGCGCCGGCCGCAATATTGACACGCATCCCAAGTCAGGCCGCCATCCACACGATCGCCCGTTCGATAGCGGATCACAACCGTGCCCCGGCTGTCGAGGCTCGTGAAAACGATTTCACCCGGTTGCCCCGGAGCCACAGGCTTTCCAGAGTCGGGATCGATGACCTCGATGATGCCAAGGTCCGGATAGAGGTGGTATCCGCTCGGTTCATCGCCGGGCGGGGTGGGGCACTCGATCCACGCCATCTTGGCTTCCGTAAAAGCATAGGTGGCCACCACATCGACTCGTCCGGCGCCGAGTTCGGCGCAGAGTGCCCGCAGTTTGCGCCGCATGCCGTTGGGAACTTTTTCACCGCCGAGGACGAGTTTCTGCAAGTGCGGCCAATGGTGTCCTTCGCTCACGGCCTGGCTGAGCAGGTGATAAAGAAACGTGGGCACGGCGATGAGCACCTCGGGTTTGACTTTGTCGATGAGCGAAATGTTTCCTGCGGTGCCGAGGGTTTTGCCGCCGCCGGTTCCGACCATGAATGCGCCGAAGCCGAGGCTTGCATAATGCGCCTGCCAGAACGCGAGGTGCGGCGCAAACGGAAAGAGATTCGCATGCCGCCAATCCACCTGGGTCCCCCCGACCTCCATGATCCGGCGGCCAGCAATGGTGAGATTGTCGAGATCGTGGGCGGTGTAGAGAAATGGCAGCGGCTGGCTCGAACGTCCTGTCGTGCTCGTCATGAGAAGAGGCCGGAATTCACGTTCGAAATCGGCGGCCACCCGGCGTTTCCCGTGCACCAAAGCGCGCCAGATTGTCGAGGGCTGTTTGCGCAAATCCGATGGTCGCGGAATCAGCACGAAATCGCGCGGGTTGGGGAGCAGGTCCGATTTTTCCGTGAACGGAAGCAAGGACAAGTCGTGCCATGACCTGATATCGTGTGGAGTGATTCCCGTCTCGGCGAAATTGCGCCGATAGAAGTCGGAAAATGGCATGACGCGGTGTTTCAGGAAATGCCGCAGTTTTCTCAACTGCCGGGCTTGGATTTCCTCGCGATCATGCGTTTGACACCAGAGTTCTTTGGTTTGGGATTTCATTGGAACCTCCTTTAGAGAGTGTTCGGTCCGCCAGGGCCAGGAGCGCAGGGAGTTGGGCCAAAGCCGCCTTTCTGCCCATCTCGATATAGTGCAAATAGTTGTGATAATCGTGCCAGCGGGTGGAAACGATCTGCGGGCGCAGGAGAACATCGGCTCGATGTCTGGAATGGTGCGCGAGCCGAATTTGGGCGCTGAGCACGGATCGCCGGAGCGTATCAACGACATTTCCATCGGCGAAGACGTTGAAGGAACGATTGAGCCGCTTGAGACGCGACCGGAATGGCCGCACCGGCGGTGTTTCGGGATCCGGGGCCGCACCACGAGCAATGTCCTCGAATGTGGGAATGACACTGACCCCGATGATGCGATCACAGTTCAAATCTGCCAGAACGCCGACCGGCACTGGATCGACGATGCCGCCATCGACGTACCGGCATCCTTCCACCTCGACCGGCACACAGACTCCCGGCACCGCGGAACTGGCATGAACGGCCGTGGCTACATCACCACTGCTGAAGACGCGCCGCTCGTAGGTGTCCAGGTTGGCTGCGACGACGTGGAGTTCGCGGAGCAGATCGGCAAAACTGGCGCCCTTCAAAGCTGCCGCGAGCCGCTCTTTGATCATCCGGCCATGGAACAATCCCCGTACCGGAGGCAGCGCCAGATCAAGCCGACCCCACAGGTCGCGCGGCGAGCGAATTTCCGCAGCGAATTCCTGCAACTCCCGGCCGGAATAGCCAGCGGCCCACAGCGCTCCGACATAGGCGCCCATGCTGGCTCCGGCAATGACATCAATAGCGATGCCATTTTCCTCGAGCACTTGAATCACCCCCACATGAGCCAGGCCACGCGCTCCACCGGACGACAACGCCAATCCGACTCTGGGTCGCAGCCGATCTCCCCCAGGCGTCCAACCCACGTTTTCCGATGCGGTGACCTCGGCACTCCGCGCCTTGATAACTTCTTTGGAAGGAACGTTCATGGCTGCTTCTGGCGCCTGCGGCGAGAAGCGGCCGGTCAGAGGAGGGAGAATCTGTTTTCTGGCTCCTTGTGCCGGTCGCGGCTCTCCGCGGCGGCCGTTGGTTGTCAGAAAAGTTTGGCAGTGGAAACCGCGTTGTTTTTCTACTCAGTATAGCGTTCGGACACCGCTGCTTTGTGTGGGAAATTTAGTCCCGGAGGGCTACTTCCTTTTTGCCGACCACTCGCCTGAGAAGCGGTCTTCGTAACCTTCTGCGACGACTTTGCCCGCCAGGGCGCCATTATCGAGCTTGCCGGTGTAGACGATGGTGACGTCGGTCCCATCGAAGTTCCGCTTAATCCGCATTTTGAATTTGTTGTCATCGAGCGATGCTGAGTCGACTGGATGATCACCGCTACGCGGGCTGACTAACGTGCCCTTCACGCCAGCGCCATCGGGCTGAAATTTAAGGGTGTAGTCGCGGGTTTCGTCTCCCATTTTGAATTCGAGCGTCCACTCACCGACAAGGGGGTTGTTGGGATCAGGCGCGGCAGCAGGTTTGGCTGTGCGTCCGGCCGCCAGGTATTTCTCAAACCAGGCAACCGTCGCTGCCACCGTCCGCTCGCGGTCGGCGCCGGCGAATCCATGCCCGGCCTCGGGAAAAAAGATGAGATCTGTTTCGACTCCGTGTTTTTGCAAAGCGGCGAGCATCTCCCGGCTGTGCTTTTCCGGCACCAGCGTATCCTTGCCGCCGTGGAGGAGAAGCGTCGGCGCATCCTCGGGCGTCACGTGTTCGATCGGCGAAACGCTTTTCCAATCGGCCGCGTCGAACTGCAGGGCCGGGAAATTGCGGCGGTAGTCTTCGGACTCGAGAAACGTCTTCAGTTCACTGGGCGGGAAAATCGCCACCACGGCAGCAACGCGGTTGCTCGTCTTTTCCTCTTCGGATTTCCCATTGGCCTTCCCCTCATCGGCGGTGGTGCCGAGCATGAGCGACAGATGCCCGCCAGCGCTGGCTCCAAACACGCCCAAGCGGGCGGGATTCACCGCCCAATCCGCGGCGCGATGGCGCACGAATCGCACCGCACGCCGGACATCATCGACGCACTCCGGCACTTTGAAGCGGGGACTGCTCCCATGCCGCACGAGGAACAGAGTGAATCCCTTTTCGAGCATTTGAGTAAACCCGAGGCCCCTGGCAAAGTCGCTGGTGAGCGCGCTTTCGGGCGGCATCCATCCAGAAACCCATCCGCCACTGACCATGAAAAGAACTCCAGCGCCATTCGCGCCGGTCTTCGGTTTGATCACATCCATGGTCAATGCCATTCCCAGCTTGTGTCCGTAGACGACGTCAGGTTTGATCTCATACTGGCTGATGTCAGCATGGATGGGCGTGGAAGCCAACAGGATGGCGGCGAAAGCGACGAAACGGAATATCATGGCGGAAATAATTCGGTGCGCATCTTCATCGGGGCCGCTGGTTTTGTAAAACTGTTAGCAAGGCAACCGAGGTGGCCCATTTCCGAAGGTCGCGTGCCCGACACATCGGATGGCTAAGGGATTTCCCAGCCTTGATGGGGCGGCTTTTTGTTCGTGCGACATTGGCGCCGCTTCTCAGCCCAGCGTTACTGCGAAGGATTAATCGAACGCAAGCGGTACGTCGGTAGTTGACGCCCGCCCGTGACGCAGACAAGTTGCCCGGCATCTTGCCTGTGCGTACGCCGGCCATCCTGGCCGGCCGCCCTCAGGCGGCATTGCTCTCAGGCAAGATGCCCGAGGTACGCGCAGGCGGGACGCCTGCGTCACTTTAAATCCGACCAATGTGTAAGTCCGAGAGTCTGAGCTCATCGATGGGTATCAGCGGCGGGCCGCCCACTGAATCCAGGCACCAGCGGCGCCTGGGACACATCGGCCAGCGACCGATGCCACTATCACCGCCCAAAGCGATAGACATGCACCTCGAATGGCCCGAACCAATCGGTGAGCTTTCCTTCCCTGGCTTCGACGGAACGCGGCGGCTCGAACATGACTTGGCCTTGTTTTGCCCAGGCGGGCAGTCCGGTGAAGTTGACGTTGACGGTGGCGCCTTCGCGCTTGCAAGCGAGGATGAATAGTTCATCGCCCGCCTCGCGGACGCAAAACTCGACATCGGTCGCACCGTTCGTTTGGATGAGCAGTTTTGAATTCGGCGCGATGAGTGCGGGATAAAGCGGGCTCTTTTCGCCGATCTCCTCGATAACCGGGCGGAGGACGCGTTGCCAGAAGCGCCAGTTCCAGCCCAACGCCGAATCTTCGGCCGACATCGCCTTGGGAATGTGGCCGCCGAAGTAGATAAGGCCGCGAGCGCCGTTGATGATCGCCTGGTAGGTCATGAAGCGTTCTTCGGCGAACGTCGGGAAGCGGAGCGTCTTTCCGGGCTTGATCACACCGCTCCATGAGATTTGCAGCGTCATCCAGACTGGCATCCTGCCTCCAGCCACTTCCATCATTTTCCTGGTGTAGTCGCCGACCATGCTGATTTCTTTGTTAGGAAGCAGCGAGTGCGTGCCGGGCGGATAGCCCACAGGATAAATATCCGCGGCGATGATGTCGGTCGTCGCGTTGTAAGGCTTCAGGCTTTCGACCGTGCCGCGCGGGGCCTGCGTGATTTCAATCGGATGGTTCGGGTCCAGCTCGCGGATGATTTCCGTCACGCGCAGCATCGGGGGGATCGGATGTTTCCCCCATTCCGGCTCATCGACGTGTTTCCACATGCCCATGCCCGGATGGTCTTTGAAACGATTGATCAGCTTGCGCAGGGTGGCTTCTTTCGCTGCGTCTTCGGGACCGATGCTGCCCAGCTCGCGCAGGTTGACCAGGCAATGCATGCCGTACCGGGCCGCCGCGTCCTGATACTTTTGCTCGAGTTCGAACGCCGCGTCGTTCCACTCGGTGCCCATCACGCCAGTGCGCAGAAACGTGGCGCCCGCGTCGTGCAGTTCCTCGATGCCGTTCCTGCCGGCCGGCGTCTTTCCGTCCGGCGGCGGTGGCATCGTAAAGCCAATGGGAAAAACCTTCTTCCCGCCGATGACGAGCAGGCCATCGTGATCGATGGTGACCTTGGAAGCCTGAGCGGCGCTGGTGAGTAGGAAAATAACTCCCCCTAACAAAGAACGAGACAGCGACAGCAATGCTGCGCTTCGGCGAGCGGGCAGGGGAAGAGCAAGGGCCACGGAGGAAAAAGACGATACCTAAAAGCGAAACGACTCGAAGTGAAGAAGAAAGCGAATGGTGTCGGTCTTTCGATGCTGGCAGTCAGTGGAACTACGACGCCACCGATATTGGTGGCGATTCCCACTTTTTGCGTTAGGAATTCCCTGATGGTGCGGCGCTTGCCGGGGCCCGGATCGCGAGTCTATTGGCACCGGCATTCTTCTTATGGCCTACCGCGCGCCCCGTTCACCTCGATCTCCATGTCCGCCTCGTCGGGTCCCGGCATCCTCCGCCTCCCGCAGGAAAGGCTCAGGCGGAATGGTGAAGCTGATCGCGCTCGGCGCCGTGGCCGCGGGCGTGGTTTGGTGGCTGCAACGCCCGCCAGGTGCCGAGCCAAGCGCTGAGCCAATCGCGATCCAGCCGTCGGCAACGGCTCCCGCCAAAGCTGCGGCCGAGAAGTCCAGCCCCCCCAAAGGGCCGAACATCCCGTTGCCTGAAGAACTTTTGATGCCACCGGTCGCAAAGTCCGCCCCGACGGTTCCCGCCACCGAGGAGGTTGCGCCACCGGAGATTTCCGAGACCGCGGCCCCGACTATCTCCGCGTCCTCCGAAATTGTTCAGCCGACCGGCCGCTATCCCCAACTTCTCGTTCTCGATGAAGTCGCCGCGGCCCACTCGGACAACGTCAAAGCGCGCGCCGATGCCCTTAACGAGGCTTTCAGTTTTGCGGATTGGGTCGGCTACCGCGCGTGTTTGGCCCGTTCGCTGGCCGCTCACAGCAAGAAAATGGGTCAATGGCGGGCCGATGACGACGTGACGCGCCTGGTCAAGAATCCATATTTCGACGAAGCCCTGCGCCGTTATGCGCTGCTCGCCCGGCTTCGCAACGCCGCGCAAACGCTCTGGCCGAAAAGCCCAACCCATCGTGACTTTGTCCAATGGCTGCTCGATACACCGGACGCAGCCGAGTCATTTTTGCTGGTGACGCTCTCGCGCGAGAAACTGGTGCCGACGTTGCGCACCTGGGCGGAACTTTGGTCGGAAGACAAAGAGGCCGCTGGCCGTTACCGCGAACTGGCGCTGGCTTGCGCGCTCGTGTATCCCGAGCCGCGCAGCTTTTCCTGGAATAAAGAAAAGATCAAAGTTTCGGCGATGGAACGTTACGCATGGTACAAGCGCCATGCCAGCGAGGGCGACCTCGAAGGCAAGATTCACCAACTGTCAGCACGTGACCTGGTGTGGGTGGTCAACGCCCGCGTGCCTGAATCCGAACTCGAGTGGGCGCTCAAAAAAGTGCGCCTCAAGCAAAAGAGCTGGGGCGAAGCCTACGGAATGGTCGAATACGACATGGAAAAAGCCGTCAAAGGCGGCTCGAAGTATGACAGCTACACTTTCGCGGAAATCTTAAAGAAGGGCGGCATCTGCGGAGACCGAACCTATTTCGCCGCGAATACCGCCCGCGCCAACGGCATCCCCGCAGCCGAACTCAGCGGCGATGGCAAACGCGGACCGCACGCGTGGGTGGCGTGGCTCGCCGACGACAACGAATGGCAGACCTCGGGTCGGTTTGGCGATTATGGCTTGGGTCATGCCAGTCACCCGCTTACCCGCCGCAGCGTTTCCGAACAGGAATTCTTCTGGCGCAGCGCGGGACGCAAAGTGGATCCCGACAAAATGGCGCGCACCATCCGCCTGCTGTGGCTGGCCGAACTTTTTCTCGACCAGGATGAAATGGATCGCGTGCTTCAGTCCTACGATTACGCCGTCAAGGCCTCACCGGCATGGCCCGAGGTGTGGCGCAGCCGCATCGAGTTCTGGCTGGAACATCGCCTCGATGCGCCGGTCGAACAGTGGCGCGACCTCGTCGATGCCATGAAAAAGGAATTTCGCGAGGACGGCGAATTGATGAGGCTGGCCCGGCGAGCGGAAGAAGAGGTCATTTTCAAACAGTCCGACGCCAAGCTCGTGATGAAGGGCCTGAAAAAGGACACCCGAAAACTGGCGGGTGAAGAGTCGGTAATCGACGTCAAGGATTTGGCGCTCACGTTTAAACGCCAGGCGGATGTTCATAAAGCGAACAACGATCTCGAGGGGGTGCGCAGCGTTTATCGCAAGGCCATGGGCGACACCACCAATCCTGCCTTCTTCAAAGTGCTGGCCCGCAATTATTTCGACTGTGTGCGGGCCGAAGTCCAACTGGCCCAGAGAGCGTGCCGGGATATGGAATCGGCGTTCAATCGCCACCTCGATGAAGGGGGCGACTATTTCGACATCCAGAGCCAGAATTCAGCGCTCGAAATCATCATCGATTGCTACAAGACCGCCGGCGAAACTAAAAAGGCGGACTCACTGCAAAGAGATCTTGACCGGCGGTCAAATAAGTCAGTGCGCAAAGCGCTGTGAAGTGGCGGCAGCTTCCAGCTTGCGATTTGCCAGGGTAACAAGCTGGAAGCTTGCTCTACTTGTCACTTGCAGGCATGCCGCGTTCGCAGTCAGTTCCAACCTCCATGAAAGCGCTTTCGTTTTTCTCGCTGCTTCTCGCCGTTTCCGCATTCGCGGCCGATTGGAAACCCGCCCCGGGAAAACTCATGAGCCGGTGGGCAAAAGACGTCAACCCCGAGGCGCCGCTGCTGGAATACCCTCGACCGCAAATGGTCCGCAAGGAATGGGTGAATCTGAACGGCCTGTGGGAATACGCCATCACGCCGAAAGATGCGCCCCAGCCGGACAAATGGGACGGCAAAATCCTCGTCCCGTTCTGCATCGAGAGCGCGCTCTCCGGCGTGGGGAAAACCGTCGGCGAAAACAGCCGGCTCTGGTATCGGCTGCAAAGCGACAGGCTCGTACCGCGCGATGGCAAACGCTGGCTGCTCCACTTCGGAGCTGTGGACTGGCACGCCACCATTTCAGTCAACGGAAAAAAAGTCGGCGAACACAAAGGCGGCTACGATCCGTTTTCCTTCGACGTCACTGACGCGCTGAAAAAAGACGGCCCGCAGGAAATCATCCTCAGCGTTTGGGATCCGAGCGACGCAAGCTGGATTCCCCGCGGCAAACAAGTCCGCAAACCCGAAGGCATCTGGTACACCAGCGTCACCGGCATCTGGCAGACAGTGTGGGCCGAGCCGGTGCCTGTTATTCATATTGATTCGATCAAGGTCACCGCCGATCCAGATAAAGGCACGGTCACCGTGACAACGAGCAAGCCGTGGGCAAACGCCTCATTGGTGGTAGCAGATGGCGACGAGGAGATGGCTGCGGTACAAGGAGTGTCGGGCGCGGCACTGAGCGTCAGCATTTCCGATCCCAAACTTTGGACGCCGGAAAATCCTCATCTCTATGGCCTGACAATCTCACTTGCCGGCGGGACTGATATTGTCGAATCCTATTTCGCCTTCCGCAAGATTTCGTTAGGCAAGGATGAAAACGGCGTGACGCGCATTCTTCTCAACGGCAAACCTTACTTTCACTACGGGCCGCTGGATCAAGGCTGGTGGCCGGATGGCCTTTACACGGCGCCCACCGATGAAGCGCTGAAGTATGACATCGAGATGACGAAGCGCTGGGGCATGAACATGGCGCGCAAGCACGTGAAGGTCGAGCCGGCGCGCTGGTATCATTGGTGCGACAAGCTCGGACTGCTGGTCTGGCAGGACATGCCCAGTGGCGACAAATTCATCGGGCCTCGGGATCCGGATATCACCCGCAGCCCCGAGTCGACGGCGAACTTCGAGAACGAGTGGCGCGAGATCATCAACGACTTCCGCCATTTTCCCTCGATCATCATGTGGGTCCCCTTCAACGAAGGCTGGGGACAGTTTGATACCAGGCGCATCGTTGATTTCACCCGGCAACTCGACCCAACGCGGCTCGTGAACTGCGCCTCTGGATGGACCGACCGCCCAGGCATCGGCGACGTGATTGACATGCACAGCTATCCGGGGCCCGGCATGTTTCCGCCGGAGGAAAAACGCGCCAGTGTGCTCGGCGAATTCGGCGGGCTTGGGCTGCCGGTCGAAGGTCACACCTGGCTGCAGAAAGGAAACTGGGGCTACCGCAGTTTTACCGATAAGGAATCGCTCGGCAAGGCGTACGAAGACCTGCTGCGCCGGCTCCGCCCGCTGGTCTGGCAGGGCCTGAGTGCCGCGATTTATACCCAAACCACCGATGTGGAAATCGAGGTAAACGGCCTCATGACCTACGACCGCGCAGTCGAGAAAGGGCCGGCTTCCGCGCTTGAGCCAACAAAAAAACTCTACGAGACGCGCGGCAAGGTGGTCACCATCCTTCCGACCTCCCAAGAGAAACCACGCGAGTGGACGTGGACAACATCGAGGCCGCCTGATGAATGGACGAAAGTCGATTTTGCAGCCACTGGCTGGCAGCGCGGCCCCGCGGGATTTGGGGAAAAATCGACGCCGGGTTCCGTGGTGCGCACCGAATGGAAAATGAAAGAGCTGTGGCTGCGGCAGGAATTTACACTTCCCGAGATGGCACTGCACGATCCGCATCTCATGATTCATTACGATGAGGACCCAGAGGTCTTCATCAACGGCGTGCCCGCCTATTCCACGAAGGGTTACCAGACCAGCTATACCCTCGCGACGATCTCGCCCGAGGCCCGCAAGGCGCTTCGCCCAGGCCGCAACATCGTCGCCATTCACGTTCGCAATGCCGGCGGCGGCCAATACATCGATGCCGGGATCGCCGATTTGGTGCCGGCGAGGTAATGGCGGTGCGTGCGGCTCGCGCGTTTGGTGATCGGTGGCACGAGCGGCTCGCGCGTGTTGTTCCATGGCCGGCTCGGCCATGGTTGTTTATTTGTTCACGGCCGAGCCGGCCGTGGTACTATTGCAGCGGGAACGACTCTGGAATGCAGGAATAGCCTCGAACACAGACCTCATGATCATCGGCTAGTTCAGGATCGACAATAACTTTTAAGTAACCACAGGTCTCGGCCCTTCGCAAAAAATCTCTAACAACGGACCACCGATTTTCGCCGTAAATGGCAAAGGTTCGCTGGTAGAAGTCATAACCTGACGGGGTGACGGTAAAGCGTATCGTTAATCACATTGCGAATTCGCGCCTGAATCATTGCGGGAATATTCTTATGGGAGGATAGACGTCGATCCGATAAATCGCCTAACCGCGCTCTCGCCGGCGGGATAGTGCAAACCTGGTTGGCGAGGGCACCGACCACAGCACGCGAGGGCGCATGCGCTCCCCAAGGAACTGAGAAGGCTCACGGCTTGCTCGCGATCACTTCCAGCGGCTCGACGGTCCATTTGCCGTCGGTGGAAGGGCGGGCGAGGTAGCGCCGGCGTTCCATTTTGTCTCCGAATGCCCAGGCAGCGACGATTTCCCGCACCGAGTCCTCACGCGGCTCGACGCTCGTGATCTGCAATTGCAGCGGCTGAAAATTGGTCTCGCGATCGACGACCCGAGCCACCGGACCGACCCAGACCTGCGTCATGCGGCTCGATGAAACCAGCGGCAGGCCCAGGTCCGAAAGTCTCCCGCGAAACTCCTGGGAACTGTCTTTCATTCGCTCGCTGAAAACGATGATGCCAACTTTGGCCTCACCTGCCGGCTCGGCGTCAGCGAAGACGCGGCGCACCACCGCTTCGACAGCAGGCAGCTCGAATTTCGAAGTATCGATGGGCGGGGGCTGCTTGCGATGGCAAGCCACGGTCAGGCCGGCCAGGGCCGCGAGGGTAAGAAACGCGGGTGCGGACACTCGTTTTTAAAAGTCGAGGTAAATCTCAGTGCGGCGGTTGCGCGACCGGCCCTCGGGATCATCGCTGCCGTCTGGACGAGTGTTAGGACCAAGCGGCTGCAGCTTGCCGAACCCCTGGGTGACGACCTGCTCCGCGGCCACACCGAGCGCAGCGAGCGAACTTTTAACGGCGAAGGCGCGCGCGGCTGAAAGCTGCATGTTGTAGTCGTCGGTGCCCAGAGCGTCGGCGTGGCCGGAGAGCCGGATTTTCCGGTTCGGATCATCGCGCAGAAGGTTGGCCACAATTTCGAGTTGCCTCTGCGCCCGCGGCACCAGGCCCGCTTCATTGAAATCAAAATACACTACTAACGACTCGCCACCGTTTGGGTTTTGCACGATCGGCATGTAAGCCGCGCCGCCGGCTGCCCCGGCCAATTTCATGTACGAGGCGAGAAGCTTGGAAAAATTAAGCCCTGCCACCTGCCAGGCACCCGCATTGGTTTTCTGGAGCTCGATGCCGAAATCCGAGTCCTGCGCGTCGCGGGTCGAGTGAACTTTAACGATGACCCACGCGGAATCTGTTCCCGCGACGGTGGCGCTGAGCGGGCGATTCAGCGCCACATGGTAATCACCCTCCTCGAACAAAATGCAAAGCCCGGCCACTTTTTCGCGCGTTACCTTTTCGATGGCAGTCACCCCACGCGCGGCAGCGTAATCCTGCGCCAGCACCGCTTTCAAAAAACGAGCCGCAACTTTGAGGGGATCGTCTTTTTCCTCTTCGGAACTGGCCAGAGCCGCCGGAACCTGGTCCGCTCCCAGGCGCTCGCCGATCCGGTTTCGCAACGCTTCTGAAAAATGGACGGCCGCAGCTTTCCATCCTCGGTCGAGATCACGCGTAACGTCGATTTCAAATGTCAGCGCGTCGTCGGAGAGAGCACTGGGGGAAGCACCGGCGGGTGCCGTTCGGGGTCGGACGATGGCACGAGGTGCGGAGTCGGAGCTGGAGACGTCCGGCACAGCGGTCGAGGATGGGGGCCGCAACGCCAGTTCGGCGTCCAGTGGCGAAGGAGGAACACCTTCGGCGGCACCGGTGTTGGCAAGGGCCTCAGCGCTCGACGGCGGAATCAAAGGCGGCGCGGCACTCTTTCCGGCGTCGCCCAAAAGCACGGCCCATCGGTACAACTCGCCCACGTCGCCGATTTCCTGCAGCGAATTTCCAGGGGCGGGGCGAAACCCGGCCGTGCCAAATACCGTTTCGAAAAACACACCCCTTTCACCTGCCAACGCTTCGCTGCCCAAAAGCTCGGCGGCTTTCTTCGCGTCTCCCGCTGTAAGTTGCGCGGCCACCGTTTGCACAAAAGAACGGGGACTTGCAAAACGAGCCGGAATAGCCAGAGGGATGTCCACCGGTTTTTCGCTCTGCGGCTGTGCTGTTTCTTCGGAAGCCGTTGCAGCGGGCACAGCCGCGGGAACGGGTTGGTTGGCCGCCTGTCGCTTGCGCGCCATTTGGCGCGGCAGCGTGAGCACGAAGAAAAATATGACGCTCAGGATGACGATGCCGAAGAAAACGATAATCGGCGTCGCACTGTTGCCGCGCTGGGCGCCGCGGCCTTGAAACGTGGTGTGCATGTGCTGGAGGGCAGCTTACGGCGGTTGAGGGCTAAATTCAACGCAGCGGGTTGCGGACATCGGGAGCGCGTGAACCGCGAACAGCGAACCCATTTCGCCGTTCGACTTGGTTCGATCCTTCGGCAAAAGTGCGGGATTGATGATTGGCATTACTCCTGTCGAACACAGCGATCCGACCAATGCCCGCATTCTTGCGGTGTCCGAAGACCGCTTGCAGGGCTTTCATGCGGACCCTTTCCATGAGATAGCACGCCAATCAGGACTCGATCTCGATACCGTGCTTTCGCGCATCCGCGCCATGCTCGAAGGCGGCGTGATTCGCCGCGTGCGGCAAACGTTGAACTCGACCAAGCTCGCCCATGGCGCCCTGTGCGCCTGGAGAGTTGATCCCGCGTCGTTGGATCGCACTTTCGACTTCATGTTCGAGCGCGACCCTTTTAGCGGACATGTCGTCACGCGCTCGACTGATCGGGACATTGCCGGGGCTGATTACCGGTTGTGGACGACTTTGAAGGTCCCGATCGGGGAGTCCCTCGAACGCCATGCTCGCGTTTTGCAGCGGCTGACCGGCGCCAGCGATTTCGTGCTTCTGCCCGCCAAAGGGATTTTTGCTTTGGGGGTCGGCCACGTTCGGCGCAAGACCATCGATCCCGGAGATCGCGCGACGGAACCGGCGCGAATGATCCCGACGGACCCGGTGCCCCTTTCGTCTCTCGAATGGAACGTGCTTTTGGCTTTGAAAGATGAGCTCAACCCCCAGGAAATCGTGGCGGATCCATGGCGGCACAGGGCGGCGGTAGCGGGGGTCAGCCGAGAGGAATTTGTTCGAGTGTGCCAGGCCCTCGAGTCAAAGAAACTCCTCGGTCGATTCTCGACATTTCTCGAGCACGTCAAACCCTCCGCGAGTGGGCAGCGGGTCACGCGATTTAATGGGCTGTTTCATTGGGCGGTTCCCAAGGGAATGGAGGTGAAAGCGGGCGGCGAAGTAGGCCGTCACACCTGCATGACGCACTGTTACTGGCGGGAGGGCGGACCAAGGTTTGGCGACGTGAACATCATGGGGGTCATTCACGGCCAGGAAAAAGATCGTGTCCTCGCCCATAAGGCCGCCATCGACCGTCACCTCGTTGAAGAAGGAATCCCCATTCTCTACACAAATGTTTTTTGGGGCGGCCGCAGCGAAATCAAGCCCAGTGAAATTTCTCCCAAGGTTTTCTGCGTCTGGCACGAGCAAATGAGCGGCCAGGCGGAGGCAAGTTTCGGGGAGGGCTCGAAGCTAATAACCGGCCCTTTGCAGTAGCGTTTGCAATTCGCGCTGGAAGGCAGGCATGTCAGCCGGGGGTGGTTTGTAGGCGCGATCCACTCCACCCAGACCCAGGCGTCCCAACTGATCGAGATACCAGGTTGCTGTCTGGCCGTCGGAAAATGTCACCTTTCCGCTGACCAGAGCGCCGGGCACGGCGAGTTCATCGAGCACTACTTTGGCTGAACCGGCGCCAGCGGGCGCACCCAATGATGACGGCGGCTCCGCCGTCGGGGAAAACGAGCCGTCAGTTGTCTCTGCCGCCCACTCTTCAGATTTTTCCTCACCGATCAGCGTCCCGGCCTCTTTGTCGCCTGCCTGCCCGGCGTCGGCGGACGACGGCTGTAACTCGAGGCCGAGGTCGGAAATTAGAAATCGGGTTTCCATGAAGGTGAGTGTGATACCCAGATCATCCTTCAATCGATCCTGAATCTGGTTGAGGTGTGCGCCCTCGGCCACCCATTGGGCGACCTGCGCTTTTTGTTCGTCTGTCAGCTTTGGCGATGCCATGGGTCCATTGATACGCCAGCAGCGGTCAGGCGCAACGCCGGCTCACGATGGCGGCGAGTGGCGCGAGATCCCAGCGCTCCCAGCTCGCGATTCACTGGATGGCAAGCTCGAAGCATCGCCCCACGAAATCGCAGGTTTAAATTGCGGACTGCTCGCGCTGCCCGCGCACCCAGGCGAGGGCTTCGTCCTTTGTGCGCAGGGTGCCCTCAAGCTGGCGTGACTCGATTTCCTTGAGCAACCCTCCGAGTTGAGGTCCGGGCGGGATACCCACTTCCATTAGATCGTGACCCGTCACCAGCCGCGGCGGTATCAACGGCTCGCGCGCGAATTCTTCGAGTTTGGCTTCGAGAAATTCATAGTTGTCGAGTTGGCCATGGCTGCCCAGACAGTCCACCCGGTGCAACTCGAGCTCATGGGCAAATGTGTCGCGCGCCATAAAGCGCCGGAGTTTCGACGTTCGCATCTGCTGCACGTTCATAAACGCCATGTGCTGCCCGACCATTTCGACCACCGCGTCTGTTATTAAGTTTGGAAAGCGAAGACGCCGCAGAATGGCCTCGGTCATCCGAGCGCCAACTTTGTCGTGCTCATTAAAGCGGAAACGTTGAGCCAGCGGGTCCCAACAACGGGTGGCCGGTTTGCCGATGTCGTGGAGCAGGGCTGCCAGCACCAGCGCAATCGGAGCTTCGGGGGGCAGCTTCGATAGCATGAGCCGGGTATGCACGAAAACGTCCCCTTCGGGATGAAATTGGGGCGGCTGTTCGCACCCCTTGAGGGCGATGATTTCCGGAAGGATGTGCTCCATTAATCCGCTTTCACAGAGAAGATCAAAGCCGGAGACGCGGCGCGGGTGTTCCAGCGTCTTCACCAACTCCTGGCGGACACGTTCCTCCGCGATGTGCCGGATGCTCGGTGCCGCCTCACTGAGAGCCGCCCAAGTGGCGCCCTCGATCGTAAAATCGAGCACCGCGGCAAACCTCACCGCGCGCATAAGGCGCAAATGGTCCTCGGAAAACCGCGCCTTCGCATCGCCAATCGCGCGCAGCACGCGGCCTTCCAGATCCCGCTGCCCGCCCACGTAGTCGATCACACGGTCTTCAATCGGATCGTAGAACAGTCCGTTGATGGTGAAATCGCGCCGTTGCGCATCCCGCTGCGCATCGGAAAAGCGGACGTCTTCAGGCCGGCGGCCGTCGAGATACAGGCCGTCTTCGCGAAAGGTTGCCACTTCGAAGGCCCCGCTTCCTGATTTGACGATCATGACGCCGAAATGCGCACCGACCGATAGCGAATGCGGAAAAATCCGCTCAACTTCTGACGGCCGGGCGCTGGTGGCGATGTCGTAGTCATGCGGCGAAACACCGCGCAAGAGGTCACGCACGCAGCCGCCAGCGAAAACCGCTTCGTGGCCGCCTTCACGCAGACGGCGCACAATCTTTTCGGCTTCCGCCCGAAGTTCGTTCATCGCAACACTTTGGCCGCGAGCTTGCCCCTCGTCGAGGGCATCTACGGCAGACTCAAACCCAGCGAGTATCCCGCGATCGGTTCCCCGGGCATTTGCTCGCCGAGCAATGCATCATTGAAGTGCCACCACTCGGTATCAAGAAACGAAAAGCCGGCCGCTTTCATCGCGCGTTGCAAGAGCCGCAAACGATCGCCGATTTTCGAATGGGTTCCGGAGTAAACGAAATAAGCCTTGTTCGAAAAATCGTCGAACTTCGAGGGCATCGGGAGCTCGCGGCCTTCCAGGTCGACCAGTGTGACGTCGACGGCGCGGCCATAACAATGCTTTGACCATCCCGAGCGGGGGTCAGACACAAAGAGACCAGTCGGATGGGCCCGCCACAAATGCAGGTGGGCCTCGGGCGGCCGATACGCATCCCAAATCCGAAGGCCACAGCCGTGGCCGCGCAAAAATGCCTGCGCCGTTTTTAACTTTCGCGCCGTCTGCCGGTTCAGCAAACAAGGCATTTCAGGCGGATAGATCGCCCGCCTGAGGATGTTGTTTTTGGTGGCGTAGTGAAGGTCCACGAGGATGGTCGGATCCACATCCACAATACTGACCAAGCCAAATGCCGCAGCCTTTTCCTTGATTCCAGTGACGTCAAGACGCTCCGCGCGCCTGACTTGACGGGGGTGAGAACAACCTGAGAAAAAGCCGATGAGCGCAGTGCTGAGAACAATGCGGAGAAACCGCGGGTGGAGGCGAATGAACACAAACAGTGGGCTCTTATGCACGCTCCGGGTTTATGCCCGAAAATTCGCGATTCAAGACCCAAACAGCTCTCGATGGTTGGAAGGACGGGCGTAGATACTGGATGCCGGCCCCCGCTGGCAGAGAGTTTTCCCTTTCAAAACAATCCGCATAAGCTTTCGTTTCAGATAAATTAGAATGTCTCACGGTTTTTGGCAAAGCAATCCGACGCTGCAACTGACCCTGGCGGCATTCTCATTCATTCTGGGCGCCTGCATTGGCTCTTTTTTGAATGTGGTCATTTATCGCCTGCCACGTTCGATTTCGGTGGCCAACCCCAAGCGCTCGTTCTGCCCGGCCTGTCAGGCTGCGATTCCCTGGTATCACAATCTTCCGCTGCTCAGTTGGGTGGTGCTGCGCGGAAAATGTGCAAAATGCCGGTCACCCATTTCACCTCGCTATCTTTTGGTCGAACTGGTCACGGCCACACTCTTTTTGCTGACCTATTTGTGGTTCCGCCATGAACCATGGCGCGTGATGCCACTCTGGATTTTTCTCAGCTTCTGTGTCGCCGCCACGTACATTGACTTTGATCACATGATCATCCCCGATCAGATCACTTACGGGGGCACCGCCGCCGGCATCCTGTGCAGCGTTGTTTTTCCGTGGATGATCGAGCGTGGTGAGTCGCGCTGGATTAATCTCGCCCATTCCGTGGGCGGCGCCGTCGCCGGCTTCGCTCTGGTCTGGCTCGTCGTGCAGTTCGGCAAATTTGCCTTTGGACGCCTGAGGTATCGATTCGCGGAACCGACCGAATGGGAGATCACGCAGCCGGAAGGCGAGCCGGAGCCGATTGTGAAGATCGGAGATTCGAGCCACCTATGGACGGACATTTTTTTCCGCAAGACCGATCGGCTGAAGATGGCCTGCCAGGGGTTCCGGGTCGATGGCGAAGACGGTGGGGCGGGCGAATTGACGTTAACTGAAGACAGCGTGCATTGGGAACCCCAGGTGGGCGCGCCGGCGACCTGGCGGCTCGAAGACATAAAGCATCTGGCTGGCACGACGACTTATGCCGTCGTGCCGCGCGAGGCCATGGGACTCGGCGATGTGAAATTCATGGCCCTCGTCGGCGCTTTTTTGGGCTGGAAGGGAATCCTCTTCACGCTTTTTGCGGCGAGCATCATTGGCAGTTTGGTCGCGCTGCTCATGATTGCCGCGCGCCATCGCGAATGGGCCGCCCGCATCCCGTTCGGCCCGTATCTCGCCCTCGGGGCTGCGCTGTGGGTCTTCTACGGCCCCGCGTTTGTCATCTGGTACGCGGAGTTTGCCGGATTCGCCGGCGGCTGAGCGCGGAGAATGGCCTCGCTGCGGATATTCATTTCGGCGGCGGCACGAATTTCCTGCGCAGGGGCGGGATGTCACGCAGGGCCATCATTTCCTGCGGAGTATAGATGTCCCAACCGCGTTTATCGAGCAGGAAACGGAAATCGGTGTAGAAAAGAACCTCTCCTTCATCCGCGAAATCCATCGCCGCGAGTTTTCTTCCCATGGCGAGGATCGTTCGTTTCTCAGTCGGGAACGGCACTCGGAGTTCATCGAGGGTCCATTCGAAGAAGCGCAGTTCCTGCAGATTGTGTGCAGCCGTCGAGGGACTCAAGTGGCGCTGATAGGCGGCGGGCAAAGCTCGAGCCGCGTTTTGGTCGACTATGACGAGGAAACGTCGATCCGTACCCGAATAGCGAATAGAGATGGAAGGAAAAGTAGCGATCCCATTTTTCAGTCAGCGAAAGCCCCGGCATGAGGGCAACCAGGATAATGCAGGTGAGTGCGGGCACTCTAAATCCGCGCTCGAACAGGCCCTTCCAGCCCGATGTTTGGGGCTTCCAGAAAAGCAGGATGACCAAGGCGATAATGACCGCATTCCACGGCCAGACGACCGGGTTTGCCTTCTTGCCGAGCGGACCGAGCACCAAAAGAATCAGTAAATGGGTCGAGACAGCGCACACGACCCCGATGCGGCGAGTGCGCCGAAAACAAAGGGCGGCGGCGACGGCCATCTCGAGCCAGGGAATCCACGGTCCAGTGCCACGCGCGACTGTGAGCGCCCACTCCGGCCAGGCTGGCGTGAGCTGATCGATAATACCGTGGGCAACGAGGTTTCGAAAACCCGGCCCCAGTTTGTGGAATCCGCTCCAGAAGTACCCACAAATGATGATGAACCGAAAGAGCGCGAGAAGGGCGGGGCGATCACGGTCTTTCGCCGCCGCGGCAGCGGCGAGCATCAAGAGGTATTGATAAAACCAGGGCTGCCAGCGTGATTGATCTTGCAGACCTAACAGAACACACCCGGCAAACCCGGCAGCAGCTAGCGTCCGGTTTTCGGGCAGGAATGCCGACACGACAAGGATCGATAAGGTCAAACCCAGAAAAACAGCATCCCACGGCTGAGGAAACGGAGCCAGGAATTCCGCACATGGCAAATGAGGGAAGTCACGCCCGGTGAGCCACAGCGGAAGGGAGATCACAATTCCAGACACCAGACCCGCCGTAAGAATCGCGTAGATGGCCTGGCCAGTGGAGCGTGGCCAGCGAAATGCGAGTTGTGGACCCATGGTTTGGTGAGGGAGGACCGATGGATGACGTGCCGGCTGAAAGCTCGCCAGACGAGACAGGCAGAATGCTTTTCTTACCAGGAATCTCTTCGCTCCCCAGCGTGAGGATCATCCACCGCCTCCGGCTGCAATCCCACCGGCAAGCCTACACCGAGGGCAATGGCGAGTGAAGTGATCTCGCTCATCGCATCAGCAGAATGAAACCAGGAGGCCGCCAAGCCAGCGCCAAAGTGCGCGAAATCGCAAGGTAAATTGCCAAGGCGACCTGGCTTGCCTCCTCATAGTTTCACTCCACCTTTTTTGAAGTCTCGCCGGAGAATTCAATCTCAATCATGAGCCGAATAGCGATTTTACCCATTGCAGCCATCGCTGTAATCGCTGGATGTTCCCGCCCCGGGATCAAAGGCGATGGGACCATCAAAACTGAGGAGCGTCCGATTTCTGAAGTTTCCACGCTGGTGGTCAACGGCGCTTACCGGGTGAATTGGTCCAGCGGCAAACCGGCGCTCACTATTTCCACCGATCAGAACCTTCTTCCGCTGATTAAGACGATTGTGGGCGAAAACCGTCTGCGAATTGAATCGGAGGAAAATCTGGCGCCAACCAAAGGCATTACGATTGTTCTCTCGACCGCCTCTCTGACGGACGTGCAATTGAATGGAGCCAACAATTTGACGGCGAGTCAGCTTTCAGGCCAGGACCTGAAACTTGAAGCCAATGGTGCGTCGGACATCACCGTTGATGGCTCCGTTACGAATTTGGAAGCGAACCTGTCAGGAGCCAGCAAGCTCAATGCGAAATTCCTCCAGACACAGACCGCAAAGTTATCACTTACCGGCGCTTCGTTTGGCTACATTACCGTTACCGACACTCTGAATGCGTCCATTTCAGGAGCCGGCGCGCTCACCTATTCCGGCAACCCAAAAGCGGTAGATAAGAACATTAGCGGTGCGGGAAGAATTCAGCAGCGACCATGACGCCTGATCGCGGGCCATTTCCAGCGCCGCATGGACCGAATTCGCCGGCTATGAGCACATCATCTAAAGTGGCATCGGCCGCTGGCCGATGTTTATCAGGCGCCGGCTGGGAGCCTGGAGGACACAGCGGCGAACCCCGCCGCTGATTGGATCAGGCCCGAGCCGCGCCTGAGACTCATCGGCGCGCCCAGCCTGTCGGACTTACGCATTGGTCGGATTTAAAGTGACGCAGGCGTCCCGCCTGCGCGTACCTCGGGCATCTTG
>JBPCQC010000031.1:0-31778 GCA_050998515.1 Verrucomicrobiales bacterium
GCCGCGGCTCATCACGTGATAAACCGCTCCGGCGAACTCAACTCGTAATGGACGTGCCATAAGTCCCCACATAACCGGCATCTCCTGCATCGGCAATGCTAAAATCCTCAACCTGACCCCGGTCGACTCGTGACCGGTCGACTCGGGCCTCAGAAAAGAGAGTATGCGATTAGAAGATTAAGCTCGAAGCAGCCTGGCGGGCTTATCTGAAATTCTTCCGCATGAACAGGTAGACAGTCTCAGCCTCGGCGAGGTGGGAATTGCAACGCCAAATTAATGCAGCAGGTGTCGTTGAATAACGCCGAAAAAGCCCGTAATTCTTCTATCATGAGCACCGAATTCGCCCCGCTCTTCAAACTCGGCCGTGCTGAACGTCTTCAGCTTGTCGCAGACTTTTGGGACAGCATCGCACAAGAGGATGCTGATCTTCCCGTTCCCGATTGGAAGCGTGACGAATTACGCCGCCGCAAGGAGCGATTTCTTCAGCACCCCGCTTCGGGACGCACTTGGGAACAAGTCAAACAGCGGGCGCGCGCGCAACATCATTGAGCGTGTCATTCTTACTCCGGAGGCCGACAATGATGTCACGGAATCCTACAACTGGTATGAGGAACGGGAGCCCGGTTTGGGCGAGGATTTTCTGCGTTGTGTCGAGCCATGTGTCAGCAACATCCAGCGCCATCCGCTTATGTATCCCGTCGCTAGCGATGAGTTTCGGCGTGCGCTGATACGCCGTTTTCCCTTCGAGGTTTTTTACGAACCTGCCAGCGATAACATCACGATTTATTCCGTGTTTCACTGCTCACAAGATCCCCGGAAGTGGCGGGAGCGCTCGGCTGTGGGCCCGCCTGACCACCAATCAGAAAGGCGCGGACGCTCTGCACAGCCTGTCCGACGTGCGATGGTGACGGGGAAGCCTACCTGTGCGTAGTCCGGCCATCTTGGCCGGTCGTCCTTGACTGGCGAAAATCGTAGCTCGCCCTTGTCCAAGTCCGATAAGCTGCGCAGACCGCTCACACAGCAACAAAAATGATGGGCGCTCTGAGAGCGCCGCTGCCTCGCTGGTTACGAACCAATGTAAATATTCTTAATTTCCGTGCACGCTTCGAGTGCTGCCCGTCCGAGGTCGCGACCGAGGCCGCTATGCTTGAAACCGCCGAAGGGGGCTTCGACGTGAACGCTGCTGTGGCTATTGATGCTGAGCACGCCGGAGTCGATGCGGCGGGCGACGCGCAGAGCGCGCTCGAGGTCTCGTGTCCAAATTGACCCGCTGAGGCCATACGGCGAGTCGTTGACTTCGCGGATCATTTCGGCCTCGTCATCGAACGGCCGGACACACGCGACCGGCCCGAAAATTTCCTCGCGCCAGCAGAGGTCGTCAGTTTCGACGCCGGTGATGATCGTGGGGTTGAGATAGAAGCCTTTGTCTTTGGGACGGTCGCCGCCACAGGCAATCGTTCGTCCGCGACTGCGGGCATCGGCAATGAAACGTTCGACTCGATCCCGATGACCTGCCGACACCAGTGGGCCGAGTTCTGTGGTTTCGTCGGCTGGGTCGCTGACGCGGAGTTTTAGTGTGGCGGCAATGAAGCGATCGACGAATTCATCAAAGATGCCTCGCTCGACGAATATCCGGGATCGTGCACAACAGTCCTGCCCGGTGTTGTCGAAGACCGAGAGCGGAGCGCTGTCAGCCGCGGCGGAGAGGTCCGCGTCGGCAAAAACGATGTTGGGACTCTTTCCGCCGAGTTCGAGCGAGAGGCGTTTGAAATCGCGTGCGGCGAGCTCCATCACCCGCCGCCCGGTTTCCGTCGAGCCAGTGAACGAAACCTTCCGCACTCGCGGGTGCGTGACCAAAGCGTCTCCGATCTCACCGCCAGTCCCGCAGATCACTTGCAGGACGCCGGCGGACAGGCCGGCCTCGATGGCGAGTTGACCGAGGGCGAGCGCGCCGAGCGGCGATGGTGCGGCCGGCTTGAGGAGGACACAGTTGCCCGCGGCCAATGCTGGCGCGACCTTCCAGCAGGCAATCGCGAACGGATAATTCCAGGGAACAATGCACGCGATCACGCCCAGCGGCTGGCGCAGCGTGAAATCGAGGCCGCCGCGTGAAACCGGAATCGTTTCACCGGATGGCATCAGCAACGCCCCGGCGTAGTAGCGAAAGGTGCGCGCTCCCATAAGCACCTCGTCCCGAGCAGCGGCAATCGGCTTTCCCATGCTCCGCGACTCCAATTCGGCAATCTGCGCTGCCTTCGCCTCGATCAAGTTGGCCAGCCGGTGCAGTAATTCCGATCGCCGGCCCGGTGCGCTATCGCGCCATTCGTTTTCCCAAATCGAGTGAGCTGCTTCAGCCGCGGTATCCACGTCAGGCGCATTCGCATCCGCAACCTCATGAAAGGAAGTTTCAGTGGCGGGATTGATCAACTCGCGCAAACTGTGGCCGCCTGCGAAAAGAAAACTACCGTTAACGAACGAGGACCTCAGTTGATCGAGCATGGTTCAGGGTGCGTACACGCCGAAATGAACCACGGATGGCGCGGATGACACGGATAAAAGGCAGACCAGACCATCTGTGAAATCCGCCGACGAATGCTGGTTCAAAGTGCCGCCAAATAAAGTTGTCTCAAATCATCGCGCGTCACGGGCACTGGATTGGTGGCGTGACAGGAATCGGCGAAGGCGGCGTCGGCCAGGGTGTCGAGTGCGGATTCATCCACGCCGTGGGTGCGCAGGCCGCCGGTGAGGCTAATGCGGTTCAGCAGGTCATCCATGGCTCCGATTACCGAATCGTCTGCGTGGTCCGGCAGATCCAGCGCCGCGCCAATGCGGCGATACAATCCCGGTTTCCGCTCGGCATTGAAGCGCATGACGGGCAAAAGGCAGAGCGCATTGGCGAGGCCGTGGTGGAGCCCGAAATGCGCGGACAGCGGATGGGAGAGCGAATGTACGGCTCCGAGATCTTTTTGAAACGCAATGCCGCCCATGGCAGCAGCGATTAACATCATGCCGCGGGCTTCGAGGTCGTTGCCGTCAGCCATGGCGAGCGGAAGGAAGTGATGGACGATCCGTGCCCCTTCAAGGGCGATGCCGTCGCAGAGCGGATGAAAAACTGGCGAGGTGAATGACTCGATGCAATGGACCAGCGCGTCGGCCCCGGTGGCCGCCGTGAGCTTGGGCGGAAGGCCCGTGGTGACCTGCGGGTCGAGAATCACGAGACGCGCGAGCAGGGCAGGATGGAAGATGACGCGCTTGGCTCGGCCAAAGGTGATCACGGCACTGCGCCCGACTTCGCTGCCGGTCCCGGCGGTCGTGGGGATGGCCACGAACGGCGCGAAGTCTCCGGCGTCATTTTCCGACGTGAGTTCGCTCCACGATGCGCCTTTTGCCACCCCGGCCCGGGCAATCTTCGCCACATCGAGTGCGCTGCCCCCGCCGAATCCGATCACGCTGTCGCAGCCACCTCGCTGGAACGCTGCCGCCGCCGCGTCGACATCAGCTGCCGCAGGGTTCGAATGAACTTCGGAAAAGACCGGGGCTTCCACCGGCAGCGCCTGTTGCAGCAGACGAAACGCCGCAGTTTCGAGGACGCCGGCATCGGTCACAATAAGCGGCCGTCGCGCGCCCATGGCTGCAAGGCGCCCGGGCAACTCATCGAGAGCTCTCGTGCCGTGCGCGATGGCTGTTGGGAAATCGAAATTCGAGATCATGGCAGGCGTTCCACATCGAGAGCCGATGCCGCGCGAGATCGCTATTTGGCAACGACCCAGATGTTGCGATAAACGACCGGATTGCCGTGGTCCTGCAAATTGATCGGGCCGGGAGCCGGTGCCTCGCCGCCTTGCGCCGCCGTGGTGGAATGATCGGCCTCGACTTCGTTGTGAATGAGAACGCCGTTATGCTTCACCGTGAAGCGGGCATTTTTGGTTTTCTTCCCGCTTGAGTCAAACTGCGCGGCGGTGAAGTCGATGTCGAACGTTTGCCATTGCAGCGGCGGCAAACACATATTGAGGTCGGGCGCCTTGATTGAATAAAGGCCGCCGCACTCGTTGTTCTCACCCTTCAGACCGAAGGAATCGAGCACCTGCACTTCGTAACGCCCTTGCGCATAGAAGCCGCTGTTCCCGCGCCCCTGACCACGTGCCTTCGGCTGAAACGGCGTGCGAAATTCCACGTGCGCGGAAAAGCTTTGGAACTCGGCTTTGGTGGTGGCGCCTGCCATGAGCAGTCCATCGTTTGTCATGCGGCCCTGTTTCCACTGATCAGTGTCTTTTCCGTCGAACAGAACGAGTGCGCCCTCCGGCGGTTTGGCCCCGAGAGTGGGACTCGTGCGCTCGGTGCGTTTTAGCGTGCCGAGCAGCACCCCGTTTTCGCTCACTTGCAGAACGCCTTTTTCGATCACACCGCTGAAGCGGTCAGCTTTGAGGGACGCCTTGCCGTTCTTGCACTCGCCGGTTCCCTGCAAGAGTGTCTCGCGTTCGCCATCCCAGCCTGCGCCGGGCAAACCACCGACATACGCGACCACGTCAAACTTTCCGTCGCCCATGGCAATGATTTGTACCCCCCACTTATCTTCGTCGAGCTTGCCTTCGTATTCTCCTTGAATGGCGAGATCGGGATCGCCCGGGGCCCTGGTGGCAGGGGACGGGTCTGCCGCAGCTATTGACACCGCTGTCGCGAGAATCGCCAGCCAGACCAGAATCGGGCGCCGGATTTTCATTCCGGCACAGAGGCGACAGCTGACCATCCGTCAACCGCAAACGCACCCAGCATTCTTCCCGAGCCACCCATCGAAACACCGCGCTGGCAGCGATTGCCATAATGCCGAGTAGTCTTGCGAAAAAAATCACGTCATTTTCGTTCGCAAAAAACGTTTCGTTTCCAGCCAGGTGGTCGCTAAATTCAGCCACTCTGTTCGACTCCCCTCCCCATGAATGGCATCCCTTCCTCAATCTCGATCTGTGTTCTGCTCGGCAGCCTCGCCGCGTCCGCGCCAAAGGGCGCCGCTCAAGGCGAACCCATCTTCGTCATCAATGAACTCGATGCCGACCAACCAGGCACTGACGCGGCTGAATTCATCGAGCTTTACGATGGCGGCGCAGGAAACTCGTCACTCGATGGTTGGTTTCTGGTTTTGTTTAATGGCAGCGTGAATACCTCCTACCGCACCCTTGATCTTAGCGGTTACCAGACCAACGCGAATGGATATTTCGTAGTTGGCTCACCAGGCATGGAGAGTTTCGCGGGCATAATTTTAACTCAGACAAGCGGATGGCTTCAAAACGGCTCGGATTCAACGGGCGCTGCAGAAGGTGATGCGGTGGCGCTTTTTAAAGGGAATCCAGCCGACGTGCCTGCCGGAACTTCGGTCGCCGAGCTTCCCGACACAGTCATCCTCTGGGATGCCGTCGTTTACGACGGTGGGGCAGCTCTCAGTGGAGACGACGTCGAATTGCTCAATGGACTAAGGCTGACCGGCCAATCGATGAAGCACGATCCATCGACGGGGTCGCTTGGGCGCACTCCTGACGGGGGAGACGGTTTTGAGATGGTGATCTTTCAAACGATCAATCCTCCGACGCCGGGCGGGGCGAACGCGCCGAACGTCGGCCTGACGCTGCAACTGAGCGTCAATACAGTGGCCGAGAACGCGGGATCCGGCGCGGTGATAGGCACGATTACGCGGACGGGTCCGACCGATGAATCTCTCGATGTCACCATCACGAACAACGATCCGACGGAGGCCTCGATGCCGATTGCCGCGCAAATCGCGGTGGGTCAAACGTCGACCTCTTTTCCCATCGACATCGTCAATGACACTTTTCCGGACGGGACGCAGTTTGCTGTGATCAGGGTGTCAGCGTCCGGCTACACGCCGGGCAGCCAGTCGTTGCAAGTGACCGATGAGGGCGATCCGGCGGGACTGGTCGTGAATGAGTTTCACGCGACTGGTGTCGGTGACACCAATGGCGACGGCAGCAACCAGACCCGCGGGTTTGACGAGTTTATCGAGTTGGTCAATGCCGGAACTTCGAGCATCGATCTCAGCGGATTCAAAGTATTCGATTCCGCGGGGCTGGCCGATTCGGCGCAGGTGCGGCATATCTTTCCTGCCGGCACGGTGCTTCCGGCAGGTTGTGCGCTGCTGCTATTCGGGGGAGGCGGAGTAGCGGAAGGCATTGGAGCGCAATTTGGCAACGCGTGGGTGCAGAAGGCCAATGGCGCAAACGAGTTTGGTCTCGGGCTGAACGACGCGGGGGATATAATCAGCATCCGGGACCTGGCCAATGTGGACGTGGCCGGCGCCACTTACGGCGCCATCGGAGGCGAGGACAGCATTCCTTCCCAGAATCTCAATCCCGATTTAACTGGCACCGGTTACGTCTTGCATAGCAGCGCGCCGGGTTCGGGGGGAAATCCATATTCCCCGGGCACGCGGACCAATCTGGGCCCTTTCTGTTCTGTCTCGCAGTCGCTCGTGGTTTCTGCGGATCCGGCGTCCATCATCGAAAGCGCCGGAACCAACGCGGCGACACTTACGATTACCCGTCCCGCGCCGCTTTCGGGCGCCTTGACGGTGGCAATTTCCTCGAATGATCCAACGGAGGCTGTCCCCGCGCAAAGTGTGGCTGTGATTCCGGCGGGGCAGGCTTCAATTAGCGTGCCCATCAACGCGGTCAATGACACCGCCGAGGATGGCACCCAAACGGTGACTTTTAACGTCACCGGTACTGGGTTTCTGACCACAGGCGACACCCTCGAAGTCCAGGACGACGGCGACCTGCCTCTGGAGACGCTGTTTATCAATGAAATCGATTCGGATCAGGCTGGGAACGACACTGGGGAATTCATCGAGCTTTACGATGGGGGCATCGGAAACCGCTCGCTCGATGGGTTCATCGTGGTGCTCTTCAACGGCAATATTAACGATGCGTCTTATCTCACCATTGATCTTGCGGGCAAGTCCACGAACGCTCAGGGATTTTTTGTCATCGGCAGCAGCGGAGTGCCCAATGTGGGTTTCCCGATCAGCAGTGACATCCTGCAAAACGGGGCGGACGCCGTGGCCATTTACAAGGATGCCGCGGCAAATTTTCCTAACAACACCGCCGCCACGGCAACCAATCTTTTCGACGCGGTGGTTTATGGGACCGCGGATCCTGAAGATACAGGCCTCACCGGCGTCCTGACGCCTGGCAAGCCGCAGGCCGATGAAGGGGCGTCCAACAACACCGAGGCCCTGGCCCGCCGTCCCGACGCCACAACAGCCTTTGCGCCCGCGGCTTTCGTCGCCCAGACCCCGACTCCCGGCGCCACCAACGTTATTTCTTTGACTGGTTACGATGCCTGGGCGGCTGGTTTCCCGGGTTTGGGCGCACGCACCGTAGACTCGGATGGGGATGGCATCATCAATGTCCTGGAATATGCGCTGGGCGGAAATCCTTTGGAGGCCGATGTGTCGGTACTGCCGCAAGTCAGTATCGGGCCCGGGGGAAAACCGCGAATCACCGTAGGCAAAGGAGTCGGGGCGGCTTCGGATACGAGCCTCGCTTTTCAAATCGAGGCGTCGACAACACTCGCCGCGGGTTCGTGGAGCGCGACCGATGTCACTGTAGTCTCTGACGATGCAACCAGTCTGGTCGCCGACTACGCCGGCAGTGCGCCGACCGCTTTTCTGCGCCTGAAAGTCATTCTGTCTCCAGGCCCGTAGGGCGTACTTTGTGTCACGATTCTGCGCATGCTGATCTCTCCCAGCACAGCCGCGGTATCGTGCATGCGACGGGCCCTTCTGCTAATTCTTGGAGCACTGCCGGGATTGCGCGCTGACAACGTCCTCGAGCCGCCCCGTGAATTTCGCGCGGCATGGATCGCTTCGGTTCATAATCTCGATTGGCCCTCGCGCCCTGGTTTGTCCGCGCCAGCACAAAAATCAGAGCTGCTTGTGCTGCTCGATCTTGCAGCGTCGCTCCATCTCAACGCGGTCATTTTGCAGGTCCGGCCCTCAGGAGACGCCTGCTATGCGTCATCCATCGAGCCGTGGTCGCCATTCCTGAGCGGAAAAATGGGGTCCTCGCCTGGTTACGATCCGCTTGCCTTCGCCGTCGAGGAGGCGCATCGGCGCGGGCTGGAATTGCATGCCTGGTTCAATCCCTTCCGCGCGCAAGCAAGTCCGAAATATCCGCCGGCCGGCCGGCACCTGGGGGCCCGCCATCCTGAGTGGATGCGCGGGTTCGCGGGGAGCAAGTGGTTCGATCCCGGGGAACCGGGCGTGCGCGATCACGCCCTGGCTGTCATCCGCGATGTCGTCCGGCGCTATGACATCGATGGCGTCCACATCGATGATTACTTTTACCCGTACCCGCCCTCCGGCACGCTGGGACTTGGCGTCAGCGGCTTCCCTGACGGCGCGACGTTTTCCCGCCACGGACGGGGACAAGGTCTCGCCGAATGGCGCCGCAGCAACGTCAACGCATTCGTCAGTGCACTTTATTCAAGCGTGAAGAGTCTCCGGCCCTCGGTGAAGGTGGGCATCAGTCCATTCGGCATCTGGCGTCCTGACGCCCCGGAGGGCATTCAAGCCAGATTGGACTCATTCGAGTATCTGGCTGCCGATTCACGCACGTGGTTGCGGCGTGGCTGGTGCGATTATTTATCCCCTCAGCTTTATTGGCGCATTGATCCTCCGCAGCAGAGCTTCCCAAAGCTGTTGCATTGGTGGCACAGCGAAAACTCGAACCGGCGGCATGTGTGGCCCGGAATCTGCACCGCGCGTGTGCAGAGCAGCGAGGATCGCGGCCGCCCAGCCAATGAGATCGTGCGGCAAATCGACCTTGCCCGCCAATTATCGCGTCAGCCTTCGGGCCACGTTCATTGGTCGATCAAAGCATTGCGCCAGAATCGCGGCGGAATTGCTGCCACGTTGAAGAATGGGCCGTACGCGGAAAGAGCTCTCGTCCCAGCGAGTCCGTGGCTTGGGAGCAACCCCCCCCAGCGCCCGTGGCGTCACGGGAGGGTGGGATTGTCCAGCTTCAGCCGATGGAGGGCATTCGGTGGTGGGTGTTGCAGATCCGCAGTGGTGGCCGCTGGCCGCTCTTCCAGGTGCTTCCAGCTTCAGTGAGGCAAGCCGCGTTGCCCTCGGATTTCGAGGCCGTGGCCATTCGCGCCCAGTCGTCCACCGGTGTCCTTGGCCCGCCCCTCATCGTGCCAAAGTGATGAGACCTGCCCTCTTTTTGCTATGCGCCTTCTCCGGGATAGTCGAGGCCACCCCCTTTGCGACGCCGGCACTGTGCTGGGCGCGTAACTCTTCGCTGCGCCCGGATTCCGAAATTCCGTTTCAATGCTCTGGAGTGAATGCCGCGCACGCTCGAGGTCTTGATCTCACGAACACCGCCGCCGTATTCGACCACGTCTTCTCGCGCTTGCCGTCCGAAGCGAATGTGCTCCCAACCGAGAATTATTTTTATTGGAGACTTGCGGCGGATGGTCGCGAGTTGCGAGGAAACTTCCGGCTGTCACCGGGCCAGCGCGATCGTGGGCTGCTTCATTTTGCCTATTCTGAATGGAAGGATTTTTCCGGCGCCAACCACGCGCAGCGGCTGCGACGCCAGCAAACCTTTCCCGTGCTGGCGCAGGGAGGCGACGCGTTCACCTGGCTGGCCACTCATGGCGGAAAAAGCGTCAGCTTTCACCTGCACCGTCTGGACCAAAACCTGCCGCAGCTTTTTTCGCTCGCTTCCGGTGAGCGATTTGTGCAGCGAACTTTCGACGAGAGCGGATTGGGCTTTTTTCTGATTTTTGATCAGCGTCGTCGTCGATTCGTTTGGCTCTTGAACGAGGAGGAGGACGTTGCCGAACAGTGGCGTGAGTTGTCGGCCGGAGTCATTCTGGGCTGCCGCACGGGATTTGTTTTCATCCAGGAACAGAAGCGCAAACGGCTCATCGCGGTCCGCGGCCAAAGCCTCGACTGCAATGGCTATTACGACGGCCCGTTTGACCAACTCGCGGACAACTACGCGGGCCTTACACCGTTGCGCGAATGTCTCGAAACCTGGAACCCCGAGCTGTGCGGGCGTATTGACGATTGTGGTCGGCCCCTGAAGAACCCATTGGGCCCTCGCGTGGCCATCGCACCATATGACACCTATTACACAAAGGACGAGGCCATCAGGATCGGCAGAAGATGCGGCCAGCTCACAGATAGTGACTGACGTTTTATTAAGCAACGGGCGCTCGCAGCAGCCAGTCGGCCTTTTCCAAGATTCGTCCGTCTGATCAGCAGACAATTCTAGCTTCGGCCAGATGAGGGTTTCAAGTTTCGAGTTATATGCAGCAGGCTGAAAACCTGCGACACGGCAGGCCGCAGCCTGCGGTTCGAGCATCGTACCGCAGACTTTCAGTCCGCTGTGTCGCGGACCTGCGGTCTCCATGGCGCGAGCCCAGAAGGGCCCGGACGGCCAGGTTTGGGCTCGGTGGCCTACGGACCGGCCACTCCCAAAGCTTCGAGCGCTCGCCGATAGGGGCTCGGCATCGGAACTTCAATCAGCTCTGAGATCTTAAACCACTTTTGACCGGCTCTTGCGCGCGCCACGGCAGGCGCTGCAAACACACGCAGCGTCACGCGATGATGGGTTATGCTGTAACGCCCTTCCCAAAGTAATTCTGTGCAAGTCGATTCGTGTTTTCCCGGCAGTTTCCACAGGCCTCGGCGGCGCGGTCCAGTTTCCTGCTCGAGCAGGATTCTTCCATCTTGACGGGCCAGGAGAACAGCCTCATCGAGTCGAATGGTCTTACGACGCGTGCGTTTGACAGGCAGGGCTTCAGCATTCTCAGCCCGGCACCAGCATCGCACCGGACATTCGCTGCATGCCGGCACTGTGACTGTGCACACGCGCTGGCCCAATTCCATCAAAGCGGAGTTGTAGCGGCCTGTGCGGCGCGCCGGCATCAGCGATTCCGCCCAAGCCCAAAGCTGTTTCTGCCCTGGCGGCGCATCCACTTCCTGATGGTAATTAAACAGGCGCGCCAGAACCCGCGCCACGTTCCCATCAACAACAGGCGCGGGGTAATCGAACGCCAGCGACACCACCGCGCCTGCGGTGTAGCGGCCAACTCCAGGCAGCGCCAGAACTTCGGATAACGAGCTGGGAAAAACCCCGCCGTGCCGTTCGATAATAATGCGGGCTGTGTTCTGTAGATTGCGGGCGCGGTTGTAGTAGCCAAGACCCTCCCAGAGTTTCAGCAACTTCTGCTCAGACGCTGCGGCAAGAGCGTGCACATTCGGAAAAGCCTCGAGCCATCTTTCGAAGAACTGTCGATCGAGCACCATGGCTATGGTCGTTTGTTGAAGCATCACCTCCGAGACCAAAATGGCGTAAGGATCATGGGTGCGGCGCCATGGATAGTCGCGGCCCTCGCTAGTGAACCATTCGACAAGAGCGCGTTGAAAGCGTTGTTTCTGAACCTGTGTCAGCATGAAGCCCGTCGTTTCTTATACCCGTCCTCTCACCCAGGAACAAGCGAGCCTTCTGAGGGAGATTCTCGCGCGGGACGGCTTTGCGTTTTCCGAGCGCGAGCACACAGCGTTTTTCGCCTCGAAGGACAAGGTCAATGTCGCTGTGTACCCGAAAGGGCCGAAGGTGCTGGTACAGGGGCGCGGCACGGAAGAGTTTGTCAAATTTACTCTCGAACCCCAAGTGCTGGGTGCGGCCGAACTCGGTTACGAAGAGGTACTGAAGCCCGACATGTTCAAGCCGCATTTCGGCATCGACGAGAGTGGCAAAGGCGACTTTTTCGGGCCACTCGTGGTGGCTGGTGTCTATGTCGATGCGGAGATTGCCCGCGCATTGCTGGACGCCGGCGTCATGGACAGCAAACGAATCGCGTCCGACCAACGCGTCCGCCAGCTCGCGGGCATCATCCGCGGGACGCCGGGACTGCACTGCTACGTTCTGGGTCTCGGCCCTGAAAAATACAACGAATTGTACGCGAAGTTCCGCAGTCTCAATTTCCTGCTCGCCTGGGCTCACGCGGAAGTCATCGCTGTGTTGCGGCGATATGTGCCGGAGTGTTCGCGGGCCTTGAGCGACCAGTTTGCCCACCAAACCGTGCTCGAGCGGGCGGTGGCGAAGCGCGGGATCGAAATCGAGATCGAGCAGCGAACGCGCGGCGAAGCCGACGTTGCCGTTGCGGCGGCCTCGATTCTGGCCCGCGAGCGGTTTATTGACTGGATGGACGAATGCAGCCGGCGGCTTGGTTATGTTTTGCCTCGAGGCGCGTCATCGCTGGTAAAGCAAGCAGCCACGCGGCTCCTCGACGATCGCGGCCAGGACGCGTTGCCCAAAGCGGCCAAGATGCACTTCAAAACCGCGGGCGAACTTTAGGATCAGCAAATGAAAGGGGCACGGATGTCTCGCCCGTGGCATTGAACCATCTTAAATCTCTTTCGCCACGGGCGAGACAAGGCTGATTTTTTCATCGTACTTCAGGTTTCCAATCCTGCCAATCCGACCGGGGTCTCAGACCCCGGCTACAGCGTTGTAGCCGGCCTCTGTGAGGCCGGAGAAATCAACCGCAACCCATGACGACGGCTGAAGTCGGCGACAATGAAAAAATCAGCCCTGCGGGCGAGACGCCCGTGCCCCTTCATGGTTGCATTCCTTCTCCCACTCCGATCGTGCAGCGGCCATCGCTACGCGAGCAGTTCCTTCACCACATTGCCGTGGACGTCGGTAAGCCGATAGCGGCGGCCCTGGTATTTATAGGTCAGGCGCTCGTGATCGACGCCTAACAAGTGGAGCGCGGTGGCCTGCCAGTCGTGCACGTGGACCGGATCTTTGGCGATGTTGTAGCTGTAGTCATCGGTCTCGCCATGACTGACGCCCGGCTTGATGCCCCCGCCGGTCGCCCATGCCGTGAAACAACGGGGATGGTGGTCACGACCATAATCCCCAACAGTCAATTTGCCCTGACTGTACGCGGTTCGCCCGAACTCACCGCCCCAGAGCACGAGCGTGTCGTCGAGCAGACCACGCTGTTTAAGGTCTTTAATCAGCGCCGCCGCAGGCTGATCGGTCTGCTTGCACTCCGAACGTATGCCACCGGGGAGTCCCCCATGATGGTCCCAATCCTGATGAAAAAGCTGCACGAAACGCACCCCTCGTTCGATCAAGCGGCGAGCGAGCAGGCAGTTTGCGGCGAAGGTTCCGGGTGTGCGGGCATCAGCTCCATACATCTCGACAACGTGGGCAGGCTCCCCGCTCAAGTCGGTGACCTCCGGCACCGAGGTCTGCATGCGGTAGGCCATTTCGTATTGCGCGATACGATCGTTGATCTCGGGGTCGAGCGTGCGCTCGAATTCGATGTGGTGCAGATCATTGAGCCGGTCGAGCAGCTTGCGCCGGGCCTCGGTCGAGACGCCCGCCGGGTTTTTCAAGAACATCATCGCTTCTGGAGTGGGTAAAAACTTCACTCCCTGATGAGACGCGGGCAAAAACCCACTGCCCCACAGTCGCGAGTAGAGCGGCTGACCGCCCTTGCCCTTGGTGACGAGCACGCAGAAAGCCGGAAGATTGTCGTTGTCGCTGCCGAGGCCATAACTCAGCCACGAGCCCAACGAGGGACGCCCGGCGATTTGCGACCCGGTCATGAAAAACGTAATCGCCGGGTCGTGATTGATCGCTTCGGTGTGGAGCGATTTAATGACGCACAAATCATCCGCGACCGATGAGAGGTGCGGCAGCAGCTCGCTCATCCAATGGCCGCATTTGCCGTGCTGCTGGAATTTGAACACCGAACCTGCCAGCGGAAGCGAGGCCTGATTGGCCGACATCCCGGTCAAACGCTGTCCCTTGCGCACCGAGTCGGGGAGCTCAAGCCCATTGTCCTGCGACAGCCGGGGCTTGTAATCGAACAAATCCATTTGCGACGGCCCGCCGCTCATGAAGAGATAGATCGCGCGTTTAGCGCGCGGTGAGGAATGCGGCTGGCCGAGAATCCCCTTTCCTGCAGCCGCCATTGTCCCGCGCGCGACATCGCCGCCTAACAAATGCCCCAGCGCCGCCCCGCCCAACCCCAAGCTCAACCGCGAGAAAAACACGCGGCGATTGATCAGGAGAGCGGGATGATCGCTTAAAAGGCTTGGGTCACGATCTGTCATCAGCGGCTGCAATTTACACCTCATCGAGCACCGGCGCGGCATTTTTAATTGTTAGCTTAATGCAACGATGATTGCAGGCCGCAGGCCTGCGACACGGCAGACTGAAAGTCTGCGGTACGGATACAGGTGCCGGGCCCGCTTTCTGTGCCGTTTCGCGGAGATCAGGAACCGGCGCGCTCACCTTCTCACCACGCACTCATCAAAATTCATCACAGCGACTGCGACGGCGGTGGTGGCGGCAGTTTCATCACCGGCGAATGCGGATTTTTGTTCCGCGTGTAGTAGGCGGAGCACCTCCAATTCCGCATCGCTGGGCTGGCGGCTGGTGAGGAGCCGGAAAATGTGCACCAGTCGGGCGTCGATCTCCTGCGGATGTGTGACGGTCGCCTTTTCGGCGATCTTTTGCGCGCATTCGTTGAAGCGCGGCTCATTGAGCAGTGTCAGGGCCTGGAGCGGCGTATTCGTTTGCTGACGGCGGGCGACACACACCTCCCGCTGGGCCATGTCGAAAATCTCCATGCGAACGTCGGCCATCGTTCGTTTCCAAAACGTGTAGAGACTGCGCCGGTGTGTCTTGTCAGGATCGACGCTCGGACCGCCGATGCTGCGGTCGAGCATGCCGGCGGAAGCCAGGGCGTTGTCCCGAATTTGTTCCGCGCTGAGGCGAAATCGAGCGCCGCGTGAAAGCAGATTATTGTTAGGATCTTTCGCCCGCACCTCGGCGGAGCAGGTCGAGTCCTGACGATAGGTGCGCGACATGACAATCGTTTTCACCAGCGCCTTAAAGTCCCAGCCGGAATCGATGAAGTGCCGCGCCAGTCCATCGAGCACCTGCGGATGGGTCGGCAATTGCCCTTGCAGACCAAAATCCTCGGGGGTCGCGACGAGGCCGCGGCCGAAGAGCGATTGCCACAATCGATTGACGATGACGCGGGCCGTGAGCGGATTGTCAGGCGCCGTCACCCACTGCGCAAGCCCGAGCCGGTTTTTCGGCGCGCTGGCGGGCATGGGGGGAAGCGCGGCTGGAGTGTCCGGCAGGACGGGTTCACGCCGCTGATCGTAAGCACCGCGAAAAAGCACGAACGCAGGTTTTGGGTCGGGCGTTTCGCGCATGGTCATGAGCTCGGGAAGCCGGTCCCCGAAGTTGCTGCGCCCGCGACGCAATTCCTTCAAAGCGTCGAGTTGCTGCCGAAAGTCCTCGTCCACCGCGTCCAAATAGTACTCCTTCCATTCGGCTGCGGCAACATCACCGGCCTGGCCATGCACAAGGCGCACTTCGAGCGGGCTCAGAGCGCGATTGTAAATGCGAAACTCGTCGATGCTTCCGCCCTTGAAGCCGCGGTCACGAAAGCGCTGGCCGATGGTGAGCCGATTCTCTCCGCCACGGTTGATGTCCTTGGTTAGAGAATCGCGCACCACTTCGCAATCTGCTTCACGGCCATCAAGGAAGATTTTCAATCCTCGTGCGCGGCTTGAACCGTCGTAAGTCACCGTCACGTGAGTCCATTGATTAAGCGGAAGCTGCTGTTTCGCGTGCACTCGCATCGCATTGCCCGGCCAAAAATGAACCAACGCAGCGCCAAGCCGGCCTTCTTCAATCAAAAGCTCGTAACCGCACGAAGCGGCGTCGGTCCATGCCTTCGAGCGGTGGAAAATCACGGCCCGCTCTTTGACATCGGGTGTCTTAATCCACAATGCCAAGGAAAACGCGTCGTCGCGCGTAAACTGACCGCCGAGAGAAAAGTTGACATTGTTTTCCCCACTCAGGAGCAGGCCGTTCCCGCTTTTGCCTGGTTGGACCGCCACATCGTCGGAGACGGCGCCGGGCTCGCTGGAATTCGCTGCGTTTGCGAGCTTGCCGTCGGTAATTTTCTCAAATGGGAAATGTCCGAGAAGCCCTGGCACGTTCAGATCTTTTGCGGCGGGCGCCGAGTCCCGCCATTGCTCGAACGCGGCCTGCCGCTGGTCGCGAAGCAGGGCGAGCCGCGCCTCCGCCTGCGCCACGGCCGAATTGTTCAAGGCGGATTGCGCCTCCTGCTCGGGTGTCGTCAGGCGCAGCGTCGGGGTGGGGATGGCATCGGTGAAATGCGAATAGAGACCGCTTTCATCAATGTTGTTGAAGAACGCGAAGAGCTGATAGAACTCGCGCTGTTTGATCGGATCGTATTTGTGATCGTGGCACCTGGCGCATTCGAGGGTAAGCCCGAGGAATGCCACGCCGAAGGTCTGCACCCGGTCACAGACATATTCAACGCGAAATTCCTCTTCGATGCTGCCGCCTTCGTTTGTTTGCCGGTGCAGCCGGTTGAAGGCGGTGGCCACTCGCTGCTCGCGGCTCGCATTGGGCAAAAGGTCGCCAGCCAGTTGCTCGGTGATAAATTCATCGAACGGCCGGTTTTCATTGAGCGCCTTGATCACGTAGTCGCGATACGGCCACACCTGCGAATTCACGTCCGCCTGATAGCCGAAAGTGTCGGCGAAGCGCGCGACATCGAGCCAGTCCGCCGCCATGCGCTCCCCAAATGCCGGCGACGCCAGCAGCCGGTCCACCTGCTTTTCGCAGGCCTGGGCTGACGAGTCGCCCAAAAATGCGTCAAGCTCCTCGATGGTCGGCGGCAGTCCGGTCAGATCGAAACTCAGCCGGCGGAGCAAGCGCTCGCGCGGCGCCTCGACATTGAACGTGAGACCGTGCTGCTCAAGCCTTGCACGGACAAAAGCATCGAGTTCGCTGCTTGTTTCGTTTCTATGCTGCGCTCTGCGCTCTGCACGCTGCCTCTCCAATGGCTGGAACGCCCAGTGTCCCTTGTACTCGGCGCCCTCGGCGACCCACCGTTTCAGAAGTTCCTTTTCCGCGGCGGAAAGTTCGAGCTTCGATTCCGGTGGGGGCATCATCTCATCGGGATCGGTCGAAAAAATTCGCGATATCAATTCGGAGCCGTCGGGAGCGCCGGGTTTGATGACCTTCAGGGCTTTCTCGCGCACATCGAGCCGCAACTCTTTTTTGCGCTGCTTCTCATCGGTGCCGTGGCATTTGTAACACCGATCGGAGAGGATCGGCTGGACATCGAAGCTGAAGTCCAACTTTTCATCTGCCGAGGTCGGGAAAGTGCCTGCCAGCGAGGCGATTGCCACGAGTATGCGATTCATGAACAAGAGCGACTCCGCCGGTCTGTCGGGGGACGGGAGCCGCAGGACAATCTAGCACCCAAAATGCCTGCGCCGCAAACGCGCGTTCGTTGCCATGGCACAACCCGATAATGGGGCATCATGGAATCCCTGTTGCAGGGAGGGGCCTGCTAATGGATTCTCACTCTCTAACCATCAACCATAAACCATTAACCATCACTCTTAATGCAACCTCATCGTGGAACTCTCATTCTTGTGCTCGGCATTCTCAGCATCGTGATCTGCATGCCGTTGGGCTTCTTTGCGTGGATCATGGGCAAGAACGACTTGCAAGCCATGGCCGAAGGACGAATGGACCCATCGGGCCGCGATCTGACCGTCGGCGGCAAGATCTGCGGCATCATCGGCGTCATTCTTTTCGTCCTCGGATTCCTCGCCTTTTTGCTCGTTGTCCTACTCGGAGGCGGAATTGCCGCCCTGGGGCTGGGCGGTGCCGCCATGCAAACGACTCCGGACGCCACAGTCGTCCCCCAGCAGATCATTCCTTTGCTGATTCCTCGTTAATTCGTTGTCCCGAGGCGGTGCACATCGCGGCGAATCGGCGCCGCGATGTTATCCGGCGACCGTGTCCGGGCTCAGTTCTCAGCCTGTCGCCGCTACCCCAGTTTGACGTCCTTGTGTTTGCCGTTGAAACGTCGCGAGATTTTTTTCATGAAGTCTTCTTCGGACTTGTCGGTGTTGGTATAGATGGTGTGAATGGTGAGCGGCTTGGTTTTGTAAAGTCGTTCGTAATGAGAGCGGATGAATTTGATCAGGTCGTCCTGTTCGAGGGGTTTGCCATCGCGGGCCGTGCCTGGTTTGCCGTCAGAGAGTAAAAAGATTGTTTCGGCCCGGCGCTCCATGGCAGCGATCACCGCCAGGTCCATGCGGGAGCCTCCAGAGGTGTCTTCGAGTCCCTTCACTTTGTTTACGGTCAGCGGGGTGAACTTCACACCTTCAATTTCAGCGAAATCGACTTCTGCGGGCGCATTGTCTGCGATAAGTTTTTCAGTCCGCGTGGCTCCGAAGCCGCCGGCCCCATAATACCCCTCCATAAACGCAATCGCCCGGGCCTTATTCTCCGGAGTGGCCCGAGCGTTGGCCGCGAAACACGCATCGGCCTGCCGCCCAAAGCAGATGATGTTGAAAATCGCGAACGGGCTGAGCGAGTTGATCGTGCGATTGATTTCCTCCCGGAGTTTGGCGATTCCGGCCTCGCCGCCGCAGCTTGGCAGCATCGAGCCGGAGGTATCGATGGCCAGGACGATATTCGATGAATCGCCCTCGAAGCCGAAGAATTTGATGCGGCCTCCTCCGCCTCCCCGGCCCATTCCTCCGCCCCCACCCACTCCTCCTCCGAACCCGCCCAGGCCGAGACCGGCGCCACCCATCATGCCCGGATTAAAATCCGAAATCGAAGAATCAGGAACTGCGGGAATCGAGATGCTCGCACTGGCAGTGGTGGCAATGCGCCTGGCGTTGGGCGCCGCGCCCATGTTTTTTTTCTTCGCCATTTTCACCTCGTGCTCAGCCGCCTTGTGATTCGCGGAGTCGCTTGGCCGCTCGGAGGTAAAATCGAGCTTCTCTTTTCGCTCCGGGAAAATGGTGTACACCACCCAAAACGCGGCAACAATCAGCAGCGCCGCATGCAGGAGGATGCTCGTCGTCAGCACGCCGAAACCGTGGCGGCGGCGCGGCGGTGGTAGCGAGGCGAAACCTCCAACGGTCAATCCCGCCTCGCTTTCTTCAGATTCCGGAAAAGTCGCAACCGCCTTGGCAGATTCCGCGCTGGATCCGGCCGGACTCACTGACAGGCGCCGTATGTATTGCAGCGCCAGCTCGGGGTTCACATTGGCCAGCACCCGGGTGCCCAGGGCGAGGTGGGCCCGCTCCTCGGGTAATTCCAGCGCCCCGATGAGAACCTGGGCAGCCTGCCGGATATCTCCTCTGCCTTCATAAAACTCGGCCAACCGGGCCCGCACCGCCCAATTATGCGGATCGACCTCAAGTTGCCGAACCAGGTTGTCGATGTCCGGGTCCATGGAGAAATGCGGAGGTTGGCACTGTTGGTCGGCACCGCGTTAGTGCTTATTCTTCATCAGCGACGGTGAAGGTCACATTGGTGATTTTTGCATAAGTCAGGGCGTCGAGGACGTCCACCACCCGGCTATACTTCGCCTGAGGCTCGCTCACGATTGTAATAACGACCTGGTTTTTGGAATCGTCGGCATTTTGTTTCAAGCGATTCAAACTCGCCTTCAGTTGCCGCAAATCGGTCGCCGTCGCGGTGTCCACTGGTTCGTCGTTGAGTGTCACTTCCCCATCCTCCGCCACCCCAATGATCGTTTCATCCACAAATTCGGTGCTGTCGCTCTCACTGCGGGCCGGAAGGTTGGTTACCAGGTGGTTCTCGACCTTGATGGCTCCGGCCATGACCATGAAAAAGAGCATGATGACGAAGACGACGTCGATCATGGGCGCGATTTGAAAACCAAGGTCGCCCGCTCCTTCTGTTTGGATGGCTCTCATGGATTACTCCTTGCTGGCCGCAGAAAAAGCGATGTCAGCAATGCCCGCCTCGGCACCGGCTTCCATGACGCGCAGCACCTCGAAGGCCGGGGTGTCTCTGGCCGCGCGGATAACCATGCGGACGTGTGGATTCCCGCCCGTTTTGATGCTTCTCTTCGCTCCCTCGACGGCCTTGCTCAAAGGCTCGACCATGTCATCGAGGTTCGCATAGGGCGTCTGGCCAATCGAATAGATGCACTTTTTCGTTTCAGGGTTCCAGCGCACATTGAGGATAACCTCTCCGCGGTCTTTCTCAGCCTTTTTGGCATCAGGCGCCACGGGCAGCACAATATCCTGATCGATTTGCAGCACCTCCATCGAAGTGATGGTCATGAAAAAAATCAAAATCGTGAGCAACACGTCAACCATCGGAGCGACCTGAAATTCAGGTTCGCCAGACTCGATGGTGCCTCCGCCGCCAGCCATGGTTTAGATTGTCTCAGAGCGCATGGCGCCCGGTTTGTCATTACAACATCACGAATGCCGCGAAATCTTGGGAGATCATTGCGCGGGAGCCGCTTGTTGGTCGCCGGCCCAGGCGGGCAGCGCTGCGTAGAGCTCCTCGTCGCCGATGTGCGCTCCCGCCAGCGCCTCCCAGGGCATTTTGCGAAACAGATCATTGGCCACGTCCTGGATGTGGTGGATGGCGGCCGACATGCGATTGCGCAGGAAATAAAAACCCATGAACGCCGGAATGGCGATGAAGAGACCGGCGGCCGTCGCCATGAGGACCTCGCCGATGGCGCCCGAAAGCTCTGCGGGATTGCCCACGCCAGATTCTTTTAAAGTTGAGAAAGCGCGCATCATGCCGGTGACGGTGCCGAGCAGCCCCAGCATTGGCGTGCACACTCCCATGACCGAGAGGTAGCTGATGAAGGTGCTCATGTAAGCCTGCTCCTTGTTCATTTCGCCAATCATCGCTTCCTCAGCCAACTGCTTTCCCTCGCCCAGCATGCTGATCCCTACCCGCAGCACGTTTGTCATCGGCGTCGGATTGGCCTTGCAGTAATCATACGCGCCGGTGTAATCACCCTGCCGAAAATAGTTCTTTACCGCTTCCTCGTGGGCAACCGGCGCCACCTTTTTCAGGCTTGTACGGTTCATGCCTTCCCAAACCAAATAGACCGTTCCCACCGAACAGAGCAGGATAGGCCACATCACCCACCCGCCTTCCTGAAAACGATGCCACAATGTCACTTTTTGTTGTGTCCCCGGGACTGCTGCGGGTTCCTGGGCCGCCGCCGGGGCACAAGAGGCGAGAAACATCAAAAGTGCGGCCAGCGACGAGGCGAAACGTTTGTGGGCGAATTTCATGGGGCTATTTCTTCTCTTTAGATGGTTCTTCAGGAGCCGCCAAGCCTAAATCTCTTTCGACTTGCGCCAACAGCCGCTTCCCCTCGGCCGCTTCCGCGGTATTGGGCACCTTGGCAATGAGTTCTTTCAAAGAGGCTCGCGCGCGGGCCGGATCTTCGAGCGCAACAAAACTGCGCGCCGCACCCAGGCGCGCGCCCGCCAGCGCGATCGCCCGCCCCGGATAAAAGACCGGTACTCGAAGGTAGGCCAGCAAGGCAGACTGCTGATCGCCAAGCGTCCCATAGTGGTGCCCTGCAAAAAGCCACGCGTCCGCCAGTGTGTCCGGATCGGTCGTCGCCACAATATGCGCGCGCAGTTCCTCGACTGCCTTTCGCGGATCCCCGTTGATGCCGGTCATATGCGCCAGGAAGGCCTGAGCGTGCCGTTTCGCCTCAGGGTCGCGGTCGTCCGCCGCGATCTCTTTCATCGAGGCCTCGACTTCCTTGAACCGTTTCTGGTGAAGAAGGATGTGGCCGCGCAAAAATTCGACGTCGAGCCACCAATCGCGGGCGCCAGGGACACTTTTGTATGGTTCGAGTTCCGCGCGCAGTTTTCCCATGGCCTGCAACATTTTCACCGTATCCCCCGCAAGGTAGGAGTTCGTCATCTCGGCATAATTGGCCGGCTCCGACATATCGACTCGCTCAATCGCCGCGGCCTCGATCACGCGCGGCTTCTGCCCTGCCACCGACACCTGAAACTTTGTGCCCTGTGGGACCATCGACTCCGCGACAAAGGAATCACCGTCTTTCAACGTGACGTTAAGGGCCGCACGTCCCAAACACGTTGTAAAAATGAAGCAGGCAAGCCAGACCAGACGTCTCATCTTAATCTCCTCCGAGTTCTTTCATCAGTTTTCGCGCTTCGTCCCGATAACTTTGAGGCAGCTTGTCGTTGCGCAGCATTTCACCGAGACTCCGCAGCGCTTCCGCGTTCTTGCCTAGTTTCACCAGGGCCCGGGCACTTTGAAGATACGCCTTGGCCATCGGTTCAGGATACTTCTGATAACTTACATAAACGCGTTGATAATAGGCGATGGCTTCGTTCCACTTCTGCTGCCGAAATTCAATCTCGCCGAGATTGAAAACGCTGCGGGGGGTCAGTTCGCCGCGCCATTCGCGGGTCGAGGCCACCTGCTCGAAAAGCTTCTTTGCCTCATCGAGTTTTCCCAACTCAAGCAATGACTTGGCCTGCCCAAAAATCGCTTCCTTGGTCTTGTAAGTCGCTCCGGCGACATCAATGGCATCTTTGAACCATTGGTAAGCCACCTGCCAGTTTTGCCGGTGATACGCTATATCACCCAGGCCGATGTAGGCCATCTCGACAAATTCACTCTTGGGGAAGGAACTCAGGAGTTCCTTGCAAAAGCCTTCCGCTTTTGCCAGCGCGGCTTTCCGGGCATCGTCCTCGCCTTTAACGCCTGACGTGTCTGCTTTGTGAATAAGGTACTCCGCGAGCTGGCCAAGAATGAAAGCGCTCAAGTCACTCGCTTCAAAATCCGCCAGTTGATCGAGGTAAGTGGTATAAGTCTGTTGATCGAGTTTCAACTGGGCCAGTAAAGCACGGGCGAGAAAGAGCCGGGCGGTGGCGGTGCGATTTTTCAGCGTTTGCTCGCCGCCGATCAACTGGTCGAGCTCCTCCTCGGCCGGAAGAGCGGGCGCCGCCGGTTCGGTCACAGCCGGCGTCGGCGGCGGGCTCACTGGGGCGATAATTGGCTCAGACGCAGCCCCGGCGGCGTTTTCCCCAGCAGGCGCGGCTTTTGGTTCCGGGGGAACGGGCACCGGCTCAGGCTTTCTGTCCGGCGCCTCCGCAGCCGGCGCGGGGACCGCGCGTTTCTTCTTGGCCAGCACGCCGACCAATTCCCGGATCATCATCTCAACCGCATCGCGCCGCGGTTGCGTCATGTATTGCCGGATTTGTTGGGCGTAAAACTTCTTTGCTTCGTCAATTTTGCGCTGTTTGACCAGCGATTTCCCAATCCAATACTTTGCAGTGGGGGCGCTGGCATGGTCAGGGTTGGCTTTGAGGAATTCATCGAGCGTTGCGGCCACCTTTTCCCATTCCCCATGCTTCTGCCATATTTTGATAGCTTCGAATAAGTTGTAATTCAGAGTTTCGTCACTTTTGGAAAAACGAAAGCCTTTCAAGTAGGCTTCGGCGGCTTCCTCGTCCTTGTCGAGGCCGGCAAAGGCGTCCCCCCGCAAGCCGTAAACTTCCCCAAGGGTGCGGCTCTCCGGATAAGCTTTTTCAAATTGCGCCGTGTAGTCGATTATCTTCTCGTAGAGTTTGCCAGACTTGTCATTCACCGCCGCCGCGAAGTAACTCACCATCTTCCGATACATGGCATCCTCGATGAACGGGCTCTGCGGATTTCTCGCGATGTAATCATCGAATTCCTTGATCGCCTGCTCGTATTTGCCGCCGAAGACCAGGCAGAGAATGATGCGGTAGCGGACCTCGTCGGTCTGTTGACCCTGCGGAAACGCCTTGACGTAAGCCTCGTAGTCGGCGCGGGCGGCCTCGTAGTCATTCATGTTAAATCGCGCATTGGCGATCATGTAGGAGACCTCTTCCTTGTATTTGGTATCAGGCTTGTCTTTGAGGAGGTCAGCAAAGATCTTGATGGCGCCGAGCGGATCGTCGGCCTCGATAGCGGCAGTTCCTTTGGTGAACCGAACCTGCTCGATCAGTTCACTTTTTGGGAATTCCTTGATGAAGCGGTCGCAATGCTCCTGCGCCTGCTTGTATTGACCGACTTCCGCATAAGTGGCCGCAAGGCCAAAGACGGCAATTTCGCGCTCGGGGTATTGTGGATAGCGCAAGAGCAGTTCGTCATAAGCCACGATGGCTTCCCATTTGCGGTCGCCGTCGTAAAGCGCCTTCGCTGTTCTCAACAGCAACGCTGGAGTGTTGTCGGGGGACTTCTCGAATTGCTGCTGAGCCTTTTTGGCTTCCTCGACCAGTGCCTCGATGCGAGCGGCTTCCGCCTGGGATTCCGCGGCCTTCTCCGGTGCTTCCTTGGCCGCGCGGCGTTTGAGGTTTTCGACCTGGCGGGCCAGAAATTCGGTCTGCTTTTTTTGCAATGCGAGGAGGTCCTCTTTGCGCCGCATCAACCGATAGCAGGCCAGGGCCTCGTCCTGCTTGTTATTTGCCAGCAAAGCATCTCCGACAATCATGCACGCCTGGTTGAAGCCGGCCACATTAGGCAGGAACCGCAACCGCCTGGACAGCAAGGTGAGTAATTCCACCGCTTTAGCCGCGTTGCCCTGCTCACCATAAATTAATGCCAGCTCGATAGCTCCGCGCGCCGCGTTTGATCCTCGGATATCATTGCCGACGAGCTTCTGCAACGGATCGACAGCGTCACCGGGTTTGTTCAGCTTGCGGGCGGTCTGCGCCCGCAAAAGAAGCGCGTCATCTCGATATTTCGGATTGGCCTCGATCACTTTCAGTTGCTCGAATGCCTTCTGATATTCGCCGAGCATAAATTGGCACTGAGCAATGAAGAACTGTACTTCGGGCACCAGACGTGAGTTGGGAAACCTTTTCAGCAGCTCGCCGAGCGCAGCCACGGCTTCACTGAACTTCCTGGCGTTGAAATAAGCTGCGCCAAGTCCGTAATACACCGCGTCCAATTGTTGCTGGATCTTGGGATCTTTGCTGTCCTTGGCGAGATCGAGAAGCTGTTGGAAGCCGCTGATTGCCTGCTCGAACTGCCCTGTCTGGAGCGCCCGTTGAGAACGGTTGTATAGCTCGAGTGAACTTCCCGCTGGCGCTTCAGGCTTTGGCGCCTGAGCAATGAGCACCGGCGGCACCGCCATCAATAGCCAGCCGACCAGGACGCCAGGAGTGATAACCTTCTTCAAGAAAAACAAGCTCAACGGGTTGGAAGGGGGCGCAATCGGTGGCGGAGCGAATTTTAAATGGTGGGCCAAAAAAGTAGTTCATTTGCGCCCCGGCGTCGAGTTTTTTGGGAAGGCTGGCGACGAGCTAATAATTAGCGATTGGCAGTGGCCGGTTGCTCAACCCTAATTGCAGGTCGCATGCCCGCCTCCCCGACATCTCCTGGCAGCAGTTCGAGAAGACCGCTTTCATCCTTTTCGGCCACCCCCGGCTGTTTTATTCTGTGCCTTGGCGCGTCCCTTGTGGTCGGCGCACTCGTGTGGGGAGGTTATACCTTCCTCCGGCAAGTCCGGGAAATGGCCGCCTTTACATCTCCGGAAGCGTCCGGTCTGTCTGTCAAGATTGCCGCTCCCTCGGAGATTGCCGCCCTCCAGGAGAAACTCGATCAGTTTGCCAAAAACGTCGACGCCGGAGAGGGCCCCAGTCTATCTCTGAGCACTGAAGAACTGAACACCATGTTGGCCGGCTTCCCTCGTTTCGAATCTGTCAAACCAGTTTTCCTGCTGCAAAAGATTAGCTCTGAGAGGATGTCAGCCCAAGTCAGTCTGCCCATGAATTCGATGCCCGGGCGGCGTGCCTTTTTAAATGGAACGATCCATTTCCAGCCGGTTGCCACTCGAGAGGTTGGCCTTCATATGCGCGCCGAGAGCATCGAAGTGCCGGGAAAAACTGTTCCTCAGGGGTTCCTGGAAATTTACCAGCGCGGGGTCATTCCGGGAAAAACTTTCGGCTTCCTTGATGACATGCTGGTGCGGAATTTTCGTGCTGACAAAGCGGTCGGGCGCTATCTGCGACAGATCGAAGCCGTTTCCCTTAGTGAGGATGCGGTCACCGTTCGCGCGTCGCCAGGAACTCCTCCCAAAGATGAAGAGTGAGCGGATAGTTGACGAAAACGCTTAGTGTGGATACGCTATTCCCTTAGGGTTAAAAATCATCTCACCTGGAATTCCTATGAATATTAAGGCCTATTATCCGCTCTTGGCGTTTGCTTCCTTTGAAATGGTCTTGGGTGAACCGGCCCCACCACCGGTCTCGAGTAATTTGCCGGCCACCTCCGTTGCGGCGCCAGGCTCGGCGCCGGCCCCGCCACCCTCGACCAGCAGCCCAAACCTGGTTGTTGCCCCGACGAATGGCCAGGGCACAGCCGCCGGCAGCAACGGCGGCTCGTCTGCCACTCCCACGCCGGAGGAAGCCTACGTCGACGGCCTGCGCCGAGAACTCAGCCGCTTGTCACTCGAGCGCGACAAACTGATGGCTGAAAACAGCATAACCCGCGCGAAACTCGAGAAAGAACTGGCCGACCGGCGGGCTGATCTCGACCGCGAGCGGCTCCGCCTCGAAGAGCAAAAGCAGAAAGAGGACAGTCACGCCGCCGATGAGCGCCGCAAACTGGAGGACGAACTCACAAGACTGCGCACTCAGAGCGAGCGATTGCAACTCGAGAACTCAGTGGTCAAAGCGCAGGCCGAAATTGAAGCCACCAAACTGAAGACGAAGGAAGCGGAGGCACGCGCTCAAATCGTCACTCTTCAGACAAAAATGGAGCGCCAGGATGTAGAGATGAACGCCAACAACTATACCGGCGCGAAACCCCTCTACCTCGAAAACCCACTTGAAGGAAACAGCCTGACCATTAGCGACCGGCGAATTGCGCTCAACGGGCCGATTACCAGCGATACCGCCGATTTCATTTCCAACCGCATCAACTATTTCAATAATAAGGACGCCAAATATCCCATCTTCATCATCATCGATAGTTCACCCGGTGGTTCGGTGATGGCTGGCTACCACATTCTGAAAAGCATGGAGTCGAGCCAGGCGCCGGTATTTGTAGTCGTCAAAAGTTTTGCGGCCAGCATGGCAGCGTGCATCGCCACCTGCGCAGACAAGTCCTTTTGCTACCCGAATGCCGTCGTCCTTCACCATCAAATCGCCGGTGGCAGCTTCGGCAACCTGACTCGCCACCGCGAAAACCTGAAGGAAATCGAACAATGGTGGAATCGCCTCTCGGAACCGGTCGCCAAAAAAATGGGCCTGACCACTAACGACTTTATCAAGAGAATGTATGAGCAAGTTTCGACCGGGGATTGGACCGAATTTGGGGATAAAGCGACCGAGTTAAAGTGGGTGGATCATGTGGTGAAGGAAATTCGCGAGACCTCATTGCTGAAAAACCCCGATTCCGTCAAGCCTCCAACGCCGTCGCAGCATCCGATCATCATTCCTTTGCCTCGGCCCGGCTTCGATGACAACGGCAGTCTTGCCTTCGTCGAGCAAAACGACGAAAAGGGCCAGCCTTACGTTAAATTGCCCCGCCTGGCGCCGAAGGACTTTTACTACCTTTACAATCCGGACGGCTATTACCGGATGCAGTAAGAGGGGGCCGGCTTTAGTTAAAAGTCCTTCGCCTCTGGTCAATTCTGCGGTGATTGGAAGGCCTCTCGGGCAGCCTTCTCCTTCTCTTTGGCCTCGTTGAGTTTCTTTTCCAGCTCCTGCACCGCTTCGCCGGCCAGGCGCGCTTCGCGTTTCAAATTGCTGGGGTCCTTTGGGAGATGGAATTTTCCTTCGCTCACCTGTGAGAGGAGGTCTTTGAGAGTGCTGGCCGGAATGGCGAAGGTCTTGGTGCGCTCAGCCCGCGCGATGTTGATGCCCAGGGCACGTCCGTCGATTCCAACGATTGGGCCGCCACATTCGTCGACATTGATGAATAAGTCATTCTGCAGCGCTTTGGGAAAACCATCGGCAACGTTGTTGCCTTGTCCGCCCATCCGCGCGGTCAGATCGCCCTGGCGCATGAGACGGCGGAATTCCGACTCATTCAAATCACGCCCACCGACGCTCCCTAGAATGATTTCATCACGACTGGCGAGCGTGACCACGGCCGTTCGGTCCTCCTTGCCGCGCCGGTAGGAAACGTGGACGTCTTCCTCCGGTCTCTTGCTCGTCACGTAGTCGGTCAGTTCGCGCGGTGAGCGCATCGGCTTCCCATCTATGGCAGTGATCACATCACCGACTTGGAGACCGGCTTTTTCCGCCGGGGATTTCTCATTCACCTTTCCGACACTCACGCCGTCTTCAGCGCCTTCGGGGCCGATTCCGAGGTATCCCTTTTGTGCCGAAAGCAAATTGCGCGCGGGAACGCTGACCACGCCGATGGCGATCGGGTCTTCTTCAGGGCCAACGGCAGCCAGAAGTGTCCCCCCAGGGACATTATCCTCGACGTTCCACTGGATCGGCTTCAAGTCCTTCGCGTCAATCTTCAAAAGCGCGAGGTCGTAATCCTTCAATTTATCGACGACTTTGGCCGTGGCAGATTCGCCATCGGAAAACTCACACTCGAGTTTGTCGCCGTTGCCGAGCATGCTGGCCTTGGAAATGGCATAGCCGTCAGCGGTGAGGATAGTCGCCAAGGCAACCTTGTCTCCGCCGCGATAGACGATGGCCACGCTTGGACGCGCTTCCTGCACCACTGGCCGAAATTCAGCCAGCGCCCGGCGCGCCCCTTTTTCGTATTTGGCCGTGCGTTTGTCGCTCGGGTTGCGGCGATCCATCAGGCCTTTGAAAGGATCGGCCTCCTGACCCTGCCGCCGGCCGCCAAAGTCGCGCATGAACGGACCAAAAAAATCATCCCCAAAAAACCGATCAAAGTCGAAGTCTTCGAAATGCTTGCGCAATTGCTCGCGCAAGTTCTCGGCCGCGTCCGGGGTCCGACGGGGCGGGTTGGCTTCCTCTGCGTCGGGATCGACTTCGACCTTCCCTCGACGCCGCGGCTTCTCGAGGTTCTCCGCGGTCTCTTTGGGTGTTTCCTTCGCCGCCTGGGGCGTCGAGCCGTCGCTGCGCCACTGGAACTTGAAGCTCTGGGGGTCCCCGGGCTTCGAAGGCTCTTTGAGCTGGCCGCGGAACTTCTCGAGCGCTTGATCGAGTTCTTTCTTCTGGTCATCGTTCAGGTTTCCGCCAAACCCCTGGAAAAACCGCTTTAGATTTTCCTCGAAATTGCTCAAGCCGCCGTCCGCGCCGCGATCGCCTTCAATCTCGATTTTTAGATCCGACTTGGGCTTGACCTTCGCGTTGTCCGCGCGGACCAGCAAAAACGGTGTGCTCAAGGCCAGCACCGTGCCGCTGGCCAACAATAATTTAGCGAGTGTCTTCGTATTCATGGCAGTTCCCTTTGTGAAAGAATGGTGGCAGGCGACAAGCTGTTACTCCCTCGACAGATCTTTCGCAGCCACCAATGTTGCTTCGAGTTTGACCTGCTCGCCCTCGCGCTTGACGCCCAGTGAAATTTTGTCCCCTGCTTTGAGTTTGCGGATGGTATTGACCAGGTCTTCCTGATCGGTGATTTCCTGGTCGTTTACTTTCTCGATGACGTCGCCCGCTTTCACACCGGCCTTTCGCGCGGGCGAATCAGGCGCCACTCGCGCCACCAGCGCACCCACTTCGTCCGCTTGCCGGTCGACTTCCACCCCGAGCACCGGCTGCTCAGGTTCGGGCCCGCTCCACGGAGCGCGTTCCGCCTCATCGCCGGGGTCGCCGCCGCGGCGCCCTGCCAGACCCAGCTTGCCCCAGGTTTCACCTTCTTTCATCAGTCGCTCCCAGTTGTTCTTGAAGGCCGCCATGGGAACGTGGCGATTCTCCGCCAGCCTCCATCCAATCGACGAGTGAATGCCGACGAGCTTGCCTTCGAGGTTAAAGAGTGGACCGCCAGAATCACCGCCCGACAGAGTGCAGTCGGTCACGATGAAGCCCCCATCATCTTTGCTTACAATCCGGCCCAGCCGCACCGGAGCAGGGCGGTCGATTTCGTAACCACCGGGATGGCCGAGTGCCAGGCACCATTCTCCTTCAACTGCGGCTTCGGGTTCCGCCCGGTCCGCATGCGGAAACTCACCCTTCGTCGTGATCTGCGCCAGCGCCGCATCCCGGCTCAAATATTTGCCTAACGCTTTGGCCTGCGCCTGGCGCCCATCAGAAAAAATCACCGTGAACTCATCTCCGACCGCATGGAGCACATGCGCCGCGGTCAATATCAGTCCGTCGGAACTGACGATGACTCCGCTGCCCACCCCCCAGCCTCCACGCTGGCGCGGATTTTGGTTACTCCCCGAAGGCTTGACGACCCCCGGCGTGATGGCGACCACCGCCGGCGCCACTTCACGGGCCACTTTTTGAATCTTCTCCTGCCGCTCGCGCAGGCTGGCTGGGGCCTCGATGGCCTTGGCCGTGCCCACGCAGGGGATGAAGCCCGTCAGCATTGCCGACGCGATGATGACAGTGAGAGAGCGTTGTTTCATGGAAATAGCTAATGGACCGAGCCTCTTGCGCTCGATCATTCTGAGCAAGGTAAGCGAAAGTTTCGAGATTTTTTGTCTGGAAATCGGCGGCTACACTTGGGCTTCATCCTGCAGATAGGTGCGCGCACGGTAGCCGCGGGCGATAAAGATAAACGCCAGCGCGGTAACCGCAATGCAAGCACTGAAGAAAAGATAGTAGGTCACCCCAGGCAAACGATCGGCTATGAAAAAATTCACCATCGAGGTAAAAAGATTTCCCATCGAGACCGCGAAATACCAGTAGCCGAGCATCAATGACTTCATCTTCGGCGGCGCCTGCGTGTAGGAAAACTCGAGGCCGGTAATCGAAATCATCACTTCCGCCATCGTGATGAAAACGTAAGCCAGCCATTGCCAGAGAATGCTCGGCGCTTCGCCGGCCTCGATCCGCATTTCGAGCCACGCGGGAATCAGGAACGAGGGAATGGCCAAAAAAAACCCGATCGCCATTTTCCGCAGCGGCGAGAGCGGAAAGACGCGGTTAATCCAGGGATAAATGAAAAGCGCGCACGCTGGGATGAACAGCATCACCAGCAGCGGATTGAGGAATTGGTATTGCGCGGGATTGAGCTGCCAGCCGAGTTCGAACGGATCAAGATCCATTTTTTCCGCCTGCTTGATCCACCGGGAACTCGTTTGGTCAAACAACGACCAGAAAATGGCTACGCAGGCGTAGACCAGACTGAGTCGCCCCAGGACACGCAGCCCCTCCTTGCTGAAAACTTCCTTCACGAACTCGCGCCCCCGCGGGGGAATATGCGCATAGCGGAACCGCCCCATCCAGAACGCCACCGTCGCGATAAACATGGCAATACCCCCAATCCCAAATCCCCAATGCGGTCCGCGAACCTCGAGCAATTTCGGGACGATTAAAAATGCCAGGCACGAGCCCAGGTTGATCGAGAAATAGAACCAGATGTAAACCCGCGGGAGCAGGCCCGAGTTGGCGGCGCCAAACTGGTCTCCCACATGCGCCGAGACACACCCCTTGATGCCGCCCGACCCAAGTGAAATCAGAGCCAAACCCAGAAAGAGTCCGAGACGTGTCGCATCGAGCGCCAATGCGAGATGGCCCAAGCAGTATACAACCGACAGGCTGACGATCGTCCGGTATTTTCCCCAGGCGTAGTCCGCCACCATGGCGCCAAAAAGCGGCGTGATGTAAACCGCCCACACAAAAAGATGAAACCAGCCGGTCGCCTCGGACTCCGGCATGGTTGCAAGGCTCCCATCCCGCGCCAGCAGTTGGGTGGTCATGAACGGCACCAGAATGCCGCGCATCCCATAAAAGCTGAATCGCTCCG
>JBPCQC010000059.1:0-15899 GCA_050998515.1 Verrucomicrobiales bacterium
GGCGACACTCTTTTCGCAGAGAACAACCACAAGCTGTGGAGCAGCGACACTCCTGTTGCTGAACCCCTTTAGCTCAGCGACAGGAGTGTCGCTGCTACCTTATTCTGTCGCTGCCACGAATTATTGCGCTGGCCGGCACATTCTCTACTCTCGGCGCTGATGAAACTACTCTGCTTTGCGTTCTGGGCGCTCCTGGCGCCTTCTATCGGCCTGGCTATTCCAGCCGGCCCGGAAATCCAACCCGGACCTTACCAACTCGGGCCGGACTCACAACCGCAGGCCGGCGTGCCGCTGGGAACCGAGGAGAAGCTGGCACTGCCCACGAGCAAAATTTTTCCCGGAGCGGAACACGAATGCTGGGTTTATGTCCCGGCCCAATACGACTCGGTGAAGCCCGCCTGTGTGATGGTTTTTCAGGACGGCGGAGGCTACGTCAAGCGCGATGGCCAGTGGCGCGTTCCGGTCGTATTCGACAACCTGATCCACAAAAAGGAAATGCCGGTGACGGTCGGGGTCTTCATCAATCCGGGCGTCGTCCCAGCCGCGAACGAAAACGCGCTGCCGCGATTCAACCGCAGCTTCGAATACGACGGCCTAGGCGATCGCTACGCCCGGTTTTTACTCGACGAAGTTTTTCCCGAAGTGAAGAAAAAATGGAATATCAGCGATAAGGGGGACGACCGCGCGATTGCCGGAGCGAGCAGCGGCGCGATCTGCGCCTTCACCGCGGCGTGGGAGCGGTCCGATGCGTTTCGGCGCGTGTTTTCCACCATCGGCACTTATGTTGGGCTGCGGGGCGGAAACGATTACCCGACGCTCATCCGCAAGACTGAGCCGAAGCCAATCCGTATTTTTCTGCAGGACGGCATCAATGACCTGAACATCTACGGAGGTGATTGGTGGATGGCGAACCAGGAAATGGAACGCGCTCTCGTTTTTGCGGGATACGACGTGAATCACGTCTGGGGCGACGGGGCACATGACGGGAAACAGGGCGGCGCCATTTTGCCCGACGCTCTGCGCTGGCTTTGGAGCGACTGGCCGCAGTCAGTCAAAACCAATCCCGAGGGGAAATCGAGGCAGTCAGTCGCCCACTTGGTCGATCTCTCGCAAGGCTGGCAGGTGGTGAGTGAAGGACACGGCAATACCGAAGGCCCCTGCGCCAACGCAAAGGGCGAATTCTTTTTCACCGACTCGCCAAAAAATCGCATTCACAAGGTCGACCTCGACGGCAAGGTCAGCGTCTTTGCGGAGAATACCGCCGGTGCCGACGGCCTGATGTTCGGTCCCGACGGGCGCCTCTATGCGACGAATCACAAAAACTCGATTGTCGCCTACGATGAAAGCGGCGCGCCAACGGAGATCGCGAGCGGCTTCTCCGGAAATGACCTGTGCCTGACGAACAAGGGCGGTCTCTACGTCACCGAGTTCAGCACGAAGAAAGTGTGGTTCATTGCGTCTCCGTCATCAGCGGGCGGTGCCTATGGCGAGCCGCGCGTGGTCGATCTCGGCATCGCCAAACCCAACGGGGTCGTCCTCTCGCCCGACCAGACGCTTCTCTACGTCGCGGACACCGCCGGCCAGTTTGTATTCAGTTTTCAGGTCGGGGCGGACGGTTCGCTGAAACACCGGCAGCCGTATTTTCACCTTCACCTGCCTGACGACAGTCTCAGCAATGCCGATGGCCTGGCGGCGGACCGCGATGGCCGCCTCTACGTCGCCAGTGGCATGGGGATCCAGATCTGCGACCAGCCCGGCCGCGTCAATGCCATCCTTCCCAAACCGCAGAACTCATGGCTGAGCAACGTCGACTTCGGAGGCGCCAACTTCGATGAACTCTTCGTCACCGCCCGCGACAAAGTTTTCAAGCGCAAGATGAAAGTGAAAGGCGTGCGCAGCGCCGATCCGCCATTTAAGCCGTCCACACCAAGACTGTGACGATTTCGGAATGAGGATGTGGATTGTCCGATCCTCTCAACTCTCAACTGATTAACCTGCCTATGTCTTCGCCATCGTTTCGAGTTCATGGCCTCGATCATGTGCAGTTAGCGATGCCGCGCGGGGGGGAGGTTGTCGCTCGATCGTTTTATTCGGCCGTGCTTGGACTGATCGAGGTCGAGAAGCCGGCGCCTCTCAGGCAACGCGGCGGGGTGTGGTTCAAAGCCGGCCATCTTCAGGTGCATCTGGGGATCGAGGAACCTTTTCGTCCCGCGCGCAAGGCGCATCCCGCTTTTCTGGTAGATGGCCTGCCGCGCGCGATTGTGGCCTGCGAAAATGCGGGGCTGCCAGTGGTCGTTGATGCACCTTTTGAGGTTTGCCAGCGGGTTTATGTGGCCGATCCATTCGGCAATCGAATCGAACTCATCGAGCGGAGGCAACAGAGCGCATGATCCGCCACTCATAACATTCCATGGTTGGAGTTGTCATCGGCTCTGGGCTCGCCGGTCTCGTCGATGCGGTCCGCGTCGAAAGTGAACTCAGTTTTGCGGAAGCAGAATTGCCCATGCCGAGAGTTCCCGGTCACCGAGGGCGTCTGCTGGTGAGTCGATTCGCCAACACGCGGCTACTGATTGCGCAGGGCCGCGTGCATCTTTATGAAGGTTGGAGTGCGCAGGAAGTCACCGCCTGCGTGCGCTGGATGGCATCCAACGGAGCGACGACGCTCGTTTTGACCAACGCCGCGGGCTGCCTGAATCCGAGCTTCCGTCCCGGCCAGTGGATGATGGCCGGCGATCACATCAATCTGACCTGCACTTCACCGCTCCTCGGCGGAGCCCGCTTCCTCGATATGAGCGACGTCTATTCGCCGCGATTGCGGCAAGTTTTTCAGGCCCTGGCGATGGAAAAAGGGATCGTGCTCCACGAAGGCGTGTATGCCGGAGTTCTCGGGCCACAGTACGAAACTCCCGCCGAGGTCCGCATGCTGCGAAAACTCGGCGCCGACGCTGTGGGCATGTCAACCGTGCTCGAAGCGATGCAAGCGCGCGCGCTCGATCTCGAAGTCGCCGCGTTTTCCTGCCTCACGAATTGGGGGGCTGGCATGACGAATCAGAAGCTCAGTCACGACGAGGTTGTGAAACACGGGCAAATCGCGACGGCAGACCTGGTGAAATTGCTGACGGCGTTTTGTGAAGGCAGAGTGCAAAAGTGAACAGGCAGGTTCCTGAATTCAACTTCTGCGCTCTGCCTTCCTCTAGGCTTTCGGATATTTCCATTCACCGCGATACTCGCGTTGCAGCAACTTGTTGGCGTCGGCGTCACCGACGCATTCCTCTTTTTCGCCGTCCCACTCGATGCTGCGGCCCAGTTTGAGGCTCAACATGCCTAACAATGAAACATTGGTCGAGAGATGGATTTCGCCGATGTCGCTCACCGGTTTGCGGTTGTTTTTGACGGCATCGAGAAAATCCGACCACAATTCCTTGATGTTCTGATCGTCGGGCTGGCCAAGTTGCGGGTCCATGTGCTGGACCGGTTTCGCGCTGTCCGTCGGATAAAATGTCCATCCCTTTTGCCAGCCCATGTGGAAGGTTCCCTTTTCTCCATAAAAATAGCAGCCGACGTTCTCCCCCTTTTCCGCGTTGTTGGCGGCGAACTGCCGGTGCTCCCAAGAGACCGTGAAGTCGTTGAACTGGAACGTGGCGACCTGATGATCAGGCGCGTCACTTGTTTGCGCTTCCTGGGTTAAAACGGGCGCTCCCTTGATCGGACGGCCACCGGTCGAGAAAATTTTCTTCGGCCATTTTTCGCCGGTGATCCAGAGGATCTGGTCCATCCAATGGATGCCCCAATCGCCCAACGTACCATTGGCATAATCGAGGTAATTGCGCCACCCGCGGGGATGCAGCGCACCGGACCATGGATTCTTGATGTCGAGTTCGCCGTTGAACGGCCGCAAGGGTGCCGGCCCACACCACATATCCCAGTCCAGTTCCTTTGGGGGCTCGACGTTCTGGCGCGGCTTCTCGGGTCCGCCGCCGTAGTGCACAAACGCTCGCACCATCCCGACCTTGCCCAATTTTCCGCTGCGGATGAATTCGCGTCCTGCGACATTATGCGGGCTGACCCGACGGTGCGTGCCGACCTGCACGACTCGCCCGGTGTCGCGTGCCGCCTTCACCATCGCTTCTCCTTCCCTGATGGTATGCGAGATCGGTTTCTCGACGTAGACATGGGCGCCGGCCTTCACCGCCGCGATCATGACCAGCGGATGCCAATGATCAGGCGTTGCCACGATGCACAGTTCCGGTTTTTCTCTGTCGAGCAGCTCGCGGTAGTCCTTGTAATGCTTAGGTGTTTCGCCCGTCGCTTGCTTGACTTTCTCCGCTGTGGTCTTGAGCTGGCGCCCGTCAACATCGCACAGCGCCACCACTTGCGATGACCCGGATGCCATGGCCTCCCCCAAAATGTTTCCACCCCACCAGCCGGTCCCGATCAATGCGGTTCGGTATTTTTTCCCGGCCTTGTCCTGGCCGAAAATCGCCGGCGCGCCAGACAATGAAGCCGCTCCACCAGCAGCCAGGGTTCGCAGAAAATGACGACGCTGAAGTTTCATAGGCGCTCAGCGTGTCAGCAAATGGCCGCGCGTGTCAAGCGTGAGGATAACACCTCATCCCTTCTGTTCGGGAGCGCTTTGTTCCTTGGTTGCGCCGGTACTGGGCAGTTCCTTGATGCGGATATTCCTCCACTCGGTCGGCGAGCCTTCGCTTTCGAGACCGAGGTAGCCTTTGCGCCAATGGCAATCATCCCCGCCCGAGACTTCCTTGCCATTTACGTGAAGGCGGATGCGGCCGTCGTTGCACACGATCCTGTAATGGTTCCATTCGGGTGATGATTTGCTGCGCTCTTCGATGGGAAAACAGCGATCCCCCTTGCCTTTATGGATCGGTTTCATCGTCGCTCCATGGATCGGAAAAACGTCCCCGTGGGTAGTGTACCATTCGTTTTTGCCTTTCGCATCGTAGCCGTTGTCGAGTACCTGAACCTCGATTGAGCGCAGGAACGGCGTCCCGGGGGCCGCCTCCGGAGAGGCCCAGATAAAGACCCCGGCATTGCCACCCGGTTTCAGGTGCCGCCATTCCAGCTCGAGAATGAAATTCTCGTACTGGCGCGGAGTTCGCAAGGCGCCGGTTGGCTGGCCCGTGCACTGGATGACACCATCCTTGACCGACCATGTGTCGGCCGCGCAGTTAACATTGATCCAGTTTGACAGGTCCTTGCCGTTGAAAAGGTCGGCCCACCCTTCCTCGGCGCTGGCACCTGACAAGAAGGCTAATAGAACGAGGACAGCTTTCATGTGCCTACTTTAGCGCGCGGCCGCATTGCCCGGCAATCGCGAATCTCTCAGGGTTCGCTTGCCCATCGGGCAGGATTTTCCCCGCGTGCAAAAGGCGCCAACCGGTGCTAATCCGCCGGATGAGCAGCACACCTTCCACCCGCAGCGAGAGTGACACCATGGGGCAGATTGATGTCGAGAACGACAACCTTTGGGGTGCGCAGACCCAGCGATCGCTCAAATATTTTGCCATCGGCCGCGATACCATGCCGCGTTCGTTGATCCGCGCCTTCGGGGTGTTGAAGAAGGCGTGCGCGCTGGTCAACGAGGAACTCGGCAAATTGCCCGCCGACAAGTCCAGACTCATCGCCGCGGCGGCCGACGAAGTGATTCAAGGCAAACTCGACGCCCAATTTCCGTTGCGCATCTGGCAGACTGGTTCCGGCACGCAGACGAACATGAACGCTAACGAAGTCATTTCGAATCGGGCCATCATGTTGGCGGGCGGCGAAATCGGGAGCAAGGCGCCGATTCATCCCAACGATCATGTGAACATGTCACAGTCATCGAATGACACCTTCCCGACGGCGATGCACATCGCTGCCGTCGAGGAGGTGAGGCATCATTTGCTTCCGGCGGTGCGCCATTTTCGAGAGCACCTCGAAGCAAAGCGCGCCGAATTCAACGACATCGTAAAAGTCGGCCGCACGCATCTGCAGGACGCAACGCCGGTGACTTTTGGCCAGGAGTTTTCCGGCTACGTCTCGATGATCGACCGCGACATCGAGCGCATCGAGCAAACACTTGGGGGTTTATGCGAGCTGGCGATTGGCGGCACCGCCGTCGGCACCGGACTCAACGCCCATCCAGAGTTCGCAGAGCGCGCCGCAAAAAAGATCGCCGAGCTGACCGGCCTGCCTTTCAAGAGCCACCCGAACAAGTTCGCCGCGCTCAGCGCGCACGACGAATTTGTTTTCGCCCACGGAGCGCTCAAGACGCTGGCGGCGTCCCTGATGAAAATCGCCAACGACATTCGCTGGCTGGGCAGCGGACCCCGGTGCGGGTTGGGTGAGCTGAGCCTCCCCGAAAATGAACCTGGCAGCTCGATCATGCCCGGGAAAGTCAATCCCACCCAAAGCGAAGCGATGACCATGGTCGCGGTGCAGGTCATGGGCAACGACGCCGCCATCGGATTCGCGGCCAGTCAGGGGAACTTCGAACTCAATGTTTTCAACCCCGTCATGATTCACAACTTTCTGCACAGTGTCGAACTTCTCGCGGGAACAACGCGCAGCTTCGCGGACTTCTGCCTCGCCGGCCTGGAAGTCAATCGCGAGATCGTCGAGGGTTACGTCAAAAACAGTCTGATGGTGGTGACTGCACTCAACCCCCACATCGGCTATGACAAGTCCGCTCTAATCGCCAAAAAAGCGCACAAGGAAGGCACCAGTCTCAAGAAAGCGGCGGTGGCTCTCGGCCACCTCACCGCCGAGCAGTTCGACGAATGGGTGGTGGCCGAGCGGATGACCAGGCCATGAAGCCATCAGACCCTCTCTAGGGCGAGACTCTGTCGAGTCGCGAATGAATCCGTCGGTGGGGCGAGACTCTGTCGAGCCGCGAATGAATCCGTCGGTGGGGCGAGACTCTGTCGAGCCGCGACACCCAGATTCAGCGGTGGCTCGACAGAGTCTTGCCCCATCAGAATTCGAGGCACCGCGCAAGCCGTCGATGCGCGCCAGGCCGTCACACCCGTCTAAACAGAACTGAATCGGCGACAAACTCTCCCTGCAAAACATCGCTGATTATAATGATAGGATCGCCAGCCCGAACGAAGTGCCGCTGTCTTAGAATGCGCAGAGCGCTTTCGATGGTCGCGCGAGGATCATCTTTATAAAACTCGATGACATAGGGATCAACGGCTCGGCTCAAATGCAGTGAGCGCGCGACGTCGAGGTTGGGAGAAAAAGCAAAAATCGGCGCCTCGGCCGGGCGCAGATGCGCGGTGTGTTCGGCCATTATGCCTCGCTGGGTGAAGACGATGAGCATGGCGCCGTTGATTGAGTTCGCGAGCGTAACCGCGGCGTTGACGATCTTCTGCTTGTCGCTGCGCAGATCAGCGAATTCGGCGCGGGTGTCACCGACGACGGATTCGGCGCGCCGCGCAATGCGGTCGAGAATCTCGACACAGCGCACCGGATATTTTCCCACGCTGGTTTCCCCGCTGAGCATGATGGCATCAGCTTGCTCAAAGACGGCGTTGGCCGCGTCGGTCATTTCAGCGCGGGTTGGAACCGGATTGCTGATCATCGACTCGAGCATGTGAGTGGCGACGATAACCTTGCGGCCGAGGTGGACGCACTTATGCACGATTCGGCGCTGAATGATCGGCAATTCTTCAATCGGCATCTCGATGCCCAGATCCCCCCTCGCCACCATGATGGCATCCGAAGCAAGAATGATTTCGTCAATATGGGTAACGGCCGACTGGTCTTCGATTTTAGCGACCACACGCGCGGTCGAATTTTTTTCCGCGAGCAGCGACTTCAACTGCCGCACGTGGGCGGCATCGCGCACAAAGCTCATGCCCACGAAATCGACGCCGATCTCGGCAGCGAGCGGAAGGCACGCCAGGTCTCTTTCCGTCAACGGCGGGAGATTCACGCGTGTGCCGGGAAGATTGACGTGCCTCCGAGACCCTAACAATCCTCCAGCCACGACGCGGCACGTGACCCGCTCGGGGTCCTTCGATAGCACGTGGAATTGCAGCACGCCGTTGTCCACCAGAACAGTGGCGTTGACCTTCAGATCGTCGCCGATGTTGGGATAATTCACCGTCGTCGACAGCGGCAGTTTGGGCTCGGCCCCCGGCTGCCTGATTTCGACGATCTCGCCGGCCTTGAGATCAAGCGGCTCGGGGAGTTCCCCGGTCCGGATGGCCGGACCTTGCAAGTCCATGAGAATGGCGACGTCGCGCTCAGCTTCGCGGGAAACCAGGCGCAGCTGCGCGACCATCTCACGCACCCACTGGTGCGTTGCGTGGCTCATGTTGAGCCGGAAAACATTGGTCCCGGCATCGATCAGCCTCCGCTGAATGTCAGCCGCCTCCGTGGCGGGACCGAGTGTCGCAATAATCTTGGTTTTTCGCAGCATGCCGGCCATTCGTCTTCAGCCGAAGCTGAAGCAGAAATTCGAACACGCATGTAATTTCAGAAGGAAACGGGCCGCCCGCGGGCTTGAACCAGGCGCCGTCGATCGATATGAACGGCGGCGCGATCGCGGGGTTTGGTCTTCAACCTCCTTTCCGCTCTTTCCGGCCACCTTGTTGAACAGGTGTGAGTCGGATCACTCTTTTGGCGCGCCGGCTGAGGCGAACAGTTCCAACCACTGCCCGTATCCCGCCTCGGCCATTTTTTCCTTCGGGACAAAATTCATGGCTGCGGAATTCATGCAGTAGCGCAGGCCGGTGGGCGCGGGACCGTCGTCGAAGACGTGGCCGAGGTGAGTGTCCGCGGTTTTGGTGCGCACTTCGGTTCGCGTGCCGAAAAACCCGCGGTCTTCGCGCGTGGTCACCTCTCCAGGCTCAAGCGGACGAGTGAAGCTCGGCCACCCGGTGCCAGACTCGAATTTATCCTTCGAGGAGAACAGCGGCTTGCCTGACACCACGCAAACGTAGAGGCCTTCGGCGTGATTATTCCAGAACTCATTCTGAAACGGGCGTTCGGTCCCTTCCTCTTTGGTGACCTTCCACTGCAGGGGCGTAAGTTTCTGTTTGAGTTCCTGATCCGAGGGCACGGTGAATTCGCGGGTTTTCATGCGACGATTTGATTGGTTCGCTGAGAAGGGGGTGGAGACGGTTTCCGAAGCGGTCTGCGCATTGGTTGGAGAGGATGAATCGCCTCCGGCGGGCAAAGCCGTCCCCGGCGGCGGCTGAGTGCCCGCATTGATTCTCGAAGTCGAGACCGATTTGTTGCAAGAGCCGAGAAGCACCGTGACGGCGACGGCCGACAGCGCGCTGAGGGAAGGCATTTTCATCACGAAAGGGGGGCGTGTTTAAGTGCGCAGACTATAACGCCTTCCCGCCGCTGGGCAATCAGCTCAATCGGCCATTGCGCCGGAGTGCCCGCGGCTTACAAATACGGGCGTTCCCGCCTAACAAAATTGCGCACTGGCATGATCGAATCTCCGGACAGACACAAAACCTTCCTTGTCTTTGGCGCTCCTGGCAGCGGCAAGGGAACCATCGGCCAGGCGCTCGGAGCCATCCCGCGCTTCTTTCACCAGGCGTGCGGCGAGGTCTTTCGCACTCTGGACACGCGAACGGCTCTGGGACAGGAATTCATCCGCTACTCGAGCCAGGGGAAATTGGTGCCAGACGAATTGACGGTGCAAATGTGGAAAAGCAGCATCGACGATGAAGTGCGGACCCATCGTTTCAAACCTGACATCGATTTCCTGGTGCTCGACGGAATTCCCAGAAGCGTTCGACAGGCCGAGTTGATGGATTCGCATATCGACGTGCTGCAGGTCTTCCATCTTTCATGTCCGGACCGTGAAGAATTGCGGCGCCGGCTGCGCAAACGCGCGCTCAAAGACAATCGGTTTGATGACGCGAGCAATGAAGTTATCGCCCGCCGCATCCAGACCTACGAGCGGGACAGCAAGCCAATGCTCGAGTATTACCACAAACACCTCATCATGGAGATCAATGCCGTCCAGTCGCCGGTCAAGGTTCTCTGCGACATTCTCACCCGCATAAGCAATCGGCCCGACTGGATGGACCACATGCGCGAGGGTGCATTAGCGTAGTGTTCCAGCGCCGTTGTTTGTTAGTGGTGATTCGGGCTGGCTCCTGAATTCCCGCGACAGCCTTTTCATCCCGGCCGTTGCGCAAGATGCCGGCTTCACTATGATCCCGCCGTCCTTGTGACAACAGCTGTGGAATATGAAACCCTTTCTTCTGTGCTTGTCGACCTGCATTGCCGTGCCTGCGTCGTTGGCGGACAACTGGCCGGCATGGCGCGGTCCCGATGGCACAGGAGTCTGTGTGGAGAAAAGCCTGCCCTTGCACTGGGACCGTACGCAAAACGTAAAATGGCGAATTCCACTGCCGGAACGCGGCAACTCGACTCCCATAGTGTGGGGCCAGCGACTTTTCCTTACTCAGGCATTGGAAAAAGACGGCCAGCGCCTGGTCATGTGCTTCGATCGCGAGAACGGCCACCTTCATTGGCAGCGAGGCCCCAGCGGCGTGCCCAAAGAAGTCACTCATGAAACCAACCCCTATTGCTCGGGATCGCCGGTGACCGATGGCGAACGCGTGATCGCATTTTTCGGCTCGGCCGGGGTCTGGTGTTTTGATTTCGAAGGCAAGGAAGTCTGGCACCGTGAACTTGGGAAACAGGAGCACGTCTGGGGTGGCGGTACCTCACCATGCTTGCACGGCAATCTGTACTTTGTGAACTTCGGACCCGGAGAAAACACCGCGCTCTTCGCGCTGGACAAAAAAACAGGTGCGACGGTGTGGAAACACGAAGAGCCAGGCGGAAAATTCGGACACTCGCAGAAAGACTGGCTGGGATCATGGAGCACTCCGGTGGTTGTGCGCCCGGCCGGCCGTGATGAATTGATCATGACTTATCCCGGCCGCGTCGTCGCGTTCGATCCCGCGACCGGCAAGGAATTGTGGACGTGCCGCGGCCTCAATCCGCTCGTCTACACATCACCGCTTCACGCCGACGGAGTGATCGTCGCCATGGGCGGTTTTGGCGGCAGCATGCTCGCGGTAAAGCCCGGGGGCAGCGGCGATGTCACCGAAAGCCATCGCCTTTGGCACGTGCCGAAATCCCGCCAGCGCATTGGTTCCGGCGTCGTCGCCGGCGACCACATTTTCATTCTTGATGATCCGGGCATCGCAGAATGCGTCGAGTTGAAAACCGGAAAACCATTGTGGGAGGAACGGCTGAAAGGACCGGGTAAAACCGGCCAATCCTGGGGATCGATGGTGCTCGCCGGCGATAAAATTTACGTTGTGAACCAGGGGGGCGACTCGTTCGTGCTCAATGCGGGTCCCAAATTCGAGGTGCTGGCCACCAACCCGCTCGGCGAAACCACGATGTCCTCACCGGCCATCTCGAACGGCGAAATCTTTATCCGCACCCACGAAGCCTTGTGGTGCATTCGAGACAAAGCTCGAGAGACACAATAGACCGCGTCGATGCGCCGATAGCTTGTGAGAAGCAGTTTGCTCAGCAACGTGGCAGCGCCACTCTTGTCGCTGTCGCTGGATCTGATTCGCCGTAGCAGCGACACTCCTGTCGCTGACCGGCAAAAAAAAGGGCGCCATGGGCCGAATTTCACAGGCTCCTCGACCCGAAGAGTCAGTACTGGCGCCATCTCTTGCCCATCAAGGCCGCTTTGCCCAAAGGCCATTTTGAGCGGATGAAACGAATCAGACCCAAGTTCCAGGGTTGAAATGTTCGGGTTGAATCAGTCGCTATGAGCCGCGTCCTCATTGAAGGGATTGCGAGGCGGCCCAGCCGGATCCCTTGGGGAATTCCGATGAGCCGCCCCGAATGCTTCCATGAACGGACCTAATTCCTTAGCAAGTCGAGGATCTGATCCAGCAGGTCCTGCAAAGTAGAACCGAGGTCAAGCAAGCCACCTTCAAGGACATCGCAGAGTAAATTGCCTAACAGGTTGCCTTTACCCGTCTCGGCTGTGATGTCGACAACAACCGGACCACCTGAACAGTCATCGAGCACGACCTCCAGGCCGAGCAGGTTCAGTTCGACCGGGCCAAGTATGAGGTGGGCTGGTGCACGCATGGCTCAACCTTGGCGGTGATGAGCAACCGGTCTGGCAAAATCGGGCACATTTCTTCGGCGCGGCCGCTGAGGCCGTGCGGCGGATGCTGGTGGATCGGGCCCGAAAGAAACAGGCCTCGAAACGTGGCGGCAACCTGCAGGGGGTGGATCTGGATGCGGTGGAGCTGCTGTCGCCCATGCCAGACGACGAGTTGCTGGCCCTCGATGGGACCCCGGATCGACTGTCAACCGTGGATACCCGCGCTGCGGGACTGGTGAAGCTGATTTTTCGTCCGTGAGAAAAGGGTGATCGCGCGACGACGCGCGTGACGTTCCCGCTAAGGTTTGCGGAGGCGAAAAAACTGAGCGGGGGCAGCGAAAGGAACGGTTATCTCGTTCCGCGCATTGATGACGGAGACGGATTGGTTGACGTTGGACCATGGGGCGGGCGGTTGCAGAGACAGAGCGCTTTGCAAGACGAAGCCTGATGATGGGAACGGCCAGGATAAGGTGACCTGATTTGCCGCGGAGCGTCCCACAAGCAAGGTGGGGTCATGTTCCGCGGCGCGCAGTTCCAGCGCGAAACTAAGGTCGGAGCTGTTCGCGCCATTTTGGTGGATCTCGACGGCCACCACATTGGGGCCGGCGCGCAGCAAGGTGGGAGGGAGATTGGTGGAATAATATTGAGAAGTCTCGTCGGCAGGCAGCGCTGTCACTGGCGCCAGCGTTGCCCATACCGGCACCCCGCCACCCATATTGCTCCGAAAGATTTCCGAGCCATTGAGGTAAACGATTCCGCCGTCGTCCCGCAGCAGGCGCACCGTCAGTGTGCCAAACACCGCGGGGTCCGCGATAGTGAATGTGCGCCGGAAATAGGTAGTGATGTAGCGGTTGTTCGGGTCCGGACCGAACCCAATGGGAGTCGCTCCGTCATCGTCACCATAACCCAACTGCGCCGCGCCGGAGGACCAGCTCGCGTCATCGAAAGTGATCGATTTCCATGAAGCAGAAGGCGCCGCGGGCGTGACAAGGTACTTCCAGACAGAGTTTGCCGGTACCAAAATCGTGGGTGTGCGAAACACAGCAGTGTAGGTCGCATTCGTTTCCGGCACTGAGAGTGTATGACTGAGAGCGCCGCCATCGGACCACTCCTTAAAATCATAAGCGCGCCCGCCTGGAAGACCGGGCGTAACAGCGGAAAGGGTTCGGCTCATCCCGACCACGCTCGGAATGGAAAGTGGCGTTGTGCGGACGGTGCCATCCAGAGTGATCTGCAATCCGGAGGGTTCAGTGCGGAAGGAAAGAGTGCTGATCTGGGGATGGACGTCGCGGAAAGTGGAGACCTGGCGTCCACCGGAATCCTCAACGGTCAGGAGGACTCGATAGAAGACATTCGTTGCCTGTTCGCCGCGCTCGGGAACAGAAAACCCGCCTGACTTCGTGTCCGAAAGCGTGCCGAGAATCGGCACGTTGTAGCTGCCGTGGAAGAACAGGATTTTCCAATGGAAGGCAGTGGAAGGGAGCAGGCCATCTTCGGGGTCTGTTGCCTCACCGGAGAAAGTCATTGTGGTCCCGGCGCGAAACAGTTCACCGTCGGCTGGCAAAAGAATCTCGGGAACGGGCGCCGCATTATCGGCAATAACGACGCGGACTGGATTGCTGGTGACGCTGCCCGCGGGGTTCGAGACGACGCAGCGAAAGGCCGAGCTTTCGTCAGATGCAGTGGGAATAGGCAGAGTGAAAACGTTGCTGACCGCGTCCGGAATGTCGGTGCCGTTTCGTTGCCAGCGATAGCTCAAGGCGCCAACCGCAGACCCCGTGAGCTCAAACGTGGCAGGCTCGCCTTCGCTTACGATTTGATCGAAAGGCTGAACCGTGATCACCGGACTATTGGCGACCTGCAGTTGCGACTTCATCAGGACGGTCACATACGGATTCCAGGTCGAGAGGGTCCAGTAGATGGTCGTGCGGTTATCCGTGCCGGTCGCCAGTTCCTTGAACATGTAGGGACCATATTCGCCACCCCATTCGTCTTGCCGCCCCGGGTTATGAACGGTGTCGTAGTTTCGGAACGTCCAGTTCACATGCATGAAATGCGCGTAGCCCAAATCGTCCCAGGGCTCAAACAGCACTCGGGGTTCGGTCCACGGCCCCCACGGCTGACGAGCGGTGCGATAGTTGATTCCGCGCGGCGTTCCGCAATTGAAAAGCATGATCCAGCGTTTGATGAACCGGTTGTAAGCCACTGAGAGTTCCCCCACGCACGGCTGGTCAAAAAGAGCAATCGCGTCTGCTTCATTCACTGACCAGGTCGGATTCCCCAACACGTCCAGCCCGGCGAAATACCGGAGCGCGGAACGCTCTTCGATCGAGGCGGCGGGTTGAAAGGCAAGCCGCACATCACTGGCGCGATAACTTCCCGAGCCGAAGATCGCCAACCCATCGCCACTGCCCGCCGGGAATCCTGGCCAGTCCCGAAGATTAATCTTATTCGCGCTGACATTGATGAAGTGGTTCGTCGAGAAGTCGTATAAGAGTTGAAAGTTCATCCCGTCATCCGCCGAAACGGCCAGCACCGAGCGCCCCATGGTCACGGATGCGGAATGATCGGTGGAATGATACAGATACATTTTGTTGCTGATGCTCACGCCATCCAGCGGCACCTCAAAGGCACCTTGGGAAATTCCGGGAATCGTGATCGGCCGCCAGACGTTTCCATTAGCCGGAAATGCAAGCTGAAGACCGTCTTCAGGGTTCGTGTCCGTCGTGAAGGCCATGGGATCACGGTCACCGAAAACACCGCCGCCGTGAGTATCGCCAAAGACGATGTAGGTGACGCCGTTGTGGCTGAACGGCACACCAAGGTCCGACCCGGAAATACCGTATCGAGACTGAGTTCTGGTCTCGGTAAACGTTCCCCATTGGTAGTCCAAATCACCGATCAATTGACTGATCTTGCGCGTCGACGCCGTCACGTACGAAACGTCCGGAGGCACCGTTGGGTTCACCGCCGCGAAACTGGAGTTCAGGAAACAGCAAACGAGCGCCGCCAGCAGAACGATCGAGGAGGTTCCGTTCGGGACGGGAGAGGGCGCCAAAGTCGATATCACAATTCTATTCGAGCAAGAGGGACGCGGGCTTCCGGGAATCGGTTCATCCCCCATACATGCACCATTTAACGCGAAAATGGCTCACCACACACGAAAAGAAAAATTTCGTGAGCCTTTTTGCCGGATTTGGCTCATGAGCCCCGACCACCACCGTGTCTCCCGAAATTCAGGATAAAGCTTCCCTTGTCGAGGCAAACTTCGTTCCGAATTTGACCGCGGCCATGACGCCGTCGCGGGTCGAGAGAATAGGGTGACCAGTCTGTTTTGTGCTGTTAAATTCGAATGAACCGCCTATGTCCGCTGATCTCATGAATCGGCCAGCCATCATGAACCGACGCACCTTCATCAAGACGTCCGCGCTCGCGGGCGCGGCCACGGCATTAACCGCCAGATCCTATGGGCAGATCGCGGGCGCCAACGAGCGCGTGCGCATCGGTGTCATCGGTTTCGGCCTCATCGGGCGCATCCATACGCGCAGCTTTCACGGTCTGAATGAATCGAAAGTCGTGGCGGTTTCCGACTGCTACGGGCCGCGCATGGATGCCTGCGTCGAACTGGCGGGTGTTGATTGCGCAAAAATTCCTGACTTCCGAAAGTTGTTGGAGCGAAAAGATATCGATGCCGTGGTGATCTCGACGGGCGACCACTGGCACGCGCTGCAAACGATGCTGGCCTGCGATGCCGGGAAGGATGTGTTTGTGGAAAAGCCGC
>JBPCQC010000140.1:0-24864 GCA_050998515.1 Verrucomicrobiales bacterium
ACTTTCAGTCTGCTGTGTCGCAGACCTGCGGTCTGCATGATTGGGACGAGGAACTCAATGAACCAGCGCGGGTTCCACCGCTGTTCGTGATCAAATCCCAACTTCCGCAGTTCCTCCGACGTTCGCACAAACCTCGATCTCGACATCAAGTTCGCGCCGGCAGATATCAGCGGCGAGAAAAAGCGGACCCTGGCCGTTCGCACCATTCATCCCTTGTTCGCACAAGCGGCTGCGAATGGCGTCGAGATCGGCACGCCGACGCAGATAAACCTTTATGCGATGAGACCCGGAACCACTCCGATCGCCAAGCGGCGGAAAATTCATCTGAGCCAGCACAAGCCGGAGGTTATCGAGTGTTACATCGAGCTGCCGAAGGGGGTCTCCGGCCGCGACCGACGCGTGACCCTTGATGCTGGCCGTCCCCGAGACCCAGCCGCGCCGGGTCCCATTATCGCCAGCAATCGCGGCGCGGGCAAAACTCGGTGCCTTCGGTCCGTAGGTTTCCGGGTAGCGCCAGGCGGGGACTTGCTCGGGGTTATCGATCTGGCTGACGCCAGCGCGGCTGGCCACAAAAACCGTAGCCAGTTTGTCATCGCGCACCCCAACCGCTGACGCGGCGGGAAGAAACTGATGCAATCTTTCGCCAAAGGCATCGCGATAAGCCTGCCAGCGACCCAAATTGAAGCGGCGGTAGTTCTCCAGACCTGTCGTTTCGGTGTTGATGTAAGGAACGTAATTCCAAATGCGGCATACTGACCAATCCTTGGTTAACGCCAGGAGATCGCGATAAATGTTCAAGGTCAGTTCATCCAACGCACAGGTCATAGGGCGCACGAGGATCCCTGCCAGCCACTGCCCGTCATCCAGAGTGACACTGCCAGGCTTCGGGATGGAAAGGCTTCCGCTGACACAAAGGATCTCCTCGCTCGTGGGCCCAGCCAGATGAGGAACCCTCAAGGCCAGGGTCACGCCTTCGGGCTCCTCTTGCAGCCACGTCTTTTCCTGGCCGAAGAGGACCCGGAGACGCTGCAATTCCAACGAGCGCGATTGGGCCATGGGGTAAAATAATTACGCAGGTCTCGCCTTTAAAGTCAAACCACCGGTTCTCTTCTGTTCCGGGACAATCCCATTAGGAATCCAGCAGCCACAATGAACACGGCCGCGGCCGGTTCCGGAATGAACCCCTTGGCCACCCACGCTTCGATGTTGCCTTGCGGATTGACCCCAAAACCAGCGATCACGTTGCCGTCCGCCGAAATCCCGTGCGCCTCGGAAAGCTGCCAACCTGTGAGGTCCGTTCCCCCGGCCATGAGCACATCTCCAATTGATCTTATCCCGTTGGTTTCATCCCACAAAAATGCCTCTGCTCCTGCGCTGCTACTGCCCCGCCCGACGACGATTTGCCCGTCGCCGGTAACGTCGTAAGCAATCGACCTGAATTCGCCGCCCGGCAGATCCCCCAAGCCCACCATCGCCATGGCGGTGGTCGTCCATCGAAACGCCTCGGCCCCGCTGGTTGAATAGCTGATCCCGACTACCGCGGCGCCATTCAGCGCTACGCCGAACGCCACACCGTCTATCAAACCGCCCGGCAGGCCGCCGAGATCCTCCATCCCAGTGCGGCTCGTCCATCTAAATGCTTTAGGCTCTGAATAGCCGACGATGGTAGACCCCTCCGGTGAGACCGCACGGGATGAGTGCAACAGATTGGCTGAAAGCCTGCCCAAGGTCAGGATATTGCCCGTCTCACTCCAAAGAACCGCCTCGTTTCCATTAAATGACGAGCTGTAGCCGGCAATGACTGACCCATTGTCCGAAACCCCAAAAGCCGAACTATTAGGGATTGAGCTTGGGAGATGGCCGAGTTCCACTATTCCTGTGCTTTGATTCCAGCGAAACGATTCCGTGCCAGTGTTTGAATTGATTTGTCCCACGATCACCGATCCGTCGCCCGACACCGCCCAGGCTCGAGTGCCGGTGCTTCCGGGGGGCGGATCGCCGAGCGTGGCCAGTCCGGTGGCTTGAGTCCAGCGAAAGGCTTGGGGGCCGGCGGGGGAGTGCCCGTAACCGACGACGGTGGAGCCATCAGCGGAGACGCCATAGGCCCGGCTTTGGAAGATTCCTCCGGAAAAATCACCCAATGGAGTGAACGTGAGAGACGCACGAGCGGACGCGATTGCTGAGACGCAGAGTGCGCCTATCAGGACTGGTGGCGACGAAGGCAGGGCGTGTTTCATCTTCGGCGGATTTCGGCTGCAACCTCAAGGGATGTGTTTTAAAACAGAGACGCTGTTTACGGCACCTGCATTTCGAAGCGTGGAATCCGTGTCACCACGGCGTTGCCCTCGTCAGTCAGCGCGAGGAATGAGCCGTGGGCAACGCTGTCCATGGCCACTACGTGATAGCTGTTGTAGGAAAACTCTTCCCCGGGTCTGAGATAAGGAGTCTGGCCCACAACGCCATCGCCCTCGACGACGAGCTTCTCTTTGTTTTTCGATTCGATCACCCACTTCCGACCCTTCACCGTGAGCGGCACCTTCGACTTGTTGGAGATGGTAATAAAATAGACGAAGGCATAAGGCCGGTCTGGCGGTGTTTCCAGACTGTCCATGTAAATGACTTCGTCGACGGTGGCGGTGAATCCCGGCAGCTCCTGCGATTTTTTCAACACTGCTTAAGTTTTGATTTCACCCCGGTTTCTTGCAAGCTGCAAGTTCACCTCGTTTCATGCCTCCGTCGCCCGTCACCCCCCCTGTTTGCCTGACCATCGCCGGTTCGGATTGCTCGGCCGGCGCCGGGATTCAAGCAGATTTGAAGACCTTCAGCGCCATGGGCGTCTACGGCTTGACGGCGGTCACCTGCGTGGTGGCGGAGGTTCCGGGCCGGGTCTCGTCCATCCAATCCGTCGATCCCGCGATTTTGGCCGATCAACTGCGTCTCTTGTTTGAAGCCTTTCCGATCCATGCGGTCAAAACCGGGATGCTTTATTCTGCGGATCTCATTGAAGTTGTCGCCTCAGCTCTTGGGGCGTTGCCACATGAAAGACAACCGAAGCTCGTCGTGGACCCGGTGATGGTGGCCACCAGTGGCGATGTACTGATTGCGCGGGACGCCATCGAGGCTTACTCGAGCCGGCTTTTTCCGATGGCGGAACTGATCACGCCGAACCTCGACGAACTGCGGGTGCTGACTGGCTCTCGTGTCCGGAATTGGAACGAGCTGAAGTCGGCGGCCGAGCAGCTTTCGCAGAAGCTGGCAGTGAACCTCCTGGCCAAAGGGAGTCATCTGGGCGGCGACGAAGCACGCGATATCCTGGTGACGCCGAACGGCAGTGTCGAGTTTTGCGCCCCTTTTGTTCGCGGCGTCAGCACTCATGGGACCGGGTGCACGCTCAGTGCGGGCATCACCGCCGGCCTTGCCAAAGGACGGTTGCTCGTCGATGCGGTTCGGGACGCAAAGTCATTTGTCAGCAACGCCATCCGGAAAATCTGCCGTTGGGGTAAAATCGATGCTCTCAATCATCACCAGTTCTAAAATGCGCCATCCCCTTGCCGCGTTCGCGCTCTGTTTCGCCATCTTCCTGCATACTGCGTCCGTTTTGTTGGCCGAGGCGACCGCCAAACCGTCAGGCCTGGCCGCTTCCCCGGATTCACGTCGCGACGCCGTCAATCATCTTGATCAAGCGGCACTCCAGGAGATTTTCCATCTGCTGAGGCAAAGTTACGTCCAGCGGGATTCACTTACGTTGCTGGAAATGAACCGCGCCGCCCTCGAAGGGCTGCTGGGCCGGCTGGACTTCGGCGCTGAAATCGTCCCTGCCACACAAGCATCCGCAGCTCAGCAAATACCCCCGGAGTTTTCGCTGCTGGGCGAAATGCTGACTGACCGAATCGGCTACCTGCGTCCCGCGGCCTTTTCCCTCGCAGAAATTCCGGCCTTTGACGCCGCGCTCAAAAAGATCGTCGAGGCTCGAGCCACCACGCTGATCCTCGACCTGCGTTGTCCGGCGCCGCATGGAGAATTTTCCGCGGCGGCCCAGGTAACCGAGCGCTTTGTGCGGGCTGATGAGCCATTGTTTTCGGTGCAGCAGGTTGGAAATGTCCAGGCCCAGCATTTTCGCAGCGCTACAGGCCCTCTCTGGACTGGGCGGCTTGTCGTGTTGATCGATGAAGAGAGCTGCAATGTTGCCGAGACCATTGCGGCGGTTCTGGGGCTAAAGCTGAAATTGCAGATTTTCGGAGCCCCGACTCGCGGCCGAACCATGGAATACCAGGAGGCGGCGATTTCTCCGACCCACCGGCTCCGCTTCGCGTCCGCAGAGATGATCTTGCCTGATGGCCGTTCGCTTTTTCGCGCGGGATTGAAACCGACCGTGCTCGCGCCGCAGGATATTGAAGCGAAGCACCGCGTTTTTCGCGCCAGCCAGAGTGAAGGGATGAAGAAGTTTATCGTGAGTATCGAGCGGCCGCGCGTCAACGAACATGCGCTGGTTAATCGCACCGCTCCCGAGTTGCCCTACCATCTGGCCAAGGCCGCGGGCCAAAAGAGTCCGTTTGATGAACCGCCCTTGCAGGATGCCATCACCCAGCAGGCAGTCGATATGCTGGTGGCGCGGGATTTCCTTGAAGCGCGCGCGCCATGATTATCAGCCTCATCGTCGCGCTCGATGAAGATGACGCAATCGGAAAGGATGAGGGCGGCCTGCCGTGGCACCTGCCGGCTGAAATAAGACACTTTCGCGCCTATTGTCGGGGCAGGTGGATGCTGCTCGGCCGCCGCACTTTCGATGAAATGCATGGCTGGTTTAAAGATCACACGGTCCTTGTGTTGACCCACCATCCAGGAACGCTCGCATTGCCCGGGCGCGCCGTGGATTCAGTCAAAGAAGCCATCGCCATCGCGCAGAAAGCTGGCGTTCCTGAATTGGTCGTGGCCGGCGGCGCCGAAGTCTTTGCCCTGACGATCCCACTGGCCTCTCGACTGGTGCTCAGCCGCATTCACACCCACAGCGGTGGCACCGTGAAGTTCCCGCCATTCAAGCCGGCGACCTGGCACGAAGTCTCGCGCCAGGACCATCGCGAAGACGAAGAAAATCGGCATGCTTTTACTATCTGCGTGCTCGAACGGACGCCGCGAATGTGAGGCCACCCCCGTACCGCAGGCGTTTCGGCCTGCGGTGTCGCTAGCTTGCAACCGCGAGGCTCGGTGAGGCTGCTGCCGAGCCGCAATGAACTGGTTCGTCAACGCGATTTTACGAGGCCATACGTGATGGGCCGCCGGCTTCCGACTTGACTTGCGCTCCGTGGATTTCGCCGCGCCAGCCGCCGGTTTCCCGACCGCGTTCCTCGATGAAATCTTTGAAGCGTCTGAGGTCGCCTTCGACACGAGCGGAAACAAGGCCCAGGAGGTCACCGGTTTTTTCCACGACGCCCTCCGGCTGGTAACCCAGAGTCAATGTCACGCGCGTCGAAAATTCTCCTAGCGGAGCAAATGTGACCTGCCCGCTGTTCTTTGCGCCGGTGATGCTGCGCCAGGCGATGCGGGAATCAGGCACTTGTTCAAAGATCTCTGCTTCCCATTCTTCCGTGTTGCCGCAAATCTTCGCTCGCCAGAAGAGCCGCTTGTCATCGAGCTGGCGCACGGCTTCCACGCCTTCCATGAATCGCGGAAACTCTTCAAACTGCGTCCATTGGTTGTAAACCGCGCGCAATGGCGCGTTGACTTCGATTGATTTTTCGATGGTTTCCATGGTGAGAATTCAGGTTGGTTGTTAGATCGTCGGAGGGGATATCGCATTCGTGATTACGTCGCTGAACTCCCTTCGAGCGTCCTCTCCGTTCTCTCAATCCGAAACAAGCAGTACCGATGTCCCGTCAGGAATCGGCCAAGACAAGGTAAGGAAGGCCTCTCAGTTTTTCCCAACAGAAGCAGGAACTGACGATTCTGGTTTTGAGGCCGAAAGGGGCCGCATTTTCCTCTTGCCGACCAACCGGACGTTTGCATACTCGGCGCTGGGGTTGGGAGAAAAATGGGAGTCCCTGAGTGCAGAAGAGCCGCTAATGCACCTGGGGGTTTCATCTTTTTTCCTCACAGGTGAAAAATTACTTGTGGGCTTGTGAAAAATTTCACAAAGTCCAAAAGTCGGTTGCTTGTTTCCTTGCCATGGCAAATTTTTTTCCGCGCTGGACCAATTTCCTGCCGCTATGGGTGGCGGTGGGGGTGGTGGTGCTGGGCGGGGCCTTGACGGCGGGTGTGACTTATTATTGTACGCCGAAATACTTGCGGGTGGGATATACGCCGAGCCAGCCGGTCCCGTTTTCGCACCGCACGCACGCAGGTCAGTTGGGTTTGGATTGCCGGTATTGTCACAGTTTCGTAGAAGTTTCGAGTCATGCGAATGTGCCGGCGACGCAGACCTGCTGGAATTGCCATCAGCACGTAAGAAAAGGAGACCCAAAACTGGCGAAAGTGGTGAGCAGCATCGAGTCGGGCCGGTCGATCGAGTGGGTAAAGGTCCACAAAGTGCCTGATTACGCGTACTTCAACCACTCGGCCCACGTGAACCGGGGCGTTTCCTGTGTCGAGTGCCATGGGCGCATCGATGAGATGGATGTTGTGACGCACGAGAAGCCTTTATCGATGGGGTGGTGCCTTGACTGCCATCGTGACCCTGACAAATCGCTGCGTCCGCTTGATCAGGTGACGAACCTTGGCTGGTCGCCTGAGGGCGTCGACCGCGAAGAGCTCGGGGCCCGTTTGAAAAAAGCCTGGAACGTCGCTCCGCCCGAATCTTGCGGAGCTTGCCACCGATAACATGAGGATGTTTTGTTCGAATAGAATGGCGGTTTTCAGCGACAGGAGTATCGCTGCTACGGGGATGCCCAGCGACAGGAGTGTCGCTGCTACTACCTGTAGGGCGGCTGTGCCAGCCGCCATTAGTGGGGTAATGCCGTCTGACACCGACGGCCTACATTCGGTGTCAGCGGCACTCCTGTCGCTTCCGCGAGGGGGGTCGGCATCATGAGCAAGCGAATCTGGAATCATCCTGTCGAGGCGCCCACCGCGCGCAAGTATTGGCGCAGCGTGAGCGAATTGGAGGACACACCTGATTTTCGCCAGTGGCTCGAGCGCGAGTTTCCCCAGGGCGCGGCCATGATGAAGGACGAAAGCGACGCCGGACAGTCGCGCCGCGATTTCATCAAACTGATGGGCGCTGCCACCTCACTGGCTGGGTTTGGTTTGGCGGCCTGCCGCCGCCCGGAAACCAAGATCAAACCGTATGCTCACAACGTCGAGTGGATCATTCCCGGCAAGGCGCTTTACTACGCGAGCTCGATGCCGCGCCTGGGCGGCTCGATGCCGGTGGTGGTGACTACTTTCGAGGGGCGGCCGACGCACATTCAGGGGAATGCGCTGCATCCCGAAAGCAACGGTTCGGTGGACAGTTTCACCCAGGCTTCGGTGCTCGATCTTTATGATCCCGAACGCTCGCGGGAGTTCCGCCAGAACGGCAAAGTCAGGACGCGGGAAAGATTTCTGCGCTTCTTTGGCAAGCAGAAGCGGCTGCTCTCACAAGAAGGCGGCAAAGGTCTCGCCTTGCTGCTCGATGATATCGATTCGCCGACGCGAGCACGAATGGTGAAGAAGGTGATCGCGAAATTCCCCGCGGCCCGCGTCTTCCGCTACGAGGCGATCACCCTCGACAACGTGAATGCGGCCGCCGAAGCGGCCTTTGGCAAGGGTGTGGTTCAAGTCCCCCATTTCAGCGTCTGTGAAAAGATACTGGCCCTGGATTGTGATTTTCTGGGTCTCGAGCGGCCGAAGGCAGGCACCGTCTCGCGATTTATGAGCGGGCGCCGGGCCGAGAAGCCGGGTGATCCCATGAATCGGCTCTATGTGCTCGAGAGCCATTATACGGTGACTGGCGGGACCGCCGATCATCGCTTGCGCGTCCATACCAGCCAGATGATGAAGGCGGCCGTGGCTCTGGCCAGGGAACTGGGAACTGTTCTGGGTGACGCTTCCCTGGCGCCGATGGCCGCATCGGTAAAGCCTGCTGGAAACTATCAGCCGCGAGCGGATTTCGATGCCTGGATCCGCGAGGCAGCGAAAGACCTGGCCGGGAGCCGCGGCAAGGCAATGGTGCTCGTTGGCGCGCAGCAACCGGTCGAGGTTCATCTGATCGCCACCGCGATAAATCAAGCGCTGGGCGCCTTTGCTCCCGCGGCAGAAAAGGGCAAGCCACCACTCGAACTCCTGCAGCGGGAACCCCAGGACTACGGAACGCTGGCGGAGCTGGCGCAAGCCGCGAGAAACAAGGAAATCAACACTCTCGCCATCATCGGTGCGGCGGATCCGGCTTACGATGCACCGACTGACGTCAACTGGCCCGCGGCGCAGAGCCTGATTGGGTCAGTGATCCACGTGGGCTTTCGTCATCGGTCGGCGACCGCGCGCGCGGCGCAATGGCATGTGCCAGGCACTCACTTTCTCGAAGAGTGGGGAGACGTCCGTTCGATGAGCGGGGTTTATTCGGTCATTCAGCCGATGATTTTGCCGCTCTTCGGCGGAGTTTCGGACATCGAGTTTTTGCATTGGCTGTCCACCCCCGAACCCCTTTTGCCAAAGGTGGAGACGCCAGCGCTGGTGGCTCCGGCCAATGGCGCCTTGCCTGAAGATTCCAAAGATCCGGCTTACCTGGCGGTGCGGGAAACTTTCGCGGCCCTGGCCGGGACGAGCGCCGACATCGACGCGGCGTGGGGCAATGTGCTGCGTGACGGTTTTCTGGCTCAATCCCAATGGCCCGCATTCGGCGGATCGATCAACTCCGCGGCCATCGTCGAAGCGGTTGGAAAATTCAGCGACGTCGAGCCTCCGACGCTCGAGAAGTTCGAAGTGACACTTGTGCCCGACAGCAAGGTCTGGGACGGCCGCTACATCAACAACGGCTGGCTTCAGGAGTGCCCGGATCCGATTTCGAAAATTACGTGGGACAATGCAGCGCTGGTCAGTGTCAGAACCGCGACCGACCTCGGACTGAACAAGTATTTGCGGGACAGAGCCCAGATTATCGAAGTCACTTTCCCTGACACCAAGGAACCGTTGCGGGTGCCGGTGATTGTGGCTCCGGGGCATGCTGACAATGCGATTACCATTTCTCTTGGGTATGGGCAAAGCGGCAGTGGCGAAAACGGCCCGGGCAGAGTGGGCGAAGGGACGGGTGTAAACGTTTATCCGCTGCGCACAAGCGCGCGGCCCTATTGTCTCACGGGCGCTGCAATAAAGGTCACCGCTGATAACATGCCGCTCGCCGTGACCCAGGAGCACAGCACCACCTACGGTCGCGAGTTGGTTCGCGAAGGCACGCGCGAGCGCTACCAGCAAGACCCCGGCTTCGCCTCGAAGGAAGGCATGGACGCGGAAATCGCCCAGGATTTTTCGTTGTACAAACAGGTGGGCAAGGAACCGCGCACCGGACGCTACGATGCACCCCACTTGAGCGATCTGCAGCATCAATGGGGGATGGTCATCGACCTGCAAACATGCGTCGGCTGCAACGCCTGCACGCTGGCCTGCCAGTCGGAAAACAACATTCCGATTGTTGGAAAGCGCCAAGTCATGGTCGGGCGCGAGATGCACTGGCTGCGCCTGGACCGTTACTTCGCAGTGGACCTGGATGGAAAACACAACAAGCACAACACAGAGTGGGAATACACCCCGACCACTGCGAAAACGGCGCCGGATGAATCAATTGCTGGCGACCATGGTGAAACGGAACGCCTTCGCCAAATTGATGATCCCGAGATGCTGATGCAGCCGATGGCCTGCCAGCACTGTGAGGCGGCGCCTTGCGAAACCGTTTGCCCCGTGAACGCCACGGTTCACAGCGAGGACGGCCTGAACCTGATGGTCTACAACCGCTGCATCGGGACACGATATTGCGCCAACAACTGCCCATACAAGGTCCGCCGTTTTAATTTTTTCGATTACAACAAACGCGAGAATATCGAGCGTGATTCGTTCCTGGGTCTGCATCCTAACAATCTCTATCTCGGCCCTGCCGGAAAAAAGAAGGACGATCGTTCGGAGCGGTTGCAGAAGAATCCCAACGTCACTGTGCGCATGCGCGGGGTGATCGAAAAATGCACTTACTGCATCCAGCGCATCGAGGCGGCGAAGTTCGATCAGAAGCGGGTCGCGCGCGCCAAGTTGATGGCCACCGGGCGCCTGGGTGAGGTGCTCGGCGAACAGGAATTGGACGAGGCGCTCAAGCTCAGTCACGAGGACCTGCGCGTACCTACTGATCGGATCAAGACCGCTTGTCAGCAGGCTTGTCCGGCGGATGCGATTGTCTTCGGGAACTTGCGAGACAACAAAAGCCGGGTATCGCAACTGCGCGGCAACAAGGACATCGTAGGCGAGGGTGGTGTTGATGGGCACCCGCGCAACTACACGTTGCTCCGCTACCTCGGCGTTCGGCCCCGCACCAGTTACCTCGCCCGCATCAAAAACCCGAACCCAGCCTTGCTGGCAGCCAGCACCATTGAGATGCGCAAGGTCGGCCAGGCAAGCGCTCACGTTCATTAAACGCAGCTTTTTTCATATCATCACCGCTTTTTCACATGGCTGAGGCACTCATCCACGACGATCACCCACCTGAAATGAAGGGGCCGTCATCGCCAGCAAAGGTTTTGCTGCGCGAGCCGCTCGTGCTCAATCAACGCTCGTACTCCTGGATGACCAACCGCATCTGCGGAATCGTGGAAAACCCGCAACCGCTGGTCTGGTGGATTCTTTTCATCCCCGCGTTTTTGCTCTTCCTGGTGATGGTATATGGGTTCAGCTATCTCATCTCGACGGGCGTCGGAGTTTGGGGACACAACCATCCGGTGGCCTGGGGATGGGACATCACCAACTTCGTGTTTTGGATCGGGATTGGTCACGCAGGCACGCTGATCTCGGCGATCCTTTTTCTGACCCGGCAAAAATGGCGCACCTCCGTCAATCGTGCCGCCGAGGCGATGACGATCTTTGCGGTCATGTGCGCCGGTCTTTACCCGGCCTTGCACGTCGGTCGCGTCTGGATGGCCTGGTTTTTGGCGCCGGTTCCCAATGCGAACGGGATCTGGCAAAACTTTAAATCTCCGCTGCTCTGGGACGTCTTTGCCGTTTCCACTTACTTCACCGTGTCAGTCATCTTTTGGTATTTGGGATTGGTGCCCGATCTGGCGACGATTCGCGACCGGTGCAAACCGGGCCTGCGCAAAGCGCTCTACGGGCTTTTTGCCTTGGGATGGCGTGGCGGCAATCGGCACTGGAATCATTACGAGATGGCTTATTTGTTGCTGGCTGGCCTTTCGACGCCGCTGGTGCTTTCGGTCCATACCGTGGTGTCCTTTGACTTCGCCACCTCGATCGTGCCCGGCTGGCACGCGACCATCTTCCCGCCCTACTTTGTGGCTGGCGCCATTTTCGGCGGTTTCGCCATGGTGCTGACTCTGATGCTGCCGGTGCGCGAAATCTATGGGCTGCAGGACCTGCTGACCTGGAAGCACGTCGACAACATGGCGAAAATCATTTTGCTGACCGGTTCGATTGTCGGCTACGCCTATCTGAGCGAGCTTTTTATCGCCTGGTATGGCGGCAACAAATACGAATTGGATGCCTTCATGCTGCGGATCAAGGACGGTCCCTACGTCTGGGCTTACGTCTGCATGATGTTCTGCAACGTGGTGGCCCCACAGATTTTCTGGTTTCGCTGGGCCCGGCGCAGCTGGTTTTGGGTTTTTCTGGTCTGCAACTTTGTCAATGCGGGAATGTGGTTCGAGCGCTTCGTCATCATCGTCACCACGCTGGCGCGGGATTTTCTGCCGAGCGCCTGGGACATGTATGCTCCCACCTGGGTCGAGATCTGGACCTTTATCGGAAGCATCGGGTTTTTCCTGATGAACTTCCTGCTCTTCGTCCGCTTCCTGCCCGTCATCGCCATGGCTGAAATCAAGGGTGTGCTGCCGAAGTCGGATCCGCACTACCATGGGCCCGACCCGCGCGCGGTGACCGAGGATGAGGTCGCCGGCTCCGAGCCGGCTTCCGCGTCACTTCCTGAACCGTTAACCGCCTGACCGCATGGCTGACGCCCCACTCAAACGCATGCACGGCCTGCTGGCGGAGTTTTCTGACGCTGCGGCCCTCTATCATGCGGCCGAAAAGGTTCGCGATGCGGGCTTCCGATTTTGGGACTGCCATTCACCGTTTCCCATCCACGGAATGGACGCCGCGATGGGCATCAAAAAAAGCATTCTTTCGTTGTTCGTTCTCATCGGCGGAGCCATCGGCGCGCTCACGGCTCTGGCCTTGCAGTTTGGCACCCAGGTCGGACTCTATCCCACGGTCGTCCAGGGCAAGCCGACCAATCTCTTTACCATCCCCGCCTATTTTCCGGTCACTTTCGAGCTGACCGTTCTGCTGGCTGCTTTTACCGCGCTATTCGGTTGCCTCGGATTGATCAAGCTGCCCCGTCTGCACCATCCACTTTTCAACTCATCCAACTTTACGCGCTTTTCCAACGATGCCTTTTTCCTGTGCATCGAGGCTCGCGATCCCCAATTCCAGCGCGAAAAAACCACCGGGTTTCTTTCAGAAATTGGCGGCCTGAACATTGAACTCGTCGAGGACGAAATCTAGAGGCAACCACGCGCGAATTCATCATGCCTTTTTTGCGTTACTTCTTTTTCGCCTTTTTCATGATCTGCCTGCTCGTGGTGGGATGGGCTGGTTTTCGCGGCTCAAAAACCACCAGTCCGCCGATCATCGTTTTTCCGGACATGGATGAGCAGCCAAAGGTAAAGTATCAAACCGGCAGTGAGTTTTTTGCCGACGGTCGGGGGGCCCGGCGCCCGGTAGTGGGAACGGTCCCCATGGGTCTTGACATGCCAGCCGCCACTGGCACCGAGACCGATAAAAACGCGAACCTCGCCTTTTCCGTTGGCAGCGATTATTATCACACCGGACGATTCGGCGATTTTTGGGGAGATGGAATGCCTGAGCAGGTTGCCGTCGATGAAGCGCTGATTCGCCGCGGAGGCGAACGCTACGGGATCTATTGCACCCCCTGCCACGGACATTCCGGAGATGGCCAGGGCATCACCGCGAAGTATGGCATCCCTACGGCAGCCGGAAATTTCCACCTGCCGCCATTGGCTGATCCCAAGGACCCGACTTATCGCACGGATGGCAATATTTTTAGCACCATCACCTATGGCAAAGGGCAGATGGGTCCTTACGGCGCGATGATTCCGGTGCAGGATCGTTGGGCGATCATCGCGTATGTGCGGACCCTTCAGTTTGCGAAGCTGTCCACCGCTCCTCTCACCCCAACCGCTCCTGCCGCCGCACCGCCTGCCGCCCCCGGGCAACCGCCACCGCCGGGAGCTCAGCCGGCCGCTCCGGCCCCACCATCGGCCGCGCCCGGATCGCCCCCGCCTCCAGCCGCTCAACCTGGTTCGACCGCCCCGGCGCCACAGAGTCCACAGGCTCAGCGGCCGGTGTCGCCTCAACCCCCCGGGCAAACAGTAACACCGCCATGAGCCAGCATTTCGTTTCCGTTTCTCAGATTCCTGCCGGCGGCGAGCAGTTTGATCTCGCGCGTGTAGCCCGGTTGAGAGCTGTGCTTCGTCTGGTGGCGCTGGTTGGCGGCGCGCTCTCGTTGCTCTTCTTTTTTCTAGGTGGCGATTGGATCTCCGCAACCAGCGCGTTTAATGGCGAGGAAGTTCATTACAGCATCCGTTCGATTTATTCGTACTCGTGGCTCTTCGCATTTGTCGTCTGCTTCACACTCTGTCTGGGATCGCTGTTCTGGGTCCTTCTGCACCATGCGTCCAATTCCAGTTGGGGCGTCGCCATTCGGCGCATTCCCGAGGTGGTGGCCACACAAATCCTCCTGATCGGCGTGCTCGGGGTGCCGCTTCTTCTGGTCCCTCCGATCCGTGAAACGTTATGGACGTGGATGCACGAACACGCCCAGGCATTTCGCGAGGGCTATGGCGGATCGAGCGTGCGTGAATATTTGCACGAACATGGCCATCACCTCCTGCACCATAAATACGGATTCCTCAGCCTCTATTGGGGCGTAATTCCTGGCTGGGTGCCACGCTATGTGATCTACTTTGTCTTGCTGGGCTTTGGAGCGTTCGTCCTCAGACGCTGGTCGGTCATGCAGGACGACTCAGGCGATCTGCGCCCGACATTTTGGGCTCGCCGGTTTTCCTGTGGCTGGCTGCCCGTCTTCGCACTCTCCCTCACCTTCGCCTCCTTCGATTGGGTGAAAAGCCTTAATTACACCTGGTTTTCGACCATGTTCGGCGTGAACTTTTTCGCCGGCTCCGCGATGGGTTCCATGGCCCTGCTGTTGATCATCGTCGTCAGTTTGAAAGAGCTTGGCTATCTAAAACGCGTTGTCACGGAGGAACACTTTCACCTTATGGGGAAATTGATGCACGTCTTCGTCATCTTTTGGGCCTACATCGCTTTCAGCCAGTATTTCCTCATCTGGTATGCGAACATCGCCGAGGAGACGCAGTTTTATGCCATTCGCAACACCGAGGGATGGTGCTGGTATTCCATTCTTCTGATTACCATTGGCCATTTTTTCCTGCCGTTCGTTTTGTTGCTTGTTCGCGCGAACAAAAAGCGACCTAAAGTCATTCTGGGAATCTCCGCGTGGGTGCTCTTCGCGCATCTTTGCGAGATCTACTGGTTTATCATCCCCGAGCGGGGGCCGAAGCTCGCGGATCGCCCAAGCATCGGCTGGGCCGTTCTCTTCGATGTCATAGCGTTGGCCACCATGCTGTCGGTGGCGGCGCTGGCGTTTCTTCATTCCCTGTCCAAGCAAAGCCTGTACCCTTGCGGTGATCCGCGGCTGCAGGAATCCATCAACGTAGTCAACTGACCATCCATGGATCCAGAGCCGGAAAACTACCTTGCGCGGTTCAAAGCCTTCTGGCTTACCATGGGGCTGATTCTGCTTTTTGCGCTGCTTGGGCTGTTCGTTCGCCGTTTTCAGGCGCCGAAGCCGGAAGAGATCAATTCCGAGTTGGAATCCAAGCGCCTGGCCACCCTGCAGGAAGTGCGCGACGCGCAAGCCAAAGCCATCGAGTCGATGGGACTGGTCTACCATCACCCGGAGGGCGGACATATTTCGCAGGTCAGCATCCCTGATCCCTTGCTGGCTAAAGCTGTGGCGCGCCTGCGCCAGACCCGGGGACACCGCACCGAACAGGTGGTTCCCGGCAGCAAAACCCAACTCGAGCAGTCAAAACAGCATGATCCAGTCGAGTCCGAATTCTTGAAAAAGTGAGCGTCCGCGAATTTTGAGCCATGCCTAGCGAACCCAAGACCGCACAGCCCGTGACCGCGACGATGGAAGACTTGCACGAGCGAGCGACCATCGATCGGTCCACCAAGCTGCCTGTCCTGTTCTTTCTGACCAGCGGCGCGGTCTGGCTGATCTTGTCATCAATTCTGGGCCTGCTGGCCTCGCTCAAACTGCATCAGCCGACGATATTGGACGGTTGGGCATGGCTGACCTGGGGCCGGCTGCAACCCGCCTTTATCAATGCGTTTATTTACGGTTGGTGTTTCCAGGCGGCTTTTGGGATGGCGATTTGGGTTATGGCGAGGTTGTGTCGCAGGCCGCTGAAGAATCCGGTCACTCTGGTGGCGGCCGGCCACTTCTGGAACCTCGGTGTGACCTTGGGCGTGCTTTCGATTTTTTCCGGCAACCAGGGACCTGGGGAGTGGCTCGAGTTCGGTCACACCAGCTGGCTGCTTTTGCTCGCCTCCTACACCCTGATCGTGGTCTGGCTGGTGTTGATGTATGTGAGCCGCCCGGCAGGGGCCGATTACGTCTCCCAATGGTATATCCTGGGAGCGTGCTTCTGGTTCCCATGGCTGTATTTGACGGCCAACCTGTTCATTTTCGCCGGACGCTCCGGGCTTCATGCCGCGGCGACAGCAGCCTGGTATTCCAGCAGCCTGATTTTTCTTTTCTTCGTTCCCATCGGTCTCGCGGCGTCCTACTACCTCATTCCCAAAATCGTTGGCCGTCCCCTTCACAGCTATCCACTGGCGGTGGCTGGGTTCTGGTCGCTCGCATTGTTCGGTGGCTGGACTGGTTTGCAAAAACTCACCGGCGGACCGCTGCCGACCTGGATGCCTGCCGTGAGCGGCGCGGCGCAGTGGTTCCTGCTCATTCCGGTGATTTGCGTAATGGCCAATCATTACTTCACCGTGCGGGGGCACCACGGGTTGGTGCAAATCAGCCCGACGCTCCGGTTCACCTTCGCGGCGGCCGTCTTCTATGTGGGCACCCATTTGGTGGCGGCCATTCTCGTCTTCGCCCCCGAACTGACGCAATTTACCGTCGCGCAGGACGGCTTTCAGTTCATGGCGCTGTTCAATTATTTCAGCATGGCCATGTTCGGCGCCATTTACTTCGTCGTCCCGCGTTTGACCGGTTGCGAGTGGCTGTCGCCAAAACTCATCCGCTTTCATTTCTGGTTCTCGGTGTATGGAGGCGTGTCTATTTCCCTGCTGATGCTCTTCGGTGGCCTCGCCCAGGGCCAGTCCCTGGCCACATGGGACCGCACGATAATTGGCGCGGTGGAAAACGCACGCGGGTATCTGATCGGGCGCACTATCGGATGGTGTTTCATCCTGCTTTCGAATTTCAGTTTCGCCTTTCATCTCACCTTGATGGTTTTCCGGCTGGGGCGCCGCAGTGAACGCGCCACACTTCTGCACAGCCCGGCCGATTATGACCACGCCGAAGTAATGATCACCACCGAGGGAGCCGAAGCCTGACATGACATTCAAGCAATTACTTGCCGGACTGACCGTAACCTTCGGATTGCCCTGGCTCGTGCTCGTCGTCCTGCCTTACGTTTCAATGGCGCACCTTAAACCCGTCGCGTACGGAGAAGACGAGGAAATGAAGGGAACTTTTCCGCCGGCTCTGGCATCGACCGAAGCGCGGGGCCAGGAGACTTATTTTGATGAAGGTTGTGCCCAGTGCCATACCCAGGTCATCCGCGCGCAATACGCCAGCGGTGACGGCGATGAGTTCAAGAAGGGGTGGGGCGCCGAGCAAAACAAACCCGCTCCGGTGCGGACCCGTCAAACCGCTCCTCATGATTACCTCGGAGAATCTTTCGCAGCTATCGGTCTGCGGCGATTGGGGCCTGACCTCGCCAATGCCGGCTACCGCTTTTCCACCCGCCAGGAAGTCCTGCAGCACCTGTATGACCCTCGGGTAAAAAATCCGTGGTCGATCTGTCCGTCGCACCGCCACCTTTTTCGAGAACGAAAAATTCTGGGCCAGGTCGGTGATGAGAACATCAGGATATCGAAAAAAATGGAATGGGTTCCCCGGGACGAGGCGCTCGCGCTGGCTGATTACATTCTGGCACTGAAACGGGATTACCCGTTACCCGCGAGCATGGCGGGCAGCGCGTCGAAACCAGCAGCGCCCGCAACGGCTGCCCCAGCGCCCGCCGCCACTCCAGGGACACCCGGAACCTCCACGGCTCCCGGCGCTGCGCCCGCATCCGCGGCTCCTGCTCCCGCCACCCCCGGGGCTGCGCCTCCGGTCGCTCCCGCGGCACCCGGCGCTTCAGCTCCTCCTCCTGTTCAGGCCGCTCCAGCTCCCATTCAAGCTGTGCCTCCCAAATGAACCCGGATCCCACGTCCAACTTGAACATCGATTACCGTTCGACGCTCAACGTCGCGCGCGTGCACAATGCGACCGCCCGGGAAAACCCCGAACGGCATGCCGAAAGCCGTCCCATTTCCTTGTGGGTCTCGCTTGCCGCCATCGTGATTGCTTCGATTGGCGCGACGTACTTCGGCGCCAACGTAGGCTTCGGCGCTGCCGTTGCTCCCCTCAGTTACAATAAGTTTGGGCTGAATTATCAGCCGAAGATACCACCCTCCGACGCCGGTGTTGTGGATGAGGGACCTGTCGATCCGCTGGTCGAAGGTGCGAAGGTTTACAAGAGCGTCTGCACGAATTGCCACCAGATCAACGGGCTTGGTGTGCCTGGGCAATACCCGCCGCTCGACGGCTCGGAATGGGTAATCGGTTCCGATGAGCGCCTCGCCGCGATCGTTTCCTATGGAATGACTGGCCCAGTAACCGTCAAAGGACAGACTTTCGGCGCCGCCGTTATGCCACCCCATAAACCCCCTACCATCAGTTCCAAAAAGCTCGCGTATGTCATGACTTATATCCGCAACTCCTGGGGCAACAAGGCTGCACCGGTTTCTCCCGAAGGTGTGGATAGCTTTCTGAAAAGGATCGGCGAGCGCAACCCATACGTGCAAGCGGAAGTGTTGCAGATTCCCGAAAACCAAATGCTGCCAGGGCCTGCCGCTGGCGCTACTCCAGGACCGGCCACTCCGGCCGCCGGGCCGCCTGCGGCCGGGCCTCCAGCCAGTGCGCCCGGTGGAACGAACGCTCCGCCCGCTGCCCCGGCCCCCAAACCCCAGTGACCAACAGTTTTCACGACGTGACGACGCTGCCACTTCCGAAACTGCCGCTTACGGCCGCGCTTCCCGCCCTCGCGGGAGGGTTGTCGTTGGCGGCCTGCGGGCAACGCAACGTCTCATCTCAAGCTCAAGCATTGCTGGCGCCGATCACCACTCCCGCCGGGTTCGAAATCGGAAAGCTTTCCCTCAGCGGCCGCGTTGCCCTGAAAGGATCACCTCCGAAGGTCGATGTGGTCGTCGATGCTTCTGGAGACCCGCATTGCAGAAAGCACCCGCCGATCTCGACAGAGAACTGGAAAGTGAGTCCTCGAGGCGGCCTGGCGGAAGTCGTCATCAGCATTCCGGATGCCCCCCCAACCTTGCCCGAAGGGAGCGCGCCGCACGTCACTCAGGAAGGCTGCCGCTACCTCCCGCACGTCATCGCGCTCTCCCGTGCCGAGACGCTCGAAGTGTCCAATGGCGACGCCACATTTCACAATGTTCGAGTCGTCGAGCACCGGAAGGGAACATTGAATCAGGGCGTCAATGTGATCAATTACAGCCAGCCAGGTCGGGGAAGCCGAAACACCCACGCTTTCGCATCGAGCGGGATTTTCCGGCTCGAATGCGATGTCCACCGCTGGATGCAATGCTGGGTTTTTGTGGCCGATAACAATCATCTGGCGGTTTCCGGGGATGATGGCACTTTTGAGCTGAAGCGCGGCTTGCGTGACGGCACCTACACCGTGCAGGCATGGCACCATCACTTTGCAGAACCGCTCACGAAATCGGTCACCGTTGTCGAGGGCAAAGCCGAAGTGAACTTTGAATTCGACGGCGCGCAGGCGCTGAATTGACCCACTTACGTTACCCCATCCTATGTCAGCAGAAGCAATTTCCCATCCCGGTCATGCGCACGAAGCCGCACATGACCATAGCGACCATTATCATAACCTCCCATTTTGGAGGAAATGGATCTTCGCCACCGATCACAAGATCATCGGGTACCAGTACGGGATAAGCGGTTTGGCCTTCCTTCTCTTCGGCTTCATCCTCATGCTCTACATGCGTTGGAGCATTGCCTACCCGGAGAAGGAAGTGACCGGAGTCGCGCGATGGCTGCTGGATTTTCTCGGGGGCGGCGGCTCCCAGCGCTGGTTGGCCGAAGGCAAGATCACGGGCGATCTCTATAACATGTTCGGCGCCATGCATGGCACCATCATGGTGTTCCTGGGAATTGTTCCGGTGGGCTTCGCCGCGTTCGGAAACTTTGTCACCCCCCTTCAGATTGGTGCGCCTGATATGGCCTTCCCGCGCATTAACATGGCGAGCTATTGGGCCTTTTTCGTGGGTGGCGTTCTCATGTTGGTGAGTTTTTTCCTGCCCTCCGGGGCCGCGCAATCCGGTTGGACCAATTATTCGCCGTTGGCCACCGTCACGCACATGGAGTACACGCAGGTTTTTTGGAACGGCCAGACCCAGTGGCTGGTCGCCATGGTGTTCCTGATCACCTCCTCGCTCCTGGGTGCGGTTAATTTCATCACCACCATCCTGAATCTTCGCGCTCGGGGGCTTACCTGGATGCGGCTGCCGTTCTTCGTGTGGGGCATGCTGGTCACGGCATTCCTGCTCTTGCTCGCTTTTCCACCGCTCGAAGTCGCGGCGCTGATGCAACTCAGCGATCGCCTGTTCGGCTCGTCGTTCTTTTCCTCGACCGGGATGGTCGTGAACGGCCAGCTTTGGAATTCCCCCGGCGGCGGCAGCCCAATTCTCTTTCAGCACCTGTTCTGGTTCCTGGGCCATCCTGAAGTTTACGTGTTGCTGCTGCCCGGCATTTCCATCGTGGCCGAAGTGCTGCCATGCAATTCGCGCAAACCACTGTGGGGTTACAACAGCATGGTTTACGCCGTGCTCGTGCTTGGGTTCCTCTCCTTCCTGGTCTGGGCTCACCACATGTACATGACCGGCATGGGTAATACCATCTCGACCTTCTTCCAGACGACGACCGTCATTATTTCAATTCCTTCGGTGATTCTCCTCACCTGCATGATCATCTCGCTGTGGGGAGGATCCATGCGTTTCACCGTCCCCATGCTTTTCGCGGTGGCTTTCCTGCCCATGTTCGGAATTGGCGGTTTAACCGGCCTCCCACTGGCGTTTTCCCTCGTCGATCTCCATCTGCACGACACTTATTATGTCATCGGCCATTTCCATTATGTGGTGGCTCCAGGCGTTCTCTTCGGGTTGTTCGCTGGCATCTATCATTGGTATCCCAAAGCTACTGGCCGAATGATGGGCACCTTTCTGGGGCATCTGCATTTCTGGCCCTCGCTGCTTTTCATGAATTGCGTCTTCGCGCCCATGTTTTTGCAAGGCATGCATGGGTTCCACCGCCGGTGGTATAATGGCGGCACCGCCTACGAGGAAATCGCCCTCGATTCCCTCGGAGAACCGTGGCGCACGTTCTTCTCTTGGTTCGACTGCCATAACTATCTTGATCTTAACAAGTTTATGACGTGGTCGGCTTACGGCCTCGCCATTTCCCAGCTCCCCTTCATTATTAATTTTTTCCTAAGCCTCTTCGCAGGCCGCAGAGTGACCTCGGACAATCCCTGGCATGCCACCACCATCGAGTGGGCGACACCGACCCCTCCCGGCCACGGGAACTTCACTTCGGAAGTGTGCGCCTATCGGGGTCCCTATGAATATAGCGTGCCAGGCGCGGACAAAGATTATACGCCGCAGTGGGAGAGGTTGCCGGGCCAGCCGGAACCCATCCTCAAGCCTGTTGATGAATCTCACGCCCACTAACTCGCCAGCTTCACCGTAGTTAGGCGCCCTTTCCCCATGGAAATACCTTACGAAGTCACTGCGAGGCCGGATACCGGACTGTGGAATGCCAAAGTCGGGATCTGGCTTTTTCTGGCGTCCGAAGTCATGCTCTTCGGCGGTTTGTTTTCCTCCTATGTGTTTCTGCGTCTGGGAGCGGACTATCCGTGGCCGGTCCACGAACTCACAGTCCTCCCGGGTTTTATTAACACGCTCGTTTTGATCGCCTCCAGCGTCACGGTGGTTTTTTCATGGGCGTTTCTCAAAATGCGGCGCTATCGGCCTTACCAGATATGCATGGCCGTCACCATCGGGTGCGCTTTGACCTTCATGGTCATCAAGGCAATCGAGTACACTGGCAAGTTCACTCACTGGGCCATCCGCCTGAAAGACGGCAGTGTCATCGATGGCCACAAACCGCATGACAAAATCCAGTTCGGCGATGTCAAGGCAGTCAACATTAACTTCGAGACGGCTGAATCCGACTTTCTTGATTTCAGCTCGAATAAGGAGGCGCGTTTCAAGCTCGCCGATGGCCGTTCGATCGAGCTTTCCGGCTCGTTGATCCGCGAGCTTCGCAGTAACTCGCGGGCGGCCCGCAAGGCTGCCGACAAACGCATCTCACACCTGAGCGAGGATTTAAGGGAAACCAGAAATCCCCAAAAGCGGAAAGAGATCGAGGCAAAGCTCGAGGCGGCCAAACAGGAGCGCAACAAGATTCGGACCGGTGAGCGCCTTCTCGTTGAGGGACCTCCCCTGGCCTTCGCCGCGGACCGGCGCTCGGTGCGCAGTTATCTCACAGGCGAACTCACGTTCACCGACAACACAAGGCTCGAGGGCAAGCTGATCGATGACTCGATTAAAATGGAGGCGTCCGGATATGATCTTCGGCAGGTCAAGGGGCTGCGTGAGAATCTTGACGCTGCGGACAACTCCATGGTCTGGAAGTACTTTGGGCAGGAGAAAAGGCATGAGTTTCTCGAACACAAAAAAAAGACCCTGGCCGAATTTCAGGCCAAGCATCCGAATCATAAGCCGGCGGAGACCGGCGAGTTCATGCGCGAAAGCTACAAGCATGAACCCCATGGCCATGATGCGCCGCACCTGGAGGTCACCGTTCCAAGCAGTGAGATCCGTTATTATTCAAACTACAGCCCGCACCTCAACACTTACTACGCCATTTACTTTTTAATGACCGGACTGCACGGTCTGCACGTCGTCGGCGGGGCCTTGGTGTTGAGCTACTTTCTTCTTTTTGGCAGAAAGCTTTACGAGCGCAATCCTGAGCACCTGGCCAATCGCGTCGAAGTCGGAGGTCTGTTCTGGCACTTTGTCGATCTGGTTTGGATCTTCCTCTTTCCAGTTTTTTATCTACTCTAAGTCGCAATAATCATGGCTCACACCGCTGAAGAAGTTCGCAAAAGCCTGAAGAAATACATCCTGATCGGCCTCATTCTCTTTCTGGGGACGCTGCTGACGGTGTGGGCTGCGGGCTGGGATTTAGGCAGCCATTCGCGCAACATCGCCTTCGGTCTCCTGATCGCGACCGTGAAGGCGGGCTGTGTGGCCCTCATCTTCATGCACTTGAGCAACGAGCGGGGGCTGATCTATAAAGTCTTGCTTTTCACGGTTATTTTCTTCGCCGGAATGATGTTCCTGTTCGTTCTTCATTTGGTAGACCCCATTCATCACAGCTTTTTCACACCGCTCGCTCACTAAGAGGTATCCTATGTCGCTGAAATCCTTCCACGTATTCTTCATCGTGTTGGCGATCCTGTGCACACTTGGGTTTTGCGCGTGGGTTTTTCAGGCTGACCACGTTACCGTGGCGCTGTGCGTATCTGGCGTGGTGAGTGGAGTGATTGGCGTCGCGCTAGCCGTCTATGGGGTCTGGTTTGTGGTCAAAAAAGCCCGCAAGATCATTGTCTAGCATGAATGTTGTTTATCATTTCCTGGCTTGTGCCACCTGTAGTCCAGGTGCAGGGACCCCGCTGGCCAGCGCCGCCAATGGCGCCGTCTGGCTCATGCTTGGGGTTATGTCGCTCGTGTTTATGGGGTTTCTTGGCATGGTGATCACCATTGTACGCCGGGCCCGCGCGGCGAATACGAAGCTGCTCAACGCCGAATTCAACGCCTGATTTTTCTCCCATGGGAATACTCAATCGCCTGCAAGGTATTACCGAACTCGCCTCCGAGCACGGTGAGATGGTCGATCACGTGATGGAGTTCGTGAACTGGTTCATGCTCATCCTGTTCATTGGATGGACGGTTTTTCTGGGGATCGCGGTATATCGTTTTCGTGCGAAGAAGCATCCCCGCGCCAACTACCACGGCGTGCGCAACCACGCGTCCACGCACATTGAAGTCGCGGTGATTCTGACCGAAGTCGTTCTTTTGCTCGGGTTCGCGTATCCGCTCTGGGGACGGCGGGTTGATGAATTTCCTCCGGGTGAAGACGTGCTAAAGGTGCGGGCCGTCGGCGAACAGTTTCGTTGGATCTTTCATTATGCGGGCGAGGATGGGAAGTTTGGCCGTGTGGACCCCGAACTGATGAGCGCGACGGAGTTGATCGGGCTGGACCATTCCGATCCGAACGGAAAAGACGACTTCACCAGTGTCCAGGAATTGGTGCTCGCCACCAACCGCCGTGTTATCATCGGGGTTACCTCGAAGGACGTCATACACAGCCTGGCGATGCATCCAATGCGGATGACGCAGGATGCGATTCCCGGCATCGAACAACATGTTTGGTTTGTGCCCCAAAAGCGCGGCACCTGGGACATCGTTTGTGCTCAATTGTGCGGCGCCAATCATGCCAATATGCGCGCCACTTTGGAGGTAAAATCGGAAACGGACTTCGATGCCTGGTTTAAGGAAAAGGCGCCAGTGCCTCCCTCGGGCGCCGTCCCGCCGGCTGCACCGACTGGTTCCGCTCCCGTGGTTCCGGCACCCGCGACAACTCCGCCGTCTCCGCAAGCGTCTCCGGCTCCACAGACACCTCCCCAGGCGGCTCCGATTCCGGCCCTTTCAACGCCGCCGCAAGCAGCTCAGCCTCCGCTAGTTGTTCCGGCCGGCGTTGCTCCAGCGGCGCCGTCATCTGCCGCGCCGCCGCAGGCGAGACCCGCTCAGCCGGCGCCGAACCGATAGTGTTCTCCAGCATACAATACCAACAGTGTACCACGGAATCGCCCTGATCGCAGAGTTGAGCCGACTTCGCCCCAATGCAGCAGGCTGAAAGCCTGCGACACAGCAGGCCAAAAGGCCTGCGGTACATGTGCCGTACCGCAGGCTTTCAGTCTGCCGTGTCGCAGACCTGTGGTCTGCATGTGGGTTCATTCCCGCCGGGCATCCCGACACGACAAGCTGGAGGCCAATTTAACGACAAAACGCCCCGTCAGCAGAATTCGTGGGTGAGTTGAGGTTCTGGTAGGTTGGCCGTTCGATGATAGAGAACAAGTTCCAACACTTCGTAAGAGCGGTGTCCGTAGCTGCGGGCGAGCGAAACCCGGAGCT
>JBPCQC010000064.1:0-32624 GCA_050998515.1 Verrucomicrobiales bacterium
TAGGTGAGGTAGCTGTGGATGCCGTCGCGCCAGGTGTCGCGGAAGGCTTTGACCTGCTCGGGCTCGCGGGTGATGTGGCCGGCGTTGCCGTCCTTCACGTCGCGACTAGTGGTGGACCACTGGAAGTTGCTGTTGAACTTGATGCCGTAGGGCGGGTCGAAGTAGATGCACTGCACGCGCCCGCGGAGCCCCTCGCGCTCGGCGAGGCTGGCCATGACTTGCAGCGAGTCGCCGAGGATCATGCGGTTGCTCCAGTTCTGGTCGTGCTGGTAGAACTCGGTCTTGTCCACGCCCTTGGGGATGCCGTTGAAGTCACTGAACAAGTCGAATTCGACTTGTTCAGAGTGGTTAGTGGATGGTGGCTTGTGGATAGCGGAATGGCGCAGGAGATCGTCGATGAGCACCTTCGGGTGGACCTTCTCCTGAATGTAGAGCGGCGGCGCGTGGACGACCAGATCGCTCCAGTCCTGCTCATCCTTGCCCCGCCAGACGAGCTGCGGATCGAGGTCGGTATTGCGCTGGTAGCGAATGCTCTTCGGCTGCTCGTGCTCCTTTTGGATGATGGACTGCTGCTCGGCGGACGGGATGTTCTTCCGCTTGTCAGCGTCGTGCTTGAGGCTCTCGACGGATTTGGAAGCAGTGGGTTTCTTGGCCATGAAGATCAGGGATGGTAGCCGATGCGGCGCTTGGGCTGGGCCTTGCGCTCGGTGTCCTCGGCGATGAGTTGCTTGATGGCATCGAACACGACGGCAAACTGCTGATCGTATTTCTTCTCCATCCCTTCGATCTTCCGGGCGAGTTCGCGGTTGCCATCCATCAGCCGCCGCAACTGGACGAAGGTGCGCATGATGGCGATGTTCACCTCGACAGCGAGCTGGGAACGGAGGACGCTTGAGAGCATGGCGACGCCTTGCTCGGTGAAGGCGTAGGGGAGGTAGGACCGGCCCCGGTGTTTTCGGGAACTCATCACAGTTTGTGATGAGTTCGATGGCGTGCCCGACGCCGGGATCGCAGATTGTGATACCCGGCTGCGGACTTTTTCCGCCTCCTCTGCTGTGAGCTGGAACATGAAATCAGCCGGAAAGCGTTCAAGATTGCGCTTCACTGCCTGATTCAGCGCCCGCGCCTCCACCCCATAAAGCTCGGCGAGATCGGAATCGAGGATGACTTTCTCCTGACGAATCCAATGCACGAGAGGTGCGATGGCATCGGGCTGGAGAGCGATCGGTTTGTCGGTGGAACTCATGATGCGTCTTGGGTGGCAGCCTGGAGCATCTTCTCGAAATGGCTCTCAACCTTGGCCTTGAAGTCGGACTCGATTTCATAGACATCGCAGAACTCGGCAAAGGCCCAGCGGCCATGAGTGCCGAGATGATTGACGCCGGGCACCCAATAGGTCTTCATCGTGGAAGCTTTCTCCTTCGCGTCTTCGCGACGGTAGCCTTTGATCTCGACTATGAGGTGTAACAGGTCGTCCTCGCCGCGCCCGTCATTCACGAGCACGATGAAGTCGGCCAGATATTTGCGAGTTTCGGACCCGTAACGGTAAGGCACTTCAAGGTTGAGGCCGTGGTTCTTGACGTAAGCTTTGACCTTGGGATGAGACTCCGCCACGCGGCAGAACTCCGCCTCCCAATCGCTGTCGAGGATGATCCAGTTAATGTGGCAACGCCCGGAGTTGGTTTCCCATCGGTCAGTCTTCGACGTGTTGAAACGGACATGCCGGGTGGAGCCGACGGGATTGTAGGGATCGAGCAGCGCCTTGATCGGGCGCTCGCCGACGAAGGCCCGCGTGATGCCGGCGGTGATGCGCTCGCAGGCTATGTCGGCGAACTCCTGATACATGAGTTGGGCGGGATAGGTGCCGCCTTTACAGACGAGGCAGGTGTCGAGCCATTGCTTCGTGATGCGCTTGAGTTGGCCGAAGAGATGCAGCTTCGGCGCCTCACCGGGATCGCGCCATTTGGTGTAGAGCAGGCGTTGGGTGACGTGGAAGAGGAGCGTGGAAGGCCGCATATCGCCGAGATGCTCAACGGTGAGGTCCACGCCTTCACCGATGATACCTTCCTGACGATTCTTCGTCGGCCCCGTCATCTCTGGAGTGAGTTCGAGAATCGAATCGTCGTCGAAGTCCGCAGCGAGCCGTTCCTCCGGCAACTCGACGCGGTAGCCTTCGACCCTTGGGAAACGAATCTCAAGGTGGTCCCGCTCAGGACGGACGGCCTTCACCTGGATCGTTTCACGCGGCGGCTGAGGCGGCGCGATGACCGGCTTGGCCGTGAAATCGAAGGGAATGCCAAGAACGTCGGCATACTCGACATTGAAGAGATTCTCGTCGTTTAGGTCATAGGACTGGCGGCGCAGTGCGCGGCCAATGACTTGCTCGCAGAGAAGCTGAGTGCCGAACGCGCGGACGCCGAGAACGTGGGTGACGGTCTTTGCGTCCCAGCCTTCGGTGAGCATGGAGACGGAGACTACGCAGCGAATGGAGCCGCCCAGACTGCCGTGCTTGCCCACGGTGTTCATCACCTCGCGCAACAGTTCCTGATCGGTCAGATTCTCACCGGCCCGTTGATCGCCGGTGCGCTCCACGATCTCGCGGCGAAAGCGGTCGATCTCATCCGCTGCCATGCCACGAAAGTTGTCGTCGAGAGCTTCGCCGGATTCGAGTTGCTCGCTGTCGATCAGCAGCGTGTTGGGGCGCGCCAGCGGATTGCCGGTGGTCTCGTCGAAGTTGCGGAAGAGGGCGAGGCGTCCGTTTTGGAGCGTGGTGGTAACTCCGTCCTCATTCTTCTGGTGAAAGCCAGAGATGTAGTCATAGACGAGCTTGGATGTGGCTGTGTTGTTGCAGACTACGATGAAGCAAGGTGGCACGCGAATGCCTGCGGCCTCCCAGAGATTGAAGGTCTTCGCGTAGTGGCCGTAGAGCGCGTCCAGTGCGGTCTTGAGCAGCGTGGGCAGTTTGAGCGGATCAAGTTCTTCCGCCGAGCCACGACCCTTCTTTGGCATCTTCGAGCGAATGTGTTTCCACAACTCGCGGAACATGGGCATTTCATCGCCGGGAATGTTTTGCGCCACGGGCACGCGCGGGAGTTTCACGATGCCGCACTCGATGGCGTCCATGAGTGAAAAGTCGCTCATCGTCCATGTAAAGAGCGTGCCTTCCCGGTAACCGGAGCCAGCGAGGAAAAAGGGGGTGGCTGACAGGTCCATGACCCGCGCGACGCCCAGCTTGCGGTTCACGGATTCCAGACCCGAGATCCAAACTCGGGCGGCTTCGTTGTCCTTCTTCGCCCGCGCCTTCGCATCCTTCAATTCGTCACCGGTCAGTTTGTTCCCCTGCTCATCGGTAAACCCAAAGTCATCGGACGGTTTCTCGCGATAGCAGTGGTGTGCCTCGTCATTAATCACAAGCACGTTTTTCATGCCCATCAGGTCGGGCATGACGCGCTGGATCATCTGTCCTTCGGTTTCGAGCGTTATCGGCTCGCTGCCCGTGCGGCCCTGGAGGAGCTGACGCCCACCCTTGGAGATGTCGATTCGCTCACGCAGCTTAAAAGCGTGATAGTTGGTGATGACGATCTTCGCTTTCCCGATCTCTTCGAGCATGTCGTGCGGGACAAGCTCGCGGTTGGCGTAGTAGCTGTCAGGGTCGTTGGGCAGAAGGACGCGGAGACGGTCCCGAATCGTCAGACCCGGAGAAACGACAAGAAAGCCACGGGTAAAATGTTTGCTGCCGGGCCGGCGGACGGCGTTGATCGTCTGCCACGCGATGAGCATGGCCATGACGGTGGTTTTGCCCGCACCGGTCGCGAGTTTGAGCGCGAGGCGGCTCAGTTCCGGATTCGCGTCTCTGTTGGCGCTGTCGAGGTGCGCCAGAATGCGCTTCCCGGCAGTGGAGAGCGGAGCGACTTCCGTGAGCCAAATGGCAGTCTCAACGGCTTCCACCTGACAGAAGAATGGACGGACGTCGCCGAATGGGTGATGCCTCCAGTGCTGGAGGAGTCGCTGGGTTTCCGGCGTGACCTGCCATTGGTTCGGGCCCGGCAAGTTCCGCCACGTATCCACATACCCGCGCACTTCATTGATGATCGAAGTCGGGTCGTATTGCTGATCCTTCGTCGATAGACCTATGCCTTCGTCGAAGACCATCGTCTGCTGGGCCGGCGAGCCTTTGCGCTTCTTCGGTTTTGGGATCGGCGTGATGAACTCCGCGCGCCGGCGTCGATCGACGATCTGCTGGGTGGGCTGACCGCTGGCGTCCAACTCCCAGTGCCGTGCGGGCCGTTGGTACGGCGAATTTAGTATGGGACGTTCAAAGAAAGCGTTGGACATCTGAGAGCGTTGGGATGCTACGCAGGACAGCCGATATTGTCCACCAGCCAGCACCCCTGGTGTGCTCGCGCACGCACGCGCACGCGCGTCGGACGTTTGAGGGAAGGACCCGCCAAATGGCCGGAACGTCTTTCAAGCGGTTGTAGTTAAACAGATTCACCGCATTTGCCGTTGTTTTGCGCGGGGCTGGCCCCTCCTTGCGTTTGCCGCAGTTGTTGAGGCCGCTGCCTGGATCATCCGGTCGAAGTGGCTTTTCACCTTCGCCGCGAAGTCGGCCTCGATCTCGTAGACGTCGCAGAACTCGGCGAAGGCCCAGCGCCCATGCGTGCCGAGATGGTTCACGCCGGGCACCCAGTAGGTCTTCATCGTCGAAGCCTTCTCCTTGGCATCCTTGCCGCGTTGAGCACCCGGACGGCACCCCGTTGACTTGGAATAGCAATACTTGACTACGCTTATCCAGGTGGGTTAGCCCCACACTGCCTTCAAAGTTGTGTTAATCAGGCAGGGACCGCGCCCGGGTTGTGGCCGTCCGTCCCCCGAAGAGCCTGATCCCTTGGCGATGGGTCGATGGTTCTGCGCGGGCAGAATTCGCTTGCGGAGGGTTGACGTTGGGAGCATTTTCCCGGCTCTTATGGCCAAGAAAAGCTGGATCGAGCGCAACGATCGCAAAAAGCGCACGGTGGAAAAATATGCCAAGCTGCGTGCGGAATTGAAGGCGAAGGGCGACCACGTCGGTCTCACGCTTTTGCCGCGGGATTCCAGCCCGACGCGAGTGGTCAACCGCTGCCAGGTCACTGGCCGCCGGCGGGCGCACATCGGGCGTTTCAAGCTGTCCCGCCTCACCTTCCGGGAACTGGCCTCGCAAGGGATGATTCCCGGCGTGACGAAATCGAGCTGGTAAAGTAGATTTATTCGCCTGCTGAGGCCGCCAGGTTCCAGGCGGAGATGCAGAGGCGAAGTGATGCCCATTTACGAATACATCGCGGCGGATGGTGAGAAGTCGTGTCGCATTTGCGGGCGGGGTTTCGAATTGCACCGACCGGTGGATCGTCCGCCACTGGAACGGTGTTTTTACTGCAAGAATCCGGTCAGGAAAGTCGTCAGCCAGATCAATACTCCCAAGGTCGCCAAACCTTTGTCGGTGAGCGATGCCAAGTCGGCCGGCTTCACGGTTCTCAAGCGGCGAGATCAAGGGGTGTATGAAAAACTGTAGACCGGGGAGGGCGGCTTTCTGGCCGGTGCGCCATGAGTGATTTTTCCAGTTATTTGTTCCTGGCGGATGTCGTGCGGTCTCCAATCACCGGGAGCGAGCTTGTCTGGCAGTTGGTTTTGATTTTTCTTTTCATCCTGCTCAACGGATTTTTCGTGGCCGCGGAGTTCGCGCTGGTGAAGGTCCGGATCAGCCAGCTCGATGAAGTCATCAACGGTGAGGCCACCCGCCGGCACATCGCGGGAGCGAAACTGGCCAGGCATATCATATCGCAGCTCGATGCTTACCTCTCCGCCTGCCAGTTGGGGATTACGATTGCGAGCCTTGTTCTTGGGGCGTTGGGCGAACCATTTGTGCATCGACTGATCGAGCCCTGGCTGGGCGAGGGGGGGCTCGGCCTGGGCGAGCGCTGGGTGCGGGGGATTTCCTGGTTTACCGCCATCGCATCGATCACTGCGCTGCACGTGGTCCTGGGCGAGCAAATGCCCAAAACCCTGGCCATTCGAAAAGCGTTAGGAACGTCGCTCTTCGTGGGCCGGCCGCTTCAGTGGTTTTACGCGCTGTTCAGACCGGTCATCTGGCTTTTGAACGGCGCTGCCATCGGCCTGCTGCGCCTGGTTTTTCGAGTCGAGCCGGTCGAAGACGCGAACATCGTCCACAGCTCGGAAGAGCTGCGCATGTTGGTCACGCAAAGCGGGAAGGAGGAGGAGGTTACTGAAACCGAGCGCGACATTCTCATCAATGCCCTCGAGCTCAACGACCGCATCGTGCGCGATATCATGACTCCGCGCGGAAATGTGATGGCCCTGGACATCCACAAGGATTTTCAGACCAATTTGCGCATTGCCATCGAGTCGAAGCACACACGGTTTCCGCTCATCGACGGCCATCTCGACACCACGATTGGCCTCGTGCACATCAAGGACATCCTCGGCATCATTAACGAGCCGTCCTCCGATTTGCAGAGAATCAAACGCGAGCTGCATGCGGTGCCCGAACTTACCCCGCTCGACAAACTGCTGAAGTTTTTCCTCAGCAAACACGCCCATCTCGCCGTCGTCGTCGATGAATTCGGCGCCGTGAACGGGATCGTCAGCCTGGACGATGTCATCGAGGAACTCGTCGGTGAAATTCAAGATGAATTCGACACCGAAGAAAAACGTTTCCAGCGGCTCGACGACGCCGAATTCCTCGTCGACGGCACATTTTCCCTCTACGAACTCGCCGAGCGCACCGACCTCGAGCTCGAGAGCGACGACGTCAGTACGATCGGCGGATATTTGACCGATCTGTTCGGCCATCTTCCGTCAGCCGGAGAAAAAACCGAAGTTGACGGCTATGAAGTCACCGTGACCAAAACCGACGGCCGCCGCATAGTTCAAGTTCACTTCAAACGCCGGCCCGAGCCCGTGAACGAGTCGGCCTCGCCGTCAGGCGAAACCGCGGATCCGGTGGAGCCGCGCCCTTAAGGGCCCGTTGGCCGCGCGCCCCGTCGCGCAAAAAAGGTAGGGCGCGATGACTCATCGCGCCGCCCTATATGGCGGACGCCTGAGGTCAGGCGTCCCTACCAGCGCGCCCGATCTCGCGGCGCCCGACCGCCCGTCTCGACTATCCGAGGCCTTCGGTTCTCCAGCTTTCACGGTATGTGCGGCGCAGGAACTTTTCAGCATCAGGATAGTTTGGGAACTTCATATTGATGGCGTCCCACTGCAGCAACTGGCCCGGGCAGCGCAGGGCGACCGTGCCTAACAAAACCGTTTCGCTCATCGGTCCGGCATGATCGAAGTGGGATTCGTTCTTCTCAGTGCCGACGATGGCATTGAGCCAATGGTGATAATGATTGCCGCGGCGCGGCAGCTCAGGCCGCTTGACCTGTTTGAATTTGTCCCGCGGAACGAGGAGGGGTCCACTGGTGTGAGGCAGAATCAAAGTTCCTTCCTCGCCGATAAATGCCGCGAACTCGCTCGGGAAATTCTCGCCCGGCCAGAGCTTCTGGACCTCCTTGGGCGGATAAAATGCGAAGCGGTCGCCCTCGATCACCGGGTCTTTTCCTTTATCCACATCTCCGTCGAACCATTCGACAGTGATCTCCTGGCTTGCCGACGAAGGCGTTCCCTCGAAGGTCCAGGTGATGTGGTCGCACTGAGGCCAGACATCGCGGCGGCGCCGAGGATCGTTTTGCCATGACTCCTGGACCTCTGCCACAATGGTCCTGGGAGCGCTCGGTTCCAGGATGCGCCAGACAGCGTCCAGGATGTGACAGCCGATGTCCCCGCTCCATCCTGTTCCAAAATCCTGCCAGGTGCGCCAACGGCCCGGATGATAAACGTGCGGCGCAAAGTCGCGCATGGGGGCAGTTCCGATCCACAGGTCCCAGTTGAGATTTGCTGGCGGCGGCTCGCCTTTTTCCGGACGGGGCCCACGCAACCGATATTTGCCGGCGCCCGGCCGATTTGATCCCACATAGACGTGTTTGATCTTTCCGATGTGTCCTTGCTTGATCCACGCCAGGGCGGTGCGGTCTCCGGGCTCGCTGGCCCATTGAGTGCCAAGTTGCGTGATTACGTTTTTCTCCCGCGCCGCGTTGGTGAGCGCGCGCACTTCCGCCACGTCGTGACACATCGGCTTCTGCAAATAGACGTGCTTTCCGCCGCGAATCGCACTCATCGCGATGGCGGCGTGCATGTGATCGGGCACGGCAACGTTGACCGAATCGATCTTGTCGGACTCGTTCTGGAATAGCTCCCTCCAATCCGAATAACGCCGGGCGTTGGGAAATTTCTTCGCCTGTGCGTCGAGGGTGGCAGCATCGACGTCGCAGATTGCCACAATTTCCACCTTGTCGTGGCCGGCGATGGCGGAGATGTCGCCGGCACCCATTCCGCCCACCCCAATCGAGGCGTGCTGTAATTTTGCATTGTTGCCCAACGCCCTGGTCAGGCTCGGAAAACCGAGGGTGGCAGCGCCACCCTGCAGAAAGCGGCGGCGCGAGAAAGACGATTGGAAGCCGGTGCTCATGGATTTATAAATGCTGGCAAGAATTGAAAATGACCTGTGCGTCAGGTGGAAAAACAAGTTTAATCTTACGGACCCAACGTGCCACCATGAGTCAAGCCTCTGAAAAATCCACTCGCGGCCGGAAGCCGGCGCGTTACAAGAAATTTGCTCAGCAATATCCCGCGCTTGCAAAGGCCTACGAAATCCTCGGTTCCGCGGCCAGCGAAGCCGGTCCGCTCGACGCCAGGACCCGGGAGCTGGTGAAGCTTGCCTTATCCATTGGCGCCTGGCGGGAGGGTGCGGTCCATAGTCACACCCGGCGCGCCCTCGAGGAGGGCTGCACCGCGGAGGAGATTCGCCATGCCGTTGTCCTGGCGATCACGACCCTTGGATTTCCCAGCACCATGGCCGCAATGTCATGGGTCGAGGATGTGATTGCGCCTCAGTCGAGCAAAGGAAGCGCGACACCGATGCGATAAACTCCGGGAGCCTACGCCAGTCTGTGTCCGAATCGGCGCCTCCGCCGATTCGTATCCGGACTTTGGTCGGCGAGGGCGCCGACCATTGCACGCGTGGGCGCATGCGCTCCCCAGGGCCGCGGCGGCGCCAACCTTGGACAAACGGTTGTGAAGATTGTTTGCAAAGGTTAAGCTTTTGCCATGCACAAAGAGGAAGGTGCCTCAGCGGCGAACCCATTGCCCAAGGAGTTTCTCGATTTTCTTTCAGTCGAACGAAACGCTTCACCGCGCACATTGATCAACTACACCCACGCGCTCGAGGGCTTCCGCGTGGGCCATCCGGGATTCCGCAGTTGGGCCGAGGCGACGGCGGATGACTTTCGGACTTATCTTTTCACCCAGATGAAGCGCAAACTCAGCCGCGCCACGATCAGGCTTCAGTTCGCTGCGTTGCGAAGTTTTTACAGGTTTTTGGTGCGGCGAAAAGGGATGGCCGCCAACCCGTTGCTCGCCGTGCAATTGCCCAAGTTGGAAAAAAAACTGCCCGTCGTGCTGACGGTCGCTCAAGTTGAATCATTGCTGGAGGCTCCAAAGTCGGCCGAAAAGGAAAAGCAAAGCTGCGCGTGGGCGGCGGAACGAGACCTGGCGATACTCGAAGTCTTTTACAGCGCCGGTCTTCGGCTCGCCGAGTTGGTGGCGATGAATGTCGAGGACATAGATATTTACAGTGAAACCGTGCGCGTGGTCGGCAAGGGGCGCAAAGAGCGTCTTTGTCCGCTCGGCTCTCCGGCCCTCGAGGCAGTTCAAAAATATCGGCATAGGGCGAATGTGCACCACGGCCCGCTCTTTTTAAGCAAGCTGAGGCGGCGCATATCCGCTCGCGCGGTCAACGACATCCTGCGAAAGCATCTGCTTCGAAGCGGCATCCCGATCAAGACATCGCCTCACAAACTGCGGCATAGCTTCGCGACTCATTTGCTCGATAACGGCGCCGATCTGCGCAGCGTTCAGACCCTCCTTGGCCATGCGAGCCTTTCCACAACCCAGATCTACACCCACGTCACGATCGAGCGGATGAAAAAGGTCTACGACAAGGCGCATCCGAGGGCTTAGCGGCCGGGGCCCAATTTCTCATCGCCGTGACACCGGGTCTTGTCGTCGGCGGGAAAGCTGCTATCGAACACTCGATCAGAGTCTCAACCATGTCCTCGCCCATCAAACCATCCCCAAAGCCCGGAACTGTCATCGTCACCGGCGGCGCTGGGTTGATTGGCAGCGCTCTGGTCTGGGCACTCAATCAGCGGGGGCAGGACAACATCCTCATCGTGGATCGACTCACCACTTCAGAGAAATGGCGTCATCTTCCGCCGCTGCGCTTCGTCGATTACCTCCAGGCAGACGATTTTCTGGCGCGCGTCGAAGCAGCGCCCGCTCAATTCGGGACCGTGGTCACGCTGTTTCATCTTGGTGCGTGTTCCTCGACCATCGAGCGCGACGCCGCCTACCTCATCAGCAATAATTTCGAGTTTACGAAGAAGATTGGGCTCTGGGCCGTTAGCCGGCGCGCGCGCTTCATCTATGCCAGTTCCGCCGCCACCTATGGCAACGGCGCCCAAGGCATGGATGACAAGGAGGAAAACCTGGCGCGACTCCGGCCACTGAACATGTATGGCTACTCGAAGCACCTGTTCGATGTATTTGCTCAACGCACGGGGATGCTCAAAAACATCATCGGGCTGAAGTTCTTCAATGTCTTCGGTCCGAACGAAGACCACAAGGGAGAGATGCGAAGTGTCGTCGCAAAGGCCTATGAACAAATCGTGGCCACAGGCCGGATCAGCCTCTTCAAAAGTCACAGACCCGAGTACGAAGATGGAAAACAGATGCGCGATTTCCTCTACGTGAAGGATGCCGTCGAGATGACGCTGCACCTGGCAGATCGCCCACTGGCTGGGGGAATTTACAATATTGGCTCAGGCGATGCGCACACCTGGCTGGAGCTGGCGCACGCGATTTTCGGGGCCTTAGGGCGCGATCCGGTCGTTGATTTTGTCGACATGCCAGACCATCTGCGCGAAAAATACCAGTATTTCACCTGTGCGGACATCGGCAAATTGCGTGCCACTGGCTACTCCAAACCCATAACTCCCCTCCCTGAGGCAGTTCGCGATTACGTCGTAAATTATCTCTTTCCAGGAAAGTTTTTGGGCGACCCGCCCTGAGATCGTGCTAGCCACCACCCATCCGATGCACCGTCTGAATGCCAACGGCTTGGCGCAGTTGCTGCGAGGTCGGGTCCCAGGGACGGTGCGTCCTCCCGCTGCGGGCTGTTAAGCGGGCGATCCTCTCCTGATCGCAGAGTCTTCCCCCCTCGCCTCTGGGCGTGCGGCCGAAGGGTGCCCAACTTTAGACCGATCACGGCGGCAACCATATCGGTCCCCTGCCGGCTTACTGCGAAGGAGAGCGGCACTCAACTAGTTAGCATTGAGGGCCTTGCGTCAGAAGAATCTGGAGGGGGCCAAGTTAACCAGCCGAGACGACCAAAGCTCCTACCCTCATCGGTAGGGAGGAAAAAGCGCTTCCTAAAAGAAAAAGAGTGGCACGGAGATGAACAATATTATAATCACCATACTTTTTGGATCCTCTAATGCTTTGCCTTTCTTATTATCGTCTCTTGGATTGTCGAGAGCGGGGTACTTCGTGTCGAGCTGCCGATGACGGGAGTAAGGGGGTTGTGGGAGGTCATGGTGTCAGCAGGAGTGTGTCTCACCGAACCACGCTGTAAACGCCCCATGATGGAGCCAGGTACGCCAAAGACTCGACAGGGGCTATTGCGCAAACTCACCGTCATGTCGGGTATGGTGGCGGCGCTGACGGTGAGTGTGATTGCTGCGTTCATGATTCATTACCAGGAGCAGTCGGTGAAACGGGAATTGGAGCGGCGGGCGATCGACCTGGCAACGATGCTCGCGGAATCTGCCACCGCAGCAGCCTTGGCGAATGATTTTGCCGTTCTTAGGGCGGAGATGACAAAGGCGGTCGAGAAAACTCGCGATGTTCGATACCTGGTCTTGACCGAACGGGATGGACATTCCTATTACGCGGGACCGCCCAATCATTGGCGAGAGGATGGTTTTCAGCGACGCAATCCTGCCCGACGGGAATGGCGTCGAACTGCTCAGTCAGGTGCTGGATCGCCAGCCAACCCTTCGTGCCTTGCTCAGCAGCGGCTATACCGACAAGCACGCCCTGCTCGAACTCGCCGCTGAACGCGAAATCGCCTTTCTGCAAAAGCCCTATTCTCTGCCTGATCTGCTCAGGATCGTCGATGAAGTGCTTCATGGGCGACGGAAAGCGGTGCTGAATTGAGGAACTCGCCTGTGTTGAGGACGAGTTCGTTATTGGTTCTCAGTTATTTGTGGGGCGGCGTTACGGAGCCCTTCAGGGTGCAACCTCCGACCGACGTATCAGCACGGCCTTGCAGGTGGAGACGCCCATGACCTGCGCCGGCCACTTGCCAGAAGGCCAATTCCGACTAGAATCGCACGCCAAGCTCACCCCCTGTGGCACTACTGGATACACAAGTTCTTGTCCTTAACAGGCTTTGGCAGCCGGTGAACACCTGCACGGCTCGCCGCGCAGTCACACTGGTCTTTCTCGGCCACGCTCAAATCGTGCATCGCGAACAGGAGGACAATTACACCACTCACGACGTGCTGTCGTGGATCGGTGTTTCCCAGCAGCAGCGTCACTGGGGCAAGGAAGCTATCCTGCGCTCCGTCAGATGTGAATTCGCCGTCCCGGAAATTATCGTGCTTTCGCTTTATGATCGCTTGCCAAAGAAGGAGGTGAAATTCACCCGGCACAACGTGTTCGTCCGCGACCGCTTCACCTGCCAGTATTGCGGCCGGCTTTTCGAGCCGCGGGAATTGAACCTCGATCATGTCGTCCCCCGCGATAAAGGCGGACGCTCGATGTGGGAAAACGTCGTCACCTCGTGCATCCGCTGCAATTCCCGCAAGGGCAACAAGCTGCCCCACGAGGTGCGCATGTTTCCCCTCCAGCAGCCACGGGCTCCCCGCTGGCGCCCCTTTCACAGCGCGGTTCGCGTCAATGCCCCCCATGCCAGTTGGCGGGACTTCCTGGAATTTGGCGAACGCTCGGTCGAGATCTCCCACTAGCCGAGCAACTGGACAAGCCAGCCTGCCTCGCCACACTGGCCGCCCGATGAAAGCGTGCGAGCTTTTTCAAAAGATTAGCCCCAGTTTGGCCAACAACATTATCGGCTATTTGCGTGATCAGCAAAAAGAGGTCTACCGCGCGGCTGTTGGAACACTGGCGACCCAGCGCAAGCTGCGGCCGCAATTCGTGCAAAAGAAATCGCGCGAGCAGCAGGCCGCCTGGATCCTTGACACGCTCAAGCTGAGAAGCAGCGAGAGTATCGGTGAACAAGTTTTGCAAGTCTGGCTCATGAAGGCGAAGGCTGCGATGCTGGTCCAGTTTCTGAATGCTCTCGGAATCGCGCACGATGGCAATGGAGCCGTCGATGATTTGCCCTCGACCCTCGATGCGGCCAAGCTGAAGGAAGCCCTCGACAAGTTGTTGGAAAATTTTCCCGGCGAGGACGTCGCGGTTTATTTGAATATTTTCCAGCTCCAGCAGCCGGGCGGATGGCCGGAAGTTAGCGAGGCGCTGGCCTCTGACCCGAGGTTGAAGCTGGGGTAGCGGGTGCCGCCCGGCCCATCCACAGCGGGCGCATCCGCATTCCCGAATGTCCATCGCAGTCGAACTCCGGCCGGTTGAGCTTACCTGTCGAGCGCTTCGCGCAGGAACGGGGCGGTCCGGCTCTTCGAGGCCTCGGCGACTTCTTCCGGGGTGCCTGCGGCGACAATTTCGCCGCCGCCGGCACCGGCCTCGGGACCCATGTCGATGACATGATCGGCCTCGGCAATAACCTCGAGGTTGTGCTCGATGACCACCACCGTGTGGCCATCGTCAACCAGACGGTGCAGCACATCAATCAGGCGGCGGACGTCGCTCATGTGCAAGCCGATGGTGGGCTCTTCAATGAGATAGAGACTGCCCTTCGGCGTGAGGTTTTGGCGCAGCCGCATCCGTGCGCTCCGCCCGATGCCCTTGGTCAGCTCAGTGACTAGTTTTATGCGCTGCGCTTCGCCTCCGCTGAGCGTGGGACTCGGTTGTCCCAACTGGAGGTAACCGAGCCCGGTTTCGACCAGTAACTTTAAAGTGCGGGATATCTGGGATACAGCAGAGAAGAATCCAACTGCTTCCTCGATAGTCATGCGCATGACCTCGCCGATTGAACGCCCGTTGTAATCAACTTCGAGCGTCGGCGCGTTGTAGCGCAGTCCGTGACAATCTTCGCACAAAAGCCAGCTCGTGGGCAAAAATGCCATCTCGAGCTTTATTTCGCCATTGCCCTGGCAGGTCTCGCAACGCCCACCTTGGGTGTTGAAGGAAAAGCGCGAAGCGGTGTAACCGCGCAGGCGTGAAACCGGAAGACCGGCGAAGAGTTTCCGAATGTCATCGAAGACACCGATGTAGGTTGCGGGACAGGAACGCGATGTTTTTCCAATAGGGGATTGATCCACTTCATAAACGGCATCCAGATCCCCAGCTCCGGTAATTGCCCGCCAATGCTGGCTCGCTGATCGCTGGCCCGCAGCGGAGGTTTCGAGCTTGCGATTTTTGGATGATGGCAGCCTGGAAGGCAGCCCTGCCGCCCGTCCGCCTCGTGCCGATGACAACGCTGCCTTCACCGCCGGATGAAGAATACCCCGCATCAAACTCGATTTCCCAGAACCGGACACGCCGGTGATACCGACAAGTCTGCCTAACGGAATGTCCACCGCGATATCTTTCAGGTTGTTGACGCATGCGCCTGTGACATGAAGCCAACGGGCCGGCTTGGCATCCTCATCGCCGGATGGGGCTTTCCTTCTGCCGCTCCCGCGCGGGCGGAAAGGCCGCGCCGGTGAGGTTACCGGACGGCGTTGTCCGCGCAGTGGGTGTTTCATCGCCAGTTTCAAGGCTGCGCCCGTTGGGCTGCGCGGTGATTGCATCAGGGCCTCCAATGTTCCGGAAGCCACCAATTCTCCACCAAACTGGCCTGCTCCCGGCCCCAAGTCGTAAAGATGATCCGCGCAACGCATCGTTGCCTCGTCGTGTTCGACGACGATCACGCTGTTTCCTTTGTCGCGCAGCGCTGCAAGCGTAGCGAGAAGCTTTTCATTATCGCGGGGATGCAGTCCGATAGTTGGCTCATCCAGGATGTAAAGAACCCCCCGCAGATTGGATCCGAGTTGGGCCGCAAGCCGGATGCGCTGGCTCTCGCCCCCGCTCAATGTCCGCGCCGCGCGATCGAGCGCGAGATAGCCCAGCCCAACTTTTTCCATAAATTGCAGCCGCTGCCCGATCTCGGAAAGAATGTCGCGGGCAATGAAGGCATCCCGGCCGGTGAACTCGAATTGCGAAACCAACTGCCGGACCGCGGAGATCGATTGCGCGGCCAGGGCTGGCAGGGTATGGCCGAGCACGCGGACGGCACGCGCGACAGGAGCGAGCCTGGCCCCGTTGCATGAGGGGCAGACGGTTGATTCGGATCCATTCTGTTCGTGCCGCAATTCATCGCGCAACTCGGCTTCCAGCAGCGATTGGTCTGGCCGCTCGGGAGTGACAACTCCGCGTTCGGGCACAGTGCCAAATCCCCGACAAAACGCACACCAACCATGCGGACTGTTGAAGGAAAAAAGGCGTGGATCCAGAGGCTCGAAACTGCGGGCGCATTCGGCGCACGTCATCTCAGAGGAAAAGACGTGGAAGGCAAGTTGGGCGTCGGCCCCGGGGCCACGCCTGCGAGAACGTACGGGCGCCGCTTTTTGCGAATGGGACATCAGTACCGACCGCAGCGGCGGGCCGCCGCTGGAACTCATCGGCGAGCCGCCGATGCCACCCGCGAAGACACGAAGGGAGCCTTTTCCGATTTCGAGCGCCCGCTCAATCGCGTGCTGCAAAGCCCCAACTGGAGGAGTGCCGGCGCCGAATTCCGCCACCACGACGTCTATGGTGTGTTCTTTGAACCGGGGGAGGCGCTTGAAATCCGCAGTCCGAATAAACAGGCCATCCACCAACAAGTGGTCGAAGCCGTGGCTGGCAGCCCACCGGGCGACCTCATCGTGGAAACCTTTGCGTGCCTTGATGATCGTCGCCAAAACCCCGACCGGGCTGCTCTTCGCCAATTCGGCGATGGAGCGAGCCATTTCAGCGGGCGTCTGGCTGGTCACAGGCACCTCGCAAGTCGGACAGAATTGAGTTCCCACCTTCGAGAACAAAAGCCTCAGGAAATGGTAAACTTCCGTGACTGTGGCCACCGTCGATTTCCCACCGCCCCGGGACAGGCGTTGTTCAATGGCCACCGTCGGCGGCAGACCTTCGATGTGGTCTACGTCCGGACGCTCGAGTTGCTGAACAAACTGCCGCGCATAGGGCGACATCGAGTCCAAAAACCGACGCTGCCCCTCAGCAAAGAGAATATCAAATGCCAGAGTGGACTTGCCCGAGCCGCTCAAGCCGGTGATGACCACAAACTGGTCCCGAGGGATCTCGATCGTCAGGTTTTTTAAATTATGTTCCCGCGCTCCATGAATGACGATCGATTTCGTTGCCGGGCGTAATGCGGTCTTGAGCGGGGCTTTCTGTTGAAGCGCGCCCGAGAGCTCCGCGACGGTGGCCGAGCCCAGGGATCGCCGCAGGAACCTGCCAGTGTGGCTTTCTTCGATTCGCGCCACATCCTCAGGAGTCCCGGTGGCAACAATCCGTCCACCGCCCTCGCCGGCCTCCGGACCAAGGTCAATGACCCAATCAGCACTCTTGATAACCTCAATATTATGTTCGATAACCAGGAGACTGTAACCCTGAGTGACGAGGCGCTGAAATACCTCGAGGAGCAGGCGGACATCATCGAAGTGCAGGCCGGTGGTCGGCTCATCAAAGATCAGCAGAGTCGTCGAGGCTTCCGGCGACTCCGAAGCCACGCTCAGGGACTGCACCGCTGGTCCCGCGGCGGACTGCCGTTTCCACAGGGCCATCGGCTTGCCCGCAAATCGCTGGTGGGCTGCATCTGCCAGGTGGGCGACCAGCTTTAGACGCTGACTTTCACCGCCGCTCAAGGTGTTGAGGGGCTGGCCGAGTTTCAGATACTCCAGTCCAACTTCTGCCAGCAATTGCAGCCGGATCACCACGCGTTCGTCCTTGTCACGAAAAAAAGCAATCGCCTCGGCCACGGTTAGGTCGAGCACGTCTGCGATCGATTTCGCATCGAGGAGGATGGCGAGCGCCGCTGGAGTGTAGCGGGTGCCGTCACAGGCGGGACACGTTACGAAGAGATCGGAAAGAAACTGCATCTCGACTTTTTCCGCGCCGGCACCGCTGCAACGCTGGCAGCGCCCGGTTCCCGAGTTGAAAGAAAAATAGGATGCCGTGAGGCCTTGGGAGCGCGCTTCAGGCGTGGCGGCAAAGAGAGCGCGAATGCCATCGAAAGCTCCGATGTAAACGGCGGGTGTCGATCGCGGAGTGCGGCTGAGAGGAGATTGATCCACCATGAGCACATGGCCGATGCCCTCCGCGCCTGAAATCGTTTTGCAGTGGCCCGGTTCGTTCTCAGTCGTGCGCCCCTTCAACCGCAGCAAATTCTCGTAAAGCACCTCGTGCACCAGTGTCGATTTGCCGGATCCGGACACGCCCGTCAGGCAGACGAAAAGTCCGAGAGGTATCTCGACATCTACATTCTTCAGGTTGTGTTGGGAGGCTCCGACTATGCGCAGCCGGGACGCGCCCGCGTTGCGGCGGTGTTGCGGAATGCCGATGGATTTCCGCCCGCTGAGGTATTGCAGCGTCAGGCTCTCGCCGAGTGCCAAATGCCGCTCTCGGATCTCGGATTTCAGATTTGGGACTTCTGCGACGACTTCACAGTCACCGTTCTGCATTCTGCATTCTGAATGCTGCCCCTCAACGGGCCCCTGGTAAACGAGGCTCCCGCCTTCAGGGCCGCGGCCGGGACCGATGTCGATTAACTGATCCGCCGCGCGCACCAGAGCCTCGTCATGTTCAACCACCAGCAGCGTGTTTCCTTTATCGCGCAAATCCCGCATCACATCGATCAAGCGCCCGACATCGCGCGGATGCAGACCAATGCTTGGTTCATCCATTACGAAGAGCGTGTTCACAAGGCTGGCGCCAAGGCAACTGGTTAGGTTCACCCGCTCGACTTCGCCCCCGGAAAGCGTGCGCGCCGAGCGGTCAAGGGTGAGATAACCCAGCCCCACCCGATCGAGGTAGCCGAGGCGCGAGACGATTTCCTGTCGCAGCATTTCCGCGGTGCTGTCACCTTCGGGCACGCGATTTTCGAGGCCGGCCAGTTTTTGCACGAGCTTTGTGACGGGCGTCTGCCACCAATCTGGAAGCGTCTCGCCGCCGACCTGAAAGTTGAGAGCTTCGGGTTGCAGGCGGCCGCCCTCGCACTTCGGGCACTTGGTGTAAGCGCGGAAGCGGCTGAGAAACACGCGCACGTGCATTTTGTAGGCGCGGCCCTCGAGCCAGCGAAAAAACCCGCGCACGCCATACCAAAGCCCATCGCGCCATGCCTCATCAGGATCGGAAACCTCGCCCTCGAGCACCCATTTCTGATCGGCCGGCGGCATCTCCTCGAAGGGCGTGTTAATGTCGATCCCCCGGCTGCGCGCGCAACGCAAAAGGTCGCGTTGACATTCCGCATGCACGGCACCTTGAAACGCCTTCACTGCCCCACGGCGCAAGGAAAGTGATTTGTCTGGCAACGCGCGATCCAAGTCCAGGCCGATGGTGCGGCCGAAACCACGGCATTCCGGACACGCACCCAATGGGCTGTTAAAAGAAAACAGCCCCGGAGTCGGCTCGCGAAGGGCCGCATCGCAATGAGCGCAATGCCAGCCCCGGGAAAATGCCCGTGCCTCACCACTCCCCACGGCAATGAGCTGCATCTGTCCTTTGCCGAAATGAAACGCCTGCTCGATTGCTTCGAAAAGCCGGGAGGCGGGCCGTTCGGATTTCGAATTGGGACCCGGTCGCGCCCTGGAAGCTGTCGCCACTTTCAAGCGGTCCTGTATGACATCGACCCTTGCCGGCAATGTCTTTCGCGGATAGAGCGCACCGTCGTCAGTGCGATAGATCTCGCCGAAAATGCGCACACGCAGAAACCCCTGGCTTTGCAGGAAGCCAAAAAAATCCGCTGGCGCGGTTCTGGCAGGCACGGGGACCGCAAAAACCACCAGGATTTCTTGACCCGACAGCGTTCGCATCGCCACCTCGGCTACATGCTGCGGAGTTTCTGGTCGAACTTCGCGCGCACAGCCCGGACAGAGGGCAGTCGCCAGCCGCGGGAAAAACAACTTCAAATAGTCGTTGATCTCAGTCAGCGTCCCAACCGTCGAGCGCGTCGTCCGCACCGCATTCGATTGCTGGATGGCGATCGCCGGCGGAATCCCGCGAATGTCGTCGACCTGCGGTTTGTCCATCCGCTCAAAAAACTGTCTCGTATACGGCGAAAAAGTTTCGATATAGCGCCGTTGGCCCTCCGCATAGATGGTGTCGAACGCGAACGACGATTTCCCGGAGCCGCTCGGGCCTGTGACCACGATCAACTGCCCCAGCGGCAAATCGACATCGAACCCCTTGAGATTGTTCTGGCGCGCGCCGCGAACTTCAATCGCTGCCGAAATGGCTGCCGGCGGTTTCAGGGCGGGATCCGCCGGATAAATGGGGGAACGGTAACTCATTGCCAAAACGGGGGAGTGCAAAATGCCTCATGTGCCCGTCCTGTCGACAGGGATGCCCGTAAAAACGGGGTGCCATCCCGGTGGGCCTCTCCCCCGAAGTAAAGCCACTCGGTCCCCCCGGGGGATCCCACGGTGGCTCACACGCCCACCGCTTCATGAGCGGAAACTATTCTACTCCCAAACCTCACCATATTTGAGAAAAACTATAATTTCGGCGTAATTATTCTTGCAATTGCGCATCATTTTGGAAAAGATTCGCAAAACCGATACCTTTGTGACCAGCCTGATGCCTTTCGACCCTTTTCGAGCTGTGGTGACTGCCTGCTGCCTCATTGCCTTTATTGTCGCTGCTTCGGCGGCTACCGGGGTGGACCGCCGCGAAATTGGATTGGAGGAACTGCGGGATGGCCTTGAGCAACCCGAGGGGGAACTCCGGTCGATGGTTGAGGATCTCGAGCGGTCCCTGCCGGGGGGCGACGACAAACCCTTTAACGAGTATTTAAACGCCGAGTGGCTGCTCGAACGGGCCACGACGGTTGTCGGCACCAATGAACCTGACTTGCAAAAAGCATTTTGCGACGGCACTCGGCAATCGTGGAAAAGTCGCAGCCTGGCTGCAGACTATTCGGGCACGCATTTTCGGTTCCTGCGGGCGCATAGTCTGGGCGGTCGGTCCGGCCTGCTCTTTCGAGCTGGCGGAGAGGGCGGAGCACTCAATTTCTGTATGTTGACGCTGGCGCGCGGAGCGGATGGCAAATGTGCGGTCGACGACATCTATGTCGTCGGCCTGAGCGAGTTTGTGAGCGGCACCCTGCGCCGGGGTTACATCACCTTATTGAACTCACTGGAGCCTGCGGGTGAAGAGGGCCGCCGCGCGACGGCTTACCTCGAGCATCTCCCCAAGATCGTGCAAATCAACACCGCGCTTCGCCAAAAAGAATTCTCCCGCGTGCTGACCTTGAGTCACGCGCTTCCGGGAACAGTACGCCACGAGCGGGGAATCCTGCTCATGCGACTCGAAGCGGCCGAACATGTCTCGATGCCCGAGCGCAGCAAAGTCTTGGCCGAGTGGCTCACGCAGTTCTCCGATGAAATGACTCTCCCGCTGAAGTTCGCCGACTTTCACATCGCTCAAGGCCGCATGAGTGATGCCGAGCGCGTCCTGCGCGCCCTCGATCAAAAGCTCGGAGGCGACTCGTATCTTAAGCTTCGCGTCGGAGAGGTTCGAATGTTGCAGCGGCATGCTGACCAACTGGCCGCCGCACGGAAGTCATCGCGCGCCCCCACCACTCCGGTGGCAAGAACGCCGGCCGCTACAAACTAAACCCAAACTCCCAGCGGCGAGCCTGTGCGCCCGGGATCCCGGTGCTGCGCTGCCCGGCACTCGGCCGCGCGGTGACGAGGCAAAGCGATCTCAGGATGTTTTTGGGTTGTCGCGCGATCCGGCGTCATCTACCGCCGAGCCAACCAAACGGGCTGGATTCCCAGCCACAATCCCAAACGCCGGCACGTTGAAGTCGACCACAGCCCCCGCGCCTACTATCGCCCCCGGCCCGACCTGGGCGCCCGCAAGCAAGACGGCACGAGCGCCGATCCAGCAGTTTTCGCCAATAACAATCGACTTGGTTGACGAAGCCCTGGAATCAGCTGGTTCAGGAAGAGCCGCCGCTGCGTCGGCCAATACCACCTCATGGGCAATAAAGGTGTAATCGCCGATAACAATCCTGCCGTTGGTGGAAATAATCGCCCCCACCAACGTGCAGAAGTTGCCAATTTCCACCTCGCCTTCAGGACCAAGGTCAAAAAAAGTGCCGTGATAGATGCCAGTGTCGTGTCCTATGCGCACACCTCTGGGGCGCTGGCTTTGATAATGGAGGAAACAGAACGAACTATAGCACCAGGTGCGTGCCCCCAACTGAACATTCGACGGCAGCGGCCGGGGAAACCAATCGTGCGATAAAACGGTGCCCGCTGTCATGTCTCGATCTCCCCCGCCGGCATGATGCGTGCTGGATTGCCGGCCACTGTTGCGCCTGCCGGCACATTAGATGTCACCACCGCTCCCGCACCGATTCGTGCGCCTGCGCCCACGTGAACTCCTTTGAGAATAATGGCGCCAATTCCAATCCAAACATCGTCCTCAATCTCCACCGGAGCGCTCGCCACATACGGTCGGAAATCCCGATCTCCCTTCGGTGCATTGGCAATCGCGTCCTGACGCCGCAGTTCAGGATCACGGGGATGAAAATCGCTGTCGGCAATCGTCGTATTGTAGGAAACGATGACGCGTTTGCCGATCGCGATCTGCTGCGCACACATAAATACCGCCCCAACCAATACCGAATCATCGCCGACTTCGAGGCAGCCCTCCGGCTCAATATTGAATTCCGTCCATGTATAAACCTTCACATCGCGTCCAAGGACAAGTCCGGGCTGGCGGCGGCTGCGAAAACGTTTGAAACTCTCCTTTCGCTCCAAAAAACATCCTTTACCCACAATGACATTGCGCGCCAGCGTCGAGTAATCCCATCCACCGGTGATGGCTTTAACTTCGCTTTCGTCCATACGCTTATAGCCCGATGCGCTCGAGAAGCTCGCTTAACACCACGCGGGCGTCGAAACAACTGCGGGCAATTTCGCGCGCCGCTTGCTGGTGGTGTTGATAATTCCGCTCCACTTCCGCCACCGCTCGTGCAGCGTCTTGCAAGGTGGCGAAGGGCAGAATCCCATCTCCGGCAGGCAGCACATCCGAAAAGCCGGTATCCTGCAATACGACCGGCCGTCCCGCGGCCAAATAACACGTCGACCGGCAGCTAAACCAGCCGGAGCGCGTGGCCACATACACGTTCTTGGCGACACTAACTTCGCCACGCGATTGCTGAATGTAACGACGGTATTCATCTGCCGTCGCCGAGACGCGATGCGAATCAGTGACTGACCAGCCAAGTTGTCGCCATCGTTCAACGGGAGCGCCATCGCCGCCAACAGCGAGTTCAAATGAGGCGCTGCTATGCTGTGGCAGTGCCTCAACCCGTGCGAACTCCATTTCTTTCGTGCCGTACACGGTTCCGTTATGGATGATCGGCTCCTGAAAATTCTTCCAGGTCATCACCGTGGTCCAATCTCTGCCGGGCGGTTCGGCCTGCCAGCAATCGAGCACCACGGGCGGTCGGGTGGGTTGCCACTTCAGTCCCATATCGGGCAAAGAACAACCCGCGCGGCCCAGACATTCCGCGTAGGTAAAAAAATGATTGTGCGCATGGTAGCCATGCGTCCCGTACCAATTGGGATTTGCGTCCCATTTGGGGTAGTTGCGGAAATGGTTCCAACCAGGATCTGAGTCGATCAGTACCTTGCGGGGGCACGGCATATACTCATCGCGCAGCAGGGTGCCCCCGGACACATTCAGAAACAAATCGGCGCCCGCCACGATATCCCGAAATCTGGCGGCATCGATCCCATATGTTTCTCCCTCCATGCTGCGAAAATGCCATCGCTGCTCGAGCCCGGCCGAGAGTTGACCGAGGGACTGCTCGAGAAACTTCACTCCGTAACTGCAATTCTCGCCATAACATCGCTGAACCGGATCGTAAATTTGCCAGCCGGTGTCTTCCAAATAATAGACGTCAAACCCGAGTTGCTCGAGGGCGAGGGCATATTGCCCATAGTCCCAGAGCACGCCGCCCACCGGGTAACTGACAATCATTCCAGTAACAATGGCAACCATCCCCGTGAAATCAGCTCGTTTCCTATTCCAGATCAATCGGGATTAGCCGCGGTGCCGCGATCTCGTTGGAAGTTGGTTGGCCAGGCGTTTGAGGTGGGTTGCGATTTCCCGATGCTCCCGTCGCGTTTTCGCGATGAACTCCTCCGCCGCTGGCTGGCTCGGCAACTCACGAAGCCGGGTCGGCAAGAGGTCAATTTCATGGAGGTCGAGCACCCAGTCGCCCAAGCCGGCAGCGCGCATGAACGATTCGATCTTGTGATCGCCGGACACTGCCAGTGTCTTCCGGCCCATTGCAAGCCCGATGATACAGCCGTGGAGCCGACCTGCCAGGACGAGGTCGGCCGCCTGATAACGCCCGAGCAGGGTACTGAGCGCTTTTTCGCTGCCGGCAGGGATTAGATTGTTGATCGAGTGGAACGAACGGCCCGTCTCTGCGGCGACCTTCCTGCCCGTCTCTTCCATTCGTTCAAAATTCTCCTGGCCGACGTTATCCAACGCATCCACATGCAGTACGCCGCAACCGGGGGGATGCGTTGGGACGATGCTGATCGCCGGACACGCCACTGCGGTAGAAAAAGCGTTGGTGCGGAGGTGTCCCCGCGTCAACTCATCACGGACAACGCAGAGCTGACTGAGTCTTGCGATTTCTTCCAGCAACTGCAGCGGCGGTCGCGAGTCTTCCCTTTTCATGTCGCAATACCCGACGCCCCATATGCAGAATGGAATCCGCTGCGCGATGTCGCGAAAACCCTGCCAGAATGGCGCAAAGTAATCCATGAACAGCCCGCCGCCTCCGATGACAATCAAGTCACGCGCGGTGGCTCGAGAAAGGCGGTCGATGGTTTCGGCCACGAATGGTTCGTCGCACAGGTGCTCGGTCATCGGTTCTGGGGCGAGCAAGGCTTGGATGGCTTTCGCAGAGAGCCAGTCGCCGATGTTCGAGCGGTTTGCGTATACGTGGTGGATCATCCTTGAACGCGCTTTGACGCTGCGAGGCAATCGTGTAATGCGCATCGCAGGGAAATTTGGTCGCCCGAGGCGTCGAGCGCTTCGATGAGTTGCTCGATGTACATCCGCTGGGTAGAGTTTTTCACGGGCATGTTGCGCACTTTTGCCAGATCAATGGTATGGGGGAGAGTTTCGCATTGCTCGAGAACACCAGCGATCCGCAGGCCAATCATGGTCATCAGACACTTCGGGCAACGTCCACAGTTATATTCATCGGTGACCTCACCGGTTGCGCAGATCCTGAGTAGCTTCAAAAGGTGCGGAAAGTGCGAAATGGCGCGGATCTTCGTCAAACGGTCGGCCTCACAGCCATCATGCACGAACGTGAGAGTTTCGGTTGACCAAAGCGGATCGAGCAGCGGATGTGAACCGAGCGGGAGAAGATGCGAATAGGTATGCGTGGCCGCAATGAGGACGCGGTTGAACTTTGCGCCGAGTGCGAGAGCGACGCTGGCCAGACCCGCTCCGTGGTACTGGCTCACCCAGTCGACGATTTTGTCACTGAACTCCCGCAGGTTTGTCGAGACCGATAGCACATCCTTCCCATATGTCTCCGCGACGCGCCTTACGTTCCCAATCATGGGCGGGAAACGCTCTGCTTCACTCAGGTAAACGTCAAACCCGAAGACCGTGATAAGCTCCGTCAGGGCCTCGTCGCCCGTGCGATATCGCGTCATGTTCTTGGCTAGACTGTAAGCAGAATCCACCCCAAGTGAAAAAAACAAACCTGCATTTGATGGCGTTGATGATGAAGCCCCGGGTGTGGTCCGCGTCCCGATACTCACCATGACTTCCGAAAGCGCCGGATTCCACGATCTAAGAATAGTCTGAATTTCGGGAACAGCCTTGAGCAGCTTTGGTGAGACCAGGCCCTCGATGATAAGCGATTCTCCGAGGCACATTGCAGGTGCGAGACAGGCGGCGAGAAAGGGATCGGCGTTCTCACAATCCAGCCACTCTCTGTTTTCAAATGGAAAGCGGTACCAAAGGCCGAATGGCTTTCGATCGAGAATCCAGCCAGTATCACAGGCGAGCTGTGCCGTGAGCTCCCAGTGATTGTCACGCTCAGACAGTCTAATCTCGGACACCGTCATGGCATGGAGGTGTGGGGGTGGTTTCGAAACACCTCTGCGTATGGGCCGCCAGGCCAGCAGTGCATTTCACCGCGATAACGGCTCAGAGCCTTGGCGGCCTCGTCGAAGCGCATAATGTCGCATTGGCTCTTGTGGGCGCGGATGGCGTTCAACTTGGTGTCGATTTGCGCGGAGATATCTTCGACGTAATCGAATTGTTGAAGTGGCGTCCAGACCTCGAACAGAAGCACGCTCGGTGCATCGTGGTTCAGCGATGCAGCCGCACGGGCGACGAGCCGGGCGGCAGCCCGATGGTCGGGGTGCATTTCCCCCTCGTGCGGGACGTACACGAGGTTCGGCCGGGTTTCGTTGAGTTTGCTGGCCAGTCGCGCCACGAGATCGTCAGTAACTTCAAGGGCACCGTCCGGTTGTCGCCAGAACTCCAGGTGCTGGTATCCAAGAATGTTTGCAGCGGCTTCCGCTTCGCGTTCGCGCATGGGCCTGAGTTGCTCGGGTGAGTGCGTGGGGCTCCCTTTCTCGCCCGAGGTGAGAAATATCACTTCGACGTGATCGCCTTGCTCGATATGCCGCCGCAGCGTCCCGCCGAGGCCGATGGCTTCGTCGTCGGGGTGTGGTGCAATGACCAGGATCCGGCCCATAGATAATCTCAGGCTGCGTGGAGAGCCCAATTGTTCACGTGGCGGGAACCGGTCGCAAAACGCTGCTTATAGGGCTCGTCGCCAAGACCGAAATCGAATGTGTGTGCACGCTCGTTTATAGCAGCCAGTATCAGGTGCCGCATCAACACCTGGCCAGGTGATCGGCGCGAATGCGCAACGTCGAAGGCAGGTTTGTAGCAAACGTAGCTTCCTGCGTAGCAAAAGCCGTAATGGCAGGCGATGGGCGCGCCATTCCAGAGAATTCGGGTAAATCTCAGCCAGTCTGAATTTGCGGCGACAGCGGTTAGCTTCTCCAAAAAGGTCCGTTGCGCAGGCTGAAGGAATTGGCTCGGATGCGGTGTCGCAGCCCATCGTTCGATATGTTGCTGCATAAACTCGCCAAGGTGTGGAAGAATGGCGGACCCATCGGATAAGTGTTCCACTGCGAGCACGCCGTCGCGTTCCAACGTGCGCTGCACCTGAAGCAGCTTTTTCCTCTCGACGGCCGCCCGTGCCACTTCGGGCTGTCCTGCGAGATCAACGAAGGGCGCAGGCATCCCGCTTTCAACGGCTAACTTTAGCCCGAGCCGTCCGGCGGCCGCCCGCAGAAGCTCGCCCGTTCGCGAGCTTTCGAGAATGTGATAGAACTGAAATCCGTGAAATTCCGGCACGCGATTGCGCGCCGCAGCCAGCAGGAGATCAAGCACAGCCGGATCACTGGTGTCACCCACGAAATCGAGATAATCAGAGCCGCCCGAGCCGATGAAATAAACTATTCCTTCGTCCGCGAAGAACGGCGCGATGGCGATGAGTTGTCCGTCGCGCTCGGCAGCGATCAGCAACTGGCCGGTGCGTTCGAATGAATTCCACCAAGCTCGCTGATACTCCCAGGTAAGAAACAGGGTATTTGTGCCGCCAAGGCTAAGCAGTGCGTTCCAACGCTCCGCCGTGCAGCGCGGGTCGTCAAAGCCGGCGAGGACTGCCGCGGTCGTGGTCTCGGCGGTCATCTCCTGTGCTGGACAACGGATTGGTAAAAAGCCTCGATCCGGTCGAGACCCTGCTCGCGATCGTGGTGCGCCACTACATATTCGCGCGCCCGGCGGCCGATTGCCTCGCGCCGCGTTTCATTCGTCAGCAGCTCGCGCAGCGCAACCGCGAGAGCTTCGGCATCACCCGGCGGTACGAGCACGCCGTTCTCTCCGGAGGAGATCACTTCGGACACACCACTGCCCTCGCAGCCAATCGCCGGCAGGCCGCAGGCCATCGCTTCCAGGAACACGAAGCCTGGGCCGCCTTCATAAATGGACGGCACGGCAAAGACATGGGCCCGCGAAAGTTGGTCCGGCAACTCTTCGCTGCTCAGATAGCCCGGAAGATCGAGCAAACCTGGAGGACTGTTTTCCATCAATCTGTGGACGATGCCAGGATCACCATTGCCAATTACCCGCAGCTGCAAATGCGGTATCTCTGGTAACAGCTTCCTGCACGCCTCGAGAAGAGTCAGGACACCCTTGTTCGGCGTAATGCGGCCGACGAAAATGACCGTTGGCCGCGCCTCCTTTGCCAGGGGACGTGGAGCAAACAGTGCTGTATCCACGCCCGTGTGGATTACCGGCACATCTTCGTGCGGCAGGTCATAATAATTGCGGCACCATTCGATCGAGCACTGGCTGGAGGAAAAGACTGCGTCAGCGAGCCGCAGGCATGTCTTTTCCATCCCGGTGCCGATTCGATAGAATTCCGAGTCGATTTCCGGCCACGCCATGGCATGTGCGAACATGACGAGTGGCCCATGCAGATGGATAACACTGGGAATACGATTGTCTTCCACCCGGTTGAGCAGATGCACATAGCCCTCGGCTCCCCATTCAGGGAAGTCGATGAGATCGAATGAATTCTCGCTATGAAGCTGTGCGATCACGGCGGCGACTTCTGTGCTGTAGGTCAGCCAGGCCGCAGCCTCCGTCCAAATCGGCAGTCGATGGTAAAAGCCTGGCGTGCGGGTTACGTGGACATTTCCGTCGCGGGTGTGCTGAAGCGTCGGTCCGGCCGTTTGCGAAGCGACGTGCACCTCGTGGCCGCGCGCGGCAAGGCCATGCGCCTTCAGGTACGTCTGAGTGCCGATACCACCCTTGGCGGTTTCAGGTGGATATTCCTGGGAAACAAGAGCGATTCTCACGGGTGCGGGGCGCTGGCGGCGCGAGATCCCCCGAAAAGACCTGCAAGCGTGCCGACAGGTGTCGGGGTAATCATCACGTAAACGTCTCCTCTGATTAAAACCGCCACGTCCAGACCACTTTGCTGGTGATTTCCGAACCGACGGTGCGAAATCGTCCGTCTTCGACATCAAACCCATAGTTGACGACGAAGAAAATGTGGCTGCCAGGCGACACCGTCCACTTGAGGCGGCTGTTCACGCCGACGGTTTCCGAAACATTGTCGTATTGCACGACCGTGTTCCAGGAAAGGTCCGGGGTGAGGGTAAAGTTGGCGCGCCCCAGGCCAACCACGACATCGAACTCGCCGGCAGGCAGATCCACCTGGCTGAGCGTCCAATGGGTGGCGAAATACATGTGTGGGTTGACGCGCCACTCGATACCGGCCCCGAATTCACGGCTGCTGCCGTCATAAAAATCTCCAATGTCAACACTGGCAAACGCGCTCACCGGTCTGGCCGACGTCGTGGAAAGCACGCCGAAAGCACGGTTGAATCGGTAGTCGTCGCCCGGAATAACCACCCCGGGCTGAATCTCGAAAGGCTCGTCAAAATTTTCCCGGTTCGTGGTGAATCCCAGATTCAACGAGTCGCCGGCCTCATTGGCAATGTCGATTCCAGGCAGCATCCAGGTTTCAGTCTCGATCTCGTTTTCGAGATTGGTGACATAGAACGGCTGCACCTGGAGGCCAATGGAGCGAATTTCACCGCCGGGGCGCCAGCGATAGCCCACGTGTCCACCATATTGACGGATGCCGCGGCGACGCACAAAGCCAAGGGCAGGGTTGAAATCTTCGTCGATTTGTGAGGCGTAGATCTCGGCAGCAAATGGATCGTTGGGATATCGGACCGCGCCTCCAAATGCCATTTGGCGGCCGTCTTCTCCGTCACTGTCACTTTTCAAACCCCAAGCCTGCGCCAGGAGGATGTTGTTGCCGGAAAAGTGGCTGTTTCGATAATTGATGTCGGTGCCCACGAGCCAATTGTCCCCTGGCCCATTCGGATCCCCATACGTGAAGATTCCGCCTACGGAGGATTCTTCACCCAAACGATAGGATGCGCGGCCGACCGAGAAATTCTTTGAAGGCACTCCTTCGGTGCTATCAACCTGCACATCGAGCAAACCGATGTCCAGATTTCCGATCCGGCCGGTGAGTTTGCCACCCGCGATGATATCGACCCTTTCACCGGCGGGGCTCAGGCCAATGCGCCGGGAGTGGAAGGCCAGCGGCCCCTTGTAGGCCCCAAAGCTGAAGAGGTTGCTGTCCTGGAGGAAAAAGTCGCGCTTTTCGGGAAAAAAGAGCGGAAAGCGGGTGAGATTGATCTGCCGCTCGTCCACCTCCGCCTCCGCAAAATCGGTGTTCACCGTCAGCACCGCCGTCAGCGACGGAGTGATGCTGTAAAAAAGATCGAAGCCAGGCTCAAAATCGAATCCTTTGCTGTCGCCGTCTTCATTGTCGGTGTGGCGGGCGACGAAGAATGGCTTGAATTCGATGCCCAGGCCTTTGCGAATACCCGTCAAATCGCGCAACTGCCCCATGTCTGCAACTGAGGTGACACTCTTGTTCTGAAAGGGAGCTGCCCAGCGTACGATCTCCTGTTTGCGTCGAATAACCCGCTCGACATTAAATCCCCAAAAACTCGCTACGGGATCAAACGACACACTTTTGAACGGAATGGCTATTTCCACTGTCCAGCCTTCGCTATCGAGGCGAGGCCGCGCTTCCCAGATCGTGTCCCACTCGGTTCTTGGCCTGCCGTCGGCTTCAAGCAGGGCGTCCTTGGTTCCGCCACTGGGCGTGACCATGAAGAGATAGCCGGTCCGCTTTCGCCCGAAGGTGTCAAACGTCAGCGCAATCGTGTCATCGGATTCCATATCGCCTTCACGCTGCATCTGCTTGGCGCTGATTTTTCCCGGTTCTCGATCAAAACAACGGACGCCGATAAAAAGGTAGTCGCGGTTGTAGGTCAGGCGCACCTCGGTTCGTTCGCTCGGAGCCACGCCTTGCCTCGGCTCGACCTGCGTGAAGTCGCTAATCAAGGCTGCGCTGCTCCAGCACACATCATCAAGCCGCCCATCGATTATCGGTGGGACCGCCGTCGGCGTGATTCCTAAGCCGGGCACATTTTCTCTCCATCGGGTCGAGAGGCCGCGCGTCGTCTCAGAAGCGCGTGCTTCGGTTTGTGCCGGCGATGTCACGATTGCTGGCCTGGATTTCTGTGGTGAGACCGGAGCCCCTTCCTGAGCCATCGCCACGCCACTCCACATCCCTAAAAAACCTCCTGAGACAACCGGCCCTGCGACTCTGACGAAGTTCAACATTTTCTGGAGATTTTGCAGGCAACGCATAGCAGCAGAAAGCACTCACAACAAAAAAAGAGTTCTGTTTTGCCATGACGCCGGATTTTGTATTTTGCAAGACTGGTGGCATTGACGGGACGAGCGTGTCGGATTTGTGCGGATCGCCTCGAATTGTGAGGTGATGCAGGCGTCACGCCTGCACGTACTTCAGGCATCCTGCCTGAAACCGGGTGGCCGGCCAGGATGGCCGGGGTACGCACAGGCAAGATGCCTGCGTTACAAATGGCAACGTCCGACAGGCTGAGCTCGTCGAGAGCTCCATAGCCGGCCCGGCCATGTGGCCTTGCCTCGACCCACAGTCGTCTGTGGGACTTCAATGGCGAGCCGCCGCTGCCACCACTGCAAGGTTGAGCGCTACGAGACCGCGATAATGGACGCTCGGGCGATGCGGGCTTTGCATGCCGATTTCGCCCTCTCTTCGGACTCGCGGCGCGAGGGCGCGCCGTCTCCAATTGGGACTCACGCGAGCAAGCGGTGACGCTTGCTCTATCCCGAAAGTGGCGGATGTTTCCAATTTCCGTCCGTGCAGACCAGCAGGCTGGCTGGCTGGCCCTACCATGAAATCCCCCGTTTCACACTGCCGTTGGTGCGGTGGTTTCAACGTCATTGTCCCCATCATGGTGAGCGTCGGCTTGCTGGGCCGCTCCATCGAGGCGGCTGACGTACCGCCGCTCGACGTCGCGGTGCGTCGCGCTTCGCAGGTGGTGATCGAACAAATGCGCCTCGGCATGAACGCGCGGGATGAAAATGCCAGGCGCCTGATGTGGGCCAGCCAACCCGGCGCCATCCGAACGTTTTCGTCGAGCGGAGGCCAGTTGCACCAGCTTTACAAATTGTACTCGGCCCCGCTTTTGACCGCCACCTCGGCCGCGGAAGCGATCGCCGACGTCAAAGACGATTGGCGCTCGCAGCCCGCCCATTACGTCGATCTCAATGCTTCAACCACGGAGGCCAACGGCAGCGTGACTTATCCCATCGCCGATCCGCGCGCCGACGCGGAGGGCTTCAGCATTAACGGGTGGACAAGCGAAAGCGGCCTGCCCATGCCGGTCACCTGGCTCTATATCTGCCGCGATGGCACGGTTGGTTCGCTCGATGCGGCGAACCGCTTTGTGCCCATGCTCAGCAACTCCCGCCAGTGGCCGCGCCCCGCCAGCGCCGACAATCCCATCGTCAGTCGCATTGCGTTCTGGACCGACGACGGCGCAAGCGCCTGTTTGTCGAATGGCGCGTGGATCCCAATAACCCGCAAATACCCGATTTTGCGGGCGCCGCCGCAAACAACGAGGAGATCGAAAGCAGCCTGCTCGATTTTGCCCTGCCGTTTGTGATCGATGAAGCGCCGGCTCCGGTCGAAATCACCGATGTCGCGTTTGACGCGGACAACCGTTCGCTGCGCATGAGTTGGACCTCGGCCTTCGGCCAGGCCGTCGAGCTTGAATCCTCAGGCGATCTCGCCGAATGGACATCCCAGGGCATGTTTTCGACAGGATGCGCCAACCCGCGAGGAGTCACCACTTCAACCGACCCATCGGCAGCTACCGAAATGACGGCCCCGATTTCTTTTACCGACGACCAGCGATTTTTCCGGCTGAGGGCGTTGACACTGACACCCTAAGGAACCTCGTTGCAGCGACACTCTTGTCGCTGAGCACAACCACCAGCCGTGTGGAAAGGGGCACCCCGCTCTCCCGCCCCCCTCCCCTCCCGACAGCGAGGTCTATCCTGGCCCTCTTTTTTCCTGTCCC
>JBPCQC010000132.1:0-58163 GCA_050998515.1 Verrucomicrobiales bacterium
GCTGCCACCAATGAACAATCCCAGCGACAAGAGTGTCGCTGCCACCAATGAACAATCCCAGCGACAAGAGTGTCGCTGCCACCAATGAACAATCCCAGCGACAAGAGTGTCGCTGCCACCAATGAACAATCCCAGCGACAGGAGTGTCGCTGCCACGATGAACAATCCCAGCGACAGGAGTGTCGCTGCCACGAATGAACAATCCCAGCGACAAGAGTGTCGCTGCCACGATGAACAATTCCAGCGACAAGAGTGTCGCTGCCACCAATGAACAATCCCAGCGACAAGAGTGTCGCTGCCACCAATGAACAATTCCAGCGACACGACTGTCGCTGCCACGCGATCTATCGTTTACGTCATCACATTCAAAATCGGCGCGCCGTAATCGATTTCCAGCCGCCGGCGGCCGGGAACTTCGAGGTGGCGGGGATCGAGGCCGAGGAGGTGCAGCACCGTTGCGTGGAGGTCAGTCACATAATGGCCCGGTTCGATGGCGTGATAGCCAAGTTCGTCGGTGGCACCATGAACATGGCCGCGCCTGATGCCCGCGCCGGCCAGCCAGATCGTGAAACCGTTAGGGTGGTGATCGCGCCCGTCCTTTCCACCGTTGCGCAATTCGAGACCAGGCGTCCGTCCAAACTCGGTGCAAAACACGACCAGCACATCGTCCCACAAGCCGCGCTGCTTCAGGTCCTTGAGCAGTCCGGCGACTGGACTGTCCACGCTGGCGCACATCTTTTCATGGTTTTCCTTGAGCTTTTGATGCGAATCCCACGAACCATACGCGCTCGGATAAACCTGGATGAAACGGACGCCGCGTTCCGCCAGCCGTCGCGCCACGAGCAGACGCTCTCCCGCCCCACGCGTGTGATCCGCATCCATTCCATAGAGCTTGCGGATGTGTTCGGGCTCGCGCGAGAAGTCCACTGCCTCGGGCACCGCGGCCTGCATTTTGAACGCCAGCTCGTAAGCCCGAATGCGCGCGCGTAAAGCGGCATCCTCAGGATACTCGACGCCGGCGAGCCCGTTGAGTCTGCCAATAAGTTCGTATTGGCGTTCCTGGCGCTGCGCAGAAAGCCCGGGCGGGCGAGAGGCGAACGGCAGCGGCTTGGCTGGATCAGTCCCAAGCGGCACACCCGCGTGTTCCGGTCCAAGGTAGTCACCATCGATGGAAAACCGCGTCGTCGAATTTGTTGGCCCGCCGAGCACACAAAACGACGGGAGATTTTCGTTGAGTGTGCCCAGCCCGTAATGCACCCAGGCGCCGAGCGAAGGCTCGATGGGATCGAGCCGGTGACGGCCGGTGTGCATCTGGTTTTCCGCAAAGTGGTCGTTGTCGGTTGTCCACATGTTCCGGACAAACGAGATATCATCGGCGCAGGTGGCGAGTTGTGGCCACCAATCGGTCATTTCAATCCCGCTCTGACCTCGCGGTTTCCAGCCCACCTGCATCGGATAGATGGTGGGATAGACGTCGCGTACGTTGATTGAATCCGCCGGCACCGACCGAAACCGCGCCTTGTGCAGCGGCGAATCCAAGGGATTCGCGAAACCAGTTTTATCGAACGTTTTGCCCGCGTGCGCGTTGAGCGCCGGTTTCGGATCAAAAGTCTCGACATGACTGAAACCCCCTGAAAGAAAAACCCAGATCACCGATTTCGCGCGAGGCCGGTGCAGTGGCGGCAGGGCCTCGGAGATCGACGGTTGAACCGCCGCACGGGCCCAGCCATCCCGCAAGAGCATCGAGCCCAGCGCAAGTCCGGTGAACCCCATCCCGAAGTCCGCCAGAAACATTCGGCGCGAAACGCGCCCGCAAAAACAGGAAGAGGATGGCATGGGTGGCGAGTTGCTTTGAATCTGCCCGCAAATCAGCGATGTGCAATGTGCTCAAATAGGGCGCAAGCTTCCAGCTGCCGCGCTGAATGAGGCGCTGGGAGCGCCGCCGGCCCCGGGCGGCCGTCAAATATCGGCGCAGCCGCTGCATCTGGATTCAATGCTGCCGCACGGGACGGCGGCGCTCCCAGCCGACGTTCAATATCTCTGTTTAATGCAGCCGCTTGAGGTCGGCGACGCTCTCAGCCGACATTCAAAAGTTCACCGCGCCGTCACAAAATCATTATGGCTGAACATTGAGTGGACGAGGCTCGAACGCGGCTCGTTTCCCAGAAACTCGAGGCACAGCTTGATCTCGCTTTCGGTGGGCTGGCGGCAGAGCACTGATTCAAACGCCGCCTTGACGAAGGCGGTGTCATCGCTGGCCTCGGCGCCGATTCTTTTTGCCAACGCAGCGCTTTCATTCAGTGAAAGCTCGCTGTTGGTCAGCGCGAGCGCCTGCTGAGGAAGAACCGTGCGGCTGCGCCGATAGGCATCGCAGGCATTGGGCGGATCGAAAAGCTCGGCAAATTCGTTGTGCCCGCCCGCCTCCGGATGGCACTCGAAATATACGCTGCGGCGCCGAGACTTTTCCCATTCTGAATTGGCGATCGGGACTCCGCCCATTGCGCCATCGAGCCCATTCCCGAGCGCCAGCAGTGAATCGCGCACCGCTTCTGCTTCCAATTGCGCCCCGCTGATTTCGGATTTTGCGCGATAAGCACTGCTCGTAATGATCAGTCGGTGAAGGCGCTTGATACTCCAGCCGGCGTCCATGAACTCGATTGACAGCCAGTCGAGCAACCCCGGATTTGTCGGGCCGGCGCCGTTTTTGCCGAAGTCGGCCACCGTATTTACCAGCGCCGATTGGAAATGGCGAAGCCACACGTGGTTGACCAGAACCCGTGCCGTGAGCGGATTGTCGCTGCTGGCGATCCACTCGGCGAGGGCTTTGCGGCGTCCGGTGCTGGTCCGCGGATACAGAGGAGTCAATGGGGTATAATCCGCTTTCTCGGCCGCCAGTGTTGCCTCAGCGGGGCTTGCTGCCTGACGCAAGGCAGGCAGGCTTTCCGCGAGTGCCTTCTCCTTCGTGGCATCGACAGGATCTTTTTGCTTCAGGGCCGTTGTGACCCCGCGCTCGATGCGCATCAAGGCGAGTTGCAATTCCGCTTGGGCGAGAGCCGCGCGTGACGACGCAAGGACCGCTTCGCGTTCAGCACGGCCGGCGGCCTTTGCACTCGCCTCGGCGGTGGCGCTGCGATTTTCCCATTTGTCACGATCTGCTGCGATGCGCGCCTCGAGCGAGCAAAAGGCAGCCTCTGCTTTCCGCAAGCGCATCTCCAGCATAAGAGCCGCTACGTCTTCGAGTCGTTGGCGCAGGCTTCCAACTTGCGGCACGACTGCTTTTTTTCGCGCAGCTTCAAATGCAGCTCGCGCTGCGTTTGCTTCCGCGCGTCGCTGCGACAACAAGTCATCGCGTTTCCACGCCTCAATTCCAGGATACCACGCTGCCACCGGCAGACTTACCTCCGAAATTCCGGACCACTCCTGGCTTAAAAATGCCGGTGGCGACGGGGCAACTGTTGGCTTGCCAGGGGCTACGTTCCGCTCGTCCCCGCCGCGGTACATCACTGTCGGAGCCGCTGGATTTTCGTCAAAGACGCTGACCCTGCCGTTAAGCACTACCTTCCTTACGTCGCTGTAGTTGTATTTTTGGAATGGCCCCGGATCAGCTTCGCCGCGCACGCCGTCTTGACGCACCCCCAGCGGTTCAAAAAAAGCGCGAAACGCAAAATAGTCGCGCTGAGTTATGGGATCGAATTTGTGGTCGTGGCAGTGGGCGCAATTGAAGGTCAGCCCAAGGAATGCCTTGCCGACGTGCTCGACGTTATCCCGCATCCACTGGTTCGGATTGAGTGCGTACCAGTTGCGCACCAGAAAACCGGTGGCCACCGCAGCATCGTCGTCTCCCGGGGCGATCTCATCCCCGGCGAGCATTTCCTTGATCATGCGGTCATAGCCTTTGTCCGCATTGAACGAGCGGATAATCCAGTCCCGCCAACGCCAGACTTGCGGGGCGCTGTTCCAAACGTCCGGCACCTGCCGGCGCCCATACCAATCGCTGTAACGCCAAATATCCATGAAATGCCGCCCCCAGCGCTCACCGTAACGCGGACTTGCCAGAAGTTGATCGACGACCCGCTCGAAGGCATCCGGCCGCGAGTCCTCGAGAAAGGCATGGAGTTGCTCGCTGGTGGGCGGGAGTCCGATCAGGTCGAGATAGACCCGTCGCAGCAACAGGCCTTTGGGCGCTTCGCCGCGCGGAACGAAGGCCGCATTTTGCGACGCAAGAAACTCGTCCACCGGCGTGAGAGCCATAGATCCAGAAACCACCGGCACCGGCGGCCGTTGTGGCGGCTGGAAGGCCCAATGACCCTGTGGGCCATTGTCACCAAAGCATAAGGCTCCTGAGGAGCAAAACAGACCCAGGCTGAATAATATCCAACGCATGAGCGGCGATTCTGATTTTCCCGATAGGGAGCGCAGCCGTTACCGTCGCCGCCTTGCGCGTCTCGCGCAAGCCCTCGCGCGAGTCTTCAGTACGGTGAGGCGTCGGCGAGACGCCGACCGTTGCGACCGACGGTTCGCTCCCCAGGACTCTGACTCGCGTCCACCATTTGCAAAACCGGACCACTGCGCCATTTTAGCCGGCTATATTAGCGTTCGATTTCTGCCCGCCACCCGTGCAGTGAAAGTGGCGCTGCATTCATTTCCCGCATCGAGCGATTTGCATCATGATCCAGTGGACTCTCAGAAAAATCGTCGGCACGCGCAATCAGCGCGAGCTGAAGCGAATTTGGCCAATCGTCAAAAAGATCAACCAGATCGAAGCGAGCCTGCAGGTTCAGCCTGAGGAAGCTCTGCGAGACAAAACGCGCCGGTGGAAAGAAGAACTGTCGCGGATCGAGGACCTCGATGTGCTGGGCAAGCGCCTCGAGGAAATTCTGCCTGAGGCATTCGCGGTGGTGAAAAATGCGGCCCGGCGTTTGCTTGGCCAGGACATCGTGGTCTCCGACCAGCAGATGAAATGGGACATGGTGCACTTTGACGTGCAGCTCATCGGTGGGGTGGCGCTGCATCGTGGACGGATTGCGGAAATGGCCACCGGCGAAGGCAAAACCCTAGTGGCCACGCTGCCTGTATATTTGAATGCGTTGACCGGGCGCGGCGTCCATGTCGTTACGGTCAACGACTACCTCGCGCGCCGGGACGCCGAATGGATGGGCGCGCTCTACAAGTTCCTGGGATTGACCGTCGGGTGCATTCAACACGATCAGTCACCGACCGTTCGACGTGAAGTTTACGCCGCAGATGTCACCTACGGCACCAATGCCGAATTTGGCTTCGATTATCTGCGCGACAACGGCATGGCCACCTCGAAGGCTGAGCAGGTCCAGCGCGGCCATTACTTCGCGATCGTGGACGAAGTTGACTCGGTCCTCATCGATGAAGCGCGCACGCCGCTCATCATCTCGGGACCGGTGATGCACGATTCCCACCAATACGATCTTTGGAAACCGCTCGTCGACCAGTTGGTGAAAAAGCAGACCGCGCTGCTGAGCGAAATTGCCGCCGAGGCGCGGCAGCTCCAGGAGGAAGGAAAGACAGAAGAGGGCGGCCGCCTCTTTTACAAGGTCAAGCTGGGCATCCCCCGGCACAAACAACTCCTCCGTGCCATGGAGGATACCGACATGCGCCGCGCGATCGACAAGGCGGAGCTTTCTTTTTATCAGGACACTCAGAAAAAGGAGCTCTTCGAGTTCAAGGAAACACTCTTTTTCACCGTCGATGAAAAAGGCCACGAAACCGACCTGACCGAAAAGGGACGCAGCTTTCTTGACCCGGAGGATCCGGATGCCTTTGTCCTTCCCGATCTCGCGACCGGCCTGGCGGAAATCGACGGCCAGGCGGACCTCTCACTCGAGGAGAAGCTGAAGGCCCGCGAAGAAATGCAGCGCAAGATGGATTCGCAGGCGCAACGCATGCACAACATCGCGCAGTTGTTGCGGGCATTCTGCCTCTACGAAAAAGACGTGAATTACGTCATCGAGGACAACAAGGTCATCATCGTTGACGAACACACCGGCCGGAAAATGCCCGGCCGGCGCTGGTCGGACGGTCTGCACCAGGCGGTCGAGGCCAAGGAAGGCGTCCATATTGACAAGGAAACCCAGACGCTGGCCACGATCACGATCCAGAACTACTTCCGCCTCTACGAGAAACTGGCGGGAATGACTGGCACTGCCGAGACGGAGGCGGCGGAATTTCACGATATCTATCGTTTGGACCTTTTGGTCATACCGACCAACAAGCCGGTGCGTCGTTCCGACATGAACGACAAGATTTACAAAACCCAGCGCGACAAATACGCGTCAGTTTTGACATTGATCCGCGAGCGGTATGAAAAAGGCCAGCCGATGCTCATCGGCACCGCAAGCGTCGAGGCTTCAGAACTTTTGTCCCGTATGCTGAAACGCGAAAAAATCTCCCACCACGTGCTGAACGCGAAGAATCACCGCTCCGAAGCGGAGATCGTCGCGAACGCGGGCCAGCGAGGCGCCGTGACGGTCTCGACCAACATGGCCGGGCGCGGCACCGACATCAAGCTCGGCCCCGGCGTCGTCGACCTGGGCGGCTTGTTTGTCATTGGCACCGAGCGGCACGAGGCGCGCCGAACCGACCGGCAGCTTCGAGGCCGTTGCGCCCGCCAGGGCGACCCCGGCGAAAGCGTCTTCTTTATCTCGTTCGAGGACAAGCTCATGCTCAACTTCGGCGCGGCCGAACGCATGACCAAGATGATGGAGCGCTTCGGCATGGAGGACGGCCAGGAACTTGAACACCCGTGGCTGAACAAATCGATCGAATCAGCCCAGAAAAAGGTCGAACAGCGAAATTACGTGGGGCGCAAACGGGTGCTCGACTACGACAACGTGATGAATCAGCAACGCGAAGTCGTCTACGGCTATCGAAACGAGGTTCTCGAAGCAGACAAGCCGCGCAACCTTATCATGGAGGCGCTCGATGAAGCCGTGCCGCCGAAAGTTGAAGGCTTCATGTCCAGCGAAGGCGCCGGCAGCGAACCCGAATATACGGCCCTGCTCAGCTGGGTGAATACGACATTTCCTCTGCGGCTGTCACTCGATGAGGCGGGATTCAGGGACCGGTCTGCCGAAGGGAATGCCCAGTTTATCATCGACAAGGTCAAGTCCCTCTACGAGGACAAGATCAAAGGCGAACACCCGGACTCGATCAAGGAACTCGAGCGCTATGTCGTTCTCAACGCCATCGACCGGCTCTGGCAGGATCACCTTTACGCCATGGATGGCTTGCGCGAGGGCATTCACCTCGTCGCGATGGGCCAGAAGGATCCGTTGGTGGAATATAAGAAGGAGGCGTTCGGGCTTTTTGAAGGCTTGATGGCCAACATCAAGCTCGAGGTTCTCCACAACATGTTCCGCCACGCCACCAGCCTCCAGGCCTTTGAACAGTTCCTGGCCCGGCTGGCCGGGAACGTGCCAATACCAGGCGAACAAGCTCCTGCCGGCTCGGCACCCAAAATCACGATGGGCGGCACTTCGACTGGCAGTTCCGCCAGCGGCGGAGTTAGTTTCATTCACAGCACCAGCGATGGCGAGGCCGGAGTGACCAGCGAACCGGCTCAGGTGGCAGCGAAAGCGCCCGCCGTCAGCCCGGTACAGCAGGCTCTCCAGCGCAAACCAGTAGCGACGATGGCGAACGTGGGCCGCAACGACCCCTGCCCGTGCGGCTCAGGCAAAAAATTCAAGCAGTGCCACGGCCGAAACGCTTAGCATGGGCCCCTCGCCCATCGACGCGCCGTCCGTAGCGTGGGCCGCCCATCGAAATCCCGATGGCCGCGTCGGCCACGCTACAAAACACGGACTTCCGAAGCGGCCACGATAGGGGGCGGACCCGGCCTCACTCTTTTCCTCACCCACGCCAAAAAAATCCCCACCGCCAACAGAACCAGGTCAAAGCCGATCTGCAGCGGGTAGTTGGTGCGGTTCTCGCTCTTGCCAAAGCAGCCACAGGTGACATCAATGCCGCGTATCCAGGCTTGAGCGAGAGCGGCAATAAACACCAGCAAAGACGCGACAAAGACCAGAAGCGCGCCGCGGACTGCGTGGCCGAACACGAGTGCGGCGCCCGCGAAAATCTCGAGCCACGGCAGGCCCATCGCCAGCCACGCCGACCACGGATCCGGCGTCATCTGAAAGCTCCGCACATTCAGCAGGAACTCGCCGGGATCCTGCGCCTTGAGCACTCCGGAGACAATAAAAAATCCGCCAAACAGGATTCGCAAAATAAAGACGGCGACGCCTGGCAACCGCGGCATTGCTGAAGTGGAGAATTCTGCGGTGTCGATGACTTTCACACGTGAAATTGAAGCGGCGTCGAGTATCAGTGCTCTCCCCATATGACGCGCCGACGATTTTGCATCCACCTTTTTCCTCTCACTCTCTTTGGCTTTACCTCCGAGCGGTCGCGAGGTGCCATCACTCTGGCCAAAGAGAAATCCTTCCGCGGCGAAGCCAGGTTTCTGGCCGTCGTGGCAAAAGCACAGCGGGAAAACTGGGCTGCGCAGCCGATCGGCAAACGCATGGTCACCATCGGCCGTGAGCTGGCCGGTACCCGATACGTCGGTTTCACCCTCGAGATCGATGATCGCATCGAGTGCCCCTCGTGCAACTTCGACGGCCTCGATTGCTGGACGTTTTTTGAGACAGTGTTAGGCATCGCCCGGATGCTCGAAACCCCGCGGCCCGCCTATTCCTGGGAGGATTTGCTGAGGGAGATCGAATGGACCCGTTACCGCGGTGGCCGCTGCACCGGAGGCTACCTCGAACGCATCCATTATCTCGACGAGTGGTTCTTTGACAATTTCGCGCGCGGCAACGTGGCCGACATCACGCGGCAACTTCCCGGCGCCCAGCGCCTGCATGGGCGTCGGAGCACCGAGATGACCACGTTGTGGCGCAGTTACCGCTATCTGCGCAACAATCCCTCGCTGCGGCCGCGAATGAAAACCATCGAGCAGCAGGTTGGGAATTTGCCGGTTTATTATGTCCCAAAATCAAACGTGCGGTCGATCGAGCCTCGTTTGCAGGACGGCGACATCATCGGCATTGTGACCAAGTATCAGGGTGGAGTCTGCTCCCATGTGGGGCTGGCCGCGCGCAGCTCCGATGGGGTGCTCCGATTCCTGCATGCGTCGAGGAATTACAAGAAGGTTCTGGTCGACAAACAGCTGTCCGGATACCTGGCCGATTTCAGCGCGCATGCCGGAATCATGGTCGCCCGACCGCTCCCCGTGAGCCAAACCATTCGCGACGAACGGGTATATAAAGACCGGCTGGCGAAACTGCAGGCGGGACAGGGGCTGGCCGAAGGGTAGGTTTCTTGTAGGAATCCGGCAGGCTGGGCCGCATAGAAAGCGGGCTGGATTCAAGTCGTGCAGACCGCAGGTCCGCGACACGGCAGACTGAAAGTCTGCGGTACGGCGTTCGTACCGTCGGCCTTTGGAATGCCGTGTCGCAGGCGTGCCGCCGGCTTCAGTGAATAATTCTGATCTCCGAACGCAGAGTATGTCGTTGCCTTGGTCCGCATGACACAACCACCCCTGACCAGCGACAAGAGTGTCGCTGCCACGAAACCGGCTCAAGAAAGCTGCAATTCCTCATTTACCCATTGGGGAGGGCGATTATAAAGGAAGATATGACGCTTCAGAATCTTGTTCGCTTCAGCCTGGCAGCCGCGATGGTCATTCTTCCGGCTTGTGAAAAGCGACCGGCCGGCGGCGGGGGCGAGGCCACGCCGAAAGGCCCCCGTTTTGCCTTCGTCATCAATAACCCAAGTCCCTTTTGGAGCTATGCCCGTGCCGGATTGAAAAAGGCCGAGCAGGATTTCGGGCTGGTTGCTGATTTTCAATCACCAAACAGCGGCACGGTCGAGGAGCAGAATCGGATTCTGGAAACCATTCTGCAGCGCTCGGCTGAATTCAAAGGAGTGGCTATCAGTCCGCTCGACCCGAAAAACCAAACCGAAATCCTGAACAAAGTGGCGGCGGCCATGCCGTTGATTTGCCATGACAGCGATGCGCCGGCGAGCAACCGGCTATTCTATGTCGGCACCAACAATGTCGACGCGGGCCGTTTGTTTGGAAAACTGATCAGGGAGAAAATGCCGGCGGGCGGGTCGTTTGCGCTGTTTGTCGGCAGTCTCGATGCGCTCAACGCGAAACAACGCCGGGAGGGAATCATCCTCGAGTTAAGCGATGGCGCCGCTTCGCCGGCCACGAGTGGCCAAGTGGTCTGCGGAAAATGGACTTTGGTGGACACATTTACCGACAACGCAGATCGCGCGGCGGCCCAGCAAAATGTCGAAGCGGCCCTCCGGCGGTTTCCGGATTTGCAGGCCGTTGGGGGCCTCTGGTCTTACAACACGCCGCAGTGCATCGAGGCGTTGAAAAGCGCCGGCAAGCTCGGCCAGGTGAAGGTGTTCGGATTTGACGAAGAGGAAGCCACTCTCGATGCCATTGCCGCTGGGCAATGCGAGGGGACGATCGTTCAGCAACCTTACGAATTCGGCTATCAATCAATGAAATACCTCAAGGAGATCGCCGATGGCAAGAAAGTGGACGTGCCGGCCAACAAGGAAATTCCGGTCCCCGCGCTGTCGATCACGAAAGACAAAGTGGCGGAATTTCGCGCCAATTTGCAGCGACTTCGGGCCGCCAGCGACAAGTAATGCGCATCGATGGAGCCTCTGCTTGAAGCCCGCGGCATCCACAAGCGCTTCCTTGGCGTTCACGCGCTAAACAACGTCAGCGCCTCGTTTCTTGCGGGCGAAGTCGTGGCGGTGATGGGCGAAAACGGCGCCGGCAAGAGCACGTTAATGAAAGTGCTGGCGGGAGTTCACCAGCCGGACGAGGGCCAGATTATTTGGGAAGGCCAGGAGGTGCGCATTCCAGATGTGCGCACCGCCACCGCCCTCGGCATCGCGTTCATCCATCAGGAGCTCAATCTGGCAGAGAACCTCAGCGTAGGAGCCAATGTCTTTCTCGGGCGCGAGCCCCAGCGCTTCGGGTTCATCAAAAGCCGGGAAATTTTTCAGCGCACGCAAAAGCTGCTCCACTCTCTGGGCGTTGACTTTTCCCCGGACACTCCGGTGAGCGATCTCTCGATCGGCCATCAGCAGATGGTCGAGATCGCGAAGGCGCTCTCACAGGAGGCAAAACTGCTTATCATGGATGAGCCGACGAGTTCGCTCAGCCAGCGTGAGACGGAAAAACTCTTCACCATCGTGCGGCAGCTCAAGGCTGCCGGACTGTGCCTGGTTTTTATCTCGCACCGACTCGGCGAAGTCATGGCGATCGCGGACCGCGTCGTCGTCCTGCGTGACGGCAAGAATTCAGGCGAGTTGCAGAAGCAGGAAATGACGCGTGATCGCATCGTCAGCCTGATGGTGGGCCGCGAGCTGAAAATCTCGCACAAGGCGGCAGCGCAGTCCGGCCCGGAAATCCTGCGCGTCCATGGGTTGCGCACACCGCGTTTTCCGGCGTGCGAACTCAACTTCACGGTGCACGCCGGCGAGGTGGTCGGACTGGCTGGCCTGGTCGGCTCCGGGCGAACAGAAGTCGTGCGCGCCCTCTTTGGCATCGATCGGCGGTTGGCTGGCGATATAACGGTCGACGGCCAGCCCGTAAAAATCAGCACTCCTCGTGATGCCATCCACGCGGGTCTGGCCTTCATCCCCGAGGATCGCAAAGCCCAGGGCGTTATCATCGAGATGGCCATCCGCGACAACGTCGCGATGGCTGGACTGGAGCGCTACCAAATAGCTGGCTTTGCCCGCGACGCAGCCATTACACGATCCGCCAACGACATGCGCGAGCGTCTTCAAATCCGCACCACCGATGTAACCAAGCTGGTCGGCGAGCTTTCCGGGGGCAATCAGCAAAAGGTCGCCATTGCCAAGTGGCTCGTCCTGCAACCCAAGGTGTTCCTGATGGATGAGCCAACCCGCGGGGTGGATGTGGGCGCTAAAGGCGAGATTTACGGAGTAATTGAAAGGCTCTCGGAGCAAGGCGCAGGGGTCCTTTTCATCTCGAGCGAGTTGGAAGAAATCCTGCGCATCTCAGACCGAGTGCTCGTCATGCACGAGGGCCAGTTGGCTGGGGAACTGAATCGCGAACAACTTTCCGAAGAGGCCGTCATGCGCCTGGCTACCGGCACCGTGTGAACATCCGCACCCCATGAACCTCGACGGCCGCAACTTCGTCCAGGGCTTCTGGCGGCAGCACCAGAAAACCTTCGGCATAGCTGTGCTCTTATTGGGTATTTTCTTTTTTACCGGGTTGAAGGAGCGAACGTTCTGGAGTGCTGGTGCCATCAACGAAACTCTCCGGTATACCGGTCTTTTTGGTATCCTGGCCGTGGCTGCCGCCATTGTAATTGCCACCGGTGGCATCGACCTTTCCATGGGGGCGCTGGTCGCGCTGGCTGGGGTCATGCTTCCGCGCGCCATCATGGCCGGCCTGCAAATTTCTGTGGCAGGCTTTACCTTTTTTCCGCAACCAATCAGTCCTGCCTCGGCGATGCTGCTGGTGGTGGTCGTGGCCCTGCTGATCGGGCTGTTGCATGGGCTGTTGATCACCAAACTCGACTTGCAGCCGTTTTTGGTCACGCTATGCGGACTCTTCATTTATCGCGGCTTTGCCCGTATAATTGCCGGTAACGATTCCTGGGGTTTTGAGAACAAATTCGATGTTTTGCGGCGTCTCTCGACTGGTAATACTCTCGGTCTGCCGACGCCGCTGGTCATTCTTCTGGTGCTGGCAGTCCTGACTTCGATCCTTCTGCACCGCACCGTATATGGGCGCGCGTTGCTGGCCTTGGGCCGAAATGAAAATGCCGCGCGGTTTAGCGGGATCGCCACCAATCGCATCAAGATTATTGCCTATATTTTATGCGCCATCATCACGGCCTTTGGCGGCATGATGTTCGTTTTCAAAACTAATAGCGCCGTCGCATCGAATTACGGCATGTCGTATGAACTCTACGCCATAGCTGGTGCGGTACTCGGCGGCTGCAGCCTGCGCGGTGGCGAATGTTCGCTGGCCGGCGTTGTGCTCGGCGCGGCACTCGTGCAGTTTTCGCAAAGCGCCGTGCTTTCTCTCGGCGTGCCGGACGAATATAAGTTCGTCGTCGTCGGATCATTCATCCTGGTCGGAGTCATCGTGGATGAAGTCATGCGCCGTGTCGCTGCCGCCCGGCGTTCGCAGGAAGGCGCAACGTAGGCATTTCTCGTCGCGAGAGCCTCTCCAATCGGCAATCCGATGCCATAGAATCTTTGTGAAAGCGGCCACGCTGCGGCAAGCGTAACATCGAAGGGCTGGTGGCCCACGCTACGGGCCGCTACACGCGGGGATCAATTTTATCCTCGCACGCCGTCGCGGCGGTCTATATTCCCCTCATGGCTGAACTGATTTCTTCTGAAACGCCGCCGCCTGCAAGTCCCGGGGAGGAACAAGTATTGTGGCGGGGCTCCCCGTCGCAATGGCAAAACTTCTGGTGGTGGCTCTCGTGTCTGCTGATTATTCCCATTCCGATTGCGATCTGGAAGTGGCTCATCCTCATCAACACTGATATCGCTTTGACGAATCAGCGCTTGAAAATCCGGCGGGGTGTTTTCAACAAGGAAACCGAGGAAGTCGAGCTGTATCGGGTGAAGGATTGGACGATCGAGGAACCATTTTTACAACGCATGCTCGGCAAAGGAAGTGTGCGCATGGAGACCTCGGATCGGACGGCACCCACGCTCACCTTGCCCTGGCTCGACGATCCGCGGCGGTTCGGGGATCTTTTGCGGACGGCCGTCGAGTTGATTCGCGATCGCAAGCGGGTGCGCGAAGTCGATTACCAGGATGAACATCCTGGAGATGGCGGATAAGCCATGGCCGGTCCGCTCTGGTTTGATTCGCATATGCACACGCCGCTGTGCCGGCACGCCTATGGTGAGCCGGAGGAATATGCGGCCGTCGCTGCCGCGCGAGGGTTGAAGGGCATTGTCTTTACCTGCCACAGCCCGATGCCGGAAGGCTGGTGGCCGGGCGTGCGCATGAAGGAACGCGAGTTCGAATCCTACGTTCGCATGGTCGCCCGCGCGGCGGACGCTTTCGCCGGCCAGCTCGTGGTGCGGCTCGGAATCGAGAGCGACTGGTTCCCCGGAATGGAGAAATGGCTGGAACAGCTCCATGCCCGCGCCCCGCTCCATCACGTCCTGGGCTCCGTCCATTGGTTCAGTCCCGAGTACACCAAGCGCTTCTTCAAGGGCGATGCGATGGCTTTCCGGCGAGTTTATTTTGAACAGCTGGCAGAGAGCGCCGAGAGCGGGCTATTCGACACCCTGGCGCACCCGGATTTGATCAAAAACTTCAAGTCCGACGACTGGGATATTTTTGAGATGAGTGAGACCCTATCGGGCGCGCTCGATCGCATAGCGAAGACTGGCGTAGCGATGGAGCTCAATACATCGGGATTGCACAAAAGTTTTCCCGAAATGAATCCAGGGCCTGAAATCCTCGCGATGATGCGTCAGCGTGACATCCCGGTAGTGGTGGGATCCGACGCACATCGGCACAATCGCGTGGGGGCGGATTTCGAGCAGGCACTTGATTTACTGGAGGCCGCAGGATATCAGGAGGTGTCTTATTTCGAGGCGCGCAAACGGCGCTCGATCCCCATTCCCGCCGCGCGAGGCAGCCTGCGGGTTTCGGAATTAGCTTGAGAGATTCCGCCCCCGATTGATGAAATCGAACGGCTCCTCATAGTCTCGCCGATATGTGGACAGCCCCTTGGTTTATCGCGATCTTACTGGCCATTGTGGTGCCCTATGCGGTGAAAGCCGTGGCGTCATGGCTCAATCTGGGGGCGCTCGAATCAAGCCTGCCTGAGGATTGTTCTGACATTTACGACGCCGAGGCTTATTCGAGAAGTCAGCGGTATACTCGCGAGTCGATCAGGCTAGATCTCGTTCAATCCACGCTCGAATGCGTGGGGCTCCTCATCTTTTGGCTGGCCGGCGGATTTAGCTGGCTTGATCGATTTGTGCGATCGTTTCACCTGGCTGATATCGGGTCAGGATTGGTTGGGCTGTCATTGATGTTCCTGGCCGGGCAGGCGCTCGCTCTGCCGTTTTCGCTTTACGATACCTTCGTGCTCGAAGCGCGATACGGGTTCAACAAGACAACCCTGGCCACCTTCATTGCAGATCGGCTCAAGGGTCTGGCGCTGGGGTTCGCACTTGGCCTTCCCGTCGTCGCATTGGTGCTCTGGCTTTTTTTGAATGTCCCTCACGCGTGGCTTTGGAGCTGGGGCACAGCCACCGCATTTTCGCTGATACTCACGTTTATCGCTCCAAAATATCTCTTTCCCCTTTTTAACAAGTTCACCCCCCTGCCGGATGGCGAACTAAAAGATGCGATCCACCGGATGGCTGCGGATTGCCAATTTCCCCTGGGTGAGATCTCGGTTATCGATGGGTCCCGCCGCTCGACCAAAGCGAACGCATTCTTTGCCGGATTCGGAAAGACGAAGCGCATTGCGCTCTACGACACGCTCGTGAGCCGCCATAGTGTTCCTGAGCTAGTCGCCGTGCTGGCACATGAGGTCGGCCACTTCAAGCGCCACCACATATGGCAGCTGCTCGTGCTCGGAGTTCTGCAAACGGGCATCCTCTTCTTCCTCCTCGATCAATCCCTCGGACATCCGCAGGTCTTCCATGCTTTTGGCGTCGCCATGCCCTCGCTTTGGCTGGGTTTCGTGTTATTCGCCATCCTCTACCAGCCGCTCGCTCTACCGATGGGCATGGGCCTCGCCGCGCTCTCCCGGAAAAACGAATTCGAGGCGGACGCATTCGCGACGCAGACCGTCGGCACGCCCCGTGCGCTCTTCGAGGCGCTGAAAAAGCTTGCCCGCGACAACCTCGCCAACCTGACGCCGCATCGATTTTATGTCTTGCTCCATCATTCCCATCCCCCGATTCGAGAGCGTTTGGCGGCCCTGGCAGCTCATCAAGATTCAGCGAAGAAATAAGAAATAGGACTTGCAGTAAATACAACAAATATTAGAATTACGGCCATATGAGCAAAATTCTTTGCCTTCACTTGGCCGTTTTAGGTGCGGTGGTCGGGATTTCGGCTTCTTGCGCTACCCGCAATCTCGCTGACGAACCGACACTTATTCCCAAGGAGTTGTTGGCGCGTGTTCCGTTAAACGCCGAAGGAGAACGGATGATTGATATTCGGTCCACGCATACCAGGGAATCGGCAATGGACCCTCGATCGATTGCCAGCGACCGGGCCGCAACCCACGCAGACCTCACCGAAGCTGGCGGGGCTGAAAACTTCACCATCCTCACATCCGATTTACAGCTTCCTGGAGAAGCCGAGCCGACGACGTCTTCCTGGAAGCCAGTAGCGCCCACTCCGGTTGTTCTCGGCCCTGGAGCTTCCTCGGCAAATGACTCTCTTACGCCTCCAGCGACGCCAAGCCATGCTGACACTGAAACGGTGAAAGCCTTGGTCAGCGCACTACCGTCATTAACGGGAGCCTCGTGGGCGGAACCATATATTCTCTCAACGTTTACGGCATCACAATCGCTCCCGAGTGAACAGCTGGGGCCGGAAAGACCGTTCGGAAACTCGGCCCCTCTCGTATCGGAACCCATTGTTGCGGAGTTCGTGGCGCCTCCTCCGGCTTCGCGTTTCAATGGCATTCGATCGACGCGATATGGGGAGCCAGAATTGGCACGCCCCCAGCCGGCGCGGCTGCTGACAAGCGAGCACGAAGCGGAATAGACTTTGTCTCGGCTTCCCGCGACACCGACGCACCAACTTAGGGCGTCACGAAGCAGCCGCGAACCCCCGCTGCGCGGACTTGGCCCCCCTGACCTGACCGACCTCCGGTCAGGCTCCGCAGGCTGCAGAATTAGAGCCAGGTTACGCGTTCACCGCTTCAGCCTCGGTTTGAGCGCCGAATGTCGGAGGCTCCCCGTGTTCCTGGATGCGGATGCTCTTGTTCGTCAAGAATCCCGTGCCGGCGGGGATGAGATGCCCCATGATCACGTTCTCCTTGAAGCCGCGCAGATGGTCAACTTTTCCGAGCGTGGCCGCATCTGTGAGCACCCGTGTTGTGTCCTGGAACGACGCTGCTGAGATGAAGCTGTCGGTTTCCAGGCTCGACTTGGTGATTCCGAGAAGCACGGGCTCGCCCTCCGCTGCCTTGCCTCCTTGCTCGCTGATACGGCGGTTTTCCTCTTCGAAATCGATGCGCTCGACCTGATCTCCCCAAAGAAAATCAGTATCGCCAGGTTCCGTGATCTTCACTTTGCGGAGCATCTGTCGAATGATGATCTCGATATGTTTGTCGTTAATTTCGACGCCTTGGAGCCGGTAAACCTCCTGCACTTCGTTAACCAGGTGCTCCTGCAACTCTTGCGGCCCGCAAATATCGAGAATTTCGTGAGGAACGACCGGACCGTCAGTCAACTGGTCCCCCTTCTTCATGATATCGCCGGTTGATGCCAGGAGATGCTTCTCACGTGCGATGAGATGTTCGACCTCCTCGTTGGTTTCGGGGTCCCTGAGGATGATGCGTTGCTTGCCACGTACCAGCCCGCCGATCTCGACCACGCCGTCGATTCGGGCGATGGTGGAATGGTCCTTGGGTTTGCGAGCTTCGAAAAGCTCTGCGACCCGCGGCAAGCCGCCAGTGATGTCTTTGGTTTTGGCCACTTTCCGCGGCGTTTTTGCCAGCAACGTCCCTCCAGGCACTTTTTCGCCTCTTTTGACCGAGAGGTGAGCGCCGGTGGGAATGCTGTAACTGGCGAGAACTTCGCCGCTTCGGCTATCCTCGATGACGATCTGCGGATGCAGGTCCTCCTTGTGCGGAATGACGACCAGCCCTTTGACCCCGGTTTCCTTGTCGACTTCCTTGCCAAGGGTGATTCCTTCAATCATGTCCTTGAATTCGACCCGTCCCGCGCGCTCGGTGAGAATCGGCACGTTATAAGGATCCCAACTCGCGACCTGGTCACCCTTCTTGACGGCGGACCCATCCCGGACGCCAATAACCGTGCCGATGACGAGCTTGTGACTTTCGAGTTCGAGGCCTTTGTCATCGTGAACCGTAAGCGTTCCGTTTTTGTTGAGGACGATCCATCCGCCTTCCGCCGATTCAACGACACGCACCTCGTTATAGCGAATCATCCCCTTGTTTTTTACGATGATGCGCGGCTGTTTAAGCATTGAGGTGGCGACGCCGCCGGTATGGAACGTCCGCATCGTCAACTGAGTGCCCGGTTCCCCAATGGATTGCGCCGCGATAATCCCCACCGCTTCGCCGATTTTCACCAGTTCGTGGTTTGCGAGACTGAGCCCGTAGCATTTCGCACAGCAGCCGCGTTTGCTTTCGCAAGTCAGCACGGAGCGAATTTTAAGCTGCTCGACTCCGATATCCTGCAGCTTGCGCGCCGGCTTTTCGCCCATCAGATCGTCCACGCCGACGATGTTTTCTCCAGTGACCGGGTCGACGATGCGTTCGCAACTGGTGCGGCCGTAGGCGCGCGTCTTCAGTTCGACCACCTCCTCATCACCTTCGTAAATCGATTTGATGATGATGCCATTGGTGGTTCCGCAATCGAGTTCAGTCACGATCACGTCCTGGGCGACGTCCACGAGCTTGCGTGTCATGTAACCCGAGTCTGCGGTTTTCAACGCGGTGTCGGCGAGGCCTTTGCGGGCGCCGTGCGTGGAAATGAAGTATTCGAGCACGGAAAGCCCTTCGCGAAAATTCGAAGTGATCGGTCGTTCGATGATTTCGCCGCTCGGCTTGGCCATAAGACCGCGCATGCCACCCAACTGCTTGATTTGCTGACGATTGCCGCGAGCGCCGGAGTCCACCATCATGAATAGAGGATTGGGGTACTTTTTGCCGTCGTTGTATTCGAGATTGCGAAAGACCGCCTTCGCCAGGTCGTCGCCGGTCTGGGTCCAGAGGTCGATCACTTTCTGCTGGCGCTCGCCGTTGGTGATGATGCCGCCACGGTATTGTTTCTCGGCGACTTCGACGTGCTCGTGCGCTCGGCCCAACATGTCCTGTTTTTCCGGTGGGATGAACATGTCGGTAATGCCGATCGAGCACCCGGACTGCGTCGCCGCGCGAAATCCCAGTGTCTTGAGCGCGTCGAGCGCCGCCACGGTTTGGTGGTGTTTTACGACCTGAAAACAGCGCCAGATAATGTCCGAGAGGTCTTTCTTTTTGACCGTGCGGTTGATGAAGCCGAGCTCCTCGGGCCAGATTTCGTTGAACCGCACCCGGCCCGCGGTGGTCACGATAATCTTGGCGTCCTTGCGTCCAAACTGGGTGGTCTTGCCGAAGTCGGGATTCCGGTAGCGAATGGGCTGATGGATGTCGATGGCTCCCTCATCGAGCGCGAACTCGATCTCCGGAACGTCGGTGAAAAGCGGAGCGGTGTGGTAAACCTCGAACTTTGGATGCTTTTCGCATACTTCGCCGTCGTCACCTTCCTTGCTCTGCATGCTGCGGCCGGTGGTCAGGAAGTAACACCCCAACGGAATATCCTGGGTGGGGGTCATGACCGGTTTGCCGTCGGCGGGCTTGAAGATGTTGTTCGGCGCGAGCATGAGCATGCGCGCTTCCATTTGCGCCTCGACAGAAAGTGGCACGTGCACAGCCATTTGGTCGCCGTCGAAGTCAGCGTTGTAGGCGGTGCAAACCAGTGGGTGAATGCGGATCGCCTCGCCTTCAATCAAAACCGGTTCAAAGGCCTGAATGGACAAACGGTGCAAGGTCGGCGCCCGGTTCAGCAGCACCGGATGCCCGGTGGTGACTTCCTCGAGGATGTCCCAAACTTCCGGCGTACGGCGCTCGATCATTTTCTTGGCGCTGCGCACGGTATGCACGAAACCCATCTCCTTAAGGCGCCGAATGATAAAAGGCTCAAACAACACCAGCGCCATCTTCTTGGGCAGACCGCATTGGTGGAGCTTCAAATCCGGGCCGATGACAATAACCGAGCGGCCGGAGTAATCGACACGCTTGCCCAACAGGTTCTGCCGGAAGCGCCCACCTTTGCCTTTGAGCATATCGCTCAATGATTTGAGCGGACGATTGCCCGCACCCGTGACCGCGCGGCCATGACGGCCGTTGTCGAAGAGCGCATCCACGGCTTCCTGCAACATCCGCTTTTCATTGCGAATAATGACGTCCGGTGTCTTTAAGTGCAGCAGGTTGCGCAGCCGGTTGTTCCGGTTGATGACGCGGCGGTACAGATCGTTGAGATCTGAGGTGGCGAAACGCCCGCCTTCCAGCGGCACTAGCGGTCTCAAATCGGGCGGAATGACCGGCAACACCTCCATAACCATCCATTCGGGACGCGAGTGGCTGCCAGCGAACCCCTGAGCAAGCTTAAGCCGCTTGGCAATCTTCTTGCGCACCTGCTTCGAGCGAGTCCGCGTCATCGCTTCTTCAAGCTCCTTGACGACCTCGGCCAGATTGATTCCTTCGAGCAGCTCGCGAATGGCCTCGGCGCCCATTCCGGAGCGGAAACTGTCTCCGTATTGGTCTTCCGCCTCACGAAATTCCTGTTCCGTCAACAATTGCGCCCGCTTGAGCGGCGTGTTGCCAGGATCAACCACGATGTAATCCTCGTAATAGATCACCCGTTCGAGTTGGCGGGCGCTCATGTCCAGCATTAGTCCGATGCGGCTCGGCATGCATTTGTAAAACCAGATGTGCGTCACCGGCACGGCGAGCTCGATGTGTCCCATGCGTTCGCGGCGGACGCGCGACAGAGTGACCTCGACTCCGCAGCGATCGCAGACCACGCCCTTGTGCTTGATGCGCTTGTATTTGCCGCACGCACATTCCCAGTCGCGCGTCGGACCGAATATCCGCTCGCAGAAAAGCCCGGCCTTCTCGGGCTTAAAGGTGCGGTAATTGATCGTTTCGGGGTTTTTCACCTCGCCGCTCGACCAGCTCCGGATCGAATCCGGGCTGGCCACACTGATGGCGACCTGGTCGAAACCGACGGTTTTAGTCTCACCGCCAAAAAGTTCTCCGAGATAATTGGGTTCGAGGCTCATATGTTTGCCAGAATGTTGTGGTTAAGAATAGAGTCAGTGCGCCGCAAAGCCGGCGAGCGGGTCATGAGTATCGCCCGCGCCACCACCGTTGGGTCCAGTTTCTTTGGCCGAGGAAACTTTGACTGAAAGTCCCAGGGATTGCATTTCCTTGACCAGGACGTTGAAGGACTCGGGTGTGCCGGCTTCAAGGGTGTTGTCACCCTTGACGATGGCTTCATAAATTCGAGTGCGGCCTTGTACGTCGTCGGACTTAACGGTGAGCAGCTCCTGCAGGGTGTAGGCGGCACCGTAGGCTTCCAGCGCCCAAACTTCCATTTCGCCAAATCGCTGACCGCCGTATTGCGCCTTTCCACCCAACGGCTGCTGAGTGACCAGCGAGTAGGGACCCACCGCGCGAGCATGGATTTTATCTGCGACGAGGTGCCCTAGCTTCATCATATAAATGTACCCAACAACAACCTCCTGGTGGAACGGGTCGCCCGTGCGCCCGTCAAACAGCTTGCTCTTGCCGTTCAAACCAACCCATTCGAAACCGGGTACTTTCTTCGCCTGCTTCAAGTAAGTCATGATTTGCGCTTCGCTGATGCCGTCGAATACCGGGGTTGCGATGGTGATCCCCAGAGCCTTGGCCGCGATGCCGAGATGGGTTTCCAAAACCTGGCCCACATTCATGCGGCTTGGCACGCCCAACGGGTTGAGAACGATGTCAACAGCGGTGCCGTCCTCGAGGAAAGGCATGTCCTGTTCCGGCACAATTGTCGCCACCACGCCCTTGTTTCCGTGCCGGCCCGCCATTTTGTCTCCCACCGCGAGCTTGCGCTTCGAGGCGATGAAGACCTTTACTTGCTTGACAATTCCCGGGTCGACCTCGTCCCCGGCCTCGATCCGGTCGAGCTGCCGTTCACGATCCATGTCGAGATCGGCAAATTTTTGCTCGAACCCCGCAATGATATCCACAATCGTCTGCCGGATCGGGCTCGGATCGATCTCGATGTTCTCATGGTTCTCGGCCAGCTTGGCGAGATAAGTCTTGGTAATCTTTTTGTTGGCCGGAATGAGGATTTCGCCCGACTGACCATTCACCACATCGAGGGGAATTTTCTCGTTCAGCAGGATGTCCGAAAGCTTCTCGGTCAACTGGTCGATCAGCTCCTGGCGCTTGGTATTGTATTCATCTTCAATCGACTTGAGCTGCTTTTTACTCTCGACGGCTGACATTTTTTCCTTCGCTGTTTCCTTTCGGCTGGAAACGCGCACGTCCATGACGATCCCGGTGCAGCCCGAAGGGACGCGCAAGGAGGTGTCCTTAACATCGGCGGCCTTCTCGCCAAAGATGGCCCGCAGCAGGCGCTCCTCGGGCGCGAGTTCCGTTTCCGATTTGGGGGTGATCTTGCCCACAAGAATGTCGCCCGGTTTGACCTCTGCGCCCACCCGGACCACTCCGTCCGGTCCAAGAAACTTCAATGCTTCCTCCCCGACGTTCGGAATGTCCCGCGTTATTTCCTCTGGCCCGAGTTTGGTGTCGCGGGCACTGACCTCGAATTCCTCGATGTGGATCGAGGTGTAAATATCCTCCTTGACGACGCGTTCGGAAATGGTGATGGCGTCCTCGAAATTGTAGCCATTCCAAGGCATGAACGCGACCAGCACGTTGCGTCCGAGCGCCAATTCACCCTTTTCGGTGCAGGGGCCGTCCGCCAGAATCTGGCCGGCCTTAACCTTGTCACCCTTGCCGACCAGCGGTTTTTGGTTGATGCACGTGCCCGCGTTCGAGCGCATGAATTTGCGCAGCGGGTAGACGAAGATTTCCTTGTCCGGGTTGTGCTTCACCGAAAACGGATCCGCCAGAAAGTCGTCATCCTTCACGGGCAGCTTGCCGTCGCGGGTGACAATGATGACTTCGGCCGTCGCGGCAGCCACCACTCCTTTTGACTCGGAGATTGCTACCGCCTTCGAATCGCGGGCGGCCTTTTGTTCCATGCCAGTTCCAACCACCGGGGCTTCCGTTACCAGGAGCGGCACCCCCTGACGTTGCATGTTCGATCCCATCAGCGCGCGGTTTGCGTCATCGTGCTCGAGAAACGGAATCAATGAGGCCGCCACAGACACCAGTTGTTTCGGCGACACATCCATGTAGCCGGCTTCTTTCGGCTCGACTTCCAAAAAGTCGCCGCGATAACGCACGGTGATCCTCCGGTGCTTGAACCGGCCCGTCTCAGGATCGAACGGATTGTTTGCCTGGGCGACCATGAAGTTCTCCTCCTGGTCGGCTGTCAGATAGTCGATTTTCTTGGTGACGACTCCGTCCGCGATCCGGCGATAAGGTGTCTCGATGAAGCCGAACTCGTTAATGCGAGCATAGCAGCTCATCGAATTGATCAGCCCGATGTTCGGACCTTCAGGGGTTTCGATGGGACAAATGCGTCCGTAGTGGGAGGCATGCACGTCGCGAACCTCGAATCCCGCACGGTCACGGTTAAGCCCGCCCGGGCCCAGTGCCGAAAGCCGGCGCTTGTGTGTCAACTCGGCGAGCGGATTGGTCTGATCCATGAATTGGCTAAGCTGGCTGCGCCCAAAAAAGTCGCGCACCAAGGCACTGAGCGCCTTCGGGTTGATCAATTTTGCCGGCGTCATGCCCTCGACATTCACGTCGAAAAGCGTCATCCGTTCCTTGACCAGGCGCTCGGTCCTGGCCAATCCCACCCGGCATTGGTTGGCCAGCAACTCACCGACAGCGCGCACCCGGCGGCTGCCCAGGTGATCGATGTCATCCAGCATCCCCTCCCCATTCTTTAGCTTCAGCAAATACTTGATCGACGCGACAAAGTCCTCCTTTGTCATGATGCGTTCATTTTCGGCGCTCTTGAGGCCCAGTTTTTGATTAAGCTTGTAACGGCCCACACGAGTCAGATCATATTTTTTAGGGTCGAAGAACAGGCGTTTCAACAACGCGCGCGCGTTAGGCACGGTCGGCGGGTCCCCAGGCCGCAGTTTGCGGTATATGTCCTTCAACGCCTCCTCCTCGTCCTTGGCCGGATCTTTCTTCAAGGACTTCATCAGCGTGTCATCCTGGCTGCGAACGTCCACAACCTTCAAGGTTTTCATGCCCAACTCGATCAATTGCCGGGCAATCCCGATGGTGAGAGGCTCATAAGCTCGAGCCACGATAATTTCGCCGTCCAGGACGTCCTTAATCGGGAGTTTGGTCGAAAGCTCTTCTTCGTCAGGATTTTTGGTCAGGCGGTAATCCTCGACTTCGAAAAACTCGTCCGCGATCTCTTGATCGGTGGCATATCCAACGCACCGCAAAAAAGTGGTAGCCAAAAACTTGCGGCGGCGGCGGCGGCGGTCAAGATAGACATACAGCAGGTCGTTGGTGTCGAATTGCACTTCGAGCCACGAGCCGCGGTCGGGAATGATCCGAAAACCAAACAGACGCTTGCCATTAAGGTGAAAGGTTTCCTCGAAACACACCCCCGGCGAACGATGCAATTGACTAACCACGACCCGCTCAGCGCCGTTGATGACAAAAGTCCCGCGTTCGGTCATGAGCGGCAATTCCCCCATGTACACCCGCTCTTCCTTGGTCCCGGTCTCGTCCGTCAGCGTAAAAGTGACATATAAGGGCGCGCTGAATGTCTCTCCATCCCGTTGCGCCTGGTGCGCAGTGAGTTTCGGCTCGCCGATCTCATAGTGCGAAAAGTCGAGAACCACTTTTTCGTCATAGCTGGCGATCGGGAAGACCTCCTTGAAAACTGCCTGCAGGCCGGTGACCAAACGCTTCGATGGCGGTATTTCTTTTTGCAGGAATTCCTTGTAGGACTCGATCTGAACCTCAATCAGGTTCGGCGGCTCGACAACCTCGTGGATTTTTCCGAAATCTAGACGATCGGACATGGTGCGGGTGGGTGTGGTTAGGGGAACGACGGAAACGTTATGGATACGAAATTACCAATCGCCCTGCACCAGCAGGTCGCGATCCGCTGCTTTCCGTTCCCAGACAGCAGGCGTGGCTGCGGAAACAGCCACGAACGCCATATGAGCGGATAAAACAACGCGATCCGATATCTGCGGGAGCTTGGTGATTGGTGGAAAGGACCTGCATGGGTGCCGGACTTCTGGCTGGCCAGAGCCCGGCTGAAAGTGAAATTGGCACTATTTGATCTCGACCTTGGCGCCCGAGACTTCGACTTTCTTTTTGATTTCTTCGGCTTCGGCCTTGTTGACGCCAGTCTTGAGCGCTTGCGGGGCGCTCTCGACAAGCTTTTTCGCCTCAGCCAGCCCGAGACCCGGCACCGCGGCGCGAACCTCTTTAATGACCGAGATTTTGTTTTCGCCGGCAGCGACCAGAATCACATCGAATTCGGTCTTTTCCTCGACCGGAGCAGCCGCAGCAACCGGACCAGCAGCCGCAGCCACCGGAGCAGCAGCGGAAACGCCCCATTTCTCTTCGAGTTTCTTGACGAGATCAGCGACTTCGAGAACGGTCAAGCCGCTCAGTTGGTCCACGATGGTATTGGTATCAGCCATGTTAGTTGTTCAGTGTCACCGCAACTCAGAGCCCTGAGTCATTTGAGATCGACAGCCGTCGAGCCGGTAAGGAACTGGGATTTGGTTATATTGCGCGGAGACGGATTTGACTGGCAACTCCGCGACGGCTGCCGGCCAGGATTTTGCGAAGGAAAAGGTTAGGCGGCTTTGTCGGAGTGGGCTTTGAGCACGCGTGCCAGCGAGGCAGCAGGCTCGTTCAGCGTTCGGACCAGCCTCGAGGCGGGAGCCAGCAGAACGCCCAAAAGTTGCGACTGAAGCTGAAGCTTGGGTGGCAAATCGGCCAGCGCTTTCGCTCCGGCTTCATCCATGTAGCTCCCGTCCACCACCCCCCCACGCAAAGCGAGCTTTTTCGACTCGGTGCCGAACTGCTTCAAGATTTTCGCGGTGGCGGCGGCCTCTTCCGAGCCGGTGACGATCGCCGTCTGGCCGAGCAATGATTTGGCAATGTGCTCGGGCATCCCCGCGCGTTTAGCCGCGATCCGCACGAAAGAGTTCTTGGCGACGGTCAATTTCGCGCCAACCCCTTTAAGACGCTTCCGAACCTCACTGAATTCAGGCACCGTCGTCTTGGTATAATCCACAACGAAAAGATACGGCGCCCGATTGAGCCGCTCGTGCAATTCGTTTATGACGATTTCTTTAACCGGATTCATGGTTTCGAGTTCTCGCGGCCTAGGCGGTTATTTTCAGGAATTTGGCCTCATCAACGAGCACGCCTGGAGTCATCGTTGCAGCGAGAGTGATTGATTCAATGTACTTGCCCTTGGCTGTCGGCGGTTTGGCTCGAATCACCGAGTCGATCAGCGCGTTGCCGTTTTCCGCGAGTTGCTGGCTGGAAAAACTGACCTTGCCAATGCTCGCTGCGATGTTGCCATTGCGGTCGAGGCGGAAATCAACCCGTCCCGCCTTCACTTCCCTCACCGCCTTGGCCGTATCGTCGGTCACAGTCCCGGTTTTGGGATTGGGCATGAGGCCCCGCGGTCCCAATTGCTTCCCCAACTTCCTTACTTCCGCCATCGCGTCCGGCGTTGCCACCGCGACGTCAAAATCGAAAAAGCCTTCAGTCACTTTTTTGACCATGTCCTCGAGACCCACCAGTTCCGCTCCGGCTTCACGGGCCGCGTCGGCCGCTGCGCCCTTCGCGAATACGAGCACACGGACCTTCTTTCCAGACCCATGAGGCAACGGGCAGGTCGAACGAATCGCCTGATCCGACTTCTTGGGATCAACCCCCATCTTGAAACTCAGTGTGACCGTCTGGTCAAATTTCGGTCCGGGAAATTTTTTCACCAGTTCGGCGGCCTCCTCGAGCGAATAGCGCCGTCCAGCCTCGAGAAGCTTGACCGCCTGCTGATACCGTTTGCTGCGTTTGGTGGGCATGAATCGCGGTTACGATCTTTGTTAGGCCTCGATCTCGACGCCCATTTGCCGGCAGGTTCCCTCGATTACGCGGAAGGCTGCTTCGGGATCGTTGGTGTTGAGGTCAGGCATTTTTTGTTTCACCACTTCCATCACCTGCGCCTTCCGGATTTTGGCCACCTTTGTCTTATTCGGCTCCTTCGATCCCGACGCGATCTTGGCCAGTTTTTTGATCAGCACCGAGGCCGGAGGCTGCTTGGTGATAAACGTGAAAGATTTGTCTTTGTAGACGGTGATGATGACCGGCAGAATGTCGCCCGCCACTTTCTGCGTTTCCGCGTTGAAGCGCTTGCAGAAATCCATGATGTTCACCCCAGCCTGGCCCAGCGCAGGACCAACCGGCGGCGCAGGATTGGCCTGGCCCGCGGGAATCTGCAGTTTGACGGTCTTGATAACTTCTTTGGCCATGGCGAATTCCAGCGAAAATACAAAGCTCCGCCCGCGAGAGCTGGGGCGAGGGGAAAGACATCATAGTCAGAATCAAAATTCCGCAACTTTGAAATTGACAAAATTTGCGAGGGGGGTGCAACAGGAGAAAAACCCGACGGCTCGCTGCCCATGGACCCGGGAATCATCCCGTTTCACCAGCAGAGTGTTCGTCAAGAGAAAGGTCGCGACGAATTGCCCGGTTGTGGAACTTGCCGTCATTCGAGAAGTGACCACCGATTGCCAAAACTCCAAACCAGCGAATAAGCGATGCCCATGAAGATCAGCCCGTGCCTGTGGTTTGACGATCAGGCCGAAGACGCCGCCCGCTTTTACACCGCCATCTTCAAAGACTCGAAGATCACCGCCATCTCGCGCTATCCAGACGCTGGGCAGGAAATCCATGGGAAACCGCCAGGGTCGGTGATGACGGTAGCCTTTAAACTGGACGGCCAGCCTTTTACAGCGCTCAACGGCGGCCCGCATTTCAAGTTCAACGAGGCCATCTCGCTCGAGATCGAGTGCGAGACGCAGGAGGAAGTCGGCTACTGCTGGGAAAAGCTCAACGAGGGCGGCGATCCAAATGCGCAGCAATGCGGCTGGTTGAAGGACAAGTTCGGCCTCTCGTGGCAAGTGGTTCCCAAAGGCCTGTCCGAGATGCTTGGCGACCCCGATCCCCTCAAATCCCAGCGCGCCTTCAAGGCGATGCTGCAAATGAAAAAACTCGATCTCGCGGCCTTAAATCGCGCCTTTGCTGACTGACCGACTCACGTTTTACGACTCAGAAAAAACTCGGCACTGTCGACCAGAGCCTGCCAGCTGGCGTCGATGATGTCATAGGAAACGCCGACGGTTCCCCAGCTCGTCGAGCCGTCCGAAGACTCGATGAGAACGCGGGTCTTTGCGGCGGTGCCGGCGTGACTGTCAATGATGCGGACTTTGTAATCAGTGAGCGTCATCGCAGAAAGCTGTGGGTACCGGGGAGCGAGGGCTTTGCGCAAGGCGCCGTCGAGTGCATTGACCGGGCCGTCGCCTTCGGCCACGACGTGCACCGACTGGCCGCCGATCTTCAGTTTTACCGCGGCTTCGCAGCTTTCATAACCGAATACGCGGTCGCGCAACACGGTGCAGGAGAATTCCTCGAGCTGAAAAAATGAGCGCCGCAGACCGAGGGCATCCTGGATGAGCAACTCGAACGATGCGTCGGCCGCCTCGAATTCGTAGCCGTCCTTTTCCAGCGATTTCACCCGCTCGAGAATGTGCCTCACGCGGGTGTCGGATTTATCCAGAGGCATGCCGAGCTCAGCCGCCTTCATCAAGATATTGCTGCCGCCGGCGAGTTCGGAAACGAGGATGTTTTGCCGGTTACCGACCTCGGTCGGTGCGATGTGTTCATAGGAGCGGGCGAGTTTCTGCACAGCGTTGACGTGCATGCCGCCCTTGTGGGCGAAGGCGGCGGCGCCGACGAATGGCGCGCGCGGGTTTGGAACATTGTTCGCCATTTCGTCCACAAAATGCGAGAGCGGCGTCAACCGGGTGAGGTCGGGCACAAGTTGGTGGCCGAGCTTGAGCTGCAGGTTGGCGATAACCGAGGTAAGATTGCAGTTCCCGGTGCGTTCGCCGTAGCCGTTCATGGTTCCCTGAACCTGCATCGCTCCGGCCCGGATCGCTTCGAGCGCGTTCGCGACACCGACCCCACAGTCATCGTGCGCATGAATGCCGACCGCACATCCAAAAGTCTGGCGCACCAGCGCCGTGACCTCAGCGACTTCATGCGGCATGGTCCCGCCATTGGTGTCGCAAAGAACGAGAATGTCCGCGCCTCCATCCCGCGCCGCGGAGAGTGTTTTCAGCGCATACCCGGGATTGGCTTTGTAGCCGTCGAAGAAATGCTCGGCGTCATAAATGAATTCCTTGCCCTGCGCTTTGAAGAATTTCGCGGTGTCGAAAATCATGCGGCAATTCTCTTCGATGGTGGTTTGCAGGACTTCGGTGACGTGCAGGTCCCAACTCTTGCCAAACACGGTGACGACCGGAGTCTCCGCTTCGATGAGCATGCGGAGCTGGAGATCGTCTTCAGCCCGGGTATCTTTGCGGCAAGTGCTGCCAAAGGCTGCTATCCGCGCGTTTTTCCACAGCCGCTTTTTCGCCTCCTTGAAAAACTCGACATCCTTGGGATTTGAACCGGGCCAGCCGCCCTCGATGTAATCCATTCCGAAGTCATCGAGTTTTTCGGCAACGCGAAGTTTGTCCAGGGAGCTGAAGGAGACCCCCAGCCCCTGTGTTCCATCACGCAGGGTTGTATCGTAGAGGGCAACTGACTTTTTCATGACGGGAAGAAAGGTGGTCGAGCGAAGGATTGGTACGGCCAATGATGCCATGGCCAGGGCGAGAAGACGTTAACAGCCGCACTCGAAGGACCATGACGCCAACAAACCGCGTCGCCGAATGTGTCCTCGAGCCAATGCCAGCCCCGAGTCTGCCTCAATACGCCGATGGATGCCGGCGCATGAAACAGGCGCGGGGCATCATAATAATCTCGATGAATACCGAGAGGCGCGGACACATGGTTTGTCTTATAACACACTGTCCACAAGCCGCAACCGAAACCTTCACCAGGAAGTCGATGAGTCAAAGGAGGCTTTGGTGTAACGGTGCTTGCGCAATCCAACACCCCCGTCCAATAATGTCCGCCTTCTCGAGGCGACTCGCTCCATGGCTCCAAACATCGGCAAGCAATTGTATGACATGCGAGTGGGGCAGGGCCTAACGCTTGATGACGTCCATCACAAAACGCGCATCCCCCCCGCGCGGCTTATGGAGCTCGAAAATGACGATTATTCGAATTTCGCCAATCCCACTTATGCGAAAAGTTTTCTCGCGCTCTACAGCAGGTATCTCAATGTCGACATCACCCAGCACGCTCCCGACTTTCACCACGGCCGGAAAAAGGTCAACGGACACGCCTACTTGCAAACCAGCCCCGGGGTGCTGACTTCAACTGCGCGCAAGGCTTTCGAGCCAGCCCGTGGCCGCTTGAGACTCGCAATGATGATCTTCGTGATCGGCGGAGCGGTCAGCCTGGCGTTTTGGTATGGCAATCGGCCAACCGCCGATCGCGACGCAAAATCCATGCCCGGCGGGTCAGCGAGGGCAACGGCCGCCATTGCGGTCGCCTCACCGCATGCGGCGAAGTCAGCGCAGGCCTTTGTGCCAGCAGATCGCCTCGCGAGCAGCAACCCGACAAACGCTGCGGGACAGGGATCGGCGACAGATCGAGCGCCGACGCCTTCCGACGATGATCCACTGGATATAATCGTCCAAGCACCGCTCCCCTCCCCTCCTGACTCCCTCGATTCTGTTCCGATTTTGAAAGCCCAACCGGTCGATGCCAGTCAAAGACCCGTGATCTCGTCATCCGCCGATCGGGAAGTGCGTCGGGCACTGCAGTCCTCCCTTGGCGGTTCGTCGAGAGCGAAGACAAATCGCTAGACCTCGAGTCATTGGGTGGAAGGTGTGAGTGCCTTTCCTGCGCAAGTCGAGATTCGAAAAACTGCTGCCGCCGGCGGGTCATTTTTTCGACGGCTTGTGCTCGTTGTGGCACTGCCGGCACTCGACCGCTTGTTCGAGTTGAAATGAGGCGTCTTTGCTGGCGGGTTCCTTTTGCAGGCGTTCGGCCGCCGCAACCAAAGCCGCGGTTTTTTGCTCCCAGGACTCGAGGTCACCGCGCGGAGGGATGTTTTCGCGCATCGCTTTGAAATACTCGACCATCTTCGCCAGTTCACCCGGAGAGGCCGTTCCTTTGCACGCCTTCTTGACCAGGGCGTGGTCACCCTTGATAGCGTCCTTCATCACCTGCTTGATTGAGAACTTGGGCTTTGCGGCGAGCGGTGCACCCGAAAGCACCGAGGAGAGAGCCATCAGATTGAGTGTCGCCATGGCGATGAGAACAGGAGATCTCATGGGGGGGCATTATGCGAAACTTCGAAATTTTTCCAAGGCATGACTGCTCGAGATGGTCTTAACATCATCGGATCTCTCCTGTTCCGACTGGCATGGCTGTGAGCATTAATGGGGATACGCCCGCTTGCATGCGCCGCCTTTCCCGCTTCGCTGACCCTCATGTCGGCTGACCTTGCCTGGATCACAGCGCTTATTCGCGGTCGGCGCTCGACGAAACCGGCGGCGCTCGATTCTTCGCGGCCTGTCCCGCGCGCGTTGGTCGAGCAGCTTCTCGAGAACGCCTGTTGGGCGCCAACCCACGGAATGACCGAGCCGTGGCGCTTCAAGGTCTACGAAGGCGCGGCTCGCGAGCGGCTCTGTGCCGAATTGCCCAAGATTTACGACACTGTGACCCCGCCGCATCAAGTGCGGATCGAGAAGCGTGAAAAACTTGGGGTCGTGTTTCGGCTTGCGCCAGTGGTCATCGCGGTCTGCATGGCCCGCGGCACCAACATCAAAATCCCCGAAATCGAAGAAATCATGGCTGTTGCCTGCGCTGTGCAAAATCTTCACCTCAGCGCCACCGCCGCCGGCCTGACGGGAATGTGGTCGACACCGCCGCTGGTCTACACAGAAGCCGTTAAACCGCTGCTTGATCTCCGGGACGATGAACGATGCCTCGGTTTCTTCTTTCTGGGCTGGCCGGCACAAATCACACCTCCCCAAAGCCGCCGCACGGCGCTTGAGCAAAAGGTGTCCTGGATTGAGGGTTGAGCGTCTGTTAAAAATCTTATGCAGCCGGCGTTGTCAGAGAATTGGTGTGCTCTTAGCATGCCCGCTATCTCCAGTGACGACCAATTCATGAGTCTCGCGCTGCGCCTGGCCAAAAAAGGCGTTGGCTTGACCAGCCCCAACCCCCCCGTCGGCGCCCTCGTGGTCCGTTCTGGAAAAGTGTTAGGTGAAGGATGGCATTGTCGTGCCGGCGAAGCGCATGCCGAGCTGGCGGCGATCAAGGGCGCAGGCGGCCCGGCCGCGGTTGGCGGTGCCACTCTCTATGTGACTCTCGAGCCTTGCTCGACGCATGGTCGCACGCCTCCGTGTGCCGAGGCTTTGATCAACGCAGGTATTGGGCGGGTTGTTTGGGCCATCGACGACCCGAACCCCGCTCATTCCGGGCGCGCCGCCGGGTTGCTTCACAACGCCGGGATCGCCGTGACTCGCGGTGTGTGTGAGGCCGCGGCGCGGAGTCTGCTGCAGCCGTGGACAAAGTTCATCACGACTGGGCTGCCCTGGGTCATTGCCAAGGCCGGGATCAGCTGGGATGGAAAAATTACCCGTCCGGAAGGGGAAGGACGCTGGCTCACCAACGACGCCGCGCGAGCCGACGCCGTGAAGCTCCGGCGTCGCGCCGATGCCATCATCATCGGGGCGGAAACGTTGCGTCGAGATGATCCCGCGCTGACCGTGCGGCCGGCGCTTCGCGGCAAAGTGCAGCCCTGGCGCGTCGTTTTGACCAATTCGGATTCGCTGCCCCAAGAGGCGCGGCTTTTCAACGACGAGTTCAAGGACCGCACGCTCGTCTATACGAGACGCTCGCTGGACGACAGCCTGCGGGATCTTGCCCGACGTGGAGTCGTCATCGCCCTCGTCGAGGGTGGCGGCACCACGCTCGCCCATGCCTTCGCCCAACGGATGGTCGACGAAGTGTCCTTCTACGTGGCGCCGTTCATCTCGGGATCAGGACGACCAGTCGTCGACCCTGTTCATTTCACCGGTGGCTCAGTCGCATTGCGCGAGATCGCATTCAAAACCATTGGCGACAACCTTCGCGTCACCGCCCGCGTCGCTGCCATGCCGTGAAACCCGCAGTTTTTTTTGATCGCGATGGCACGGTGAACGATTCACCTGGTCCGCACTACGTCCTTCGCTGGGAAGATTTCCATTTCCGCGCGGGCGTGCGTGACATGCTGCGCGCAGTGAAGGATCGCGGTTTCGTTCCCGTTCTGGTCACCAGCCAGCAATGTGTCGGAAAGGGGCTTCTCACCCCGGCCGACCTCGACGACATCCACGGGCGGATGCAGACCGAATTGGGACCGTTGCGTTTCGCCGATATCTTTGTCTGCTCGCACCTCGAGGGCACCTGCGATTGCCGCAAACCAAGCCCTCGTTTGATTCTCGACGCCGCGCGCAAACATGACCTTGCCCTCGTCGCGAGTTGGAACATCGGAAATGACCCGCGCGACATGGAAATGGGGCGCCGCGCGGGCGTCGGCACAAACATTTTGCTAGGCGATCCCACCTTTCCGGATTGGACCTCGGTTCTGAGACATTGGCACTCGGCGTAGTTCGCGAGCAGGCGCGTGCGATACCCTCATCTCCAATCCAGATTGTCACGCTAAGCTCCAGGCCAAAGTTGACTTGGCATGTGTCTATACATATTGTTATACATATGAAGACAATAACGATCCATGTTTCTGAACCGGTCTACCGTGATTTTCAGCGCCATGCACGGCGGACAGATCGCAAGGCCGCGGAGCTGATCCGTGAAGCCATGGCAGAGTATTGCGAGCGCAGAATTCGGGGACAGGCCCGTCCCTCGTTGTATGCTCCACCCAAAGCGACATCTTTGGGACGCATCTTAAAGCCGTGGACCTCCCGGGCGGAACTGTTGGAGGACTTCCTGAGCCCCCGCGAATGATCGGCCTGGACACAACGTTTCTGGTGGCTTGGGAAATGATCGACCACGCCGACCATGAGCGCTGCCGTGATTCACTGGCTTCGTTGCTGGATGCAGAGTCTCGTTTCGCCGTGACGGCTGGCGTACTTGCAGAATTTGTTCACGTCGTCACAGACCCTCGGCGTTTTTCGAATCCACTAGCCATGTCCGTCGCCTTATCGCGAGTCGCTTTTTGGGGAACGGCAGTCGAGGTCCGGGTCCTCGCTGCCGACCAGCGGTGTGTTGAATGCTTCATCGACTGGATGACCCGCCGCGGACTAGGCCGCAAGCGTCTGCTGGATACGCTGTTGGCCGCCACCTTTCACGTCCATGGCATTCGCCAGATTCTTTCTCTCAACAATTCAGATTTCGAAGTCTTCGATTGTTTTGAATTTCCATTGTGAAGCCCCCGAGTCTAAAGATCCCCCACATCTGTTGACTCCGTCAAGACGCGATCCCGCGCCTGATGGCGCCCAACAACTCTTGATGCACCTGGATCGCAGAAATCTTCACGGTGCCGTCAAGACCGGGGAAATCTCCGGCGAGGATCGGCCAGTCCAGGGAGTCTTCCGGGATTCGTCCGTGTGAGCCACGCACGAGGGTGGCGTCGAGCGGAATAACATCCATCAACACGCGAAAGCCGAGCTTCTTGCGGAGCAGTCGTAGGCCCAGCGTGCGTTTGAGCTTCTTGATTGCGGGATCGAAAAAAAGTTCGGCCGGGTCATAGCCAGGCTTGCGATGGATATCCACGGTGCGGGCGTAATCCGGTGCGCGTTCGTCATCGAGCCACCAATAGTAGGTGAACCAACTGCGCGCATCGGCCACTGCAATGAGATCTCCCGCACGAACGTGCTCGAGTTCCGCGAGCGAGCGCCACATGCCATCCAGGATCTGCTCGACGCCCTCGGTAACGCCCAGCACTTCCTTCACCTCCGGCAGCAACGCGCGATCCTTTACGTAGATGTGCGCCACTTGATGATCGGCCACGGCAAAGACGCGACTCGCTCCAGGGTCAAACACTTCGGTGCCCATCTCGTCACGCAATGCGATCCAGCCATTTTCACGAAAGACCCGGTTGATGTGAACAGGATGGTCAACCGCAGTGATGCCGTACTCGGAAACGATCACCGGCTTTACGGCGCGGTGTTTGAAGAAACCGATGAGATCGCCAACCACCTCATCGATTTCCTGGAGCGCTTTTGCTGCCTGCGCCGAATCCGGGCCGAAACGCTGGAAATCATAATCGAGGTGCGGCAAGTACACCAGGCTTAGGTTGGGCCAGAATTTTTCCTCGATCCATTTGGCCGACCCGGCGATCCATCGCGTCGAGGCGGGTCCCGCCATCGGGCCCCAGAATTGCGGAAAAGGAAACTCGCCCAGCGCGGCCTTGATCTCCGCGCGCACCGACGGCGGATGGGTATAAATGTCGAAAATTTTTGAGCCGTCCGCGCGGTAGATTGGCCGCGGCGTAATCGAAAACTCCGCGCTCGAATACATGTTATACCACCAAAAGATCTTCGCCGTGGTGAAGTCCGGATGTTCAAGGCGAATTTTTTCCCACAGTTTTGCTCCGGAGACGAGGTGGTTTGATTGCTTCCAGAAATGAACTTCGTCGAGGGTGCGGTCATACCATCCGTTGCCGACAATCCCGCTCTTGGCTGGCGGAAGGCCGGTGAGGAAGGCTGACTGCATCGGGCACGTGACGGCAGGCAGAAGAGGTTCGATGGGAACCGCCTGCTTGCGCCGCAACCAGCCTGAAATCTGCGGAGTGGCCGCACCGAGGTGGCGGCGAGTAAGACCGACGACATTGATGACCGCGACCCGGCTCATCCCGCACGTTCGCGCAATTCTGCCATCGCCTCGAGCACCAACAGCGTGTTCATCTCATGCACCTCGATGTGCGAACCAATACCCGTAACCAGAGTAATCGTGAGCTCGCCCCCAAGATGCTCGCGAAATTCCTCGAGACCCCGCAATACGAGCCGTGCGCCACTGCTCTCAGTTCGTTCGATCTCCTCATCGTAAAGGCCAAAGCCGATTTTTTCCATCAAACGCAGAATCCGCTCGCATTCGGTCGCCGCAAGCAATCCGCTGCGCTTCGCATAAACAAGGTCAACGGCCATCCCAATGGCCACCGCCTCACCATGGCCAATGCGATAGCCGGACGCGGGCTCCATTTTGTGAGCAACCCAATGCCCGAAGTCGAGCGGGCGGGCCGAACCATGCTCGAAGGGATCGCCCCCACTGGCGATGTGGTCGAGGTGCAGTTCGGCGCAGCGGCGCACCACAAACTCGACAGCCCGCGGCTCGAACGCTGCCAGCATATCGGCGCGTCTTTCGATGTCCTCGAAAAATCGGCCATCTCGCAAAAGTGAAACCTTGATGCCCTCGATGAGCCCGGCTCGCTTCTCCCGTGGCGGCAAAGTCTTGAGCAAAGCAAAGTCATTCACCACCGCCCACGGGATGGCGAAGGTTCCCACCCAATTCTTTTTCGCGAAATAATTGACGCCATTCTTCACTCCCACTCCGCCATCACCCTGGCTGAGCGTCGTCGTCGGCAGGCGCACCAACCGAATGCCCCGATGAGCGGTCGCCGCCGCGAATCCAACGAGGTCAAGAAACGCGCCACCCCCGATGCACAAAACAGTGCTGTGCCGGTCCAGCCCCGCATCATTGATGCTCGCCCAGATCTTCTCGACCAACTTCCAGTTGTTTTTGCACGCCTCTCCGCCGGGCAGCACAATGGGGCGCCCCACCAACCTCGAACCGCCACTTCGACGCTCAAAAAATAAGTCGATTTCGTGAAGCAAACGGGGATTTGCTTCTGCCACCCCGCCATCAATGAAGATCAGCACCTTGCCCTCGATGAGCGGGCCCAGGACATAATTGTCGGAAGCGAATGCGCCGCGTGTGAAATACACCCGATGGTTGAGCTTGAGCGTGATTGGCCGTTCCAGGAAATCCACAGATCGGTGAGTGAAGCCGCAACTTAAGGGGGAAACCTGTTTTGCAAGGCTTCCTCCGCTCATCACCATGGCTGGAATCTCTGTGCTCGGTGTTCTGCATTCCTCTCACGTTGCCGGAATCCGCCGCTGCAGCCACAACGTGAATGGCAGTAACGCCACAACAGCGACCGCGCACGGCGGATTAACAAAGGATATCGCCAGCGCATCCATCACGACCAGGCCGGCCAATGCATGCGCGACCGCCCGTCCAATTCGCCCTTCGTCGTCGCGCTTGTCGAGGATGCGCAGTCCAAACGCCACCCATCCCAGCGCGAAGACAAGGAACAAAACCCACACTCTCTCGGCGAGCGGAAAAATCAAACCAGCGCAAAGCGCTGGAGCCGCAAGACATATCGCGCCCGGCAGAGAAATGCTTCGAGCGGATTTGAGGCGGGGCGAGGCCGCGTCCGAGCCGCTCTCATTAACCGAGCCCAGGTGGGGAGAGACTCCGTCGAGCCGTGTTTGAAGGCGGGGCGAGGCTGCGTCCGACCCGCGCTGAGTTATCGATCTGGCCTCGCCACGCGCCAACAGTGTGATTCCCAGCACGTAAGTCGCCACCAACACCGACCATTTGGCGGCAGGGTCATCCATGCTTTGCGGAGCCACAGCAACCGCACTGACAAACACTAGAAAAAACCGGCATAAAGCCATCAGCACCACCGAACCCGCGGTCTTTTTGTGCAGCCAGGTGTAGAGCAGGATGCACGCCACGAGGGCTGAAAGCGCGATGATGGACTGACGAAGTTGATAGGTTCGAATGAAGCTCCCTGTGACGAAGGCAGCACCCATCATGAGCATGAATATCCCGGCGATGCCCACCACATTCGCAGAAACCCGCCCGCTCGGGATCGGACGCTCAGGCCGATGGATGCGGTCCCAATTCGCGTCGAAGGCATCATTTAAAAACATGCCGGCGGTATAAAGCAGCGAGCCACCGACAAGCAGGAAAATGAGGCGCCAATCCCACGTCCCCCCGGCCAGGATCCAGCCCGCAGTGACGTTGCTCCACACCGTGGGCAGGTTGGACACACGGCCCAATTCCAGCATCACGCGTGCCCGGTTCCTCTGATTTTCGGCGGCCGGCTCCATCTTCCATCGAGTGTAGCGAAGGTTTGCAAACCTTCGCTACACTTTGAATTGACGGCCGCTCGGGGTCTCGGCGGCACGACATCGAGGATACAGTGGGAGTGCCGCCGTTTTCATGCTGCGTGATTTCTCGCCACGACTAGCCAAGACTCCGCTTTTTCATCTCCCCGAGCACCCATTGGTATTCCTTGGTGATTTGATCGACGACGTTGGGCTGGCGAAGTTCGGCCGGAAGGACGTCCCAGGTGTAGGTCTCGATTTCGAAATGGGTGCACAGGGCGGGATCCTCAGCGACGAAATCAAGGATCGCTTCAATGTGGTCGCGGGTATCATTAAAAACCAACTCGGGCTGGGCGTGAACGGGGACGTGAAAATGGACCCGCCATTCGTCACCCTCGGCTGGTGGCTCGAACTCGACCGCAGCCAGGGCTTGCGGGAGATCGGTGAATCGCCGCAACTCACCGTCCGCGCCACGTGAGATTACCTGGTGCAAATAGGTGTCTTCGCTGAAAGCGCCCAGCCGGTTCAATGCTTCGGAAGATGGCCGCAGTTTGAGTGCTGAACTGAGATGAAACTTGCTGATGCGAACCCCGGCGGCCCGGAGCTTTGACAACGCTTCGCGCGGCTCTTCGAATTCCACCGCCAGATGGCAGGTATCGTAATTCATCCCCACCACGCGCATGACGTCTTCGTCGAAACCGGACAGGAAATCGATCAACTCGTCGCTGGTCTCCAAGGTGCAGAGTGGCTCGGGTTCGAGTCCGAGGTGAAGCTCGCGCCCACTTGATGCGGCCACTTTCTCGATATGACGGGCACACCCCTCGATGTTGGCGCGCATAGCTTCAAATTGCTCCGGGGTGACTGCGAATTCCTTAAACGAGAGCGGCAAAGTGCTCACGCTCCCCCCGCCGCCGGGCGGAACAAGCTCGCCCAGCAGATCGAAAAGCCGTTTTGTATAATCGAGCCGCTCGACAGTGCTCCAATCCGGCAAATAGACCTGCTCCTTTACCCGGGTGCCGTGAAACTGTCCGTAGGGAAACCCGTTGATAGTGAATACATAGCATTCGTTTTTTTCGAGCCAGCGCTGAAACTCGACCTGCGTCGAGGGATCTGCCAATTCGCTCGCAGCGCGAGCGCCGAGCCGCAGCCCGATGCCGTAGCGCTGGTTCGGTGCGACGCGATCCCGCACCGCGAGGGTATGTGTCTGCAATGCGGCAAAGATTTCCTCCCACGTCTCACCCCGATGGATGTTCGTGCAGTAGCCGAGGTGCAGACCAGAAAGCAAATGCATAAGGGAGAAGGGAAAATGGAGAATGGAAAAGAGCGAATGGATTGAGAAGGTGAAAGCCAAATGAAAAAAGACCTTAAAGAAAAAACGTTCGAATTGAGCCGGCGCATTGTGCGAATGTTTGTCGCTTTGCCGAAAACCAGGCTGGCTCAGGCACTTGGACTTCAGGTGCTGAGGTCAGGTACTTCTGTCGGGGCAAATTACCGAGAAGCAAATCAAGGACGTTCCAAAGCGGAATTCATCGCCAAAATTGGCGACTGTTTGAAAGAGCCAGACGAAAACTTGTATTGGCTGGATTTGCTCGCCGCCGAAAATGTCATGGCATCCGAGCGGCTTGGACCCTTGCAAGGGGAAGTAAGTGAGATCATTGCCATCTTTACCACCATCCTTAAAAATGCGAAGCGCAGTTCAGGAAAGTGAGAAGTGGCAATGGAGAAGCGAGGGTTCATGGCCCCACCGAACACCGCCATGGATGAATAGTTTTTCCCTTCTCCATTCTCCATTCTCCATTCTCCATTTTCACTTTTCCCTTTTCCTGAACAGCGAATCAGCGACATTGCGGAGGTATTGTTCGTCGCCCAGCGGAGTGGTGACTGCGGGAGGAAAGACGGCGAGAGCACGGAAATGGGAAGCGAGTTCGCGAAACACTTTCAGCCGATTCTCCGGCGTCAATTCATCGCGTCGAAGCAAGGCGCTGAGCACGAGCTGCGCTTCCGCGGGGGACGCGCGCTGCCGCAACTGCGCTTCGGTCAACGGGTGGTCGTGGAAGGAGTTGTATTGCCCCGCCAGCAATCCCTCGATTCTCGGCTCGCGGAAGGTTGGAGTGCGCACCACCACGGTGCCTGCCGCCAGATCCCCCAGGCGCTGGCAATGGCGCGTCAGAACCATGGCGGCACCGCCGACTACATAAAAGAGCGGCAACGAATCGACCGCGCGGAGGATGTTTCGCACCACGACTTGCGCAAGACTCAGTCCGAGGCCGCGCTCGTCCATGACGCGAAGCTTCAACACCCGTTTGCCGACCGTCTGCCCACGCCAGCACCACTCGAGACCCACTCCGTACAGCGAGGTGATGAGAAAAAAGACCAGGACCTGAAAAGCGGCCCCCCAAGCCACGGAAACAGCAACCAGTGGCAGCATAACCAGTGATGCAACCCAATCGAGCAAGACGATGACCAAAAAGTCGATAAACCAGGCGAGCGAGCGAGTCACGGGACCAGCAAGGGGAAGAGCGAATCGCACGCCTTCGGGAGTAACGATATCGAGAGTGGTCGTTTGACCGAGGGCCATGGCGATGATTGCTCAGGTGGTTGCCGTGGGGGGGCGAAAACTGCGTCCGGACAGGGCCAGGAACATGCACAGGAGGAGGAGTTCGATGCAACCGAAGCCGATTTTCCAGACATAAAGGTGGCGGCCGTGGTGTTGCGAAAGAAAGGCTTCGACGATTCCAGCCCAAACGAGCATAACGGCGAGGCCGCCAGCGAGGGTGGCAAGATCGTCGCGAACGAAACGCAGCCGCTGACGCAACCGCAGGTTGGTCCCCCACCCGATGACCGCGCGCGCCAGCACCAATCCGGCCTGACCTGCAATGAAAATTGCAGTAAGCTCAGGCACGCCGTGCGGCAGCAGCCACCCCGCTAAAAAGAAACCCTGACCGTCCGCGACATAATCAAAAGCGACGAATCCGAGGATCAGTCCGTTGTAAAACAGCAGGACGCAGGTGAAAACCCCCCAGAGCATCCCAAGCGAGAATGTCATGAGGGCCACCTTGATGTTGTGGCGCATGAGGGCCGCCGAGAAAAGCGGCGCTTCCGCGGAAATTCGCGCGCCGGTTTCTTTGATCTCGTTCTCCTCGATCTCGACTCGTTCGGAGGGGGACTGATCCAGGTGGCCGAATTGAGCTGGAATCAGCAGCGCTTTGTTGGCGGAATCCTCGGCCATGACGAAAGCGCCAAAGCCAGCCCCGAGCATGGATAGACCCAAGGCCAGCCAAAATGCCCCCACGTGCCGGCGGAATGTCCTGGGAAAAGTCACGAACCACCAGCGCCAAGGATGAAAACGCACGGCGTCATCGCGCTGGCGGTGCAGACGGGCGTAAGCCTGACCCACTAGATTTTCGAGATAAAGCCGAAGCTCTGGCTCGGAAGCGAAAGTCTGCACCTTGCCCAAGTCCGAAGCGGCGCGCTCATAGAGGTAAAAAAATCTGCGGACCTCCCTCACATCCAGCTTGCTGGGCGTCTCGATCTGACGGCGCACCATGCGCTCGAGTTCCTCCCAAAACGTCCGTTCCCGCCGCAAAAATTGCTCGACGTCTAAAATCACAGAAAGTCAGAATTCAGAGCGCAGATCACGGAAGTCAACGCAGTTCGGAAAAAGGCGGAACAGAACTTCTGCATTCCGCGTGCTGCACTCTAACTTGTGTCATGCATGCATTGCTCGACGGCTGGCACAATACGCTTTCGCGCTTTCGCGATCAGATCGCGCTAATTGACATCGTTCTGGAAAGCACATGGACGTTTGCCCAACTCGACGCAGCGGCCACCGAACGCGCGCGGGCGGTTCGCAGATCGAGGGTTGTTTTCCCGACCGGCAATGAAGCGCGCTTTGTCATCGAAACGCTGGCCGCAATCAAGTTGGGGGCGGTGATCTGTCCGCTTGATGCCGGCGCCAAGCCGCCCCCCTCGACGGTCTTTGAAGAGGTCTCATCTCCGCATGTGGTGACGAAGCTGACGTCGGGAACCACCGGAGCGCCCCGCCTCGTGATATTCACGGCGGACCAATTGATTGCGGACGCGCGGAATATCATAGCCACCATGGGGCTCGATGTGCGCTTCCCGAACATTGCCGCTATCTCGCTGGCGCACTCGTACGGATTTTCGAATCTGGTACTGCCTTTGCTGCTGCACGGGATCCAAATGCGGCTGACGGGCTCGCCGCTGCCAGAGAGCGTGCGTCGCGCGCTCCCCGCGCAAGGCGAGGTCACGCTTCCAGGCGTGCCGGCGCTGTGGCGGGCGTGGCACACCGCTGGAGCGCTTGACGGCCGCATCCGAATTGCCATCTCCGCAGGCGCATCGCTTTCGCTCGAACTCGAACATGCCGTCTTTCAATCCGCCGGCGTAAAAATTCACAACTTTCTTGGATCAACCGAATGTGGCGGGATTGCCTATGACCGCACCAACGAACCGCGGAGCGATGCAACATTGGCTGGAACGGCGCTTGATAACGTAGTTCTGCAACTCGACGAGGAAGATCGACTCACGGTGCATGGCGCCGCGGTAGGATCTGGTTACTGGCCGGTCCTCGATAATGACACGGATATTCTCGGACACGGGAGCTTTCGCACGAGCGATATCGCGCGTCTGGAGGGCACCTCTGTGCATTTGTTAGGTCGAGCGGGGGACGTCATCAATGTGGCAGGCCGCAAAGTGCATCCGGCGGAGATTGAGGCTTCCCTGCGCGCCCATCCAGCGGTGGGCGAATGCGTCGTTTTCGGTGTGCCCTCGGGGAGCGCCGGCCGCGGTGAAGAGATAGCGGCGTATGTGGCCTTTAGCCAACAGGCGGCGACATTCGAGGAGGTGAGCCTATGGCTGGCCTCGGTGCTGCCCTTGTGGAAAATCCCGCGTCACTGGCGCGCGACTCCCTCGGTTTCACCCAACGAGCGCGGGAAAATCCCACGCCATGAATGGCGGCAGAAGTTTCTGGCCCTTTAAAGAAGCCTACGCCAGCAACTTGTGCTGGATTTCGCCGTGCACGTCGGTCAGGCGAAAATCACGACCCTGGAAGCGATGGATAAGTTTCGTGTGATCGAATCCGAGAGCATGCAGAAGCGTGGCGTGGAGATCATGCACATGAATTTTGTCGACCACAGCGTTAAAGCCGAGCTCGTCGGATGCGCCGTGGACGCAGCCACCTTTAAAGCCGCCACCGGCCAGCCAAATGGTAAAAGCGTTGGGGTGGTGATCGCGGCCGTCATCGCCCCCGCCCTGCACCATGGGCGTTCGGCCAAATTCACCGCCCCATATGACCAGTGTGTCTTTTAACAGCCCGCGTTCCTTCAAATCCTGCACCAGGGCTGCGGCGGGCTGATCGGTCAATTCACACTGTCGTTTCAACCCTGCGACGAGGCCTCCATGGTGGTCCCAGGCTTCATGAAAAAGTTGAACGAAACGGACCCCGCGCTCGATCAATCGCCGGGCGAGCAGACAATTGCCTGCAAAGGATGCTTTGCCCGGCTGCGCCCCGTATTTTTCCAGCACCTCCTTGGGCTCTTTCGAAATATCCATCAATTCCGGGGCGCTTGATTGCATGCGGAATGCCATCTCAAAGGAATTGATGCGAGCCGCAATTTGCGGATCGCCTGCAGCACCCAATCGGTGCTCGTTCAGCTTCCGAATGGCGTCGACGGTCTCGCGTTGCATTTCCGGGTCCACGCCGGGCGGATTCTTGAGATACAAAATCGGGTCGCCGCTCGAGCGAAAGGGAACGCCCCCATATACCGTTGGCAAAAATCCGCTGCCCCAGTTGCTGGCGCCGCCGCTGGTCCCTTTGTCGCCGGATTGCAGCACAACATAGGCCGGCAGGTCCTGGGTTTCACTGCCGAGGCCATAAACGGTCCAGGCACCGAAACTCGGGCGGCCGAACTGCTGGCTGCCGGTATTCATAAATATCTGTCCCGGCGCGTGATTGAAGGCGTCGGTTTGCATCGAACGAACGAGCGTGATGTCGTCGACGACATTTGCGAGGTGTGGCAACAGTTCCGAAATTTCGGCGCCGCTTTTGCCCGCCCGCACAAACTTGAATTTTGGGCCCAGGAGTTTTGAATTGGGGTTGATGAAGGCGGCGCGGTAGCCTTTCAGAAGTTCGGCCGGAGGCAACTGGCCATTGAACTTCGCCAATTCAGGTTTGTTATCGAAAAGTTCGAGATGGCTGGGCGCGCCGGCCATGAAAAGATAAACCACGCGTTTCGCTCGGGCGTGGTAGTGCGGTTGCTTGGGCAGGAGCGCACTCCCGTCGCCGGCCGCCACGGCCTGGCTTTCGCGGCTTAACAATGAATTCAACGCGATGGCCCCGAGACCCACTCCACAATCACGAAAGAACCAGCGGCGAGTAATATACCGCCGCCGCTCGGCAAGGATATGTTCTATCTGGGTCATGGGTCGAGTGAGCCTTAGCCTCCGCTCGCTGCGCGGCGGTTTCAAGTGTCGATCGCTGAACTGCCATGGCAAAATCTACTCGCCTTTAAGGCGGCCCGGCCTCACAGAGGCCGGCTACAAGTGAAGACGGGCCGGCCTTGCCGAGTCCGAGTACCATTGGGTCCGGCCTCCCGTCGCCAGTTACAAGCGCACCTACCGCGAAATATTCCGCCGCCAGGTGGCACGGACCACGCGATTGAGGCGCACGTAGGCCGATCCCGTGGTCTCTTCGATCCACTCGAGCTCGACCACAGGAAAGTATGCCTTCCCCCAATCGTAGCTTTCGGCGAGCGATTTACCCACCGGCGAACGCTTCTCCGCGAAAGCATTGGTGCCCGGATCACCGGGCACTGCCGACGTGATTTTGAAGCAATGTTTGTCAGTGGCACTGGGCACATCATCATTAAAATAATGACTGCGCTGGAGCACAACAAATAGCGTGTAGGGGCCAGCCGGGCGATTCTCGAGAAACCCGCGCAGCCATTCATCCCGCCACTGGATGTAGCTTTCCCAGTCGACCTGGTAACCATTAGGCGTCGCTTCGGCTGAGACTGGGAAACCGCGCGGGTGATCAGGATGGACCACTGAAAAGATGAAGGCCCGTGCGCCGCTGGTTGGGACTTTCCCGCTGAACTGCACTTCGATCACGCTGCCGGTCAGCGGTTGCAGCGGACGCGAACTGTAATAATTCAACAATCCGCCGCGCAACCGGTCGCCGTCAAAAATGAACGGAAGAATAGCATCGACATTTGTGGCGCTCACGAGGGATTGCACTGCCGATTGGGCTTTCGCAAGCTCCGGGTCGGACGCCAACTTCGACTTTTCGCTTAAAGCTGTGGTGGTCCGTTCTGATGTCAGTGACGATGTTTCAGTGAGTGAAAAGCCACGGCTTGCGAGAAGCGGTGACCCAGTGACACCCTCTTCGGGCACGACACCTGGCGGCGCCAAACTTTCCCCAGTGGCGCCTTGGGCGGCGATAGGTGTCGTCTCATCGGTCCCAACTTTTTCGCTGGGGACGGTCGCATCGAGTCGCGGAACGTTGATCCCAGCACCGACTACGGCGGTGGGCGACTGATGGATGCTGGGTTCGTGGGCCGGGTTCGGGGTCGTTGTTGGAGAGTTGGAAATCACTGACGCAGAGGCAGTGTTGGCCTCAGATTGCGCCTCGGTGGCGGTGGGCTGCGGTCGGACAGCTTCCGGCGCTCTCATGCGCGTATTTATTTCTTCTGCACGCTTCGATGTGGGAATGGCGGCTTGAGCGGCTGAGAAGATCCGTTCCCAGAACTGCGGAGTGAAAAGAGAGGGTAAATCCCGCCTGAAATAGTAGCCGGCGGCGCCAAGGCCACCGGCCAGCAATAATAGGAGCACCACCCATAACCACGCCCAACTTTTGCGACGCGTCGAAGATCTTTGCCTCTCAACGGCAATGGGGGTGCCAAGCGGAACATTAATGGGAGCCGTCGCTGACACTGGCGTGGGCGCGCGTGCGGCCGGTTGCGCCGGGAGAGACGCGGCGGTGATCTCGGGTTTGAGGGGGCCCAGCTTGGGCGGACGTGACTGCTCCCCAAGAAGGGCAGCCGTCGCTCCCACCGAGGGCGGTTTCGCAATAGGCACAGCCGGCGTAGCAAGCGGCGGAATCGTCCCTCCTGCCGGATCGACTGGCGCGGTCGCGCCGGTCGACAATCCGCGCGAGATCTTTCCGGAGGGGCGATTGGAAAGCCGCGCGAACGACGCACCTGGGATGGCGAAGGGTTCTTGCTGTTCCTTGGCCGCCGGCGGCGGTGCCTCTCCAGCTCGACGCTCAGCAATCTCAGCAAGAACCGAGGCCGAAATCGGCTTTACCGGATTGCTGACCGGCGTTTGAACCTCGGACGATTTGCTTTCCGGTGTAATAAGCGGCCCGGTCGACTGTCGTTCCCCCGGAAATGCCGAATCGATTTTTCCTGACGCCGGGGGGGTCGCCGGTGGCTGCGGCAGAACTCGTGCGCGGGCAGAATCATCGAAAGGCGACCACTTTTGCGGGGTCACTAGATTACCTGGCGCAACCGGCGGCCGCAACGTGGCCGGCGTCGGGGTGGTTTGAGGTATCGGTGGGTTCGCAGGCAGTTTGTGCTGGAGCGGTCTGGGCGAAACCGGTGTCAGCAAAAAGTCCCCCGCCGCAGCGTCCGAAGAAACTGCTGTGCGGCCCGAAACGCCCGGTTTTTTCGGGACGGCCGGAACAGCGAGGGGAGTTGGGCTGGGCGGAGAGCCAAGTTGGGCGGCCATCTCCCAAATTTCATCGGGAGTCAGACTTCCGGCGAAGACAGCGCTGGGCCTGGCGGGTTCGGCAGGTTTCTCAGGCAATGGCACTCCGAATTGCTGCAACTCGCGGCCGATGTCGTCGAAGACAGATTTGGATAACCCCGATGAAGTCCCCGGAGCAACCGATCTGGACGTAGCCGGCTGAAACGGCTGCATCGGGTTCGCTGGACGAGGCGAAGAATTTGCGGGCTTCTCCGGCAAATCAAACGGTGTCGCTTCGTCGCCCGAGATCTGTGCCGGTAAAGGATCCAGCGAGGCAACGGCATCGGCGGTCAAGGCAGGAACTGATGTATCCGGCGGGGCCTCTGGCCACATGACAAATTCACCGCCGGTCGCCGACGGAGGCGAGGAAACAAGAGGGGGTCGCCTGGTCTCGGCCCCTGCAAATACCGGATCCGGCAAAAACGATTCAGGCGCTTGCGTCTTCGAGCTGGCTTCACCAGTCGAGGAAGATGTGGGCGGCCGTGGTTTTGCTGGTTCGGGAGGCGACTCGGGTGAAATCGAGGGAACCCACTTTGGAATCTTTCCCGGGGCATCGAGGGGCTTTGCGGAGGCGTCCGTTTTTTCGGCAGCGCCGAACGTGGTCGAGCTCCCGGCCCACTCCGCAGATTCACCCGCAAAGCCGCCGGCCGCTGTCGAAGGGCTCGGCCTATCGACAGCTGAAGTCGCCCGGGGTTCGAGAAACGGAGACTCTTTTGGCTGGTGGACCATGGCTGATGCTTTCTCGCGATCAGGTCTGACAGTGAAAGCTGAACCCTGCGCGGGGGAAGGATCAGTCTCGCCCCCTGATGGAGGTGCGGAGGCTCCGACCGGTGCGATCGAATCCTTCAAGGGCGCCGGTTCCTGATACGATGACGACTCAAAGGAACCCGGCGTCTTCGAAGTGGGGGTCTCGTCTGTGGCGGTTGCTGCGGATGGAGCTTCAATTGCGGCTTCCAAAGACAAAACTTGGTTGTCTGGCTTGGGTTGCACTAACGGGCTGGTTGGCAGCTCAGCGCGCGGGGCGTCCTCACGCGGCGGTTTTTGCGTCTCCGCACGCGCGGTTCGCTCGCTCGGTTTCCTCGGCACCAGGGCGGCCGCCGCTGAGAGCAATCCCAGGAAGAGGCTGCCTGGTGCCGATACGCCAAGCCTGCGACCAACCAGCAGCCCCGCCGCACCAAGCAGCGCCGCTTGAGTGACGGGAGACGATGGATGCGCTTGCTGAGCCGCCGGCGGCGGCAATGGTTCCGGCTCCATGGTGGTTTAATAGCCCGATTTGCTCAATTATCTAATCGAAACTAAATGTTCAACTTCTCTCCTTGTCTTCGAATTGGGGCGCTCGTGTTATGCGGGGCAACACAGTGCGCGGGCGATGACGCCTTGCCCGATGCGAAACCAGTGCCTGCCTGCCAGGCGCTTCCCTTGCCACACAACGAAATATCACTGCAATTTCATGGCCGCGAGCTCACCCGTTATGTCGCCCCCACCGGGCAGCCGCGACCATTTTGGTATCCTCTCGCGCACTCGAGTGGCCGCTCGTTGACTCGGATGGGCCACCCGCACGATCCAATCACTCACAGTCATCATAATTCGGTATGGATTTCGCACCAGAATGTCAGCGGAACGAGCTTTTGGGAGGACAAACAGGGGGCGAATCGTCCGCGCATCGTTCAACAAAAAGTGGAAGAGCTTTGGGATGGTGGCCAGGGCTGCGGTGCCACGGTCGTGAACGATTGGTTGGCCGCGGACGAGGTTGGCGGAGGCAGAGCCCTTCTGATGAGCGAACGCCGGAGATTCGCCGCGCAGCTGGCCCAGGGGGTGGATCCGGCCGCCGCGTGGTGGCTGCTTGTCGATCTCGAATTCTCCGCGCCAAGCGATAAGCCGGTCATTTTCGGTGTCACCGCCTTCGGAATCATTGGTGTTCGGCTGGCCAAAACAATGGGCGTGAACGACGGTGGCGGTCGCATCCTCAACAGTGAAGGCGGGCTCAACGAGCCGGCGGTTTTTCGCCAACCGGCCCGCTGGGTCGATTACAGCGGGCCCCTCGCTAATGAAACGACAGGGGGCGTGACACTGATGGATCATCCTCAAAACCCCGGCCATCCCCCACCCTTCCATGTGCGCAATGATGGCTGGATGGGGCCCTGTCTGAGTTTCACTGCCCCGCTGGAAATTAAACCCGGTTCACCGCTGCGATTGCGCTATGCCTTGTTTTGTCACGACAGCACTCTGGACCGTGAAAAAATCGACTCGCGCTGGAAAGAGTTCGCGGCCTCAGCGCCGGTTGGTGCAGGCGAAACTCCGAAAGCACCCTTACAAAAATAACCTCCCGGAAGCCCTCGCTGGGGGTTGCGCTCAGCTGAAGACGGCGTGCCTTCGCACTGCGTCCAAGACTGTGCCCGGCCCATGGGCGGGCCGTCAAAGATCCCCCACTTCGCCGGATCCACTCCATTAATCCCCGGTTGGAAAATGCCGGATTGCACCGAAGTTTTGACTGCCTCTCCCTTCGCAAAACACAGAATACTGATGTCAACTACCGTCGCTGCGCGGCCGAATGCCGATTTGCTCGAAGAAAAATACGCGATGTGGAAAAACGATCCGCATAGCGTGGAATCGAACTGGGCTGCGTTTTTCGAGGGCTTTGAGCTGGGTTTGGTGCAGCCCCCCAGGCATGGCATAACCGCAGCCGCGAGGGTTGGGACATTGTCGAGTGAAGACCTGACTTTTCGCGCGCGGGTGGCGAATATGGTGTTCACGTTCCGCTCGCTCGGTCACACGGCGGCGTGGCTGGATCCATTGAGTGCGGGACCGCCCGACCAACCGGCATTGCGGCCCGAGGCGCTGGGCTTCTCCCAGAGCGACATCGGCGCTGAAGTAGCCACTCAGTTCTTTCAGAATGGGGTCCGCCTTCCCCTCGGCCAGATGTTGGACAAACTGCGTGCAATTTACTGCGATCGCATCGGGTTCGAGTTCACCCACATCCATAACGCGGAAGTGCTCCAATGGTTGATCGAGAAGATTGAATCCCGCCCGCCTGATGCCGGCGCCGAGGATTTGACCAAAGAGACGGTGCTGCGCTGGCTCGTCGAGCCCGAGTCTTTTGAACGGTTTTTGCACGCCAAATATGTCGGCCAGAAGCGGTTCAGCATTGAAGGCGGTGAATCGTTGATGGTTGCGTTGCAGGCGATCTTTGAAGAGGGCCCGGTCCTCGAGGTGCAGGAAATCATCATGGGAATGGCCCACCGCGGCCGCCTCAGCACGCTGGCCACTTTTTTGAAAAAGCCGCTCAAGGTGCTGCTGCACGAGTTCAGCGAAAACTTTGTGCCCAGTCTGGTGGCCGGCGATGGTGACGTGAAGTACCATCTCGGTTATGAAACGACGCGGCGCACCGTTCGTGGACACGATGTCGCGATCAACCTGGCCGCCAACCCCAGCCACCTTGAAGCGGTCGATCCGGTGGTTGAAGGAAAAGCCCGAGCTCGGCAGCGGTCTCTGGGTGATACCACGGAGCGCAAAAAGGTGCTTCCACTGCTCGTGCACGGCGACGCCGCTTTTGCCGGACAAGGAGTCGTAGCCGAGGTGCTCAATCTTTCCCAGCTTCAGGGCTATCGCACGGGTGGCACCATCCATATCGTCGTCAACAACCAGATTGGGTTTACGACATTGCCGGCCGATGCGCGCAGCTCGGCCTATGCGACTGACGTGGCGAAAATGATCGAGGCGCCGGTTTTTCACGTTAATGGGGATCATCCGCTCGAAGTGCTTTCGGTGGCCCGGCTGGCGCTCGACTTCCGGCAGAAATTTGGACGCGACGTCGTCATCGATATGTATTGCTATCGTCGCCACGGGCACAATGAGGGCGACGAACCGGCATTTACGCAGCCGCATTTGGTCGCCAAAATCAAGACTCATCCCAGCGCGGCGACGCTTTTTCGTCAGCGCCTGCAGCGCGAGGGAGTCGCGACCGAGCGTCTGGATACGATTTACAACGAAGTGCAGGAGACGCTGAACCGCGAATACAACGATTTGAAGGATATGGAAAAGTCAGGGCGCCCGGGAGGAGCCTTCGAGGAGGCCACGGTGGAGTTTCAGCCGGAGTATTCGCATGCGCCTGTCCCGACCGGGCTTGCGCCGGAGGCGCTGCGCGAACTCGGTGTGAAGATCACCGAGGTGCCGGCGGAATTCCATGTGCATCCACGGGTCAGGACGACGGTGCTGGAACGACGGCGCAAAGCGGCGCTCGAAGGGGGACCTTTCGACTGGGCCAATGCCGAACATCTCGCCTTTGCTTCGCTGCTCACTGAGGGTATTGGCGTGCGCTTGAGCGGACAGGACAGCCGGCGCGGCACATTTTCCCAGCGTCATAGCTATCTCTACGACGCCGAAAGCCGCGAGCGCTATTGTCCGCTGCAACATCTCGCTCCCAACCAGGCTCGCTACTGCGCTTACAACAGCCTGTTGAGTGAAGCGGCGGTGCTCGGATTTGATTACGGTTATTCGCTCCTGGCCAGGAACATGCTTATTTGCTGGGAAGCGCAGTTCGGCGACTTCGCCAACGGCGCCCAGGTCATCATCGATCAGTTTATCGCGGCCGCCGAAAGCAAATGGGCGCAACCGAGCGGAGTCGTCATGCTGCTGCCGCATGGTTACGAAGGCCAGGGGCCTGAACATTCAAGTGCCCGGATCGAGCGCTACCTGCAACTTTGCGCGGATTCCAACATGGTTGTCACTTACCCGACGACTCCCGCGCAGTACTTTCATCTTCTGCGCCGGCAGGTGAAGCGCCCGTTTCGAAAACCGCTCATCGTGATGACGCCAAAGAGCCTCTTGCGGGATCCGCGCGCGGTCTCACGCGCCGAAGAGATGAGCGGCGCAAGCGCTTTTCAGGAGGTCATCGACGACGGCCGTCTTATTGCGCCGCCTAACCGAATCACCAGGCTCATTTTCTGCTCGGGCAAGGTTTTTTACGACCTCGCCGATTACCGCGAGCAGAATCAGATCAAAAACGCCGCCCTTGTCCGGATCGAGCAGGTTTATCCACTGCACGGGGAGCGCCTGACCGAAATCATCGCGGCCTACCCGCGGGCCAACACCAAGTGGGTCTGGTGTCAGGAGGAGCCGCTGAACATGGGCGCCTGGAGTTTCATCGAACCGCGCCTTCGCCAGATCGCCGGGCCCAAAGCTCACGTCCGCTATGCCGGCCGCGATCGCTCTGCCTCACCCGCCGCCGGCGCCAAAGCCATCCATCTGCGCGAGCAACGGCAGCTGGTCGAAAAGGCCTTCGAGGTATAGGTCTGTTGGAAACTGACGCGGGGTTGCCGGGTTCAAACAGAGTGCCTGGAGAAAATCATTGCAAATCACCGGTCCCTGAAAACAGTCGCCACAGATTCTAATTCATCATTGGTCATGAACCCCCCCATCCTTTGCTTTGCTGCCGTGGCTGCAGCACTCGGCGGCTGCGCCACGGTCACGGGTGTGGATACTTCAAAAATGAACGTCGCGGAAACTGACTTTGGCACCACCAAGAGCGGCCAGCCGGCCAAGCTTTTCACTCTAACCAACGGCCGCGGCCATCAGGTAAAGATCACCAATTACGGCGGCACCATCACGCAAATCCTGGTGCCTGACAAAGCCAGGGAAATCGGCGATGTGGTCCTTGGTTTTGACACTTTGCGCGAATACGAAGAGAAGAGCCCGTTTTTTGGATGCATCACCGGCCGTTACGCCAATCGCATCGCCAAAGGAAAGTTTTCCCTCGATGGCCAGATCTATTCGCTTGCGGTAAACAATGGTCCCAATCATCTGCATGGTGGAAAAGTTGGGTTCGACAAGGCGGTCTGGCAGGCCGCCCGATTCAAGAACAAGGACGTGGTTGGCCTGGACCTCACACATACAAGTCCGGACGGTGACGAAGGATATCCTGGAACACTGGCCATGCGGGTGACTTACACCTGGAGCAATGATGACACGCTTCGCATCGATTACCGCGCGACGACGACCAAGAGCACGGTCGTAAATCTCACCAATCACAGCTATTTCAATCTTGCCGGACACGCCACCGGCGACGTCCTCGAACAAATCCTCACTCTTCACGCCGATGCGTTTACCCCCACAGACTCGACCGCGATTCCCACCGGCGAAATTCGTCCGGTCACGGGCACGCCGTTCGATTTCACCGCCCCGCACGCCATCGGAGAACGAATTGCGGCTGAAGATCAGCAAATCAAGTTTGGCGGCGGTTACGATCACAACTTTGTTGTCAATGGAAAGCCGGGAAGGCTGCGGCCGTGCGCCGAGGTCTATGATCCAAAAAGCGGGCGCGTCATGATTGTCGAAACCAGCGAGCCTGGCGTGCAGCTCTACACTGCAAATTTCCTCAAGGGATTGAAGGGCAAGGGCGGTGCCGTCTATGACAAGCGACATGGATTCTGCCTGGAAACCCAGCACTTCCCGGACTCCCCGAATCAACCGGGCTTCCCCAGCACTGTTTTACGACCAGGGGAAACATTCCAAAGTTCGACCTCTCTGCGCTTTGCGACGCGTTAAGAACCTTGCTGACACCACCGCCTGGGACTTCGAAAAGCGGTCGTTCCTGTTAGCTCTGGTGAAGGCGGCGCGGACAAGACGCTTCGCGATTCCATGCCCGCTCTGAATTACCACGCGGGCGCGGAGATTCCAATCATTGTGAACCCCGCTGCCCGCAGCACTCGCGCAGCGGGCGTCATCGACCGCATTGGTGCTCTTTCACCTCATGTCCGCATTTGCCAGACAGCGGGCGGTGGCGATGCCAGACGCCTGGCACGGGAACTGGCAGAGGCAGGCGCATCCGTCGTGGTGGCCGCGGGAGGCGACGGCACCATGAATGAGGTAGTCAACGGACTGGCGACGGCGGAGGCGGCCCAGCGGCCCGCGCTCGGACTCCTCCCCACAGGCACGATGAACGTGCTGGCCCGTGAACTCGAGCTTCCAACAGGGAGTCTCGCCGCGTGTTGGGAGATAATCGAGAGCGGCAGGGCTCGTGAGATCGACCTCTGGCGTGCGGGAGACGTTTTTTTTGCACAACTCGCGGGCATCGGTCTGGATGCTGAGGTCATTTGCCGCACGACATGGGCGGCCAAGCGGCGGCTTGGGCCCTTCAGCTACTTGCCGCGGCTAGTGACTGCCTTGGGGCGCGAGGCACCGCCCTTTTCCATCATTCTTGACGGAGGACCTCCACTGACCGGAACCGCCATGCTCGTCGGCAATGGCGCGTTCTATGGAGGACCGGTGCGCGCCTTCCCAAATGCCCGCAATGATGACGGCCGGCTCGACATCCTGGTAATCCATCGCCATGCTGCTGCTGAACTTTGCACCCTGCTCATCGATATTCTTGATGGCCTGACGCATGAGTCATCCGCTTATACAAGGTTGCAGGCGAAAAACTTGCGCCTGGAATCGACAGCGCCCGTCCCATTTCAGGTCGATGGTGAATTCGTCGGTCACTTGCCAATGACGATCGAACGAGCTGCCTTTCCACTGCGGGTGCTTTGTTGAGCTTGCCGCAACCTCCCATGCCGCTGCAAGCTCGCTATGAACACAGTTCGACTTTTACTTGCGGCCACCGGCTGCCCGGTGGCAATCTCCGCGCATGAAACCAGTCGCGGCTTTGATACTTTGTGTTGCCTCGATTGTTTGTGCCGCCGAACCTCGTGAACTGGTCGAGCTTCGCAAAACATATGATGGAAGCGTCGAGAAAGCTGTCTCCTCGTTGCGGGAAGCCTATGTCGTGAAACTCCAGCGAATGGTCGAAAGTTATACCAAGGCAGGCCGGCTTGAGGAAGCGATCGCGGCCAGGCGCGAGTTGATCGCGGTGCAAGTTGCGGGACGGTGGGAGAAAGGCCACGCGGAACAAGCGAAGAAAATAACCATTCGACGTGATGGTACCGCTCTCTACGAGGAAGGATATATCGCAGGGACGTGGCATCCGGATGGTAACGGAATCAGAATTGATTGGAGTAATAAAACGAACTGGACTCTTAAAGTTGATTCCGGCGCGAAAGTACTGACTGGGGATCCTTGGGGACGCCTTGCCCGAGTTGAATAGCCTGATACCTTTTTCATCGCTTTTATGATCACACGCCGTTCTTTCCTGGCCACTGCCGGCGCCGCGCTTGCCGCGCCGGTGAGTCATTCGCAAAGCTTCTCGCCCAACTCACGTCTGCGCGTGGCGGTGATGGGATTGGGGCGAGGAGCCGACCACATCAAGGCATGGCTCGCAGTGCCCAATGTCGAAATTGCCGGCTTGTGTGATGTCGACTCCCGCCGTCTGGCGGAATCCGCGGCTGCGGTCGAACGCGCAGGGCAAAGCGCGAAACCAAAGCTGGTTTCTGATTTTCGAAAGTTGCTCGAGGACAGGGAAATTGATGTGCTCTCGATAGCGGCGCCGAATTTCTGGCACGGACCCGCCGCGATCCTCGCCTGCCAGGCGGGCAAGCACGTGTACGTTGAAAAGCCGGGCAGTCATACCGCTCAGGAAGGAGAATGGATGGTGTCCGCGGCCCGCAAACATGGCCGCCATGTACAGCAAGGTACGCAGCGCCGCAGTCTGGTGGCAATGCGCGAGGCGATTCAGCGCTTGAAGGAAGGTGCCATTGGCCCGGTGCGCTCCGCGCGATGCTGGTATGACAACTCCCGGAGCGCCGTTCGGCTGGCCCCCGGCGCCAACGTTCCAGACTGGCTCGACTGGCCGCTCTGGCAGGGACCAGCCGGCGGCCAGCCCTATCTCGATGGCCTCGTCCATTACAACTGGCACTGGCGCTGGCATTACGGCGGCGGGGAACTCGCCAATAATGGTGTTCACGCGCTCGATCTCGCGCTTTGGGGTCTCGACGAATGCTGGAGTGAGAAAAGTGGCGGCCCGCTGGTACCGCGGCGGGTCACGTGCACAGGCGGCCGCTATCATTTCCGGGACGACCAGGAGACGCCGGACACCCAGGTCGCGGCTTTCGAATTCGGCCCGTGCGCCGCGTTCTTCGACGCGAGTTCCTGCCATGCCCGCAAGGGCGTCGAGGCCCACCCATTTGTTAACTTTTATGGTGATGGCGGCTCACTCGCCCTGACTGGCGCAGGCTACAAAATCTTCGATTTAAAAGGCGAAAAGGTGGCGGGAGAAGAGCCGCCCTTCAGCGACGCCCCGCATTTCAAAAACCTTGCCGATGCCATCCGCGACGGCGGACGACTCAACTGCGAGATCGAAACCGGGCAGCGCAGCACGCTGCTCTGTCATCTCGGCAATATTGCCATCCGCACCGGCAGCGCCATAACCCTCGCCCCGGAAACCAAAAAGATCGTGAGCAACCAGGCGGCCGCCGCTCTCTGGTCAAAGAATTATTCGCCGGGCTGGGAACCCAAGGTCTGACGCAGGCATGCTTCAGCGTGCCAATCAATTCACCCCCGCGCTGGAAGCTTTCCCCTTATCGCATGAAAACCCTTCCATTGGTTCTTCTCAGCGCCTGCGCCCACACATCCGCGCAGCCGCTTTCTCTGCATCCCGACAATCCTCATTACTTTTTGTGGAAGGGCGAGCCAGCCGTGCTCATCACCTCGGCTGAACATTACGGAGCTGTGCTCAACCTTGATTTCGATTACTCGAAATACCTCGCCACGCTGGCTAAAGACGGACTCAATCTCACACGTGCCTTCAGCGGCGTATACTATGAAAACCCTGGAGCGTTTAACATCGAGCGCAACACCCTGGCGCCGCCCCCAAATCGCTATATCGGGCCATGGCGGAGAAGTCTCGGCGGCAAGTTCGATTTAACACAATGGGACGATCGATACTTTCATCGGCTGAAAAGCTTTGTCCGGGAAGCGGGCGAGCGGGGAGTCATTGTGGAAATGACTCTATTCTGCCCGTTTTATAAGGACGAGCAATGGGCGCTCAGTCCGATGAATCCCTCGAACAACCTGCAGCAGGCAGGCCCAAATAACCGCGAACATGTCTACACCCTGGACAAACACGCCGGGCTGCTCCCGTTCCACGATGCCGTCACTCAGGAAATCGTCAGCGAGTTGAAAGAAGCAGACAACGTCTATTACGAAATCTGCAACGAGCCTTACTTCGGCGGGGTCACGCTTGAATGGCAACGACACATTGCGGATATCATCAGCGCCGCCGAAAAGGACATGCCGGCTAGACATCTAATTTCGCAGAACATCGCAAATGGGAAAGCGAAGATTGAAAACCCGCATCAGGCAGTTTCGATCTTCAACTTCCACTATGCGAGTCCTCCGGATACTGTCCCGCTGAACTACGGTCTCAACAAGGCGATCGGCGACAATGAAACCGGTTTCAAGGGCACGCCGGACCGGCACTATCGAATGGAGGCATGGGAGTTTTTGCTCGCCGGCGGTGCACTCTATAATAATCTCGATTATTCATTCACCGTCGGGCATGAAGACGGAAGTTTTACGGTAAGGCATCCCATGCCAGGAGGCGGTGGCGCAGAGTTACGCCGTCAAATGCGCACGCTTCGTGACTTTATGTATGATTTTAACTTCATCAAAATGCGGCCGGCGAAGGAGATGGTCCAAAGTGGCGTTCCTGAAGGCGCACGGGTGCAACTTCTGGCGGAATCCGGCCAGCAATATGCGCTTTATCTTAACACCGGTGGATCCGCTGAACTCGCTCTCGATACTCCACCGGGAAACTACGATGCCGAATGGTTAAACCCGGTGACAGGCAAGATGGAAAAGCGTGAATCGCGCCAACACACCAGCGGCCATCTTATGTTGAAGTCGCCTCCCTTTGCTGAGGATATAGCCCTGCGGTTAAAGCGGAAGTAAATGGCGGCGCGTTTTTTGGAGAGTGTCTGTTCAGCAGGCTTAGGGCACACCCTCGTAACAAAGTAAGACAGGCATTCTGCCTGTCTGGTCTGGCGGGCATTTTTGCCCGCCACGTGCCGTAACGAGCAGGCAAGATGCCTGTCTTACGTTGTGCGCTAAAGCTGGGTGACCCGGATCCGCGCCATAAGCCGTTGAGGGACGGAACTGACAGGTTGGGTGGTCCGCCAGGTCATGGTTTCGGTTCCATCGCCATTGTTGTGGCTACCCACATACGTCAGCGCCACCGCCCAGTTCTGCCAGTCAGTCAGGTCCGTGC
>JBPCQC010000145.1:0-16617 GCA_050998515.1 Verrucomicrobiales bacterium
CTGAGACCCCGGTCGGATGGGGGATTTCTCCGGCCTCACAGAGGCCGGCTACAACGCTGTAGCCGGGGTCTGAGACCCCGGTCGGATGGGCAGGGATTTCTCCGGCCTCACAGAGGCCGGCTACAACGCTGTAGCCGGGGTCTGAGACCCCGGTCGGATGGGCAGGATTGGAAACCTGAAGTACCATGAAAAAATCAGCCCTGTGGTGAATGGGTTGAGAGATATCTGGCCGTTTCAGGCCTTCGTTAATTCAGTTATCTTCGGTTCCAAATTGTTCCTGGTCCGCGTTGGATCGTCACGTCGGAGAATCTTCGCCGGATTGCCTGCCACCGTCGTGTTTGGGGGGACATCCTTGGTAACCATGCTGCCCGCGCCCACGATTGCGTTCTCGCCAATCGTGATGCCACCCAAGAGGGTGACCCCCGAACCGATGGAGGCTCCGCGTTTAACCACGGTCTTTTGGCAGGTCCAATCCGCTTCCGTCTGAAGCTTGCCGTCTGCATTGGTCGCTCGCGGGTAACGATCATTGATGAAGGTGACGCTGTGGCCAACCATCACCTCGGACTCGATGGTGACACCTTCGCAGATAAAGGTGTGGCTCGATATTTTGCAGCGCTCGCCGATTTTCGCGCCCTTCTGGATTTCGACGAAGGTCCCGATGCGAGTCTCGTCGCCGATGCTGCATCCGTACAGGTTTACGAAGGCGTGGACTCGAACGTTACTACCCAACTGGACGTCGGGGGCGATCCTCTGATATAACGGTACTTGCTCGCTCAAGGGAGACTAAGGTTGAGATATAGACACTCCCGCCATGAATCCTGCCGGCGGAGAGAACTCGTGGCGTTTAGGAGTTTGTTGTGAAACTCATGCCGTCCGCGCAGGGGGTTGGGCTGGGTGGATGGCAAGGAGAAGCGACGCCGTGCGGCTCAAGAAGACAGCGGGATGGAAATCGGGACCGGCCCGGTCTTGGATCTCAATGGTTGCGTGGTCAATGGCAACTCGGTGCTTTTCGAGAACGTCACCGGAGCCCCGTTCCGCTTCAGCGATTCGGAGGACGCCTCGAGAATTCTTACCAAATCGTGGCCGTCACGTCCGTCCGTCAGCGGCTTGCTGCCATTTTCAATGCAATCGATGAAGTGCTGGCATTCGACTTTGAGAGACTCTTCCTGCTGAAGGTGGGGAATGTAGCTGTCGCCGTAATGGTAGGAATATTGAAACTCCGCGAAACTGTCATAGTGAGGCGGGCGCTCGACCCTGACATCGTAAATTCTGATTTTTTCCGAGGTTTGCAGATCATCGTAGACAATCATGCGCCGGGTTCCGACGATGGTCATTTCCCGAACCTTTCTTGGCTCGAGCCAACTGCTCTGGATGGTGGCGAAGCGATTGTTGCGGAAAGTAAGCGACATGTTGGTCACGTCCTCAATGTTGGGAGTGATGTGGGCATTGCCCTGACAGTTCACAACCAGCGGAAACTCACCCAGGATATTCAAAATGATCGAAATGTCGTGCGGGGCGAGGTCCCAGGCGACGTTTATGTCCTTTTGGAACAATCCCAAATTGAGCCGGCGCGCGTTGATATAACGGAGGTCGCCAAGATCACCCGCCCGGACAATCTCGGTGATTCTTCTAACGGCCGAGGAATATAGAAAGGTGTGGCCAACCATCAACACCAGTCCGTTGCGTTCGGCGATCTCGACTAACTCAGCACATTCGGCCGATGACGAAGCCATCGGCTTCTCGATGAGGGCATGTTTCCCGGACAGCAGGGCTTCTTTGGCCAGTGAATAATGGTATTTTACTGGCGCGGCAATGACCACCGCATCAATTCCTATGCCATTAAGCATATGCTGGTAATCCGTCATAGCCTCGACATCGGCATACAGGCTTTTCATGTGCAGCAGGCGCTTTTCGCTGATGTCACACATGGCTTTGAGGTGACAATTGGGAACTTTTCTTAGGTTGCGGAGCAAATTGGGGCCCCAGTACCCACAGCCAATGACTCCGACTGTTACGCGTGGTTTCATAAATTAAACGTGGAGGTTGATTACTATTTGTTGGGGGAAATCATTTGCGAGGAATGGGTGGGCTCGCTCGCGGCCATCTCATGTGCGGGCTCGTTCTCGCACGCTTCGGCCCTTCGCCGCTCAAGCTTCGCGGCGGCGATTTCGAGAACCTGGCCGGCAAGTGTCGGGAGGGTCTTTGCCATGATCAGGAGGTCCAGCCATACTTCCTTGTTCCTGGCGTAGTAGATATCCATCGCGATCATCTGGCTGAACGTCGTCTTGTTCTTGCCGTTCACCTGCCAATATCCGGTAAGTCCCGGCACGGCGTTGAACCTCTCATATTGGGAGGGCTGATATCTTTCAAACTCGTGCGGAGTGCAGGGCCGCGGCCCAACCAGGGTCATCTCACCTCGCAACACATTGAAGAGCTGAGGCAATTCATCCAGGCCGCTCGCTCGCAAGAGGCGGCCCCAACGAATGACCCGGGGATCGCCGGACGCGTCCAGTTTCACCATGGGGCGGTCCGAATGCATCAGCGCTTCGAAATAGCCTTCATGACTTCGGGTGCCGATGTTCGCCTTCATGCTTCTAAACTTGAAGAGCACAAAACGTTTCCCGCGTAAGCCGATTCGTTCCTGCCGGTAGATCAACGGCCCGGGCGAGGTCAACTTGATCCATGCCGCCACCAAGACCATGAGCAGACCCCAAAAAGGAATGCCCAAAACCAAACACGCAAGGTCGAGAGTTCGCTTCCACACCGGCAGCCCGCACTGCTCTTCGAAACCTTCCGCGCAAGTTGACGAGATCAGAGTCGGGGTGCAGCCAGGAACCGGATCCCCGTCGAGGTTATGCCCGGTGGCCGACAGCGGCGCGAAGTCCTCCGATGAATTCAGCCCTGTCTGCGCACCCCTCAAAGGACTCGCTGGACTGATGGAGGATCCGGGCAAGCTGCCGCCCTTGGTTCCATAGTCGAAGGGCACGGGAACCATATTCAATAAGTAAGTGATGAAGTGAGCATCCGGTCCATAAAGCAGTCAATAATTTTACGGATTCTTAAGGACTTCTGTCCTCGCTCAAAAAGACGCAGGTTTGCGATTATTCAGAATTATGATACCCACTAACGAAAATTGCAAAAACTCTGTTCGCTTTTTTTAGAGTTTTGATGTTTTTTACCGCTGTGAGAGAGCCATTTCTTAAAATCGATATTAGCACGATCTGTGCCTGTGACAAGTATTTAGGGTGCCTAACTTCGGCATCAGGGACTTAGGCCTAAGGGTCTAATGGGTTTCTCTAAGGTAATGGTAACAGGTGGGGGCCATGGCCGAACCACAGCCAGGCTCAGGCCTCTCCGCAAGAGGCTGAGTGCGTCCTTTGATCGCCCCGCGTGCAGGATTCGAAACCGGATCTTTCGAACGATTTCGACACTCGCCTTAATGTTCGGCCCATTCGGCCTTTTAAACGCAGAAATGCCAAGGCAGGGACGGCCTGACCACAGGCGTCCGCTTTGAAGATGGCGGCGCGATGGGTCATCACGCCCTACCTTTTCGCGCTCTGGGTCATCACGCCCTACCGTAAGCCGCACTTCCTTTCCTCGTGTACTTTGCATGCGTTCCGATTTCAGCGAAGATGAGCCGCTGACCTATGTTTTTTGCCCGCCTTATTTCTGTCTCCGCCTTGGCGTTCTGCCCGCCATTCTTCCTATCTCAAGCCGAGGATCGGCCGATCGAACTGATTCCACCCGAGCTGCATGGCGCGACTCAGCCGCAAGTCGCTGTGGACGAAAAAGCGCGAGTGTTCGTCGCCTTCGGCAAAGAGAATTCTGTTCACTGCGCGCCTTCGCCCGATGGCGGGAAGACGTTCGCGACACCGCGGCTTGTCGGCAGCGTACCGGGCAAGCTCGCACTCGGGATGAGGCGCGGGCCGCGGGTCACGGCAAGTTCCGGCCGAGTCGCCATAAGCGCGATTTCTCATGGGGATGGAGACCTTCGCGTTTGGACGTCGGACAACGGAGGCACGACTTGGTCACAGCCAGCGCGGATTAATGAAGTCGAGAAATCCGCGCGCGAGGGGATGCACGCGATGGCTTCGGATGCAACGGGACAGGTCGCGCTGGTCTGGCTTGATATTCGCTCGGGAGGGATGGAACTGTGGTCCGCTGTCTCGAGCGACGGCGGAAAGACGTGGGGCAGGAACACACGCGTTTACCAGTCCCCTGATGGCCATATTTGCGAATGTTGCCACCCCTCGGTGGCGATCGATGGCCGCGGCGAAATTTCGGCGATGTGGCGCAACTGGCTCGATGGCAGTCGCGACATGTATCTGGCCGTGAGCCGGGATCACGGAAAAAACTTTGCTGACGCCACCAAGCTTGGCAGCGGCACCTGGAAATTGAATGCCTGTCCGATGGATGGCGGGGCAATGGCTTTTGACGCTGCAGGCAAACCGCTGACGGTGTGGCGGCGCGAGAACTCGATTTTAACCTCGACCGGCTCGGCCGAAACAGAGCTGTCAAAGAACGGGCGTCATCCAGTCGTGGCGCCCTGCGGCTCCACAGCCCACCATTTTTGGCACGAGCCCGCTGGCCTCATGTGGCAACGCGGCAAAGAGCCGCCACGCGTGCTGGACCGCCAGGGCACGTTTGTTTCCGCCGGTTCCCTGCCGCATCAATCGGGAGTGATTGCGGTGTGGGAGTCCGAGAAACAGAAAGCGAAAACGTTGATGGCCCAGGTGGTGAAATAAGGCGACAGCGCCGACGCTGATCACGCTGTTCATGATATATGGGCTTTACTTTGCCCTCGCGGAGCCGGCCGAACGCTCGTGGATTTCCGTCGTTGTGCCACCGGAGATACGCGGAACTGCCTTCGGTTGGTATCACTGCACGACTGGCCTTGCTGCCCTTCCCAGCAGCGTGCTTTTCGGCTGGCTCTGGCTGCAGCATGGCGCGGCGGTCGCCTTCAGCACTGGAGCGGCACTTTCGGTGCTCGCTGCCTTGCTCCTGACCCAGACCTCGCCCTTTCAAATTGAATCTTGCATCCGCCTCAGGTTAAGGGACTCCCCTTAGCGCGTTCGGATGGTCGGAAAGGCGAGGACGCGCGATGGATACGGTGGAAGCGAGCGGACTGCCAGTCCGCCGCGCCCAAGCGTACAAACTTGTGCCAGGCGCCATGCCCCCGCTCAAAACCAAAACGACTGCCACCGCTGCGCTCGTCGGCATCTGGACCGTCGCGCTGACGGCGTTCATCGTCGCGACGCTTTATTTCGCCCGCGACCTGCTCATTCCGTTCGCGCTGTCGGCGCTGCTCACCTTTCTGCTCTCGCCGCTGGTTACGCGCATCGAGCGCTGGATCGGCCGCATCGCGGCTGTGCTGGTGGTAGTGGCGCTGATCTTCACCGGCTTGGGCGCGGCGGGCTGGATGCTCACCCGGCAGCTTGTCGATCTGGCGACGAAGCTGCCCGAATACAAAGGCAACATCATTACCAAGATGCACGCCTTCCAGACTCCGAAAGGCGGCGCGTTCACGAAGCTGTCGGAGATAGTCGAGGAGCTGAAACAAGAGCTGCCTGGGGGAACGGCGCCCCCTGTACCAACCATTACGCAGGAGCCCGGCAAACCAGACACGGCCGTCGCTTCGACGCCGCACTCGCCTTCTCCCGCGATGCAGGTGCAGGCGGTCGAGTCTTCCAAAGCTAATCCAATCCAACTGGTGCAGCTCATTGTCGCGCCGCTGCTCGGGCCTTTGGGCACGGCCGCGCTGGTTCTGGTGCTGGTCATCTTCATGCTCCTCCAGCGCGAAGATTTGCGCAGCCGGCTTATCCGACTCATCGGCCAGGGGCGAATCAGCACCACGACGCGCGCCATGGACGATGCGGGCCGCCGGGTCTCGCGTTATCTCCTCATGCAGCTTCTGGTGAATGTGACCTACGGCACGGTGATCGCGATCGGCCTTTCCTTCATCGGCGTCCCGAATGCCGTGCTTTGGGGCGCGTTCGGGACCGTGCTTCGATTTATTCCCTACATCGGGCCATGGGTCGCCACTATTCTTCCCACGCTCCTCGCGCTGGCCGTCTCGCCGCACTGGGCGATGCCAATTCTCACCGTGACGCTTTTCGCCGTGCTCGAGCTGCTCCTCAACAACGTGATGGAACCGTGGCTCTACGGCGTGCACACCGGGGTATCCTCCATGGCGCTGATCGTGGCGGCGGTGTTTTGGACATGGCTCTGGGGGCCTGTTGGCCTCGTCCTCGCGACGCCGCTCACCGTTTGCCTCGTAGTCATGGGCCGTCACGTGCCGCGCCTCTCTTTCCTCGGCGTCGTGCTGAGCGATGAGGAAGCGCTCACGCCCGCCGAGGATTGCTACCATCGTCTGCTCACACCCGGCGAACGCGACGAATTGGAACTGGTCGAGTCGTATTTGAAAGCGAACTCGCTGACCGCGCTTTACGACTCCGTGTTCATCCCGGTGCTCACCGCCGCGGAGACCGATGCACGCGCGGAGTTGCTGGATCAAGCGCAGCTCAGCTACGTCGAGCAGAGCATGCGCGACATCATCGAGGACCTCGGCACCCGCCCCGCCGTGCCGGCAAAAGTCGCGAAGGACAAAGCCGAAGCTGCGGCCGACGATGCCGCTCCGGCGCCGCCCGCGCTCGCGCCGGACTGCCGCGTTTACTGCCTGCCGGCGCGCGCTGATCGCGATGAGCTCGCCGGCGCGATGCTCGTGCAGTTGCTGCGCCAGCAAGGCTTCGGCGCACAGAATGCCCCGGCCAAGCTCGTCGCCGGCGAGCTGCTCGGGCTGGTGGAAAAGGCGGATGTGGATGTCGTCTGCATCTCGGTCGTGGCGCCGTCCACCGTCATCCACGCCCGTTATCTCTGCCTGAAATTGCGCACGCTTTTGCCAAAACAAAAAATCGTGATCGGCCTCTGGGGCGCAACCGAAGACGTGACCGAAGCGGCCTCGCGCCTGCGCGATTCGGGTGCCGATGAGGTGGTCACCACGCTCGCCGACGCGCTCGTGCAGATTGCGAAGCTCGCGCCACCGCTGACCGAAGAGATGACGCCCGCGCCGATTCCCGCGGACGAGGAGGAGCGCCTCGCGACGCTCGCCGAATTGAAGCTGCTCGACACGGAAGCCGAGCCGGTCTTCGACCGGATCACCGCGAAGCTCGCGCGCGTCTTCGAGGTGCCCATCGCCCTCATCTCGCTCATCGATCGCGACCGCCAGTTTTTCAAATCGCAGACCGGTCTGCCCGAGGATCTTGCCAAGGCGCGCCAGACCGCGCGCAGCGTCTCGGTGTGCGGACATGTGGTCGCGAAAAACCAGGTGATGGTCATCGAAGACCTCGCGCGCGACCGGCGATTTGCGAACAACCCGCTGCTCAAAGAACACGGCATCCGTTTCTACGCCGGCGTCCCGATTCTCGCGCCAAATGGCCAGCCGATCGGTTCGCTCTGCCTGCTGGACCTGAAGCCACGCCAGCTCACCGACCACGAAAAGCGCCTCCTCCAGGAATACGCCACCGAAGTTATGGAGGAGATCGCGAAACGCGCGCCGCCGTCCAGAAGCGGCGACGCTATTGGCACTGTCATAGAGGCTCCAGAAGAGTTGGCGACAAAAGGCTCGCAAGGCTGAGTGCGACGGCATGCAAGTCGAGAGCGTGTAGGGGGTTTCGTTGGATCCCATTCCCTATTGCTTCGGCGCAGTTGATCCAGGCGGCTGGGCGACCGCTGGGTCGGTCACTGGCAGGGCCAACCTCGCGCGGATCAGGTCATCAACGAAAACCGCGCGGCTGTTCGGCACAATGCCGGAACCGAGTTTGCGCGCGTACACTTTCGTGATCTCGGCGCCGAAGAAGAGGATGCAAGCCGAGTAATAGATCCAGGCGAGAACGATCACGACCGATCCCGCCGCGCCGAAGCTCGACGCGATGGTGCTGGTGACGAGATAATTGCCAATAATGAACTTGCCGAGCGTGAAAAGGAAGGCGGTCGCAACGGCCCCGATCCACACGTCGCGCCAGCCGATGCGCACGTTGGGCAGCAGTTTGAAGATCATGGCGAAGAGCCCGCTGACCACGGCGAATGAGATCATAACATCCCACGTCCGCCACAGCGCTGGCGAAAATTGAATGCGCCCACTCATGTATTGTCCCAACGCGGCGAGAAGCGCGCTGATAACCAGCGAAACGAGCAGCAGAAAGCCGATCGCCATTACGACCGAGAACGAGAGGAAGCGATCACGCACGAGTGTTAGAAACGGCCGCCCGGGCTTTACGACGACGCCCCAAATCGTGTTGAGCGCGTCCTTGAGCTCGGCAAACACCGTGGTTGCGCCAAAGAACAGCACCGCAGTGCTGATGACTGTTGCGAGCACTCCGGTCGTTTTCTGCGATGCGCTGGACTGCACCGCCGACTGAATCGCCTCTCCAGCGCGCTTCCCCGCCAGGGTGGAAATTTGCAGCGCCAATTGCCCGCGGGCCGCTTCCTCGCCAAAGACCAGCCCGGCGATCGAAATAACGATCACAAGCAAAGGCGCCAGCGAGAAAATCGCGTAATACGCAAGTGATGAGCTGAGGCGCATCGCGTTGTCATCGATCCATTCGGAAGCGGCTTCTTTTAGCAACGAAAGCAAGTAACGCGGATGCATTCTCAATTATTGCATCGGTTACGCTTCGCGCTTGAAACTCCTCTCGATGGACTCAAGGAACGAGCCTCGCCGTTTTGCCCCGCATGCAATCAGAGAGAGGCGTGTCTGAGGAGGGCGATTTGCTCGATGCTCACCTTGCCATCGCTTCAAAGAAGCGGTAAGTTTCGCTTGTCCTATGGATGTCAAAAAGCCCATCGACCCCTCTTATAATCCCGAGCCGCACCCGCAACTCGCCAAGAGCGTTCCGCGGCTTATGCGGGAAGGCGTTGCCCGGTGCCTTTTGTCCTTGTTTCTTTTTATCAAAAAAATTTTTCGCCGGGAACAATGAGCTTTGACGTTTGGGCCCCGCTGGAGTTTTTGCAGCGCTGCGCGTTGCCCAAAGCGCAATGTCCGAGCCCTCCATCAAGGGGCGAATCCGACCCATGAGTGACAAAGAATATTTGCCGTCAGACAAATTAAAACGGATCAAGGAAGGCGGGATGTGGCGTTCTGCCTGTCGAATGACTATGATTGCCGCGGACGCCGGCGAAGGAGAGCGAAAAGTGCCAGCATTGCAAGATTCACGACTCCCGGCTCCGGAATCACCGCGATATCTTCAACGCCGGCCAGCGGGAATGTGCCCAGTGCCGTAAGCATCCCGGTCGCCAAATCAGCCGTGTAGAATCGATCAATAGCTGCTGGTCCAATTGCCGTCCGGGCACTGAGGAAGGCTGTTGAATTGCCGAAAATATCAAAACCAATTCGTGGCGCTTCGGCGAAGATTCCCGAAGGTCCTACCGGGAAAACCTGGCCGCCATTGGGCGAAGGAACGCCATTCGGTCCGCCAATCGTCACCAGCGAATTCGATCCTGCCTCGTAGCCGTAGAGCGTGGTCTGAAGGGCTCCAGCAAAATTGTTCGTATAGGCCACGCCTGTTACCAAGGGAGTGCCGCCACCCGCGAAGGCGAGCATGAGGTCGGTGGCTGCAAGGGCTCCGTTGTCAGGGTTAAATCGATAGTTTGTATTCGCCGAAGTCACCACGCGGATACGGTCGACGACAGGATTGAAGTCCATGCTAAAAAAGGCACCGATTAAGTTCGCACCTATACCCACCGCGGTGGCCGCCGCCGTGTTGACGTTCACGGTGTAAACCTGCGCCAGTTCCGAACCGGAGTTGTAGCCGAGCGCGTAGAGTTGACCGTTGGCCGGCCGAAAGTCGATGCCCACGATGTCCTGCCCGGCATTGATGCCAGTAATTGGCATTGGCGGGGCAAACGGCAATGAAGGGGTAGCGCTGTCAAAAGCAAACAAGCCGTTGTTGACTGTAAGAGCGTAAACGGTGACGGCTAACGCTTTTGTATGAGCGCCCATGAGAATCACAGCCGCGGCGAGCGCGGGCATCACGGCGAGTAACGCAGGGGAGCCTTTCATAGGTATCGCTTTACTCGCAATATAATGCCCCCTGAGGCGTCACGGACACAAGCAAAAAGCTGCCCTTGCCGTCTCCAGGGCTGATTTTTTCATGGTACTTCAGGTTTCCAATCCTGCCCATCCGACCGCGGTCTCAGACCCCGGCTACAGCGCTGTAGCCGGCCTCTGTGAGGCCGGAGAAATCAACCGCAACCCTTGACGACGGTTGACGTCAGCGACAATGAAAAAATCAGCCCTGGCCGTCTCCGTGAGTGGGCTGCCACCCGGCCTCCAGCCGCACCTGGTAGCCGCTGGACAGGGTGCGGCATCCATTCATAGAGTGTTTGCAGGTCCAATCGAGACTGCCAGCCGTAATTGAAGGGCATCAACGCCAAGCCAATGATTTACAAAATCATCACCCTCATCTCATTGGCCGTGGCGGGTTCCATGGCCCGGGCCGAGCTCGACACTGCGAGAATTGAGGCACTCACCCACTTAAAAGGAACACTCAACGAAGCGGAGCAAGTCTTCAAGATCACGGCGCCGCGCTCGGACGTGAAGATCTCTGTCGATGGATGGACGATGCCGCCGTTCATGGGCCTTACCTCATGGGCCGCCTTCCGCTCAGGCGTGAAGGCGGAGGCGATGGTCGCGGGCGACCTGGTGCTGTTCGAGGACGAGGTGAATGCCGCCATGTCCGCCGCACTCGATGGCGGACTGAGTGTCACGGCGCTGCACAACCATTTCTTCGCCGACGAACCAAAGGTTTACTTCATGCACATCGCCGGCGAGGGCGACACCGCGAAACTTTGCACTGCGGTTAAGTCGGCGCTCGACACCGCAAAGACGGTGCGAGCCGCGCAGCCACAGCCGCGGCGGCTCTTCGGAAAGGCGTTCGCCCCGGCCAAAAATGCCATCACCGGCGCGTCGCTTGACTCCGTCCTCGGCGCAAAAGGACGGATGAAGGACGGCATGTATAAAGCCGTCATTGGCCGCCTGGCGAAAATGCCCTGCGGATGCGAGGTGGGGAAAGAAATGGGAGTGAACACCTGGGCAGCGTTTGCCGGCACTGACGACAACGCGGTGGTATGCGGCGACTTCTGCGTCCTCGAAGACGAACTCCAACCGGTGCTCAAAACCCTCAGAGCCGAGGACGTGAATATTGTCGCCATTCACCAGCACATGACGCACGAGCAGCCGCGTTACCTCTTCCTCCACTATTGGGGCAAAGGAACCGCCCCCAAACTCGCCGCGTCGCTGAAAAAAACCCTGGCGCTGCAAAAGAAATAGCCGCCATGAAATCGATGCTCGTTTTGCTTCTTGGACGATCGAGAAAGATGACACTGCGCCATCGAAGCCAAATCGACTCGCATCGATGTTAAGGCCGGGAAAGAGCGGCAAAAGCGGCGGCTTACGGCCCAAGCCGAAGCCGGAAGAACTTGCGAGAACTCGAAACGGCTGCGGGGTCCGTGAAAGACAGCGTCGAACCCGTTCCAGGAAAGCGCGCAATTTCGGCCCACGATGCAGGTTCGAGCGAGTTGCTGCTGTCGATAACATACGTCCTGTCCGCTGCCGAAGGAAACGTTCCCGCGAATCTGCCGCCCTCGAAAGCGGTGCTGAGAAACGCCAAATCTGCGACCGCAACGGTCCGGGAAGCCGTAGCGACGCCTCCTCGCAGGTCGCGCACCAGCAGGGTGACGGGAAATGTTCCGCCCGCCGCAAAATCTTTTCGTACCGTGCGGCCAAAGGCGGTTGTGCCGTCGCCAAAATACCACTCCCAGCGCACAATTTTTGTGGGCGCAGCCGTCGAGTTGGTGCCCGAAAAATCCGTCGTGAGCGCTCCGAGTCCGGTGGTGCTTGTGGTCAAGGCAGCCGTTGGTGGCGCAGGCACCGGCACACTCACGAAAAATTGCACTGTCTTCGTCTGCACGTTTCCGGCGTTGTCAGCGATCATCGCTGTGAGAGTTGCGAGCTGATTCTGCGGCAGCGCAAGCGAACCGGACAGCGCCGCTATATAAGCACTCGTGTCCTTGCGGAAAAAAAGGTCGCTGATGTCAGAGCCGGCGGCTCGCCCATCTGCGGCGGCATTGCCCAGGGCGCGATTGAATGAGACCCGCAGGCTGCCAGTGTTGATGCCGCTGCCGCCATCACCGTAGTGCAGGACGATTCGCGCATAAGGCGACCAATCCTGCATCGCCGGGCTGAGAATATCCAGCGTGGGCGGCGTCGTGTCGGCACTGGCTATCGGCGGCGCGGCGGCAGCCACTTCCGCAGCAGGCACACTCTCGATATTTTCCGTGCCCACGTGGCTGACCGAATAGAAGTATGTCACGCCGGGCGCTCCAGTGCGGTCGATAAATTGCACTTCGTTGTTTGAGCCGGCGAGTACCACGTCGGGGTCGTTCAATGCGGCCGTGGTGGTAAATTGTGTCAGCGGTGCAGCGAAGCCCTCGTCCTGATGCCGGCTGCGCGCCACGCGCTTGATCAAGCGTCGATCTGCCGGCGCAAGGCCAGGAGCGGTTGCCCTGTAGACTTTATACCATCGGGCAACGTCCGCATACGGCGGATGTTGCCACGCAAGGGTGACCCCGCTTGTGTTGGCGGCTGTCACCAATAAATTCCGCGGCAGGTTTGCCGGCTGTCCGTCCGCGGACTGGAAGGTGTTTACCAATGTCCGCGGGTCTTGACCGGCCGCGCCTATCCACACATCGTAGGCCCCGTCCCGATTCAGGTCGGTCACGTCATTGTCCGCGCCGGTGCCGCTCGCGCTGCTTCCGCCGGCAAAAGTCCGTGATTGCGCCGCGTTGTAGGTGAAGCGGCCTGTGCCTTCATTGAGATACACCTGAAAATGCCGGGTCTCGCCATCGAACGCGAAGAAATCGAGATCGTTATCGTAATCAGCGTCCATCAACTTGCCATTGCCCCCTGCGTAAAAACTCGTGCCGGCCACGGTGAACCGCGTTGCTGTTTCCTCGATAAAATTTCCCGCGCCATCATTGATAAAAACGGCGTGCGCCACGCGCGGATGCGGCGAGCCGGCGGTGTCGCGAGCGAGGGCGCAGACGAGATCCAGGTCGCCATCGCCGTCGATGTCGCCGAGATTCATCCCCTGGCTAAACCCGCTCGTGATTGGTCGAATGGCTGCCATCGCGACGGCAAAAGGCACGAGCGTGCGGACAAAAACCCCTGTGCCATTGTTGCGAGCGAGCGTAATTCCGCGGTCGATCCCGTTGACCATCATGATGTCAAAATCGCCGTCGTTATCGACATCGCCGGAGACAAGCCCCACGATCAACTTCTCGCCCCAATTGCCTGGGAAGCCGGCGACGACCGTGACGTTGGTAAATGTGCCACTCCCGTCGTTTCTGAAAATATTGAATTGCTTCGGCCAGTTGCCGACCCCCTGGCAACCGCCTTCAGGACAGCCGTGGCCGCATTGAATGTCCGAGCAAAAGGCGTGGGCGATGACGAGGTCCACATCGCCATCTTTTTCGAGGTCGGTATTTATGATTTGAAGCGCGCTGACCGACGGGATCGGCTTGGTGGTGAACCGGCCCGCCGAGGAATTCATCTGCAACGTGAGCGTTTCCCCGTTGCCACCCTGGATGATGTCGAGATCGCCGTCGTTATCGACATCTGCCCACTGGGTGGCATCGTTGCCGACCCCGTCTTTGTCACCGAACCGATAGGTGCCGCCGGTAATCGTGTTCGCCACCGGAGTCATAAACCCGCCACCGGTATTGAACAGAAGTCCATAGCGGGCGATCAACGCCCGGTCCATCCAGCCATCGCCATCGAAGTCTCCCATGTCGCCATCGTAGTAGTTTTCGTTCGTGTCGCCCGCCGCTGCATTCGCGCCCACGAAGGAAAAGGTATTGGTGCCCAGAGCAGCGCTTTGGTCGTTGAAGCCGGCCCATTGCGCGGCGGCGGGCGGCGCCAGAGAGAGGAGACAGGCGAGACCGGCGATGAACGAGAAGCGGAGAGCGGAAGGGAATTCCATAATTTTGTGGATGGGGGTGAAGGTGAGCGCGTTTGAAGCCCGTGCCAAGGTCAGAGCGGGGCGATTTGCACGCGAATGAATCGCGGCGTGGCGCTGGCGGGAGCGTTGTCGACCACGAGGGTGTAGCCGGCGGGGGAGTCGTTCGGCGTGATGTCGGTGGTGGCGGCGGTGTTCGGCGTGTTCCCGGCGGCGGCATAGGTCGAGCCGTCGGTCCACGTTATGAGGTCGGGCGAGACTTGCACGGTGAAGCGCAGGTCCGTCGCCGCGGGGTTGCGGGTGAGGGCGATGGTGAGCTGCCCGTTGCTGGTGCCGGGCACCGGAAGCCCGCTGGTCGAAGGTGTAAGAGGATCGAGATCGAGGCCGAACTCGATCAGGGTGACGATACCATCGCCATCGCGGTCTGCGAGCGGGCCGCTGATGGCAGGGTTGTTTGCGTCCGCGCCGAACTTGGTGAAGCGCCAATTGTCGAAAGGCTTGTCCGCGATGGCCAGCGTCGCGATCGACGTCGCACCGACCGTGTAGTGAACGTGCGGATCGAGGGTGGCGTCCACCGTCTCTGCGCCTTCGCCGAGCGTGTCGTTTACCGGCATGAGCGTGAGCACTGCCGTCGCGCTGCCGGCGGGGATCGTAAACGTTTCCGCGAGCGGCGCGTAGTCCTCGCCCGTTTCCGCGCTCCCACCGTAAACAAGGCGCACGGCGAGCGGCGCCGTGGTTCCGCCGGTGCGAGTGAAGGTGAAGGTGCCAGTCGCGCCCGCTTCGGACGGCGTTCCCGCGGCAGCGATCGTGACCGTCGGCAGCGAAGGAATCGGCGCCGCTGCGCTCGGCGTCACGCGCACGATGCGGGCCTCGGACGGAATGTCGTCCACCATCACCATCAGCAGATACCAGCCGGCGAGCGCCTCCACGTTGTCGCCGGGCAGCGTGGCCGCGACCTGCGCGCCGTTTTGCGTGAAAGGGAGCGAGAGATAGCGCTGCGTGCCCGCGTCCACCCAATGCGAGTATGCGCGCGTGCCGAGCAGCACCACCTCCGTGACCGCCGCCGTGCGCGAAACTTGCAGCGTCACGCTGCCGCCGGGCACCAGATCCGTCGTGCTCACCGCGTCGATCTTCGGCCGCACGCCGCGGAAGAGATAGGGCGGCGAAAAATACTCCACCGAGCTGTCGCCGCCGAAGATGCTGCCGGCTCCAGCGCCGCCCGTATTCATCACGCGGCCGTCGGGCAGGAGGAGTTGGACGTTGTGATAGTGAACCCAGCGCTTGGCGTCGGCGACGGGCCGCCATGAGTTCGTCGCGGGATCGAAAAGATCGGCGGTGTTCGTGCAGTTCGGCACCTGTCCCGCGTTCTTGAGCACCGGACCCGCGCCGGCTGGCCCCGTGTATTCACCGCCCCATGCGAACACCCGGCCGTCCGGGAGCAGCACCGTCTCCGGGCGCATCCGCTGGTAGCGCACATTCGGCCCGAGCGACCACGCGTTCGTTGCCGGATTGAAGAACTCGACCATGTTTGGATTCGTCACGCCGGCCGCCGGAGCGATGCCGATGGCCATGACGCGCCCGTCGGGGAGATAGACTATTTCGTGGTCGCAATGGTCGCCGGTGGGCGCGCCGATGCGGGCTTGGAGCATATTGGGCGCGGCGCTCCATGTTCCGGCGGTGATGCTGTAGAACTCCGGGTAGCGCCACGTTTTGAAGACCGTCCCGTTTTTCAAAAGCAATGCGGGCGGGATTTCCGAGGGCAGGTTGAACGAGCCGGTGTTGGTGTAAGTATTCGTCGCCGGATTGTAGATTTCGCAGGTGTTAGTGCGGTTGTAGCCATTGGGCGGAACCTCGCCACCGAGGAGCAGCAGTCGCTCGTCCGGAAGGCGCACGAGGCCAGGGTACCAGCGCCCGAGGTTCATGTTCGCGAGTTGGGTCCATGCATTCGTCGTCCGGCGGTAATATTCCGAGACTTGCGTGACCGTGTCCTGCGGATTGCCACTCACCGAGCCTCCGCCGTAGTAGGCATCACCCCGCGTCAGCAACGTCATGATGTGACAGCCCTGCGGCGTGACGCTCGTGGGCGGAAACCATTTCACGCCCGTCACGGGGTCGATGCACACGGGGTCGAGCGTATCATGGCAAAAGAGCACCTCGCCCGTCGGCAGCAGCGTGCCGGAGCCGGTGCCTTCGAGCAGCTCGGGAGCGATGCTGCCGTTCAGCGTCCAGACGCCGGGATGGGTTTCTGCGGCCAGTGCGAAATTCTGCGCGGCGCTTGCGCCGCCGGTCGTCACGCCGATTTCCTGATACTGAAATCCGCGCGCCGCCACGCCGAGCCGGTAGCTGCCCGCCGGCACGGTGGTGATCGCGTAACTGCCTAACGCGTCGCTGCGAACCTCGCGGAAATACGCAAGATCGGCCGTGAAGAGCGTAACGCGCGCATTCGCCTTTGGCGCGCCGGAGACGGTGATGGCGCCGGAGACGTCTTGCGGCCCGGTCGCGTCGTTGTCCTGAATGGTGACGGTGGCGCTCGTGGGCGGGCCGAGCGCCGGTGCCGCGCCGCCGCTGAGGTTTTGCGGATTGCTCAGCGTCACGGTGAAAGTCT